>CAJUCW010000009.1 GCA_910585275.1 uncultured Muribaculaceae bacterium
ACAGAGAAGATGAACCTTATCACGCCGATGGTACTGCGAAAGCGGAAGAGTAGGTCTTATTAATGCATAATGCACAATACATAATCTATCTTGATTATGTATTGTGCATTATATTTTAAATGAAAGATAGTATAAATAATGAATTATAGATAGATTGTAATTATTCAGTAGTGGATTTATCGATTTTTTTTAACAATCACAAATTGATTTTCGTCGGATTATGAGTTGCGTTTGCGATAGGTTGTCGGTGACACGCCGGTGTGGTGCTTGAAATATTTCCCGAAAAACGATTGATTGGCGAAGTTTAAATAGAGCGCGATTTCCTGTATGGTCATATCGGTTGTCTTAAGCAATACTTTCGCTTCCATCACGACGTAGTTCTCAATCCAGTCTCCTGCTGTCCTGCCAGAGATTTCTTTTACCACCGAGGAAAGATGTTTGGGGGTAATGAAAAGTTTGTGGGCGTAATATGCCACTTGTCTTTCCGTACGGAAGTCTTCCCCCACTGCTATAATAAACTTTGCCATTATCTCCTCTTTCCTTGACCGTGTGGTCTTATCGATATTGCCGTTCTTTTTTATGTTTATTTCCATCATTTCGTAAAGGGCGGCCTGAAGCATACAAAGCACTTTTTGCTTTAGAAACGGGGTGCTCGGTCCCCTCAGTTTTTCACGTAGAATTGCGTAAAAGTTGGCGATGTTTTTGGCTTCTTCAGCGGTGAGCTGAGTGACGGGTTCCGTTCGGTGATGAATAAGCAAGGGAAGGATATCGGTTAGTTTTGGAAGCACGTCCTCCACCACATGGTTGGAGCATGCCACTACTGTCCCTCTAAAATCCTGGGAATAGTTTGAAAGGTATATATAGTTTTTTGGTTGAATCACCATCAATGTATTTTCCTTTATATCGTATTCCCTTAAATCAATCCCAATCTTGCCAGTGCCGGCTGTGCAGAGTGCGATTACGAGTGCATCTATTCGTATTGGAAAAACATCTTCCTTTTCGTATGTGCAGAAGTTGTCGAATACAAGGATATCTTCGTTAAGATTGTCATTGTTTACGTTTAATGCAATTTGACGAAGGGATATCACGTCGGCTGAATGAGACTGTGTGTTCATTGGGGATTGGTTATTTTTGCTAAGTTTGTGCGAATTTAGCAAAAATGTGTGGATTCCCAATACTATTACTTCTGATTTTAAGGAAAAATAGGATAATCCTGTGGCTATCGTGAGAGTTTTCTCTTCATTGCTCTTCCGATAAAGGAGATATGGTTTGTGACTGTGGCCGTTGTGCCATAATGCCGGCACATGATTTCAAAACGTTCTCTCAGGGATTTAAATTTGTTTTTGTCGGTCATCCCGTCGCTGAGATAATCTATGGCGATTCGATGAAGGTTGATGCATTTTCCGGGTTTCGATTTACGGATGCATTTCACAGTCCAGTCATAGTCGGCCGAAAACCGATAGGAGGTGTCGTATAACGGTGCGAGCGACCTTTTCACCATAAATGCTTGGTGGCACACAAGCATCCCCTTGGAGAATGATTGGAATGTGAGCAGTTCGGGGGCCGAGAGGTGTCGTTTCGAAATAAACTTACGGTCGGCTCCAACAATCACGGTGTCGGCATAAATGATGTCGGCATTCCGTTTGGCTGCCTCGGCGTATGCTTCAAGCACCGTGTTGTCGTGGAATGCATCTCCTGCGTTGAGGAATATGACGTAATCCCCCTGCGCCATACGCAATCCCTTGTTCATGGCGTCGTAAAGCCCTTTATCGGGTTCGCTGAGTATTCGCAGGGAATTGGATGCCAAACTGCGCGCCACTTGCAGCGTATTGTCTTTGGAGGCTCCGTCAATGATGATGTGCTCGAATTCGCGGCATGTCTGTGCCGCCACCGATTCCATAGTTGGAGGCAGCTGTTCAGCGGCGTTAAACGTAATCGTGATTATGGATATAAGCGGATGGTATGTCATAGGGCATTGCCGGAGCCATTGGGACTCTCTCCACAAAGTTATGAAAAAAATAGGTCAAATCAAATAAAATTATATAGTGATTTAAAAAACTTGTCGATTGCCGGTATCTTATTTAAAATGATTCCAAATTAAGGATGGTTAGTACGTTTTTTGTTGCTCAAATGGTTTTGAAATCCTAAATTTGCATAAAAATAACTCTAATCAACTAAATAACAAACAACTTAAAAATTAAAAGGCTATGGCATACGTAATTGGCGACAACTGTATCGCATGCGGCACTTGCATGTCTGTTTGTCCTGTGGACGCTATCTCTGAAGGTGATATCTACAAAATCGATCCCGACACATGCATCAGCTGCGGCAGCTGCTCTCAGGTTTGTCCTAACGACGCTATCACCGAAGGTTAATAATCGAATCTTTGGAAGAAAAATTCGGCTGTCTTTTCATTAAGACGGCCGAACTTTTTTTATAACCGCCCTTTTTTATTAATTTTGTAAGTTTTCCGACGTTGATACAACTTTTGACCCTCTCAATCGGTTAGAGAAAAAGAGGGGGATGTATCGCCGTCGCCAATTCAAATATTCATATTATGGACAGAATTAAAGTCAAGGTTATAAACAAAAGCCATCATCCTCTCCCGGCATACGGCACTTTCGATGCCGCCGGCATGGATGTGAGGGCTTTTCTGCCGGAGGGGCCGGTGACTCTTAACCCTGGCGACAGGGCGCTTATACCTACAGGCCTCTATATCCAGTTGCCACAGGGGTATGAATGTCAGATACGTCCCCGTTCGGGGCTTGCCCTGAATTACGGGCTCTCTATAGCCAATACCCCTGGAACCGTTGACGCCGACTATCGCGGCGAAATAGGAATAATACTTATCAACCTCGGGAAAGACGACTTCGTCGTGAACGACGGTGAGCGTGTATGCCAGATGGTGATAAAACAATATTCCCACGTGGAATGGGAGCCTGTGGAAGAACTCGACCGAACCAAACGAGAGGATGGGGCTTTCGGCCATACCGGCATCGCCTGATTACATTTAAACGTAACACAACGCGGAGATTTGAAAACACACAACCACATATTATTGCTCGCATTGCTCGCCATTTCTTCTTTGGCTGCTTTTGCATACTCATATCCGTCGCCCGAAAGGAAAAAGGCAAGGTATTATTATCTTGAAGGAGCACGCGAACAGGCTGCGGGCAATATGGCGGAGGCGTATGAATACTACAAAAAGGCCTATCTTATCGACCCATCGTATGAAGAGGCCGCCTCTTCATACGGCACGACCCGTCTGATGGTGCAGACGGATTCGATGCAGAGCGGTCCTCAGCTTATGAGGTCGCTCGATTTGATGCGTCCGTATGTTGACAAGTATCCAGCCGATCTTTTCGAGGCGCGGACCTACGCTTTTGTGGCATCGAGGATTGACACTATATCGGAATCAATCCGGATTTACGAACGGTTGGATTCCCTCTTGCCGGGCAACACTGTCAATCTCCTTCAGCTTTCCGACGCTTACATGGCGGCGCATCAGGAAGAGAAGGCCCTCGCCACCCTCGACCGTTTTGAAAAGACGGAAGGGAAGTCGCCGCAACTGTCGTTGAAGAAGATGAGTTTCCTTCTTGCCAAAGGCGACACGCTGGGTGCCGTGAAGGAGGCCGACGCCCTTATCGCCACCAATCCGAGGGAGCCGTCGTTCAGAATTCTGAAGGGCAACCTTTATGAAGTGATAGGCAACAATGATTCCATCCTTGCCGCCTACACCGAGGCGGAAAAAATAAGTCCGGACAACGGTGCCGCCAAGATTTCCCTCGCAAACTATTATAAGAACAGCGGCGACAGCGTGGCATACGACAACAAGGTGTATGAGGCGCTCCTTTCCGAAGATTTCGAACTTGAAGACAAGCTTTCGTTGCTCAGCGAATATCTGCAGACGCTTCTTGATGACAGCAGCGACACTGCGCGAGGCGACCATCTCTTTTCGGTGCTCCGCGAGCAATATCCCCACGAACCGAAGGTGCTCGATCTTGCCGCTCGTTATAGCGGGGCGAAAGGGGATTTCGATGATGCGGAAGAGCAGATAGGATATGCCATCGACCTTGATCCCGCGAATATAGAATATTGGGGGCAGTTGATGCGTTTCCAACTTGCCGATGAACGCGGGGCTGATGCCGTGGAGACGTATAATAAGGCACTCCTGCATATCACCCCGACCGACCCGTTGAAACTTATGTATGCGTCTGCAGCCACCGTAGCAAAGGATTTCGACGAGGCTGAGAAAGCGTATGCCGAACTCATACATTCCATTAACCCGTCGTTGCCGCTTACCGACTCCATAACCGACAGGAAGGCGAGGAATTCTCTCAATTACGAGGGACTGACGAGGATGAGCTCGCTCTACAATATGCTTGGCGACATGTATTACAGCGCGGGGAATCTGGAGAAAGCTTATAAAGCTTACGACAACTCCTTGTTCTTCTATCCGTCAAACCCTATGACCCTCAACAACTATGCCTATTTCCTTACGGAAAACGGAGGAGACCTTGAAAAGGCCGAAGAGATGAGCCGTAAGGCAATAGAACAGGCCCCTGATAACGACACATATCTCGACACATACGCCTGGGTGCTTTTCAAGAAGAAGGAATATAAGGAGGCGTTGGAATATCAAAGGAAGGCGCTTGAGGCGGCGCAGGCGGCCGGAACAGCCGACAATGCCGAATTCTATTCGCATCTCGGCGACATCCTTTTCATGAACCATGAGCCGCAGGAGGCTCTCGAAAATTGGAAAAAGGCCCTTGAGCTCGAACCCGACAATGAGTTGCTTAAAAAGAAGGTGACGCACAAGACGTTTTTTTATGAGTGACGGAATGTTTGCGGCAATGCCGGGCTTTTTTCAAATGATGTGACATCATATAAACGAATTTGAAGGTGAAAACTGTATTTATCAAACTTTCGGGACTGTTGCTGACGGTTGCTTTGATGGTTGCAGGAGGCTCTGCCTCGTCTGTTGCGCAGACGCTTGTGGAGGAATCTGCAAAAATGGCGTTCGTAGATACTGTAGCGGCCTCCTGGACACCGTGGGAGACCCTCTCGGTGTCGGGGAAATTCAAGATGGGTGGCCTGCCGGTCAGCCCGAGCGTGAAAATATTCATGCAGCGCGACTCTGCCATACTTATTTCGCTGCGTGCCCCGTTTGTGGGAGAGGTGGGAAGGGCGGAAATCGTTGACAGCACTCTCCTTGTGGTCAATAAAATGAACAAGACTTATGTGGAGGAACCCATAGACAAGGCCTTGGCATATTATCCGGGTGGCATTTCCGACATCCAGGACCTTCTGCTCGGACGTGCCGTGATTCCGGGATGCGGGTTGCTTTCTCCCGATATTGCAGATTCGGTCGAAGTATATGCCGAAGACGATGGCAGTTCCACCCTCATTGCTTCGGAAGAGGCCCGTCTTGAAGGATTCAATTATGGATATTCGTTTACGCCCGAGTATCTTCTCGGAGCCTTGATGGTGCTCCCTCTGCAACATCCGGATGTGGCCGTAACCCTTACTTATCAATATTATACGAAAGGCTACGACATAGAATTCGTTTATCAATCGGAGAAACGGAACTACCGCGCCCTTCTCGAACTCGACACCCCTGACCCGGAAGGAAACGGATTTGACCGGATCAATCTGGGGAATAAATATACTCAACTTCCATTTGATAAGTTTATAAAGTCATTCTGATTTATTTCGCATCTCATCCTCGTCAATATATGAAACGCTATTTAAGACTTCACGTTGTCTATATCTCGGTTATGCTTCTGCTTGTGGCGCCCTCGTCGGCTTCCGTGATGGCGTTTACGCCGTCTGAGAAATCGTCGGTAAAAGAGAAGGGAAAATCGGTTTCCAAAAAGTCTTCCAAGAAAACGTCTTCTTCAAAGAACACTGCAAATAAGAAAGCCGCGACAAAAACTTCCGCAAGGAAAAAAAATACGACTTCCGGGGGGAATGGGAGTTCTCGTCCTAAAACATCGGCGGAGGCCAGAAGGCAACAGGAAGCCACACAGCGCGAAATCCGCCTGACCGAGCAGCAAATCAAGGAAAACGACCGCTCCATAAAAGCGGGCTTGAATGAACTCGGCAAGCTTGAAACCGACATCTCGGCTTCGAGAAAGATTATTCAAACCACTACAGGGCAGATAAACGCCCTGACAGGGCAGATTAATTCCCTTGAATCGGGAATAGACGGCAATGAGAAGGAACTGAAACGTCTGCGCGAAGAATATCTGAAAGCGGTCAAGAAAATGCGTGTGGCTCGGAAAAACCATTCCGACCTCGCTTTTATTTTTGCTTCGGAGAGTTTTAACCAAGCCCTTCGTCGCATGAGATATCTCAAGCAGTTCTCGCAGTGGAAAGACCGCCAGTCGGCGGCTATCGACGGCAAAACGAAAGAATTGAAACAGCAGAAGACGGAACTTGCGGATGCACGCTCGCGTCATGACGCCGCTCTCAGAAAACAGAAGGCGGAGGAGGCGACGTTGGTGCAGAAGCATTCGCGTCAGGATGCCATTGTGGCCGACCTGAAGAAAAACGGCGACGCTTTGAAAACCCACCTTTCGAAAAAACAGGCTGAAGCCAACCAGCTTCGCAACCAGATTGCAGCCCTTATAGCCGAGGAGGAACGAAAGGCAGCTGCGGAAAGGGAACGAAAAGAAAGGGAGGAGCGGCTTGCACGCGAGCGTGAGGAACAACGGAAAAGGGAGGCTGAGGCAGCCGAAAAAGCAAGGCAAGCGGAACTTTTAGCCGCCAATGAAGAGAAAGCTAATGCCGAAGCCGACGGAAGCGGTAAAGAGAATATCGGCAAGGAGAGTTCCGATGCCGGTGCCGGTTACAATAAGGATAAGGCCGATTTGAATAAGGGGAAATCCGATTCTAAAAAAGAAAAGGAGGCAAAAGAAACGAAAAAGAAAGAACTGAAAGAGAAGAAGCAATCTAAAGCCAAGGAGCCCAAGAAAGACAGCGGCAAGAATTATGCCGACGCCCGTAAGCGGCGTCCGCGTTCGCAGTCGGGCGGCCAGACGGAAGGTGCGAATGCTGTAGCGTCTGCCTCCAAAAACGCCAAGACGGTGGGAGGTAATTTCGGTTCTATGAAGGGGAGTCTGCCGAAGCCGGCTTCCGGTGCGTTTAAGGTGACGTCGCGCTTCGGAAGGCAGTCGTTGCCCGACCTCCCCGACGTGGTTTACGACAATCCGGGAATTGATGCAGAAGTTTCGGCAGGAGCTTCGGCCCTTGCGGTGTATGCAGGAAAGGTGTCGGGGGTATATATGTTGCCCGGCTATAATACGGTTGTGATTGTGAACCATGGCAATTATTATACCGTGTATGGCAATATCGCATCTCCTTCAGTTAGGATTGGCGACGAGGTGCGCGCCGGCCAGGGGCTCGGTGCCCTTGCTACCGACGAGGACGACCGTAGCCGTAGTTCAATCCATTTCGAAGTATGGCGAAGCAGGGAGAAACTCAACCCCCTCGAATGGATCAGGAATTAAGGAACGAACTCTAAACGCGGTTGCGTAGTTTCCGTTTGAGCGAGAGTCCGCTCCAGACTATTGCCACCGCGAGCGTACCTCCCATTGTCAGGTAGGAAGCGGTTGTGGATTCTATCATAGAAGAGGCGAACGCCATCGAGCCCAGGGCCAGCGCCCCTGCCATATAGAACAATGCTCCCCGGCTGAAGCTATAGCCATACATACGGTGATTGACGATATAATAGACCACAAGGCAGATTGCATTGTCGGCCACAAGTGCATAGCCCAGACCGATTAATCCATAGAATTTGAAAAACAGGCAACTGAGCGAAAGGGTTAGCACATTGCAGAATATTCCTTCAAGCCAGAAGAAAAGCTTTTTGTTGCCTTTGGCGAAAGAGATGTAGCCCATAGGCACCATCAGCGCTCTGAAGAGTATGCCGAGTCCCATCCAACGCATAAGCGGGGATGCCGGCATGAACTTGGAGGTGAGCAATATGTGGATTAAGACGGGGGATGTGAGAATCAGCAGAATGGAGGCCGGGGCTATTATAATGGCCACGATTTCTGATTGGCGGTTGACCACGTCGCGCATTAGCCGGTTGTCGGAAGCTGCTTTCGACAGGCGTGGAAAGAAATCCATAGCCATGGCGGCGAATACCATCCCTGTGTATTGGTTGGTGATGGAGTTGGCCGCCTGATAAAGGCCTACGGCCACGTCGGAGTCTTCGTATTTAATGAAAACGTTTATCAGGTATTGCACGAGCGATGCTATCAGGTCATTGGTCATCAACAGAAGTCCGAGCGTCACCAGCTTTCTGACAATCGGTTTGTGGGTTTGCCATGAAAACTTGACGTGCTCAACCGTTACTGCTTTCCGCAGCGATAATGAATAGAAAACATACATCGCAAGGGCGAGGGCAATCATGGCGGGTACGATTCCTTTAGTACCGAAAAAATAGTAGAGAGGCACGCCTACCGCGAGTCCGGTGACGCCACCTACGAGCGATGCGAGCGAGATTCTTTTCACTTCATGAAACCCTTGCAAAATCGAAAGCTTGCCGTTGAACGCCACGGTAAGGCCCACGACTATGCCCAGCAACATGAATTGCCATTCCATGCCGGTGTCGCCGAATGTGATGCGGCTTAACAACGGAGCGAAGAGGATGCACAGCAACGCTCCTGCTATAGATGTAGCTGTTATCAGTTTGCGGGCCACGGCAATGGCGGTGGGGAGACGGTCTGTGTTGTCTGATTTGGCTGCCACTTCCTTTACGATGGCAAGGTTAAGCCCGAGCGATGAGAAGCGTTGAAGCGTATTGGATGATGTGGTGAACAACGACGATATTCCCATTCCTTCCGGCCCGAGAAACATGGCGACGAACTTTCCCCTCACCAATGTGATGAGAATCTGAAGCACTTGCACCCCTCCGAAGAAAGAGGTGCCCTTTAGGATGCTTCTGTATGAGTTTTCATCTTTGCCCTTCATTCGTAGTTTAGTAATAAGTTATTTGCCCAGACGTGTTTCCCAATGTTTTAGAAAACGGTCGGCAACGATTCTTACATCATTGTTTTTCTCCACGAGGGCACGCCCTTGACGGCCCATTTCATATAGAGGGGAAGGGTCGATAACGAGGCTTCGGAGACGTTGCTCGATGTCTGTGTCGAGAGGCGACAACGAGAGGATGGGGCGTTCAGTGGGTTTTCCTATGTATTCGTAATATTCCGGTTGCGCACCAGACCCTGCTACCTTCCCTAATGCCATTGCCTGTAGGGCATTTGTGGCGGGGGAATAGCTGTAGAGCTGGTCGAGCACTATGTGGCTTTGGCTCATTCTGGTAAGGTACTCTCGAAGCGACACGTCGCTTACGCGTTCTACATTAACTTTGCCGGGAAGCTCGTTTTGAAGTTTATTTGCCATGTCAAGGAGTATGCGGGTGCCTTTCTGGGTCTCCATGCCGCTGCGCATCCCTATGAAGATACGCACCGCCCCGTCGATGTTTAATGGGGAGTAGGGGAGTGTCGAAAGGTCAATGGGGAGATTCGTGAAAGTAAGTCGCTCCCCCAAAACTCCTTTCGCTGCCATGTCGTACTCCGGAAGCACGGACATGGCCCCGTCCAATTCCCGATATAGATATTCGCTCCATCGCCTGTTGGTATCCGATATCCATCCCGGCATGTGTTCCGGCCTTTCGCGGCAATAATCGTTGAGCATTTTCCCCGTTTTGAATTCTGAGAAACGGAAAATCTCGGCATCCGCGCAGGCTTTTACGAAATAATAGTCGTCGCCGGCGAGGGTTAGAAACATCCCGCCGTTCTCGTATTTGATTTTATCGAAGAAATATTTGATTTTTCCGGGTTTCAGCGACAGGAAGTTGGAATTTATAAGTTGCACGGCATCATAACCTTTAAACTCCGGCAGCAGGGAAAACAATTTTATAAGATATTTGAACCCTCCCGCCATACCGGGTTTGCGCTCGATGAAAATATCGGAATGGGTGTCCATGTAGCCACATCGGTCTGACACTACCGTCACTTGGTGTCCCTTGCGCCGTAATTCGGCTGCCAGGCAGGCGTGGAGGTTGGAATAGTCGCCTATAAAAAGTATCTTCATTATTCGGTTTTTGCTACGTTTTTTGTGTTAAACAATTTCGAGGCGTGCAGACGTGTGTCTTTCCAGCCGGACAAGGCGAGAAGAAGGCATTTTATGAATCCGGCATCAGATTGGCGCGACGAGCGCCAGGCTTTTAAAATAACCCTCAATAAACCGGTGGTTTTATTCAGCCTTGAAATTACTGCCCCTTGTGCGCGGAGCACTGACGGACGGCTCATGTCTCGAATACCGGTGCTTTGGCCGTAATGCACGGCAATCGTTGCGGGACGGTAGGCCCCTTTTAGTCCCTGCCGCAGGGCATCATGGAGCCAAAGGTCTTCTTCTCCGCAAGGGTAGGTGCTCCCGACCCCGAAATTCTCGTTGAAAAATATACGCTTTCCTACGACGGAATCCCTTCTGAAAGCGAGTTCAACAGAAGATATGAAATATCCTTTCGGAGGACGGCTGAGGTCGAAAGATGTGGCGGGATAATTTTTCTCAGTTTTGCCATCGCGGTTCGTATATTGCAAGGCGATAACGTCGAGTTCAGGTGATTTGTCGAAAGTCGTGATTATCGTTTCCAGTCCTTCGGGAATGAAGTCAAGGTCATCGTCAGCAATAAGGCAGTAAGGGGCGTAGGCTTCACGAAGCAGTATATTGCGGTTCTTCGAAAGCCCTCTTGAAGAAGAGAATATGACTTTTAGATCATCGCGAATTAATGATACCGGGATGGCAGGCACCACTTCGGGAGCCTGGCACGACACAAGATATTCGACCCCCTCGATTTCGGGGAGCCGGTTTTGGGAAATGCGGTCAAGTCCCTCCTGTCCGTATGTGGCTATAAGCACCTGCAGTTTTGTCATTGATTAACGATAAGTATTGACTTCTGTGCAAATAAACATGCCGGAGGCATGTCCCTACAATGGTTGCACCTCATTCTGTTTTAATTAACGGATAAAATCGAAAAAAATTCATTATCTTCGCGATAGATTATGAGCAAAGAGATTAACAATCGTGAGGAGGTATCTGTGGTGGTTCCTGTTTATAACAGGGAGCGGATTGTGGCGGATACCCTCGACAGTATAAAAGGTCAGACCTACAGACCGCTGCATCTCATCTTGGTTGATAATAATTCCTCCGACTCATCCCTTGACGTGCTGAACATCTGGAAAGCTGGGAATGAAGAGGATGGATTCAAGGTTACGGTTGTCAGCGAACTTACCTCGGGAGCGGCGGCTGCGCGTAATCGCGGTTTAAGGGAGGTTTCGACCGATAAATTGGTGTTTTTTGACTCCGACGATGTGATGGGGAGCGAAATGATTGAATGTGGGATGGATGTGTTCGCCAGGCATCCGGATGTCATGTTCGTTTATTGGCGGCATGAAAGGGAATGTCTTGGCGGAGGTGTCCGTAGAAGTCATTTCACCACCGCCGATAAAATGGAATGTCATCTGGTCCATGCGTTGCTTAATACGCCTTCATATCTGGTTAGAACGGACTATGTGAGGAAAATCGGAGGATGGGACGAAGATGCACGTGTGTGGGATGATTTTGAACTTGGAGTGAGGATGCTGTTGCCGGCAGTAAAATCGGTGGGGATAGATAGTGTGCTTTACACTGTCAGAAGCCAGGAAGAATCCATAACAGGCACGGAATTCACATCGAGGGCGGGTCAATGGGAAAAGGTGCTCGACAAGATTGAACGGAACATTGCCGCAAGCGATGCCGAGGACAAGGAAAGGATGCTCCGGATTGTCGATTACCGCAGAATCATTCTCGCCGCCCATTACGCGAAAGAGGGCAGCACGAAGCTTTCAGAAGAATTGAAAACCTCGGTCCTTTCCAAAAAATTGAAAACCTCGGTCCTTTCAGAAGAATTGAAAAAAGGCGCACTTACCGACAACAGACTATCCCGGTTCCAAAAAGTACTCCTGAAATTCGCCTACACCTACACTCGCCACGGAGGCCGCGGCGCCTGGCTCCTCCTCCGCCATTTTTTGTAATAATTCCAGTTTGAGGGGAAACGGATTCCCTTGTCTCAAAGAGACAGGGTACGGGACAAGAGAAAGGAGAGCTGGCACAGGATTCGAGGAGAGAAAGGCTAGCGTTTGCGGCGGCGGACGGATTTTGAGGCGCTGCTGCTGGAGGATGAGGAGCTGACCTTGGGCTTCTTTGTGGAGGTTTTCTTGGCGGAGGTCTTGCTCTTGGTGGAGGCGCGTTTCTTGGCGCGTGCGGACACTACTTTCTTCTCTGCCACGGCTTCCGTGTCGGTGACTGTTGTGCGTTCGGGGATGCTGTCGCCGGAGGCTATGGCTTTGGCGGCAGCATCAGCCGCCGCATCCTGTTTCTCTTTCATGGCGAGATAGGTTTCGCGGTCGGGCACCCAGAGGTCTTTGCCGTAGGTGCGGAGACGGTTGTCGATGCTGTCCTGGGCACGTTTGCGGTCATCTTCGTCGGGGAACATCTGCGCCATCGAGAGGTTGCGCAGGTTGCGTGTCTTATAGATTTCTCCGTCATACATCCCGAGGTTGAAATAGTCGTCGATGGAATATTGGGCGAGGTTGTTGTCGTCGTTGAGGAAGACGTATTGCTGCGATATGTAAGGGCGCAATGCATCGTATTTCACCCAGAACATGGGGAATTTCGCTTCGCCCCCGAAGTCGCCCGAACGGTTGAGCACGGGGCAGATAGCTTCCACTCTGGTCTTCATCCGGTTGGAGCGGCGGTCGAATTCCCATTTTTCGATGATGTAGTAGTTGAGCACCTGCCCGGTGGGTACGTCGGCCTCCTCGATTACGAATTTGGGATTCTTCTCGGTGGAGCCTTTCGCTTCCTGTGCATATATGCCGAAACGTTCGAGCATGTCTGCCACGTTCATTTTATACTGGTCGGTGAAAACCTCGCGTCCGTCAAGATACTCGTATGCGGGAATCTTTCCGTCAACCACAAGCTTGAGCATGATGCGAAAAAGGTTTTCCTGTCCGTCAACCACATCTTCCGGAAAATAAAGCGGCGCGTTCTGCACCTTGGTCAAGTCGAGCTGACGATAAATCTGGCGCATATATGAAAGGTCGGCGTCGTGGGGTTCCTTCGTTTCGAAGAAGCCCTGCATGCGTCCGGAAATCTTCGGACCGCTCTCCACGTTTTTTTTGTCACGTTCCGAGCGTTTTCGCACGCCGCTTGCATTTTCCACCTGGGCGCAGGCGCCTATCGCGACCATCACCGCCGCGACCACCGATAATATTTTGCGGAAATTCATCATTCTGTCTTGTTTTCGTTAGTTTGTATCCACCGTTTTCCAGACGGTTGCCGGTTAGTTCAGGGCGACTTCCATTGCAGGGATGTCGCGGGTTATTCCGTCGGGACCTTTCGCCTTCACGTTGGAGATAAAGAAAGACCTTCCGGGTTTGAGACGTTTGAACTGCTCTTTCTGTCGCGTGGAGAAAGCCGCCCCGTTGCTCACTTCAGGGATGGCGTTGCCCATGGAGTCGTAGAAGACCGTGGAGAACGACACCACCGAGTATGTCACGTTGAGGATATCGTCGTCGATGGCCGCACCGAGGTTTTCAGCCGCCATAAGGGCCGCTTTAGAGATTTTTTTCGGTGAGCCTTTATATTGCACGGGATTACCCTGTGCGTCTTTTACGGGTATGAACGGCGTGGGGTCGGGAAGCTTACGTACGCGGAACGTCATTGACCCTACCTGCTGCGAGCGTCCGTCAATCTGGGCGGATACTGAGATTACAGCTTCGGTCCCGACTTTTCCGGAGTGGGCTACCCAATGGTCGCCGCTTCTGGTGAGAGTGCCGTTGGTCATCGTGGCGTTGACGGCATTCATCGGCACTCCCGGCACGGATATGCTTATCGGGTTGTCGATACCGGCGTAGAGCACGTTCATCATGGTTGCGGATATGGTTGCCATAGGCTCCATCACCGTGTAAGACGAACTGAAAGGATGCTTCGCAATCGTGCCGTCGCCTCGCGCCACTTCGATATAGCCCGAATAGTCGTGGCTGCCTACTGATCCTGCCGTGATTTCAAGGAGTCCGCGGTCGTTGGCGAGTTTGGAGCCGTTGACATACACGGTTGGACGCTGCGTTGTGTCGATTGCCGCAAGCACGATGCTGGCGGTGTATTTGCCACCCCTCATCACCATGTTGGAGTTGGGGATTACGTAGGCGTTAAGTTCGTTGACCCTCACGTCGCCGATATCGACGTTGGTGATAAGATTTGACAAAGCCTCGCTTTCTGCCTGGCGTATATCGTTCTGGAGTTTGGTGAGCAGAGTCACGGCAGCTACAGCCGGCATATTGTCGAACATCTTGTTTTCCCACGATACCGGGCCGATTGTGCCCGGGGCGGCGGCAACGTCGGTGGAGAGCATTTCGATTACGGCTTTTCTTTTGGCCGAATCGGCTATAAGCCCCGCCACAAAGGTGCGGTAGCCTTCCACCTTTTTCTTGAGTTTGCGCCCATGGTTGGAAGTCGGGTTGAGCATTGTCACCGAGGCCGCTTCCAGGTCGTCGAGGTTGACTATTGCGGTGAAATCGCCCTCCGGCCCGTCGGCTTGGCGTGCAATTTCCGTCTTAAGCGAGTCGATGGTGTTGAAAAGCGACGACGATTCATTCCTCAGACGGACCCCTTTTTCATACCAGGGTCCGGTCTTGGCGGGATTTTTTTCGTAAAGTTCCTTCAGATAATGAAACTGCACGTCGTTTTTCGCCGACATGTTGAGGTTCGTGCGGTGTAGTCCTTCATGCACCTGGTTGAAACCGTTGAGCACATCGCTCGACACGTTTAGGGCAAGCATGGCGGTTAGGACGATATACATAAGGTTTATCATCCTCTGCCTTGGCGACATCCTCGCTACATTGTTTCCTCCTGCCACGTTGGTTCTGTTGTATTATCGATTAATAATGAATTCAGTGTAAATCAGGCCTCAATCGTCGTTGTTTGAAAACGGGTTGGAATCCGTGCGTGCACCCATCATGGGATTCTGCATGTTGATTGTCATAGCCGTAATCATCTTTTCATAGACGGCGTTGAGCTGCTTCATGTATCTTGCCATCTTTTCGGTTTCCTCGCAATATCTTGATGACTCATTGGCCGATTTCTCATACATGTCGCGTATATCCTTCATGCTGCGGTTTACGCGGTCGATGGTTTCGAGCTGGCTCGACACGCTTTTGAGCTGGATTTCATAGATTGTGTTGAGACCGGCGATGTTTCGGTTGAGGTCGGCCATACGGTCGGCATAACCGGTGGAATTCTCCGAGATGGTTTCGGAGTTGCTTGTGATGGCCCGGTATGACTGCAGCAAGGCTTCGCTCGCCTCGTTGAGAGATCGGGCGGTGTCCTGCAGACGTTCCATCTGCTCGGAGAGCGATTTCATCCCTTCCACGTATTGTGCCGAGGCATCGGCCAATCCATCTACCTGTACGGGGGGTACATATCCGCCGGCCACCGGAGCAGACACTCCGTCGAAGTCTTGCACAAGACCGTTGCTTCCGGAAATGACTACGCCTCCACCTCCTCCACCTTGGAAACCGGGACGGTCGTCAGGATTCTTGGAGTCGAGCACAGGGAAAACGTCTTCCCAGTTATATTCCCTGGGGGGACGATCGAAAGCCGTGAGTATGAACATGGCGATTTCCGTGCCCATACCTATGCAAAGGAGGGTGTTGCCACCGGGGAGGTGGAGAATCTTGAAAAGCGCACCCCAGATTACGATTGCAGCGCCTATTGAATAGGCGAAGTTAAAGAACCGCTGTCCGCCCTCCCCATGGAGAAAGCGCTCTATGCCGTTGGCGTATTTTCTGATTTTGACCATCTTTATCTCTTTTTCTTTTGGGTGCCTTTTGCAAAACCTATCTGCGAACGGACATTGCGGAACCCTATATATGACCGTTGCTCATTCTGATATTCCCACATGCGGAGGTCGCTGCGGATATTGTTTGCCACATCTTTCCACGAGCCCCCGCGCACAATCTTGCGCTTCATCTTGTAAGGGTCTTCCTTAGCTGCGTCGTAGCGGTATTCGGGATTGATGTCGGCAGTCATGTTGTTGATGCTTTCGGTATAGGCGGTCGAAGTCCATTCCGACACGTTGCCCGCCATGTCGTAAAGCCCGAATTCATTGGGGCTGAACGTGCCTACGGCGGAGGTGATGACATGGCCGTCTCTCACATAGTCACCGTCCATAGGTTTGAAGTTGGCATAGAAGCACCCCCTCTCGTCGTAGGGAAGGGTTTCCTCCCAGGGGTAAGCACTTTCGGAATTGCCGGCTCTTGCGGCATACTCCCATTCCGCCTCAGTGGGGAGACGGTAAGGCTCCACGTAGATTCCCTCTTTGCCGAGCGAACGGCGTAGATAGTCGGTGCGCCAGTTGGAGAAAGCGTTGGCCTGTTCCCAGCTCACACCAACTACGGGATAGTCGTTGTAGCCGGCATGCGAGAAATACATTCTCGTGTAAGGCTCGTTGTATGCGTTTTCGAAATCGTTTATCCAGCAGGTGGTGTCGGGATAAATGTTTACTATATAAGTGTTGAGGAAATCGAAATCTCCGGTGAGCGGACGAGTGATTGTTTCCCTGACAATCTCGCCTTCTTCAGAAAAATAGGCGGTGTCTTTGGAAATCACGGGTAGGTCGGTCGGCACGGGGAGGTCGGTGTTATATTCCCTGCGGGCCGGGTCGAGGCGGTTTTTACGCTGGGCTGCCGCCGTGTGGTTGAAGATTTCATAGCGGTAGTTGAGCTGCGTGGGGTCGAGTTCGCGATGCCCCGTGATGGGATTGACGCGATATACGCTTTCAATAGCCCTTTGCTCGTCTTCGTTGGGATTGCGCCAAGGGATAGGTTTGCTCCAGTTAAGATATGGGGTGACCGGATTCCCCTCGCGGTCTTCCTCGATTTTGAAAGCCTCGTCGCCTCCGTAGGCTGGATCGGCGAGCCTTTCGCGGATGATGGAGTCGCGCACCCAGAACACAAACTGTTTGTATTTGGAATTTGTGATTTCCGTTTCGTCCATCCAGAAAGCATCGACCGAAATCCCTTTGGGGTCGGCTTTGATGCCGGCGAGGCTGTCGTCTTTAGAAGGACCCATGGCTATGGCCCCGCGGTCGATAAGCACCATTCCGTGAGGTGTGGGTTCCGCCCAGGCGAAGCCGCTCACACCTGTCACTTCGCCTCCGCTTGAGCCGCCTCTGCCGGAAAAGCAAGACGTCAGCGCGAGTGCGAGCAGCGGAGCGGCCGCCAATGCCCTGACGCCGGGAGAGGCCAGGTGGTTTTTATAGTATTTGAGAGTTCTTTTTATCATCGTCTTCATTATCGCTACATTATCCTGATAGAACGGTGTTTGTTCTTGTTTTTGCCCGAAAGGTCGAGCTTCAGCTGATAGCCTGCCACGATTTCATGGCTCCCGGAAGAGGCTCCGGAGAGCGCTGATGTGGGATAGTCGAAAGCATAGCCGAGAAAGAAATTTTTATAATGGGCGCCGACCATTACCGACACCGCGTCATTCCATCTGTAGCCTACGCCAAACGTTATGAATTTATTGTAGGTGGCCCGCATCGTGACATCGGCTGAAAACGCATCGAAATCAGTTGCCACAAGCAGGGAGGGCTGCAATTCAAATAACGTATTTTGCAATGCAATATTGCCGCCCGCATCAAAATATAAAGTGCGCGGGAGTTCGGTTTCATATTGCTGTGATTCCGTTGATTCGCTCCCTTCCACAGAGAAGCTGACTTTGGGTGAAGTGACGTGCATGGCCGCCACGCCTACGTGGAACAGACGGTGGGTGTAATCCACACCAAATGAGACGTCAAAGGCGTTGCCTGAAAGGTCTTGTGTCGGGATGGCAGGGTCGGTGGGTTGATGGAAGTCGTCGTCGCCGGGTATATACACTTCCGATCCTTTGAAGCGGGTGTTGTAGTAGCCGGCCTGCAGCCCTATGCCGAGTTGCCCTTTAAGAAACTTTAACTTGTAGCTTCCCTGTGCGTTGACAAGCATGTTTGAAAACAGGCCTATGCTTTCCTGCGATATCGTCACTCCTGCGCCAATCCTTTTCCCCGCCACTTTAAACGGCATGTCGCCTGTGGCCACGAAGCTTTTCGGGGCATTGGTTACGCCCACCCATTGCAGCCTTGCACCGCCCCTTATGCGGATAAAATCGGTTTCGCCGGTTTTTGCGGGGTTGTAGAGGGTAGGCATCGCCCAATACTGGGAGAAGAGCATGTCGCCTTGAGCCATGGCGGCGCATACGAACGCCGTGACGGCCACGAGCAGAGACACCGTGCGGCGGTAAAGATTTGTGCGTGATATGTAGTCGGTTGCGTGTTTCACTTGAGGTAGGTTGGTTGAGAGGTGTGGGAGAGTGTGTGGTGCATCATTCGAAATAGAAGGAAAGGACAACCATGTTGGATTTCACTTTTGAAAGGGACTGGGTCATCTTGAAGGTGTGTGGGTCATCGACAAGGTCTGGCCTGTCATGGCGGAGGATGTCGGTGAGTCCGAAACAGAATTTTATTTCAGGGTTAAGCTTGAAGAAGGGGAGATAAAAATCTACCCCGAGCCCTACGCACAGGTAGGCGTCGGCTGTATTGAACATCAGAGCCTCCGACCTTTTTTTGCTGACGTCGAAGGTTGCCATGGCCCCGAGCGTGATGTAAGGGCGCGTGTTTCGCATACGGTCGCCGGAGATTTTGAGGTCGAGGGGAGTCACGACATAGGCGCTTTTCACATCCTGCGATGAGTGGAGGTCGCTGTTGTAGTCAATCATGGTGACGTTTTTGCTTCCGAAATACATGCCGGGGGAAAACCGGAGATTCAGGTATTTGTGGAGACGGAGGTCGGCAAGCACGTTTACGCAAAAACCCGGGGAGAAGTTGGGGACTTCCGCCACCCATCGTTCCCCTTCGGGAGTGACGAATCCGTTGTGGGTGAAAGAAAGGTCTTGCACGTGTGCGCCTACCGAGAATCCGAGATGCCAGCGTTTAAGGTCGGCATACGGTCGGTTGTCGAGCTTGTCGCCAGGCTTTGACCATGCCGGAACCACGGCGGCGAGGGCCATGACCAACGTCAGCACTGCGCGCACTGTCTTTTCCGAAACGATATGACTACAAATGTTGTTCATTATGTGTAATAACGAAAAGCGAACTGTCATTATTGCGGCATAATTACGCTCGCAAACGGTTGTGGGTTCGTTATAAATTCTTAACTTTGCATAATCCAATAATATTACCGAATAGATGAACTGGGAGCAATTGATAAGCGACAAGCGTCTTGGCATGGAGGAGTTTCATGACAATCGGACACACATACGCAGCGATTTCCAGCGTGATTATGACCGTATGATTTTCTCTTCCCCATTCCGGAGGCTACAGAACAAGACGCAGGTGTTTCCTCTGCCGGGGAGCATTTTCGTACACAACCGGTTGACCCATAGCCTGGAGGTGTCGTCGGTGGGACGCTCTATGGCCCGTGAGGCATGGCTGAGGATGAGCAGTACTCCTGCGTCGTCGGATTCGACAGGCGCGCTTGACCAGATACCCGACATAGTGGCCGCCGCCTGTCTTTGCCACGACCTCGGCAACCCTCCTTTCGGACATTCGGGGGAGAAAACTATTGCAACATGGTTCAGCGAAGGGAAAGGTTTGGAATTGAAGGAACGGCTTACCCCACGGCAGTGGACCGATTTTTCCAGATTCGAGGGTAATGCCAATTCTTTCCGCCTTCTTGCACACCAGTTTTGCGGCCGCCGCAAGGGTGGTTTCGCCATGACCTACAGCACTCTTGCCTCCATCGTGAAATATCCTTGGACCTCGCTTCATGCAGGTTCGAAAGGGAAATTCGGTTTTTTCGAGAGCGAGGAAGAGGATTACCGTAAAGTGGCGAAGGAATTAGGCATCCCGGAAACCGGTGATGGGGTATTCGCGCGTCATCCGCTGGTCTATCTTATGGAGGCGGCCGACGATATCTGCTACCAGGTGATGGACATAGAAGATTCCCATCGACTCGGAATACTCTCCACGATGGAGGTGAAAGACCTTCTTCTCTCTTTTTTCGACCAGAAAAACAGGGCGAGGATGGAGCGCGCCATGAACCATCTCGACGACCCCAACGAGCAGGTGGGTTATCTGCGCTCGAACGCTATAGGGGCTATGGTGGCCGACTGTGCCTCCGTTTTTGCAGAAAGGGAGGAACTTCTTCTCTCCGGGGAGCCTATGAAACCGCTCGTGCAGCAGATGAACCCCCTTCTTGCCGAAGCTTACTCGCGGTGCTCGCATACTGCCTGGGGAAAGATTTATTGCGCTTCCGACGTGGTTGACGTGGATATCGCCGGCAACAGGATTCTCACTTACCTCATGGATTCGCTTATGGAGGCGGTGCTTCATCCCGAAAGGAATTCTTCGAGGCTGTTGCTGCTAAAGATTCCAAGGCAATACGACACACGTGCCGATTCACTCTACGAAAGGGTGCAAAGTGTGCTCGACCATGTTTCGGGAATGACCGACGTCTATGCCCTCGATCTTTTCAGGAAACTGAACGGACACTCACTCCCCGCCGTTTAATGTTATAGTCAGGTATTATATCTTTAGAAATACGTTTATGAAAAACAAGATAATTCTTCTGCTCTCGATTCTTTTCCCGGTGCTGGCGCTTGCCATGGATTATGCACCGGACGACATTGTCAATCCAAATATCGCCGACCGGCGCGTATATGTGGCGGACCCGGGCAACCTTGTCAGCCCGGAGGTGAAGGCGCGCGTGAACGACGCGCTCTACCGGCTTCGCCAACAGACAAGCGCGGAAGTAGTGGTAGCGGTGGTGCCTTCGATAGGCGACACCCCGATTGAGGATTTTTCCGAAAAATTGTTCACGTCGTGGGGCATAGGGAAGAGCGACAAAGACAACGGGGCTCTTATTCTGATTGTTCCGCAACAGAAGCGTGCCAGAATCCAGACAGGTTATGGAGTGGAAGGCGTTTTGCCCGATATTTCCGCCAAAAAGATTATAGACCGTTCTATAGTGGCCAATATGAGGGAAGGGGATCTTGATGCCGCTGTAGAGGCTTCGGCCCTCGACGTGGCAAAAGTGTTGTCGGACCCTGCGGCTGCCGATGAACTCAAGAGCGGCGAAGGGGAGGCCTGGCAGAAAAACGAAGCTCCTCTCTCGAAAGACGATATCATGAAATTCGTGTGGTATGTGGCGTTGATGTTCATGATTTTTGCTTGGCTTCTTCTTTTCTATGATATTTTCAACACCCGGGGCAAGGACCGTTATCACAAGGCCATAACCTGGCAGAACCACCGGATAGCATATTGGGTGCTTGCCGTGTGTTCTTTGGGAATGGGTATAATACCGGCGGCACTTGCAGAGTTGTTCCGCTATCGAGCGCGCAACAAGCCTATCAAATGCTCAGTCTGCGGCACCAAGATGCGTAAGCTTAACGAGGAAGAAGACAACGAACTTCTTAATCCGTCGCAAGACTTTGAGGAAAGACTTAAAACGGTGGATTACGATGTGTGGGAGTGCCCTAAATGCGGCTCTGTGGAGCGTTTCCCGTTCAAAGCCAAGCAGATGAAGTATTCGGAGTGCCCGAATTGCCACACCGTAGCTATGTGTCTTGTACGCGACCATACCATACGCCCAGCCACAACGCGGAGCGAAGGTATAGGGGAGAAGATTTATGAATGCCAGTTCTGCCATTTTAGAAACAACCGGCATTATCGAATCCCGCGTAAGGAAGACGGATCAGGCGCCGCCCTCGCAGCGGGTGCCATACTCGGATCCATGGGCCGCGGAGGAGGCGGCGGCTTCGGAGGAGGGGGCTTCGGAGGTGGTTTCGGAGGTGGCTCAACCGGAGGCGGCGGTGCCAGCGGCGGTTGGTAAAATTTGAAGTATTAAGATAAATACGATTATTTTTTAGTAACTGATTTTTTAAGTTGTTTAGTTTTTAATTACATGATGAAAAAGGTAAAATTTATTGTCTTTGCGGCGATGTCGCTTCTTTTGCTTGCTTCTTGCGGCGATAAGGGCAGTAAGAGAGATTCGGATGCCAAGGATGAAAATCCTGTAGTGGAATTCGAAGGTTATGGTTTTGACGTGATTGCGGAGGTGGTGGATGCCGACACTCTTGATTCGGAGGGTTGGAAATATTGCAGGGCTTGCGGAAGCGGGATGTTGCCCAAAAAGGTGGGTGGCAATGATTTGACATTGCTGAGAGACACTTTGGAGAAGCTGGGTTCCGTGGCTTTTGCTTCCACCGGGAAGATTGTTCCTGAGTTAGGCGCCGAAATGACGGTGACGGCGCTTAACCCCGACAGTACGGCGGCTTGCGGAAGCCGCTACAATGTGCTTTCCCTTTCGTTGGCAACTCCTAAACTGCTTGTATGGAAAAGCTATGTGGCAGGTTACAGGTGTGCTGCCGCACATGGCATATACCGCACGAGATTCGTAAATTACAGAATTTCCGATGGAAAAATACTTTCAATTCCTGACATCATGAAGCCAGGTTACGAATCAAGTCTTAAGGACATGTTAAGGGAAAAAATCAAGGAAGAAAACGTGGATCTGCTCGTGCCTGTTGACAGTATCGGCATCCCGCCTGCTTTTCAAATCACAACGGATGGAGTAAGGTTTGTATATGGCGTTTATGACATAGCCCCGTATGCCGCCGGAGAGGTGACTGTTGATTTCAACGGCTATGAAATTGAAGACCTCCTCGCTCCGGGAATGCTCAATATGATTTATGGCATACCTGACGAGTAGGATGCCGGGATACGACGCAGTCTGACGGAGGATGATTGGTAAGGGAACTGGATGGTCAGTGTGTCGCCTTCCCCGCTCTGTGCCTTTATGTCGCGGCTCAAAGGTTTCCCTTCGGCGTCTATCCATTCTACATCGAAAATTCCGGGGAATGGTCCGGGGTAAAGTTTGCCCTTGACCATTCCCTTTTTCCATTTTGCGGAATTTGTTTTTGCGCCGTCGATATAGATTATATCGTAAGTGCCGCCGTTCTTGACGATGGCGAGACTGTAGTCACCTCCCATGCGGAGGAGGGATTCTTCAAGTGTGCGGTCGAAGACCGTCCAGTATCCTTCGAGGTTGTCTTCGGAATCAGCGAAATGTCTGTCGAGCTTTTCGAGGTCTTTCCATTCCCCTTCTTCCATATCGGAAAGTGGCGACGTTCGGGTCAGTGATATGTCGGTTATCAGGATGGAAGCCCCCGGCGATGCCGCAAACCCGAATGCCTTGCAACCGTCGGAGAAGTGAAGTGTGGCGAGTTCGGTCATGCTATGGTTGCCTGCCGAAAGGATGAACCCTTGTCCGGAGTTGGTGAGTCTCCATATGTTGGTGCCGTCGAATGGGTTTACTCCGCTGCTCACCGTAGCGGAGTAAACAGGCTTGTCCGTTCCGTCGGTATTGACGACAATCTGTAAAGCTGAAGAAGACGAAACATGGTCGTTGACTTCTACCGGAAAAACAGAAAACCAGGTTTTCCTGCCTTGTGGCGAGGATATGAAAAAAGCCCATGCAGGACTTGCCTTACTTCCTTTCGATCCGTCCGCTTTAGTGTAGGGATATCGTTTTGCCGGCTTTGAATTAAGACTTTTGGCGCGGAATGTAAGCGTGAAGTCGGTTATGGAATTCGTGAGGACGCAACTGTCTATGACAGTGGCATGGGAATGGTTGTTGATTTCTATCCCTTTTTCGGTGGCGTGGGCAAAGGGGGCGTAGCCTCTTCCGTGGTTCCAGAAGCGGTCGGGCGAATCTTCTGCCTTTATGAAGGCGGAAAAGATAGCCGACAGTAGGAAGAAGAGGAGGATACGGGTCTTCATGCCGTGGCTATATTGGAAATGCCCGTCACAATACCGACGATGGCGAACAGAAGGATGACTATGCCGATTATCCTGTTGATAAGCCACATGGAACGCAAATTGAAGTGGGCGCGGACTTTATCGATGAAGTAAGTCACGAGCCACCACCATGCTATTGCACCGGCGAAAATCGATAGGAACCCTATGATGTAGTGATAGAACCTGATTTCGGGCATAAGGAAGTTGAAGCGCGCGAACAGTCCTATTATAAGGAATAGAATCAGTGGGTTGGAGAAGGTGAACAGGAACCCGGCGAGTATGTTTTTTTTAGGCGATGATTCCTGTTGCATCGGTTTTTTGAGCCGGGTGGCAGGGTTTTTCTTGAAAAGGTAGAGGCTGAATCCTATGAGCACCGCGCTGCCGACAAGCTGGATTACATTCTGGTTGCGCTCGATAAATTCTTCAATAAACGAGAGCCCGAATCCTGTGAGCAGGCAATAAAACAAATCGGAAAAAGCAGCTCCCACACCGGTATAGAACCCCGTGCGCCTACCTTTATCGAGGGTGCGCTGGATGCATAAAATCCCCACCGGTCCCATCGGGGCGGAGATGAGGATGCCTATGGCGATTCCACGCCATATCATATAGAAAAGACTTTCTATGAAGTCCATGGGCGGGCGTTATGAGTAAATCTGCGGCCCGTCGGGACCGCAGTCAGTTGGTTATGATATATCCGCCGCTTCCTGTCGGAAGACATTTATAGCGGCGGAGTCCGTATTTATATTTCCCTGTGGCGGCGGGTCCGGAAAGCGGACTGCCGCCACCCATCGTGACATCGTAGCGGGAGCCGCATACCGGGCATACCGCTTCATAAAGGTCGCCTTCGATAGTTACCCTGACATCCGGCTTCACTTCCACAGGGCAAGCGAGGTCATACGCAAGCGGGGTGTCGGTGGCTGTAGTGAAAGGGTCCATGCCGTTGATGAGAAGCACGCCGCCGTAGCCTGTCGCGCTCTGTTGGGAATAAGGGAACCCGGAGGGTTCTCGCAGACCGGAAGAGAGAATGAAGCGGCGGTTTGATCCGAACCCTGACACGCCGTAGGTGTTCCATGACCCGGCATCACCGATGTTTATGCTGACGGCATAGTTCGGGATGCGGTCATCGTCAACGGTGTGGCATCCGGCGAGAAGGAATGCCGCCGAAATGCAGAACGGAATCAACGGAAACTTAGTCATGCAAACGGGATTGCCTTCAGAACTTGTCCGAACTGGTCGGCCATCTTTTGGATATGCCCTCCCACCATGGGTTTTAGCATGGCCGGTATGGCGATGTCGATTTCCACTTTTGCCGTGCAAGCGTCGGCCCCTTCGGGGGTGATGTGCATGGCGAGCGTAAGGGGTACGGGCGACCCTTCCCCGTTGAGCTTGATGAGAACGGGTTCTCTCTTTTCCACCACTTTGAAGGTGAGGGAGCCTACCGGGCCGCCAGGCACGGATATAGAGTCGGGGGTGATGGATATGCTGTCGAACATAGCTCTCTTGTCTTCAGGAATCTGGTCGGCCGGCACTTTTTCAAGTAGCGAGCGGAGATTCTCGAGGTTGGAGAGTTTTGAATAGACGGTCTCTGCGGGAGAAGAGAGTCTTACGGAATCACTGTTGTATATAGCCATTGGTTTCGTTTGTTCGTTTATTTTTTTCGATAGTTTTTTCAGGTTCAGTCCATCGGGTCCGGAGTCCAGTCCGCAGGGTCTTCCCTCCATTCCCTGAGGGCGGCGGCTTCCGTCGGGCTGATATAGTTCGTTTCTTCCGCCACTTCTATCATCGATGCGTAGGAGCACAATGCCACGAGGTTAATGTCGGCTTCATGAAATCTCTTCACCGCCATCGGGAACTGATAGTTGAACAGACATGCCATGCCGATAACGTCGCATCCGTAAGTGCGTATGACATCGACGGCTTTCAGAGAGCTGCCTCCGGTGGAGACGAGGTCTTCTATCACCACCACTTTCTTTCCCGGCTTGAGGTTGCCTTCTATAAGGTTTTCAAGTCCATGGTCTTTGGGGGTGTTGCGCACATATACGTAAGGGAGTCCGAGCGTGTCTGCCACGATGGCGCCGAAGGCTATGGCTCCGGTGGCTACGCCTGCGATGGCTTCCACTTCGGGGAAGTTCTCGAGAATGGCTCTTGAATACTCCACTTTCACGAGATTGCGGATGTCGGGATATGACAGTATTCGTCGGTTGTCGTTATAGATAGGGGAGTTCCATCCGGAAGCCCAGATAAACGGATTCTGTGGCTGCAGCTTGATGGCACTTATCTGAAGGAGTTTCTCGGCAAGAATTCTTTCCGGTTTTTTCATAATCACAGCTGATTGAAGTGTTGAAATATTACCTGTAGAAGAGGAAATGATGAAGGCGGCGAAGTGAATCCTCCGCTCCAATATCGCCTCTTTGCTGATGTGTAAACTTTTGACCCATTGGATTATGGGTGCGTCTTCTGATGAAGGCGGCCCCGTAGCCACGGGTGGGTTTATACGAGTTCATTAAATGCAAAATTACATTTATCCTCAAACATATCCAAATAAAAGAACATCAAAAGGGGATAAAAAATTGAATGACGATGTAAAAATAATGTTAAATAAGTTCAGAAAGTCACTCCCAAAGTGAAAATGGTAAGGGTGGCTGGATTTGCCTTCCAGATGGCTTCTGCGGCAGAGATTAGGGTGGCCCCGGTGGTGCATACGTCGTCAACGAGAAGAACGCCTTTCCCCTCGATTGGCGTCGTGTCGGTCACTTTGAATATTCCGGAAGTGTTTTCGAGGCGTTGTTCGCGGCTCAGCAAAGTCTGGGTGCGGTGTGTGCGTCGGGCTCTCAGGGCGGTCGATACGGGGAGGCCGGTGGCTTCACCGATTCCGCGGGCTATGTGGTGGGTCTGGTTGTAGCCCCGTTTGGCTTGTTTGAAGAAATGCATCGGCACAGGCACCACCACGTCGGTGTCCGAGAAAAATCCCGTGGGATACAATTCGGAAGCCGCGAGATTTCCCAGCATATTGCCGATGGCCGGGAAATGACGGTATTTCATGTCTTGTATCAGTTTCGACAACGCCGAATCGCGGGTGTAGAAGAAATGCCCCGTGGCCCGTTCGAACCGGAACTGACCGGCGAAACGCTCTTCCATCGGGTTGAGGTCGCGGCGGTGGTAGCCCGTGCGGGGAAGCATACCCAGGCAATGCGTGCAGGCGAAGCGTTCGTGTGGCGCGAGCGGGGCCCCGCAAACGTGGCATTCCGGAGGGAATATGAAATTGGTGAGGTGAGTGAGCAGGTCTCTCATTTAAGCAGCTCCTTGATGGCCTTTGTGGCAAGGTCTGACTCGAAACCCCGCGACAGGATATGGCGGAAAAGTTTTATACGGTTTTCCCGACCTTCGGGGCCGGTGAGGTCAAGCCCCCTCGACTTTGCCGCCGCCACTCTGCGCAATGCATCGAGATAATCTTTCTCTTCGATGGCTTCGAGCCCTTGGGCTATATCCCGGGGGCTGATCCGTTTGGCTGCGAGTGCGAGCTTTATTTTGTTGCGTCCCCAGGAAGAGAAACGGCATTTGTCGCGGGAGAAACTGCGGGCGAAGCGTGCATTGTCGATAAAACTTTCCCGTGTGAGCGATTCGATTATTTTCTGCACCTCTCCCGATGCCAGCCCGAGCCGATAGAGTTTCTGCCTGATGTCGGCTTCGCACTGTTCGGAACGAGCGCAAAGGTCTGCCATGCGGATTCTTGCCGCTTCCGGTGTGACTGTTTTGTTGAATGGAGACATGGCTTGATGTGTTTTATTTATGGCGGTTACACTTTATGAATCTGTCTTTCCCGTAGGAGTCTTTTAATACCGATACCGCATCGAACCCTTTCCCTGCTAAAAGGTCGGCGAGTTCGCCGGCATGCTTCGGGTTTATTTCGAAGTAAAGCCGACCCCCCGGGGCAAGAGCGTCGGCGGCTATGCCCGCTATGCGCCTGTAAAAGACGAGAGGGTCAGAATCCGGCACGAACAAAGCTGAATGAGGTTCATAGTCAAGCACGTTAGGCTCCATGTCTTTCTTTTCGCATTCGTCGATGTAGGGAGGGTTGCTTACGATGATGTCGAGACTGTAGCTTTCGGGTTGCCACTCGAATATGTCGGCATTGATGAATCGTACGTTGGCTTTCAGGTTCATTGCATTCTCTTTAGCCACCTTAATGGCTGCCTCCGACACGTCGAGGGCTTCCACCAGTGGGAAGCGCAGTGTGCGGCAAAGGGCTATGGCTATGCATCCCGAACCGGTGGCTATGTCGAGCACCCGGAGGTCGGCCGTTTCGCCCGCGTCGTCGGCTATTATATCGACAAGTTCGTCGGTTTCCGGACGGGGTATGAGCACGTCGGGCGTGACATGTAGGTCCATCCCATGGAAACGGGCTTCGCCGGTGACATACTGTATGGGTTCATGTTTGAGCAGCCGATTAAGGATGGCATCGATTTCCGATTTCACAAAAGGCGACAAGAGGTCGGGTTCATGAATTATCATGCCGGTGGTGTCCCATCCCTTAACGTAATGGAATATAATCCGGATGATGGCTTCCGTCTCGCGGTTGCCATAAATGGGGCGCAACGCGTCCCGCAATTTTTTAAGCGTATCTCGCATAACGGCATTGACGAAAAAAGTAGCCCGATGCGTCTCTGGTTTTCAATTGAAACAGGAACTCCACCTGGTATATTTGAAACAAAATTAGAGATAAAAAGATAAAAAAACAAAAAATATTTGGAAATTTACGGAAAAGGCAGTAAATTTGCACTCGCAAAACGGAAATGTCTTCTGACATTCGCTGATAATCCGGCGGAAATCATTGATAGGCATAACCGAAGCGGGGTCCTATAGCTCAGTTGGTCAGAGCACCTGACTCATAATCAGGGAGTCCTTGGTTCAAGCCCAAGTGGGACCACTTCTTAAAAATCAAGCAGTTACGAATCAAACCGTAGCTGCTTTTCTTTTGCTTTGAACACAAATCTGAACACAACTCCGAGCCAACTCATTTCAGCCGCCAATGGCAGGTGACTGTGTTCATGCTTTTGTGTTCAAATTCTGTGTTCAAACTATGGCTGAGGAAAAGAAAATAATAAGGGAGAATGCTTTTTCTTTTGCCCAGCCTACATACCTATATATTGGTTTATGTTTATCCGGGCATATATAAAGCCCGAACCAAACCAAAATTATGGCTTAGGAAAGGATAAACAAGCGCATTTAATCGTTTAGTCGCCGATTTTTAGTAACTTTGTACTTGGAAGACAGTTTCAGATGAAAACGACCGACGATTTCTTCATACCTGATAATGAGGTCAAGCTCCCGGAGGAACTTGATTACAGCTGTGTGGATGAATACATCCGCTCGGCAGAGGCGTTTTCTCGCTCCACATATCAGAGCGTCTATATCATCGACTATTTCAAGCAGAATTTCCTGTATGTGTCGCCAAATCCGATGTTCCTGTGCGGTTTGACACCCGAACAGGTGATGAAACTGGGCTATCGCTTCTATCTGGAATATGTGCCTGAGGATGAACAGCAGTTTTTGATTGATCTGAACGAGGCGGGATTTTCATTTCACAATACAATTCCGGTTAAAGAGCGCAAGGACTGGTATATCTCATACGACTTTAACATACTTAACGGAGGCAGGAAGATTCTCGTTAATCACAAACTCACTCCCCTTGTATTGACTTCCGATGGTCGTATATGGCTTGCGCTCTGTGTTGTGTCTGCATCTACCCACACATCGCCCGGTCATATTGAGATGCACCGTGTAGGTACTCCGGATTATTTTGAATACAACCGAAACACACGCAGATGGGATAAGCGGCAGATGCCGACTCTTACCGACGGGGAAAAGGCGGTTCTCACTCTGTCAATTCAGGGATACACCATGTCGGAGATTGCCGACCGAATATGCCTGTCGCCCGACACCATCAAGAAATACCGCCAGCGCATATTTGAGAAACTTGATGTGCGCAATATCTCCGAAGCCATCGTTGCAGCTACAAATAACAAGCTACTCTAAATTCTTGCACAGATAAAAACGGGGAAAATGTTTAACATCGCGCCCGACGGCGATGTTGGCTGCTATACGTGCGCATATATGTGCTGCGGTTTTGAGTGCCGCACTGCTCGTCACGCTGTTCCTTATGTCGGATAATGAATCACGCAACCAATCGCAACCAGCTACATTCCAGAAAGCACAGTACCCTGCCATATATGTTGCCACCCATTGCCGGAGGTCAGGCTTGCATAATATATCCCTTTCATCATCGGGCATAACTACAATCGCACCGGCTCCATTAACAAAATCGAATGGCAGTATTAAAGGAATGTCTGTTACCTTTGACATACAAGGACTACCTTCGTTGACATTCTCGGCAATAACATCGAAATTGCTTATCGCAGGCTGCTTATCAGAGGAAGATATTATTTGAATGGACTCAAAGCCCAACTGTTGAAGTTCGACCTTGATGCAGTCAATAAACTCGGTTGCTCCAACGACTGCAATTCGGCAGTCTGCAATCCGGCGTTTTTCTTCGCTTGTCATTGGTTCGTATTTAATGACGACTCATTATATTGATGTATTCTTGTAATGTACACATTCCCATAGAAACTCTGCGTTCATCAACGTTTTCAGGTTCAAATATGGGAGCCGGCACAAATACACCATTTTCATCAATATTCCCCTGAGAACCATATAACTGCAATTTGCCGGACCAACAAGCAATCCTGTCCTGCATTACAGCTATAAGTTCGCCACGGATTTTTCCTTTATGTGCTGCTTCTATAAATTTAGGCAGATATTTTTGTTGAAGTTCAAGAGAACTATGCTGTATAACAGCCCAAAGAACTTCATTCTCCTCCCCAAAATCCAGATTGTAGTTCTCCAATATGTCGCATACCCGTATAAGATTTATGCTGTCATTATGCCAAATCTCCCGGCCTATCTGCTGATGCAGAATGGTGTCTTGAGGATGTTCCTGCCAAGCAGTAACAATTCTGTTGCGAGGCTCCTGATCCAATTTGAGTATTTCTTTCAATTCAGCCCGTATGTCATTTGTTGTCCTGCGATATTCTATTTGCAATCCAGCTCTATAATTGTCAAAGACAATATTCCTTCTACTGTCAATCCAGTTAGCGAGAATATCATCATAAGTATGGTCAAGGAGATTGCCTTTGCTCGCCCAATGCCACGGTTGAAAGTCCATTGATACTGTTTTAGGAGTCATGGATTGGAAAATATGCAGGCAAGCCATAGGTGTTGAACCATAATGCAATTTATCCACAACGATTAGAGTACCGTTCCTTTTATCTGCAAAAGTATTTGAATAAATTTCATAAGGTTTTCTATCACCTTCGTGTATATCATCATCCCATACCCATGCGGTTCCAGGGATTGAATCATTAAGGTTATAGGAAACGGCAGTAGGCTTGACATCACGATAATCTTTAGGCAACTCCACCCACATGGTATTTTCCAGCGGAGCATAGAAATAGACAGTGCTGTTTTCAAGACCGCATACTTTCAGGATACGGGCAATATATTTTCCCGCATCCTTGTGAAATGATAAAGAATCAGCACAACTGATGATAGTCATTGCAGGATTAAGGACATGATTCCCAAAGCTGAACCTTAGAGTAGAGTCGGAGTTTACAATATCGCCTGCAACTCCAGAGAATGACCATTTCTCATTAGAGAATGTAATGGGTTTCGGGCTCGAACACGATGTTATCCAGAGAATTGACAACATCAAAAGTATTTTCATTAGATTGTTCATAATATTTTGGTTTAATCTGCTGCAAAATTATAACTATAACTTCATGTGTGCCATACCCAAAAGTGTATGATTTTATCTCCAAACTCATTTGTACACTTTTGGGTATGGCATGAAATTTTTAACGGCTGTAATTTTGCATCAGAAATCAAAAACAACACGAATATGAAAGCAATAGTAGTTATTTTCTTCGTGGCCCTATTACCATTTTGGGCTTCGGGACAGACATTAGATGAGGATACAATTACCTCATCCCACTATTTGGATGAAATAGTGGTAGAGGCAGACATGCAAAGAACTTCAGCCAAATCATCCACGTATCTCCCCGGAAAAAATCAAAAAAATGCCGCACAAAATGCCGTTTCCCTGCTTGGTCTGATGTCGATCCCTGAGATTGATATTGACCCCGTCTCCAATGCAGTCAGGACTGCGGCTGGTGAGAATGTATCTATCTTTATAGATTATGTTCCGGCAACAAAAGAGGATTTGCAGGGAATGAAGACTACCGATGTCAAAAAGGTGGAGTATTATCATTATCCAAGTGATCCCCGTTTTCAGAACGCCCGATATGCCATCAATTTCATCATGCAGAAATATGAGTGGGGAGGATATACCAAAATCAATGCAGACAAGAGTTTCGGCGTAAACCGGACAGAAGCATATTTATATTCCAAAATGACATATAAGTCGATGACATTCGACATATATGCCCGGGAGTATTATATGACAAACAGACACAACGGTGTTTCCACAATTGAGAAATTCCGTTTTACAGACTTGTTTGGGAACGGCCCAATGAATGTCGAGCGTACTACCGAAACTGACGCTTCAAAATTTCGCAATAACATCAATGATGTTTCATTCAGAGCGTTATACAACAAAGAAAAAATCCAGATATCCAATGTTGTAGGAGTGAATTACTCAAAAACGCCAGTGAGCGAACAATTCAACAGTCTTAAATATTCATCGGAATTGTTCAATGGTTCTGAATCAAGAGCAAATACGTGGGGGAACAATATGACTTTGACATATACCGGAGATTATTTTTTCGTTCTGCCTCGAAATCTATCCCTTTCCATGTATGCTATGTTCAGATACGGGAATAATAGAAATAATTCTGATTACTCGATAGATGACGGCTTAGAAATAGTAAACAATGCCTCTGAAAAATCCTATAACGGAATATTCGCGCCAACACTGGCATGGAACATAAACGGCCATAATTCGCTATCCTTTTTCGGAAGTGCCAACTGGCTGAAAGACAATATCCATTATTTCGGTGATTCTCAATCCAGACAGAAATATATAGTATCGAACTACCGTGTTGGTACTCATTATGACATTTTTTATGATAAATGGCAGGCTGGTATGGATTTTGGCTGGAACTGGGAACGGAATAACATATCGGGGAATAGATTAAACAAATCATATCTTAATGCTTCAGTATATGCTTCATACAATCCTGCCGACAGGATGCAGCTGTCTCTCGCTTACAATATAAATGAAGATGTACCGAGTGCGATGGAAAAAAGTCCTAACCGGCTGCAACAAGATGAACTTCTATGGTATCAAGGCAATCCGGAGCTTAAAAACACACTTAACCAGAATGCCAACTTTCAATACCTGTGGCTTATCTCAAACAAATGGCAAATTGCAGCAGGCGGTATCTATGCGTGGCTTAACAATCGCAGAGTTTCTTATTATTCTCCGTCTGGTCCTGACGGAACAATGTTGAGACAATATATCAACAACGGCAGCCACCGGAACGGAGCTATCATGGTAAGTGCTTCCGCCAGATTTCTTAACGGTAATTTGGTTGCAAAGGTAAGCCCCCAAATATGGTTTAAGAAAACCACAGGCGAATACGCTCTGACGCGAAATGAGTTTATTTGTAGTCTTAATCTTTCATATTATTTTAAGAACTTCTATGTATCAGGATTCTATAAAACACCAAATTATAATATTGAAGAACAAAGTGGAATGGAGGTTTACGAACCCTCGCAATATAATATTGAGATTGGCTGGGGTAATGGAGTATGGAACCTTTCTGCGACTGCAAACAATTTCCTGCGCTCAAACTGGGAATCAACCCGACAGACTCTGTCAGGAGAATACTACTCTATGCGTAAATATGTTTACAGTCCCGACAAGCACATGCGGTTTTCAATTTCTGCCACATATACTTTTGGATATGGTAAAACGGTTGACCGTAACAATGAAGTAAGTGGGTCAGGATCAGCAGAGAGCGCTATATTGAAATAAAAATAGTTTAATTATATATGCAAGAAGGCAGACAACCCCGGCAGTGATGTCGGGGACTTGACAAAACGCCACCGAGAGAGTCTTTTGTAGCTCTCGGTCGCGTTGGGTTTTAATAGCCTTCAGGCAATGGAGGTTTGGCGTCTGCGGGGATATGTGGATTTGCCCGCATACCCTTTATTGCTTGGACTTCTCCGGGTGTCAACCGTCGTTCCCGTGAATGAGGTAGCGGGAATCTGTCGATTTCTGCTTCTTTTTTGTAAACTTTCCTATAAGAAACTGTTTAAAATTTATTTTGTCTTGTCATTGAGGTCTTTGTCAACATCTTTATGATATTTATTCAGTCATTATGGAACCCCATAACTCCATCATAAATATCAAAAATCTGCCTGACAAATCCTCTCGATTCCTTCGACAAATAAATTTAAACAGTTAAAAAAAATCATTTTGTTATTTTGCCGGTATAGAAATCTCGCGATTTTTATCTAAATTTGTAAGCAGCAACTCATTATAACATAATATGACGATTGACGATATAAAGGCATTGATTGCGGCGGATGAGTCGCGGACTCTGGAGTTGAAGAAGACTACCGGCGAACTGAAAGACGGTATGCATGCGGCGTGTGCGTTTCTCAACATCGAAATGTACCAAAAATACTTAAATTAAATAAAGTTACTGATTAATAATTAAATAAGGATATAAATATGGCTATACCTATAAATATAGAAGATCTACTGAATAAACAGAAAATAGAATCCAACCGCATTGAATTTAAGCGTGGCTGGAATCCGGATAAGATCTACCATACCATCTGTGCCTTTGCTACCGACCTTGATAATACTGGAGGTGGATATATTCTTGTGGGTGTAGAACAGGATGAGAATGGAATAGCCAAACGCCCGGTTAAAGGATTGCCGATTGAAACTATTGATGGAATACTGCAGGATATGGTAGGATATGATGCAAAAATAACGTCATCAAACTTAAAATCTGTAGCATATAACAGCAGAGTTTCACTGGAAGAAGTCGATGGACAAAGCATCCTTGTAATTTGGGTACCTACCGGTCCCAATCGTCCGTATTGTGTTCCGGAAAGCGTTGTGGCCAAGGGGAAGTCTCCTCTCAAATATTACATACGCAGCAAGGCATCAACCATAGAGGCGCGTGGAGAAGCTTTAGATGAGGTTCGTAATTTAGCTGATCGCACTCCTTTTGATGAACGAGGAAATGAAGCAATTAAGCTTGAAGATATCTCGGGCATTTTGGTATATGAGCATCTAAAGGCAGTAAAAAGCAAACTGGCCGATAATTTTATAGGTCGACCGTTGATAGATATTCTGGATGAAATGGATTTATTGACAGGACCGATGGAGAATCGTCTTGTCAAGAATGTAGCTGCAATGATGTTCTCCGAACATCCGGAGAAGTTTTTTCCAGTTACACAAATAGACATAGTCATTTTTCCGGAAGGGAGTATTGAAAACCCTGACCTAATGATTGAAGTTCCTAAGATCACCGGTCCTGTTCCAAAAATGATTAAAGAAAGTCTGTCTTATCTACGCACTAACGTCATAAAAAAACAGATTACCAAGCCGACAGATGATGAAAAATCGGACAAAATCTATAATTATCCATATCAAGCGTTTGAAGAGTCAGTGGTAAATGCTCTTTATCATAGAGATTATCAAGAAAGAGAGCCTATTGAAATTACAATCGAGCCTACTCATATTGATATCTTAAGTTACGCCGGTCCTGATCGTTCAATCAGTTCAGAAGCGATAAAAGCCGCAACGAAATTGAAGGCCAGAAGATATCGTAATCGTAGGCTTGGAGATTTTCTAAAGGAACTGGATTTGACAGAAGGAAGAGCTACCGGGATACCAACCATTCAAAAAGCTCTTAAAGACAATGGTTCAGAGAGGGCATCCATAGAAACTGATGATGACAGAACCTATTTCTTAATGACCATTCCTTGCCACTCATCATTTGGAGATATGTCTCCTAATCTGAATCTAAATCTCAGACCTGCTGCCTCCCGACTTAAACAATTACTTGGACAGTCATTTGTTCAAGTTGAAGAATCTATTAATCAGTCTATTATCAATAAGAAAGATAGACTTGAACAGATACTTGAACAAATGTTTGTTCAAGTTTGGGACAAGTCCAAGTCTCTTCCAAACATCCCACGTCTTTCTCAAGCGACCATAGATCTACTTTGTTTATTACGAAATGGAGAATTAGGGGCAAAGATTCTAAATTCAGCAATAGAATTTGGCGAGACTTACGAACTCAAACGGAAAATTTTAACTCCATTAATAGGTTTGGGATATGTGGAGATGACTGCACCAGACAAACCCACAAGCGCCAAACAAGCTTATAAACTAACAACAAAAGGAGAGTCTTTATTTAACCTTGAGAAATGATGACGATTGACGATATAAGGGCATTGATTGCGGCGGATGAGTCGCGGACTCTGGAGCTTAAGAAGACTACCGGCGAACTGAAAGACGGTATGCATGCGGCGTGTGCGTTTCTCAACACTGAGGGTGGCTGGCTGATTTTCGGCATCGCGCCGAAATCGCTGAAGATTATTGGCCAGCAGGTAACGGATGACACAAAACGGGAGATTGCTCAAGCTCTTGCAGGACTGGAGCCTGCTTACGATATACAGCCCATTTACGTTGACGTTCCCGAATATCCGGGCAACAAGGTGATTGCTTTCCATTTCGGCGGATGGGAATGGGGACAGAAGCCTTATACATTCCGTGGGAGACCTTACTATAAGATTGAAAGTACTACCAAGATAATGTCACGTGATATGTATGACGAGCGGATTCGCGTACATGAGCCTCATTCTTATTCATGGGAGTCGTTCTCGGCAAAGGGTGTCAGTTTTTCGGATCTGGACCGTGACAGGATACTCGGTTGCATACGGCTTGGAGTAGATGGAGGTCGCATCCCTGAGTCGGCACTGACTGCTCCAATTGAGGACACATTGGCAAAGTGGAAACTGACGGTGAATGGAGTGCCGACCAACGGTGCCGCTATGCTTTTCTCTAATAACATTTATCCATACGATAACTTCCAGTTGAGGTTGGCCCGTTTCCGTGGTAATGACAAACTGGAATTCATCGACAATCAACGTGCGGAAGGTAACTTCTTCGATCTCCTTGACGCAGGTATGGCATTCCTTTTCAAGCACCTTAACCTCAGCGGCAAGATTACGAACAGAAGCCTTATGAGAGAGGAGCGGCTTGAAGTACCTGTACAGGCATTGAGAGAAGCCCTTATCAATGCATTGTGTCACCGTCAATGGGAGAAAGCTAACTTGACAATAAGCATCGCTGTTTATGACGACCGCGTGGAGATTGCCAATCCCGGCATACTTCCACCAAAGATAACTCCGGAGAACATCAAGGAATCACACGAGTCATTTCCCTACAACCGCAACATGGCGCATGCCCTCTACCGCTCAACCTTCCTTGAAAACTGGGGCAGCGGTATCCACCGTATCATCGAAGCCTGCCAAGAGCAAGGCGTCGAAGAACCCACCTGGCGTTGGGACGGCGCGTTCGTGTATGTCACATTCAAACGCCCGACCAAAGGAACCTCTGATACTGCCAAAGATAACTTAGGGGGTAATGACGCCCTAAGTACCCCCCAAGTACCCCCCAAGTACCCCCAAAGCACCCCCCAAGTCCAATTGCTGATTGAGAAAATCGGAGATTCTTACATGACAATGAAAGAAATTGCCGAACTATTTGGCGTGAAGGATTTAAAATATTTCCGTGAAAGTTATATTACCCCCGCATTGGAAATCGGTGTTATAGAGCGGTTATATCCCAACCACCCCAAGCATCCCAAACAGAAATACCGTCTTACCGTGGGTGCTAAGGAATGGAAAGAGTTCAATTTTAAATCTTAAAGCGATGGCAAAAAAGAAAATAAATGCAGTAGATTTACTCTTGTCAAAGCTTGACAGAGAGCAAATAGAGAACTTCATCCGAAAGGAATGTGTTCACGACGGACAATTTCAAGATAGGTTCCTCGCTCTGGGTGTAGGTATATTATTCCGGCCCAATCCTGATATCTATGCGTCACGAGTAGAGGATCTAATTGAGGAATATGGCGGAAGACATGGCTATATTGAGTATAATGATAGTTTTGGCTTCAACCGTGCTGTAACTCGTATTCTCAATGAAGCGGATGAAGCGATGGGGAAAGAACAATGGGACGTAGCAATGGCTGTGCTAACAGGTATTGCTTCAGTTGCTGAAGACATCCTCAATAGCGGAGACGACAGCGCAGGAGAATTAGGAGCAGTAGTATACGATTGCTTTGAGAAGTGGCATGAACTCTGTTCCGAGGAGAGTCTTCCCGAAAATATCAAATCCGAGATCTTTGAGCTTGCTCTTTCCCGATTCAATGACAAAGATCTAAAGGGTTGGGATTGGTGGTGGGACTGGATGGGCATGGCTATCGACCTTGCAGATACTCCAGAAAAACAGAATAGAGTAATAAAAGCATTGGATGCCATCCGGCCCAATGGCGATGATTGGAGTGCAAAACACAATGCAGAGACAGCACAAAAATATAAGCTTGAAATGATGTCGCGCTGTGGCAGTCCGGAGGATCAAATCAAGTTTATGTATGACAACGTATCTAATCCGGATTTTCGTCAAAGACTCATTCAAATAGCTTGGGACAATACCGACTACGACGAGGTTCTTAGACTTGCCAAGGATGGAGTTAATCATGATGCTGATTACGCAGGACTTGTCAGCGATTGGCATAAATGGGAATATAAAGTCTATCACGAAATAGGAGACAAGAACAATGAGCTTCAGTTAGCCAGATACTTCTTTTTCGGTGGCGGCAGATGGGGAGAAAGGGAATATTCCATGGAGTCGATGTATTCTGTGCTTAAGTCTCTTGTTCCCCGTGAAGAATGGGAAAAATATGTAGAGACTTTAATAAGCGAGGCTCAGGGTAAAAAGGATATTGTCCGTCAACTGTATATTTACACACAAGAGAAGATGTGGCAGGAATATATGGACTATATTCGCAAGAATCCATCCATATATAATATTGACGATACGCCCAAAGAAGTAAAAAAACTATTCAAAGATGAAATAGTCAGACTATATGCTTCTGTCGTCAGAAATTACTTTCAACGCGCATCCAATCGCGATTCGTACCGTGAAGGCGTAGCATTTTTAAGAAAACTTATTCAATATGGAGGTTCCGAAGAAGCGGAACAAATTGCAATAGAACAAAAATCGCGCACACCTCGTAGACCGGCGTTGATTGATGAGTTGTCTAAACTTTAGGTTTTGATAACTTTAACTATGAGACTGTAACTAATCTGCATCAGATATACGTTATATTTGTAGTTGGCAAGTGAGAGAACTTGTGGGCAATGACAAAGCTGATTTCGATAGCTTCGGCATAGTAGCGCGATGAAAAGCGATGCAATGCGCCTCGGGAGCGAATGTTGGAGTTGTCGGAAGATGGTAAGATAAATCTTTGATTTACAGGATATATTTTGAGTGGTGTCTCCCAAGTGGAACTTTTATGTGGACATTGAAGTTTGTTTATATTCAAAATTGTTAGTCCTGCTGGCGACGGTATTGGCCGGGGCTCATACCGGTGCTTTCGCGAAAGTATTTCGAAAAGAAAGACGGATTAGGAAAATTGAGATAGTCACTGATCTGGCATATAGTCATATTGGAAGATTGCAGCAGTACTTTTGCTTCGAGTATAACATAATCCTTAATCCATGCGCCCACAGTTTTTCCGCTTATACTCTTGATGATACGCGACAAATGACCGGGAGATAAAAATAATTCCGACGCATAGAAGCCGACATCGTGTCGAGTCTTGAAATTCTCTTTTACAAGGGAGACAAAAGTACGATAGATTTCAAGTTGACGGTTCTTGGGCGAGGAATCCCGGTTCTTGTTTCCGAGCCATTGGTTATAGGCATTTGTCAACTTCATCAGCACAATATAGATATAGGAATGTATGATATTATCTCTGAATTGTGAATTGTTCATGTTGAAACATTCCTTCATCAACCGATAATGAGTATGGAAGTCCTCGATAAATTCATCCGACGGAGTAAAGGACATGGAAACAGTAGTATCACTATAAGGAATAAAACGCTCAAGACTCAATATATAATCTTGTGAGATAGCAATAAACATAACCTTGATGTCATCCGAAGCTCCTAAAAACTCAACAATCTGTCCCTGACGACAGAAAACCAAGTCTCCGGCACAGAGCCTCAATGGTTCGTCGCAATCCATTCTATATTCCAGATATCCTTGCCGACACACTACAATTACATTTGATTGAAGTTTCATCGGCTTGCTTCCGAATGGTCCTTGCGAAGTGTTACCCTCTGCCGACTCCTCATAGTTGTCAAACAAAATAATACCACCTGTAGAAGATATATTATCCCCAATCTGCAGAAATGTCTGCATTGTGATAAGCATGTAATCTCCTGTTTGATTTTGGCTCATTTGGATATAGATGTTGATATTGGGTTACAAATATACTCATTTATACTCCAACCAATCAATCAATGTTAAAAAAAGAACATATTATGCATGATATAGGTAATATATCATTGCCGCGAGGGCAGTAATTTTGCATAATAATTTAAATAGGTTTATTCTGTTCATCACAAGGCAATTGTCTATGGGCGAACACAAAGGTTCTCAATACACAAAAAATAGTGTAAAAATGATAAAAATAATACGTTTATTGCCAATCGCGCTGTCATTATTTTTAACAGTGGGATGCGGCAAAGATTCCGACAACGGAAGTTTGAAAAGAATACAAAATGTCTATACTACCGTGCCAGGCTCGAATAGCGCGTCAGTCACACACTCATATACATCATCGGTTGAGGAAGGCAAGAGTGTCAACGTCGGATTCAAAACAGGCGGACAAATCAAACGTCTCACAGTAAACGAAGGCGACTATGTGAAAAAAGGTCAGATAATCGGCTACCTCGACGATGCCGACTACCGACTTTCAGTAATGCAGCTTGAAGCGCAATATAATCAGATGGTATCTGAAAATGCGAGACTCGATGAAATGTTCAAGCGCAATAATGTTGCTCCAAATGACTACGAAAAAGCAAAAGCGGGCTTAGTGCAAATGAAGACACAGTTAGAAATGACTCGCAACAAACTTGCCTATACAAAGCTTGAAGCGCCTACTTCTGGCTATGTTGTAGAGCGCTTTATGGAAGAAGGCGAAATGGCAGGTGCCGGAACTCCGATCTATCGAATCATTGATAATTCGGGATTGGAGACAACTGTGGCATTACCGCCGGCAATCTATAGCCGCCGTGATGAAATAGTCGGTTGCTCAGGCAGCTCGCCTGTATTTGGCAACAAGTCTTTTCCTCTCGATATTATAAGCTTCGTACCCGATGCCGACAATAATTCACTATTCCGCTTACGCCTCAAACTACCGGCATCGATGCACGGCAAACTGTTGCCGGGAATGAATCTGTCGGTGTCACTCCGGTTCACTAATGCCGACAGCACTGACATCCATAGCCTACCCTCGCGGTCTATATTCGAGCGCAACGGTAAAGAATACGTATGGGTAATCAACCAATCTGATTCGACCCTTAGTGCAAAGGAAATAAAGAGAACAGGCATATGCGACGGAAAGAATAGCTATGTATCTGGTCTAAAAGGAGATGAAACAGTGGTTGCTGTAGGTGTGCATCATCTCAGCGACGGAGAAAAAGTAAAGGTCGTCGGCGACATTAACATGCTTGATAACTGATTCAGACCATGACAAGTATTGCTAAATTCTTTATTCAACGCCGTACGCTATTCTGGTCGGCGATGGTAATAATACTCATTGCCGGAGTAATCTTTTTCCTTAAGATGCCCAAACTCGAGGACCCGGCAGTAACAGTGAAACAAGCCTCGGTAGTTGTGATATATCCAGGCGCTGACACCGAAGTGGTCGAACGAGATGTCGTTACCCTGCTCGAAGACCAGTTGCGTACATTGCCAAACGTAAAAAAATTAAAAAGTGATGTACATCGTGGTCAGGCGATGATAGGTGTGGAGTTTCAGCTGGATGTTCCTATGGAAGATATGGAGCAGTATTTCGACCAACTCCGCCGTAAGGTGTCGGATATTGAGTCGTCCCTGCCACAGGGCTGTATGAAGCCTATAGTCATTGACGACATGATGGATGTTTATGGTATTTTCTATGCTATACGAGGAGACGGGTACGATACCGGTGAACTTGAGAGCTATGCCAAGAAACTGCGAAACGAGATAATGACCATAAAAGGCGTTAAACGTGTGAACATCGGTGGAGTACAGCGCGAAGAAATCGACATAATATTCACTCCTGACCAAATCAGGCGCAACGGCATGCTGCCATTGCTTATCGCCCAGTCGTTGCAATCGTCCACAGCGGTTATCAACGCAGGAAAGATAGACAACGGCGCCGACAGACTTGCTGTCGATATTTCTGAAGGGGCTGTTACCGAAGACGAGATTTCAAATATACTCGTTTCGATGCCCGACGGCAAGAAGGTTAGAATTGGAGATATTGCAAAAGTGTCGCGACGAGATGTAGAACCGGGCAGCAACGGTTTCTATGTGGGCAAGGATGCATCGCTCACCCTTATGGTTGCACTCGAAAACAATGCTGTGGTACCCGATGTAGGTGCTGCAATAGACCGGGTGATAGCTCCGACTATCAACCAACTGCCTGCAGGCGTGACTGTCGAGAAAGTATTTTTCCAGCCGGAGCGGGTAGATAATGCAATATCGTCGTTCATGGTCAACCTTTTGGAGTCTATCATAATTGTATTTATTGTGATATTGCTTGCAATGGGTTGGAAAGCCGGACTGATTATCGGTTTCGGTCTTGTCTTGACAGTGGCTTTGTCGTTTCCGATTCTGTCGGCACTGGGCACCACATTGCAACGAATATCTCTCGGCGCATTTATTGTGGCAATGGGTATGCTTGTTGACAACGCCGTTGTGATAATGGACGGCATCATCAACGACCGCAAGCGTGGTTTGAGGCGAGATGACTACCTGTTCAATACCGGTCGAAAAACAGCCTTACCGCTACTTGGAGCCACGATAATTGCGGCTGCTACCTTCATGCCTATCTACTTCACTCCCGGCAGTGTCGGAGAGTTTGCCGGCGACCTCTTTCTTGTGATTTGTGTCAGTCTTGTTGCGAGCTGGGTGCTTGCATTAATACAAGTTCCTGCATGTTCTGACCAATGGCTCGGACCGGATGCCGACATTGCCGAAGAACAACGAGAACTCAGGCTCAATCTCATTCAACGCAGTATAAGACGAATGGTAGTATTCCTGATTGACCACAAATGGTTTTCCGTTGGTTTTGCTGCCATAATCCTTGTAGTTTCATGTCTTGCTATGCAGAAACTTCGTAATGTCTTCTTCCCTGATTTCGAATACGATCAATTTGTGGTAGAATGTACATTCCCGGCAGAAAGCAACCCTGACAACGTGCGTGACCGCATGCTTCAACTGAGCGACAGCGTGATGAAATTCGAGGGAGTTGAATCTGTTGCAATCAGTCTTGGAGGTGCTCCGGGAAGATATTGCCTTGTTCGCCCTATGCCGAGCGGCGGCGAGGAATACGCGGAATTTATTATCGACTGCGACAACTTTAAAACTGTGCAGAGATTGTCTGATAAACTCGTTGCCAAATTGCGAACTTTGGCACCCGAGGCATATGTCCGTGCGCGGCGTTACAATCTATCGGTGTCAAGTTCACATACCGTAGAGGTGGAGTTTTCCGGTCCGAATGCAGATACCCTCCGAATGCTTTCTGCCAAAGCCGAGGCTATAATGAGAAACTGCAAATATGTTGACCCGCTTTCCGTTCAAAACAACTGGCTTGGTCGTAACCGTTCTGTTTCGATAGACTATTCTTATGATCTTGCGGCTGCGGCGGGAGTAAATCGTTCGGATATCGGCAATGCCCTGCAAGCTGCAACCGACGGTTATGCTATCGGGGTTGTTAACGATCACGACAAAACGCTGCCAATATATATGCAGATCCGTAACACCGACGGGTCAAAAATCAGCGATCTTTCGACCTTGCCGGTATGGACTATGATGAATGTCAATATTTCAGGCAGCGACCTGTCTTCTATGATGAATGGCACGACTACGGCAAGCGAGCTGAGCAACAAAATGTATAATACCACTCTGCTCTCTTCGTGCGTCAAATCTATCAGTCCTTCATGGAACGAAGGGTCCATACATCGCCTGAACGGTCAGCGTGTAATCGAGGCAGAGTGTGATCCTGACATAACAAACCACAATGCAACCCCGGCGAAGGTTGTAGAGGATATCGCATCCGAAATAAAGGCAATTCCATTGCCGGAAGGTTACGGCATGCGCTTTGTCGGCGAGGGTGAAACTTCGGATGAGTCAATGGATATCATTATGTCCTTCCTGCCAATAATGGTGGCAATAATTGTTATAATATTGTTATTGCTTTTCAACAGTTGGAAAAAGTTGGCGGTGATTTTGCTCTGTTTTCCATTCGTAATCTGCGGCATCATACCTGCATTGCTGATAACCGACACTCCGTTTACATTCCTTGCCATACTCGGTCTAATGGGCTTAATGGGTATGACGATTAAAAACGCCATTGTGCTTGTTGACGAAATTGCGCGTCTTACCAATGTGGAAAAAATAGATCTGTACCCGGCGATTGTTCGCGCGACCGTATCTCGTGTGATGCCTGTCATACTTGCATCGTTTACTACAATTGCAGGTATGATACCACTTGTCGGAGACCCGATGTATGGTTCCCTTGCAGTAACAATTATCGGCGGCCTGCTGATAGGCACTTTCGCCACATTGCTTTTGCTGCCCACTTTATATTCTGTTTTCTTCAAAGTTAAACGCTCATGAAAAAAATCGCACTTTCCATATTATCCTTATTCTTGACAGTCTCTGCATCAGCCCTTGACCTTACGCTTGCCGACTGTCGGGAGATGGCACTGCAATCGAATGAAAATATGAGGATCGCCGAAAACAACGTTTCGGGGGCAGGCCTTGACCGTGATGTGGCTCGCACACAATACCTTCCCAAATTATCAGGCAGTGCTACTGCATTGTACAGTGCGCCGGATTCGGAGTTGGGAAATATGATGACAATGCAGATTCGCGGTGCATATATGGCAGGTATAAATCTCACTCAGCCCATATTTACGGGAGGTAAAATAGTAGCAGCCAATCGAATGGCATCGGTAGGGCAGGAAATATCTCGCCAGCAGTTGCGTGCGACAAGAATGGATGTTATTGCCGAAGCCGAAAAATCTTATTGGACCTATGTGGCTGTCCTTGCAAAGGTTGACATGACCGAGTCGTATCTCGCTATGATAGACTCAATCTATGATATGACCAATACATCGGTAGAACTTGGAATGGCCAACCGCCAGTCGCTGCTTCGCGTGAATACGAAACGCAGCGAAATAATATACCGCTTAAATCAGGCAAAGGCAGGGGCAAACATCTGCCGTATGGCATTATGCCGCGTAATCGGCGTGAACGACACCGTGAGCATACATCCTACCGAACCTGTTGTGGTTGACAGTATTTTACCAATGATGAGTTCTGATGTGTCTAACCGCCCGGAAACTATGGTTCTTGACAAGAACATTGCTATAAAACGTCATCAGGTGACTATGGCAAGGGCCGATTTTTTGCCTACCATAGGTCTGCAGCTCGGTTGGTCGGCTTATGGCAATATTAAGATGAAGGGCTGGTCGCAAGACGAATCCGGGAATCCTGTTCCATATTCTTCGACCATTAACGACAATAGCTTCATGGGTGTGCTGTCGTTACAGATTCCTATTTTTCACTGGGGCGAAGGAATAAAGAAAGTTCGCAAGGCTAAATTGGAAGTCGAAAACGCCCGTCTGACCCTTGATCATAACAGACGCCTAATGCAACTTGAAGCACGACAGAACTATAGCAACCTCGTCACCGGCCTCGAACTGATACGCTCTGCCAACATTGCCATGGAAGAAGCCGAAGAAAACCTGCGTATGATGCGAGAGCAATACGAAGTAGGGCTAAACACTCTTACCGATCTGCTCGAAGCTCAATCGCAATGGCAGGCGTCGTATTCCAACCTTATTGAAGCAAGGACTCAATACCGTATCTATCAAGTAGATTATCTGCGCTCTGTCGGTGAACTTGAATAGGTTTTCAAAAGTTTGGGGATAAGTACTTTCTCAACAACCGACTCTGCTATTTTGAAATAAAAAACATCTTGGAAACTGTTTAAATTTGATTCAATCAAATTTAAACAGTTTCCAAGACAACGACCATATTTCTGACTTATTTAACCGTTTACTTACCGGTTTTTAGTAGTTTTCCTCTAAGCGCGCGTTCCTTAAAATTTCGGGGGCGTAGAGGTAGTCCAAGGATGCGAGTCCGGCAGTAACTTTAACAGAATTCTTACAGGATTTAACAACCGGAGCGTTGCGAAGGTGGCGGATAATTCCTAATTTTGTGATATGGAAGCCGATGACAACTTTGCTATTATTGAGGCCGATGACAACAAGAAACAACATCTTCCTCTACTTCTTATGGGAGATGAATCAGAATCAATGATAGACCTGTATCTTGATTCAGGAACTCTTTTTGTAGGTTTCTTTAATGGAGTGCCGATTGCCGTTTGTGTAGCCGTCAACCTGGATATTGATACTGTTGAAATAAAGAATCTCGCTGTTGAAACTGAATACAGACGACATGGATACGGTCGTCGGATGCTTGAATATGTCGAATCACAACATTTAAATAAAAAGATTATTCTTGGAACTGGAGAAACGCCCTCGACACTGAGATTTTATAAATCCTGTGGCTATTCCTATTCTCATCGTATTCCAAATTTCTTCACGGATAATTACCACGCTCCGATTATTGAGGAGGGGGTAACATTGCGAGACATGATTTATCTGGAAAAACAATAATGACATCCTAAAACGACATTGGCATGGGTGGTGCTTGATTCAAAACCATTCCGACATAACATATGCACCGCGCCATTCATTCTTATATCAGTCCGGAAGAGGTTTATGCGCCGGTGATGATTAAACCTGACTGCGTATGGGATTGTTGAAACAATGTCGCGGAATAGCGCGGAACTAAGGATGGAGCGAGTCTGCGTAATAAAACTACCAAAAAGGGAACGGCACAACCGAAAATAGTGCAGTCTTGGCAGTGTGCCGGAAATTGCTTATATTTGTTTCCTGAAAACGAAATTGTTGCAACGATTCCAATAAGTTCAAAAGTATGCTCATTACCATCATTACGCTTTTATTGGCCGCCGCCGGCTTCGTATGGGGGCGGATACGCGCCGATGTCGTCGCGCTCATAGCGCTCTTGGCGCTGACTCTTTCCGGCATTCTCACCACCCAGGAAGCTTTGTCGGGCTTTTCCAACCCTATCGTGATTATGATGGTGGGGCTTTTCGTGGTGGGAGGAGCCATTTTCAACACCGGTCTTGCCAAGATGATTGGTGCGCGCCTGTCGCATCTGGGCAACGGTAGCCCCACGCGTCTTTTCCTTGTGGTGGTGTTGGCTACGGGGCTTATCGGAGGTTTCGTCAGCAACACCGGCACCGTGGCGCTGATGCTTCCTATTGTGGTTTCGATGGCCGCAGCCGCTGGGGCGACGGCCTCACGGTTTCTCATGCCTTTGGCTTTCGCTTCGAGCATGGGAGGTATGCTCACTCTGATCGGTACGCCTCCCAACCTTGTCATAGCGGAGGCGTGGGAGGAATTGAGCGGCGAGCCGCTAACGATGTTCTCGTTCCTTCCTACGGGGCTTGTGTGTCTGGCAGCCGGTACGCTGCTGCTTATCCCGTTCAGCAAGATGCTTTCGGGCGACAAGAAGAAAAACGCCGGTTCCTCTAAAGAAAACCGTACGCTTGCCGACATCGTTGAGGAATACAATCTAAACCATGACCTTTGGCGGGTCGATGTTCCATCGACTTCGCTTATATCTGGACTGACGCTCGGCGCGCTTTCCTTGAGGTCGAACTATGGCCTTGACGTGCTGGAATTAAGGGTGGTCGAAGGGAAAGGTCTGCTGAAGAATGTGTCGCAGGAGGCTCCGTCGGCATCTTCCGTAATCGAAGGTGGCGATATCCTATTCATACGCGGCCCGCGCGAGAACGTTGACCGATTCGTGGCAGACTACGGGCTGCGCATTGCCGACGACAACGACGAGAGTCGCCGTCATCTGGATTTCTATGACATCGGTCTGGCGGAGATTGTGGTGCTTCCCAACTCCGGTATCCTTAAAGAAACGATTGCCGGACTCGATTTCCGCAACCGTTACAACGTCAATATCCTCGGAGTGAGAAGGGGAGGAAACTATATTACCGACAATCTCGGCGATAAGAAAGTGGCGAAAGGGGATGTACTTCTCGTGCAAGGCACGTGGGATGCCATCGAGCGTATCAGCCGCGACAGCCGCGACTGGGTGGTGCTCGGGGAGCCGGAGAGCCAGGCTTCGAAAGTGACGATAGATTATAAGGCTCCCATCGCAGCCGCGATAATGCTTGCCATGGTGGGTGCCCTTGTGTTCAGCAGCGTGCCGGCCGTTTTCATAGTGTTGACGGCCAGTGTGCTGATGATGCTTACCGGATGTTTCCGCACCGTGGCCGACGCCTACCGCACCATCAACTGGGAGAGCATCGTGCTCATAGCAGCTATGATGCCTATGAGTTTCGCCTTGGAAAAGACGGGCGTGAGCGAGGGGGTGAGCGTCTGGCTTGTGGAGGCGCTGGGCAACGTAGGTCCGCATTGGCTCATGGCCGGCATCTATTTCACCACCTCGTTGCTTACGCTGTTCATCTCCAACACCGCCACGGCGGTGCTGATGGCGCCGATAGCCGTGCAGAGCGCCGTGGCTTATGGGGTGAGCCCGCTGCCGATGCTCTTCGCCGTTACATTCGGCGCGTCGCTCTGCTTCATGTCGCCGTTCTCCACGCCGCCCAACGCCCTGGTGATGCCTGCCGGGCAATATACGTTTATGGATTATGTAAAGGTCGGCGCCCCGTTGCAGATTCTACTCGGAATCCTCATGATATTTGTCATTCCTCTTTTCTTCCCGTTCTGACCGCCGGCGCAGCGGATAGGGTAGGGCAGCAGACAAGAGCGGCAGCCGTCTTCCGATAGGGAAGGGGCTGCCGCTCTTGTCTGTAGCTGCGTGTGTTGTATTGTTTTTTATTTTTGCTTCGCAACTTCCTCCTTGAAAGAGTTCACGGGCTTGAATGCCGGAATCTTATGCTCCGGAATCACGAGCGACGTGTTCTTGGTGATGTTGCGGGCTACTTTTTCGGCACGTGTCTTTATAATGAATGAGCCGAATCCTCTGAGATAAACGTTCTCTCCGTTTGCAAGGCTGTCTTTAACCACATTCATGAACGATTCGATGACGGAAACGACGGCAGCTTTGTCGAGTCCGGTGGTCTTTGCGATTTCGCTTGCAATTTCTGCTTTTGTCATATTCTTTATGTATTAGCTTGGTTTTCGGTCTGCAAAGTTACTTAAAATCGCGCAAACTTTACAAATTTTAATCCAGATAACTTTTGTAAAGTGGCAAAGATGTATGTTTTTTGCCGTTTTGATGCCCTTGTCGGCGGGTTTCTGCGGTCGAAAACCGTATATTGTGGCATACTTCTTTGCTTTTTTTGTTTCGCGGGAGGTGGCATCGGAGGCCCCGCTGTTTTTAAACTATCTTAAACTTTTGGTTATGCGCCATGACTTTAAAATATTTTTATTAACTTTGCGGTTGATTTGGAGGTGGTTGGTTTCCATCCCTCTTAAGATTATAATTAATCCAATCGTCTTGCCACGGCCCGGTTGCCGGAGGCTCGACCAAAATACATACACACAATTATACTATCAGATGAAGATGAGGCGTGTTTTCCTGTCACTTTTTATGGCTTGCTCGCTTATGGCCTTTGCCCTGACCGACCAGCAGGTGATAGACTACATCAAGCAGCAGACGGCTGCCGGAAAAAGTAATAAGCAGATTGGCAAGGAGCTTATGGCCAAGGGGGTCACACCCGAACAGGCGGAGAGGATAAAGGCCAAGTTCGAGTCTCAGCAGAACAGTGAGACCGTGGCTACAACCCAAGGGCTCGGGGGAGCTGCCAGAGAACGGCGTCACGATGCGTCGTCTGATGTGTCGGCCGAAGTGATGGTCGATATCGACCGCGAGGTTGACGAAGGCGCCGACGGCACGGTGTCGAAGCGCCAGATTTACGGTCACAAGGTGTTTAATTCGCGTGCGCTTACGTTCGAACCCAGCGAAAACCTGGCTACCCCGCAGAATTATCGTCTCGGCCCCGGCGATGAAGTTATCATCGACATCTGGGGAACTTCGGAAGACCATCTCCGTCAGACCATCTCCCCGGAAGGAAGCATTATGATTTCGCAGATCGGTCCGGTCTATCTCAACGGGATGACGATAAACGATGCCAATAAACATATCAAGAATACATTCTCGCGCAAGTATGCGGGCATGAACGATGCCGACACCGATATCCAGGTGACCCTCGGCCAGGTGCGCACCATCCAGGTTGACATCCTCGGAGAGGTAGCCACTCCCGGCACATTCCGCATGTCGCCGTTTTCGTCCGTGTTCCATGCCCTCTACCGCGCCGGAGGTATCAACGACATCGGTTCGCTCCGTAATATAGAGGTGCTACGCAACGGCAAGAAGATTACCGGCGTTGATATCTACGATTATCTTTTCAACGGCAAGACTTCCGGCAACATTCGTCTGCAGGAGGGCGATGTCATCATAGTGCCTCCTTACGAGACGCTCGTAAGTATCGACGGCAACGTGAAGCGTCCGATGTATTATGAGGTCAAACCCGGCGAGACAATCGAAAGCATCCTCGAATATGCGGGAGGTTTCACAGGCGACGCTTACTCCGGTATGGTAAGGCTCGCTCGCCAGGCCGGCACTGAAAACGAACTCTATAATATAGAACGCGGCGAGTTCGCATCATATCGTCTGCAAGACGGCGACATGATTACCGTCGGCACGATTCTCGACCGTTATGCCAATAGGGTTGAACTTAAGGGCGCCGTATATCGCCCCGGCATGTTCGCCATCGGAAACGATATCGCCACTGTAGGCGACCTCGTGCGCAAGGCCGACGGCCTCACGGACGATGCTTATACCGACCGTGTGCTCCTTTATCGCGAAGGTCCGGATTTGGAACTTCAGATTATGGCCATAGACCTTGCCGGTATCCTTGCCGGCACTTCCGCCGACGTCCCTCTCAAGCGCAATGACGTGCTGGTGGTTTCGAGCATTCATGAACTCGAAGAGCGCGGGGCATTGTTTATCGGAGGCCAGGTGGCGCGTCCGGGCACATATCCGTTTGCTGCCAACACCACTCTTGAAGACCTTATCCTCCAGGCGGGCGGCCTGCTTGAAGGTGCCTCCACGGCACGTGTCGATGTGTCGCGCCGTATTGTAGATCCGTCGTCAACGACCGAGACCCAGCAACTCTCGAAGATATATTCGCTTTCGATTGAAAACGGCCTTGCCGTCGGGGAAGGGCAGGGGTTCATTCTCAAGCCTTACGACCATGTGGAGGTGCGCAAGAGCCCGGGCTACAGTTCGCAGCGTTCGGTCACATTAAGCGGCGAAGTGCTTTTCGACGGCAGCTATGTGCTTCAGAAGCGCAACGAACGCATTTCCGACGTGGTGCGCCGCGCCGGTGGAGTGCTTGAGGGCGCCTACGTGAAAGGCGCACACCTTACCCGTCGCTTGAGCGACGACGAATATACCGCGCGCAAGGAGGCTTTGCGTCTGGCCATGTCAAACAGTTCAGCCGGACAGGGCGACTCCATCGCGTTGAGCAAAATCGACGTTTCGCAGTATTATAATGTAGGTATCGACCTTGAGAAGGCTCTTACTTATCCTGGCACACATTATGACCTCGTGCTCCAGCCTGGCGATGTGCTTTTCGTGCCGGAGCAGCAGAGCACTGTCAGAATTTCTGGCGACGTAATGTTCCCCAACGCCGTGGCGTATCAGCCCGGAAAGAAGCTCAAATATTATATCGACCAGGCCGGCGGCTACGGACAGCGCGCCCGCAAGGGGAAAGCGTTTATCGTTTATCTTAACGGCACTGTCGCCAAGGCGAAGCGCAACACAGTAATCGAACCGGGTTGCCAGATTATCGTTCCCTCGAAGCCTAATACCGCCGGCACCGACTGGACCAAGATTCTTGCCTTCGCCACAAGTTTCTCTTCCGTTGCCACCATGGCGGCTACCATCACCAACATCTTCAAATAATAAGCCTAAGCAAAATGTCAGAAGACAGTCTTAAAAATATGAACGAAGGCGAGGAGAAGGAAATCGATCTCCTTGAACTCGCTTCCACACTTTGGAAACAACGCCGTAAACTCATTACCTGGAGCGTATGCGGCGCTATTATAGGGCTTGTGGTTGCGTTCAGCATACCTAAGGAATACACCACTTCCGTGAAACTTGCTCCGGAAATCAACGACAATAAGGCGGCTGCCGGAGGTCTCGGGGCCCTGGCATCGATGGCCGGGCTTTCTGCCGGTTCTTCAGGAGGCACGGATGCGGTTTATCCGATGCTTTATCCGGACGTGGTCAGCTCGGTTCCATTCACGACTTCCCTTTTTGATGTGGAGGTAACCACTAAGGAAGACGGCCGCAAGATGACGGTCAGCCAATTCCTCGATGAAGAAACCAAGGCTCCTTGGTGGGGCGTGGTGCTCGGTCTTCCGGGAAAGCTCATCGGCCTTCTGAAGTCGGAAGAGGAAGTGCCGGCCGGCCATAAGCTCGACAATTTCCAGCTCACCATGGACGAGAGCAAGATGGTGGAATCGCTCAACAAGAGGATTGCCGCCTCGGTTGACGCCAAGACTTCTGTCGTGACGATTGACGTGAATATGCAAGACCCGCTCGTGTCGGCAATCCTCGCTGACACCGTGGTGTCGAGGCTGCAGGAATATATCACCGCCTATCGCACCAATAAGTCGCGTAAGGATTTGGAATATGCCGAGAAACTTAACCAGGAGGCCAAGGATAACTATTATAAGGCTCAGCAGCGTTATGCCGATTATCTTGACCGTAACCAGGGAATCGCTTTCCATTCCGCGCAAACCGTGAGGGAACGACTTGAAAACGAGGCTACCCTTGCTTTCAACCTCTACAACCAGACGGCCCAACAGGTGCAGAAAGCCCAGGCCAAGGTGCAGGAGACTACTCCGGTTTATGCCATAGTAACTCCCGCCACGGTGGCGGTGAAAGCTTCGAGCCCCCGCAAGGCGTTGATTCTTATCGGCTTCACGTTCCTCGCTTTCGTAGCGTGTGCTGCGTGGATTCTTTTTGTGGCTCCCCTTATCGAATCACGCAAAGCCGGCTCTTCCGCCAAGGCCCTTCCCGAGTCTGATTTGAAAGAACTCGAATAAATTGAATTTAAGATTAATGCATTGTGCCCTCTGCATAATGCATTATTTAAAAATTATGCATTATGAATTGTGCATTATGCATTCATAAAAAAGTAATGTCTCTTATATTTCCGCTGCTGGCGGTCACTGCGTTCGCGCAAGACCCGGCGGCGGAAATTCTCTCTATCATTTCAAATCAGGCCTCTTCCCCCCTCGATTTCGTTTCCGCTCCCGCCAAAGGAGCGGTTGATAATGAAACGGGCGTTCTGGATTTGATTTCAGGAAAAGGGGGCGGCGATGATGAAATGGGAGCCCTCGATTTTATCTCTTCAGGTTCGTTTGCCGGCACCGGTGCGCTCGACTTCATATCGGCTACGGCTTCCGCTCCCTCCTTCTTTACCGCCGCTAATGGCTTCGGAATGGGCGGAGGGGCTATGTTGCTTCCATTTGCCACGCAGAGAATTACTTCCGGTTTCGGCTACCGTCCCAAATTCGGACGGATGCACAAAGGGATAGACATAGCCATGACGGTGGGCGACACCGTCCGCGTCCCGTTGGCCGGTACTGTCCGCAAAGTCAGTTATGAGGCCCGTGGCTACGGTCATTACGTCACAGTGGTGCATGACGACGGCATGGAGACCCGCTATGCACATCTCAGTCAGACCCTCGTTATGCCCGGCCAGAGACTTGATGCCGGTGAGCCCATTGCCCTTAGCGGCAACAGCGGCAACTCCACCGGGCCGCACCTTCATTTTGAGACCCGCTATCTCGGCGCGGCCGTGAATCCCGCCGAAATCTTCTCTTTATCCGCTTCTCCCATTTCCGGGGCTTCCGATGCGGGCATGTATGTCGGCTATGGCATGAACGGCATGGCTGATTCAAGTCGTGCTGGCGTTGCAAATTCAGATCGTGGCACGAACGGAGTGAACGCATCAAAGCGCACATATATCGTCCGCCAGGGCGATACGCTCGAAAAGATATCACGCAAAACGGGCGTACCCGTCTTGCGGCTTTGTCAGCTCAATTTCATCACCGAATCCGCACCTCTCGAATCCGGCCGGATGCTCAAGCTTCGCTGATCCGGTCGGTTGTTATGTATGGACATGCCTCCGGCATGTTTGATTGTCAGAGGTGGAAATATCGGTAAAATTTGCTAATATCAATATAAAGTGCTAATTTTGCACCTGCTTGCGTACACCTGTTTTTCTTTACGCACCAAGCATTAACGGCATTTTCATCAGTTTATGCCACACCTACTTGCCAGACCAATCACCGGTAACCTCTGTTCGAGATTTATTTCTACAACGACAGGGGGAAGGCAATAACTCCGTCAATATCGTAGAAAGTTAGAAGATTCCAATGTCTCAAACGCTTGAAATAATGCAAGATGAGAAAATTGACATTTGGGATTTTTTTCATGATTACGCATCGTCGCTATCGGAAGCCACAGCTTCCGCCTATCTGAAGGCGATACGTTCCGCGCAGCCCTATCTCACTAAGATGAAATCTCCTGCCGTCTGCGACATAGCAGACTGGATTGTGGCGATTATGAGGTCGGGAATAACGCTTAAGACGGCGTCTTACTATCTCGACAATATCGCCTCCCTTCATAATGCCGCCGTGCGCGAAGGTCTTGCTCCCTCTTCCGATGCATTCAAAACCGTGAAAGCGCGCCTCCGCGCCCTCTCTTCGTCACGCAATAATGCTTCTTGCGTCATCGAAGATTCCGAAACGGTTCTTTCACGTCTCCGCTCCATCATTCGCCATTCGGGACGGCAGACCGGCGACACATCCCTTTTCACCGACCTTTTCATCCTCGCCCTTCTCGACCCTTCGCGCGGCTTGTTTAAGACCGCCATGCTCGTGAAAGATGATGTGGAGTTGCTCCCCGAGGAATCACAAGAAATAGCCCGCCGACATCTCTCTACGCGGCGCAAATATATATTCCCCCTCCTCCAGTCGGCAAGTACACCCCGGCAGCTCCTTCTCAACATCGAGGGTGCCATTGTGCCCCTCCTTCGGCAGCGCGGACTTCCCATATATGGCGGTGTGTCAGCCACAATCGAAACCCTCTGGGCTTTGGCGGCGTTGGAATGTGGCTTCAAGGCATCCGAAGTGGTGGCCACGCTTGGCCATGTCCCGGCTTCGCTTCCCATACTCTCCCTCGCCGATGCCGCTCCGATACCCGACTATAAGAAAGGGGCGATAATCGAATCGACGGCTATCTCCCTCATTGACGACCCCCTCCAATGGCACGTCATGCACCTTCGCCAGGGCGTACGCATGGACTCTGTGAAACGCCGTCTCGAAATCTTCAAAGACGAACTCACCGCCCCCGACATCTACTATCCCTGCGAGGAAATAGCCCGCAAGATAGGGAAGAAGTTGGTCTATAAAGAGAAACCTCTCATCTCGGATGTAGCCTTTTTCCGCTGTCGCGAAACCGATATTTACCCTCTCTTCCAACGCATAGGCGACCTCGCCTGGTGCTACCGCGAGGAATCCGCCTCCGGTAGGCCGTACTCCGTGGTGCCCGACTCCGCGATGATGACCTTCATGCAGACCGTCGGCATCCTCATGCCCGGCATGGAAATTTATCCCATCGGCGAAATACCCCTCACCGAAAACGACGTGGTCAGCATCCTCGGCGGCCCCTTCATCGGCAAGGAAGCCACCGTCGAATCCCTCCTCCAAAACGCCCAACAAACAGCGGAAAACGGAAAACAGAAAACGGACAACGGAAAACTGACAACTGACAACGTAATCCCCACCATCGTCCGCCTCCGCATCACCGCCGACAACGGCATAGAATGGCGCGTCACTCTCCCTCCCCATCTCCTCCGCCCGGTTGTAAGACCATAGTCCCATAGAACAAAAGGGAACAGACCATAGTCCCATAGAACCATATCATATTTTTTATTTCGGAAAACGGAAAACGGACAACAGACAACAAAAAAAACGGCTCTGCGTGCAATATAACTCCACATATCCCTCCGTTGTAATAAAGACCATAGTCCCATAGCACAATATTTTTTATTTCGGAAAACGGAAAACGGAAAACAGACAACAGACAACGGAAAATTTTATCGAAGTTGTTTGTTTATTGAATAGAAACACTTATCTTTGCAGAAAACACTGATATATGCTAAGCGAGAACATAAAAAAATTCATTCCTCAGATGTCCGGCTATCTTGCGTCACAGCCGGTAGTGCGGAGACTATGGATTTTTGGTTCATGCGCAAGAGGGGAGGAAACTGTGGAAAGCGATGTGGATTTTCTTGTCGATTATGATAGAAGCCACAAATTATCGCTCTTCACTGTCGGAGGCATTATCAGTAATCTCGAAAGAATTTTTGGACGGGAAGTCGATTTTGTAGAAAACGGGTACCTGATACCTGAAGCTAAATTGTCGTCAGACCTTGATAAAGTGTTGGTTTATGAGAGAAAAGATTCGTGACCGACAGCGTCTTGACCATATGCTTTCGGCACTTGATGTCTTGATTTCAAACCGCGACCGATATCCTGATAATATGATTTCCGGCGACCCCATCATATTTTTTGGATTCGTAAAACATCTGGAAATAATTGGAGAAGCGGCTTATAAACTGACAAAAGAATTTAAAGACTCTCACAAGGAAATAGAATGGTCTGAGATAGAAGGAATGCGCCACGTCATGGTGCATGGATACTATCAGATAGAGAAAAATATAGTAATCTCCACTATACGGGAAGATGTTGATATTTTGCGAATGAAGATATCAGAAATTCTCGGCAACATATCGCAATAATCCAGTCGTTAATTCGGACAACGGACAACAGAACTGTTCAGTCCCCAAAAAACTGAATTTTTCAGGAACTCACATACCGGAAAGCAAAAAAACTGATAGAATTGGTTCGGTATTGTTCATTTTTTTGCTAATTTTGCGATAAAGAGGCTAAAAATGAAAAATATAGAAATACATAATTTCAGATGCTTCCGTCATTTGGCGGTTGACTTTACGTCTGGCATTAATCTCTTCATTGGAGACAATGCCAGTGGTAAGACGTCATTGCTGTTGGCTTGCAAGTATGCCAATGCTTGTTTTTTTTCTGGTTTTTCAGATATTTACACCTCTTGGATTTCTCCCCGTGTCAATGATTTTTCACGCATTGATATCGGGGAAAAAAGAATGAATACCCAGTCCATCAGAATAGATTTCTCTTTCAACGACGGGGAAATGCCTGGGGCTGAATTTTATGGTCTTTATGATAGGTTTCAATCTTTGTTCTGTAAAAACGAGAAAACCCGAAAACCTCTTGTCTCAGGACTCCGTGAGTTGAGGGATTATGGAAAGTTTTTGGCTTCAAATTCGCTTGTCTTCTATCCGGATGGTACTGGCATGCAGGATGAAGCCTTGCCGCTCTATGCATCTTTCAGCACACATGGCATCCACAAATCGCAAAAGGTGAACGGTGGATATTTCAAAGATATACATCAGACGCCTTCGTTTGGCTATTACCTGTGTTATTCCACTGACGGCCTTCTGGAACATTGGGTGAGGCGTATGCTGATTCTCGAAGAAGCCGACAAGAATCCTGTTGAGCGAAAAATCGTCAGAAGTGCCTTGGAATGTATGTTCGGTCCCGAAGGCTGTAATGTTATGACAGGGCTTGATGTACGGGTAAATTATAAAGACATTGTCTGCATGTTCCATGACGGCAGGGAAATACCTGTATCAATACTTTCAGACGGATATCGTCGCCTTTTCAGTATCGTCATAGACATAGCATTCAGATGCGCATTGCTTAATGGCGTGAAATATGGGGTGGATGCAGCCCGCTTCACCAAAGGCACCGTAATCATCGATGAAATCGACCTTCATCTTCATCCCTCGCTGCAAGCTTCCGTTTTACGTGCCTTGCAGAAAACCTTCCCCTCATTGCAGTTTCTGATTTCCACCCATGCCCCGATGGTTATGTCTGGAGTAGAGACAGATGCAGGTAACAGTGTGACCTACATGGATTACAGAAACGAAGGTATTGGTGAATACACCGTCTCAAGGGTTGACACCTATGGAATGGATATTTCCACGCTCTCGGAAACCGTGCTTAATGTGCCAAGCCGGGAACCGTCTGTAAAAAAGGAACTTGATGAACTCTCCAATCTTATTGACGAAGAGGACTACGACCGGGCCAAGGCTCTCCTTTCTTCATTAAAGGGAAGATTTGGCGACAGAATTCCAGAGTTGAGCGGCTATGACACTCAGATTACCATAGAGGAGTCTCTGAGATGATAAGGGTTGAGAAAACAAAGGAACCTGAAAGCTGGCTTTTGCATCGGCTTACTCCCGGGGCAAAATACGAGCCCACGGCGGATTTGCGTGAGTCGTTGCTGGCAGACCAAGGATATATATGTGCATATTGTATGCGCCGGATTCCCGTGTCGGATAAAGGAGCCAATGAGACGTCGCACATAGAGCATGTAGTTCCTCAGAGTAGCCTCACCAGGGAAGAAGCTATGGATTATGGCAACATGGTTATATGTTGTCCGGGGGCCATCAATTCCACTTCCGCGAAACTTTGTCATTGCGATAGACACAAACGGGAGACTTCCGTCTCATTCTCTCCGTTTGATGAAAATTTCATTTCGACGCTCTCTTATTCCGGCGATGGCACCATAAAGAGTTCCAATCCTGTTTATGACAGGGAACTGAACGATGTGCTCAATTTGAATGTCAATATTTTAAAGGCCAATAGGAAAGCTGTAAAGCAGAAATTGCAGTCATCTTTTGGCAAAAGGCAACTCAAGAAAAGCGATATCGAAAAAATCCTTCAAGTGTATTCCTCAAAAGACTCGGAAGGGAAGCGGAAGGAATATTGCGGCGTTGTAATCAATTACCTCACAAAGAAGCTACGCCAGTTCTGACAACGGACAACGGAAAACAGACAACGGACAACGGAATCTTGTCTCTTCTGACTTTATGTCTTTTTGTATCCTTAATTCAGTCAGTCATTAGTCGGTCAACTGACAACTCAATGGCCCTATGGCCTAAAGAATTCTGGTTCTCTGGGACTATGGTCTAAAAATCGATAATCAACGACTGATAACCCAAAATAGCTTACGTATTGCAAAAGATTATGCATTATGAATCATGCATTTCTGAAAGTTGCATTTCTGAAAACTACCTCTCATCAAACATGGGTCTGACGGTTAATAATTACTAAAAATCCAACTTGAAATTTTAACATTTAGTGGGCTAAACTCACTAAAATCGATAAGTCCAACGCACTTGAGAGTTTGTTCACGTCAGACTGTTTTCATGTAGATTATATGGCAAAAACTAAATTAAATATTTTTTTAGGGAAAGCAGGCGTTTCTCTTGAGGATATAATACGTCATCTCAATCCTGAACCGAATTGTATAGACCTTCCAACGGGTAAATTCTATTATAAGGAAGTAATTGATAGAAAACCGAAATGGATTACAGATTTTTTTATTGATACCGTTGATCAAGATGGTTTGCGCAATAAAACGATACAAGCCGTCTTCATTACTGAAGTGGAAGTGGAACCAAATGAAATTCGTGTTTTTGCTATAACGTTTGGTTTGGGAAGGAATCTGATAAAACTTGAATCGTTTGAAGAGAGGTTTGGTATTATTACCGCGATGAATCTTATTGATGAATCGCGTATAAGGTCGATTGATTGCAACAGCCTTGAAAATAATCCCAAGACTAGTCGTGTGCAACTTGGACGATCAAGCGGACTCAACGATTTCGATTTAGACAACGAATATGATATATTGAAGAATATTAGCGGAAGGATGGGGCAAGATAGTTTTGAGGATGCGAAGACTGCAAGCGGTCGCCAGTCCTTATCAATATCTATTACGACTGATGTTAACAATATTGGGAACACTCTCAAGTCTCTTTATGACATATATAAAAGTGAAGATTATCGACAGAAATTCCCAGGAGTGGATCATACTAGAGAAGTAAAGGATAGGACGGAAATTGAAAGATTGGATTCCTTTTTGATTTTAGCATTGACAGAAGACAGAAATAATCCGGATAGAATTGTTTCCCTCTCGTTGCCTGAAATTATAGAAGAAAGAGATGTGCAACATTTCAATTATGCTAGAAGCAGACATCCTTATCAGGATGTTGATTTGGAGGATATGATATCCGAATTGGAGTCGAATTATCCAGAAATAGATTTGAATCTTTTAAAAAGAGAGCATCTTTCGGCTGTCGGGTTAAATGGGGAAAGAATAGGATATTGGAAATTGTATCGATGTCTGGTCGCAGATATCCGAATGGAAAACCATCAATATGTGCTTAACGAAGGCAAATGGTATGCATATGACGATGACTATGCCGCCGAGGTACTTCGGTATTATAATGAAGCAGATATATCCAATATACAGATACCGGATTGTGGCATTGATATGGCGGAAAAAGATTATAATACTGTGGCGGCGGATTCCTTTCAAGATGCGGTAAAATGGGACTGCTCGCTAATCAATCCGTTCAAAGAGACGACTTTTGAAGTGTGCGATATTTACGATAAAACGACAGATTCGTTTATTCATGTAAAAAAGAACACCGGTTCGTCAGCTCTTAGTCATCTATTTCTTCAAGGGTCAGTTTCGGGAGACTTGATGACTGCAAAAAAAGTTAGACATGAACTTTTGGTTAGGAAACCGGAAATGAATCCGAATGTATTGGAAAGTAATTATGACGCATCAAGATATTCAATAGTGTATGGCATTATTGAAAAAGGGAACGATAATGATGACAGACCAAGTATCCCATTTTTCAGTAAAGTCAGTTTCAGGCAGGTGTCTCGAGTGCTACGGAATATTGGGTATTCCGTAAAATTAAAAAGTATCAAGTGGAGGTGAATTATTGTCTAAGAAATGAAGCCCAGTTAGACATTGACACTGAAAACAACAATTAATAGACTAAAGGATTAAAACAATTATGAATATAGCAGTTGCCGGCACCGGTTATGTCGGTCTTTCCATCGCGACTCTTCTTGCACAACATAATCACGTGACAGCCGTTGACGTGATTCCTGAGAAAGTAGAACTTATCAACAATAGGAAATCGCCTATTCAAGACGAATATATTGAGAAGTATCTCGCCGAGAAAGATCTCGACCTTACCGCGACCCTCGACGGTGCTTCCGCATATAAGGATGCGGATTTTGTGGTAATAGCTGCACCGACCAATTATGACCCCGTCAAAAACTATTTCGATACTCACTGTATTGAAGATGTAATCGACTTGGTACTGTCGGTCAATCCGAATGCCGTAATGGTGATTAAATCCACAATTCCCGTCGGATATTGCCGCTCCCTCTACCTCAAATACGCCAACCTAATCAACAAAAAATCAAACCAGAGCAACCAGGGACAACTAGATTTGGTTTTTGATAACGAACGGTCAGAGACTACTGGTCTTGATTGTGGTGTGAACGGAGTGTGCGTTTCCCTGCGAAAGGCCTCTTTCAATCTCCTCTTCTTCCCTGAATTCCTACGTGAGAGCAAAGCTCTTTATGATAACCTTTATCCCTCGCGTATCATAGCTGGTATCCCCAAAATTATCGACAAACCAGAATTTGCCGAAGAAAATGAGGCTATCCTCGCAGTTACCGACATCGAAAAGCTCGACAAGGCAGCCCACACATTCGCCGGTTTGCTGCAACAGGGCGCAATAAAAGATAATATTCCCACCCTCTACATGGGCATGAAAGAAGCGGAAGCCGTCAAACTCTTCGCCAATACCTATCTTGCCCTTCGCGTAAGTTACTTCAACGAACTCGACACGTACGCTGAAGTGAAAGGTCTCGACTCACAAGCAATCATAGAAGGTGTCGGTCTTGACCCGCGTATCGGTTCCCACTATAACAATCCCTCTTTCGGATACGGGGGCTACTGCCTTCCCAAAGACACGAAACAACTCCTCGCCAACTATGCCGATGTGCCACAAAACATGATGACAGCAATCGTAGAAAGTAATCGCACACGCAAAGACTTCATAGCCGATCAGGTCCTCAAAATGGCGGGATGGTATGACTACTATCAACAAAACACCTTTGCATCCACACACGAAGGGCCTTGTGTGATAGGAGTCTACCGTCTGACCATGAAGTCTAATTCCGACAATTTCCGTCAATCGTCCATACAAGGTGTGATGAAACGAATAAAGGCCAAGGGTGCAACTGTAATTATTTATGAGCCAACTCTTGAGGACGGTTCAACATTCTTTGGAAGTAAGGTTGTAAACAATCTTGACGAATTCAAGCGCCTTTCGCAAGCAATTCTTGCAAACCGGAAGAGTGAAGACCTTGTCGATGTCTCGGATAAAATATATTCCAGAGATATTTTTTCTCGCGATTAAGATTCGTTTTGAGGTTTGAGACTGGGAGATTCATGACAGGAATCAGAATTATATAAGTGCTTAGTTATTATGTCTGTCGGAACAGATAATAATAAACGTATCGCCAAAAACACGGCATTGTTGTATGTCCGGATGTTGTTGATTATGGCGATAACTCTTTATACAAGCAGGGTTGTCCTTAAGCAACTTGGTGAAAATGATTTCGGTATTTATAATGTTGTAGGTGGTATTGTTTCGATGTTCTCAATCGTTTCAGCCTCACTTACGTCTGCTATCAGTAGATTTATTACTTATGAATTAGGTCGAGGGAAAGAGGATAAATTAAGAATTATATTTTCCACTTCTGTTTTTATTCAATTAGGTTTATGGATAGTCATAGCCGTATTGGTAGAAACAATAGGAGTATGGTTTCTTAACAATAAAATGACAATTGCACCGGAAAGAATGTATGCCGCACATTGGGTGCTTCAATGTTCGGTGGTAACATTTGGTGTAAATATGTTGAGCATTCCATATAATGCTGCTATTATTGCGCATGAGAAGATGCAAGCCTTTGCATATGTGAGCATATTGGAGGTGGTGTTGAAACTTATAGTGGCGTTTATGCTTTATATCAAAACGTTTGATTCTTTGATAATGTATGCGATTCTTTTGGTAATAGCGTCATTGATAGTACGGCTTTCATATAGTGTTTATTGTCGCAGACATTTTAAGGAATGTAAATTGGAAAGACGGTTTGATAAAAATGTTTTGAGGGAGATGCTTTCTTATTCAGGATGGAACTTTATAGGTACGTCTTCCGCTATACTTAGAGATCAGGGCGTCAACATTGTTATGAATATTTTTTGTGGTACTGCTGTCAATGCGGCTCGTGGAATAGCGGTGCAAATGAATAATGCTGTACATGGTTTTTCCCAGAACTTTATGCTTGCTGTCAATCCACAAATAATCAAGTCGTATGCATCCGGTCAAACGGACTATATGTTTAGTCTTGCATTCCGAAGTGCAAGGATGTCATATTTCTTATTGTATTGTATCTCATTGCCGGTTATAATGGTTATGCCATGGGTGTTGGGAATTTGGCTTACCATAATCCCTAAATATACTGTAAGCTTTGCGACTCTTGTACTTATATTAGGTATGTCAGAAGCAATCTCACTTCCATTACAGTATATGAATCAAGCTACAGGTAAAGTCAAGGTTTATCAAATTACCGTTGGCGTATTGCAGATGTTGAATTTTCCTCTGTCTTATGTATTGTTGTTATATGGTTTGACTCCAAATTCTGTATTTATTCTTTCGATAATCATATCTCAAATCTGTTTGTATGCACGCTTATTGATATTACGTAAAACTATAGGTCTGGAGATATCTGAATTTATCACAAAGGTATATTTGCCTATAATATATGTGTCATTTGTAGGATGCATTTTGCCAATATTATTGTTGATATTGATTGTACCCTATTCGGATTTGATTAACATATTTATTGGTTTGATTTCATTTTTGAGTGCAATCGTTTCAGTTTATTTCTTAGGCTGTAATAAGAATGAACAAATGTTTATTCAAAAAAAAGTAAAAAATTTTATTACAAAATTTACAAATTCATGCCGAAATTAAAAAGGGGTAAGGAATGTTGTGGATGCACGGCGTGTGCTTCCATATGTCCAAAAGATGCGATTAAGATGTCTGGGGACAACTTGGGCTTTGTATATCCTGAAGTAGATTTGGAAAAATGTGTGGAGTGTGGAGCCTGTGAAAGGGTGTGTGCATTTAATGATGATTACAATACTCCTGAAAATTATGAAGACCCTATTCCATTTGGAGTTAGATTAAAAGATTTGGAGGAAGTTATGAAAAGCCGTAGTGGAGGTGCTTTTGTTGCTTTTTCAGATTGGGTCTTAGCACGGGGAGGTTCGATATATGGCGTTGGATTTAAAGATCATTTTGTTGTTGCACATAAAAGGGCTGTCTCGGCAGCGGCGCGCGATGAATTCAGGGGTAGTAAATATGTCCAAAGCAATCTTGATGGTATATTTCCTGACGTTAAAACTGATTTAAAAAATGGGAAATGGGTTTTATTCAGTGGAACCGGCTGTCAGGTTGCGGGCTTAAAAGCGTACCTTCCCGAATTATTGCAAGAAAAGCTGATTACTGTTGATATAGTGTGTCACGGTGTTCCGAGTCCTAAGATTTGGAAGGATTACTTGGAATATGTTGAAAGAAGAGAAAAAAAGATTGTAACAAGAGTTAATTTTAGAAATAAGAAAGATTTCGGATGGAAATCACATAAAGAGACTTTTACATTAATTGACCCTGTGACAACAAAAATAACAACAATTACTTACCCATATCGATTTTATCAACATGTCATGCAAAGACCTTCATGTGGAGTGTGCCATTTTTGCAATACTCGGCGTCCCGCCGATTTAACGTTGGCAGACTTTTGGGGGTGGGAAAAAACTGATGAAGATATTAATTCCGATAATAAGGGGCTTTCATTGGTTTTTGTAAATACTCCGAAAGGTATGAAAGTTTTTGAAGATGTGAGAGCCATGTTTTATACAATAAATCCGAAATTGGAGGATTGTATGCAGACACATTTGAAAGAGCCAACCTTGCCAAATCCGCATGATAATCAATTTAAGGCAGACTATGAGAAATATGGGTTTGAGTATGTAATGAAAAAGTATGGAAATCTCGGATGGAGGTATAAACTTAAAAAATATTCAACTCGAATATATAATAAACTTAAAAAATATTAAAAAATGAAAATAGGAATTTTAACATATCATAGAAGTCATAATTATGGAGCTCTATTACAGGCCGTAGCTCTTAGATTATATCTTTCTTCATTGGGTCATGAAACATATTATATTGATTTTTGGCCTGAATATCATAAAGATAAATATCGTATTTTTATACATTCCTATATTAAAAACTTGACTTTATTAAGAAAGTGTAGATATATAATATCTACACTTCTTAAAATTCTTAAAATAAAGAAACGACAGAGTTCATTTAATAAATTTATTAATAAATATATTGAACCATATTGTAGTTTAATGACAGAGGAGTACGACTGTATTATTTATGGCAGTGATCAAATATGGAGGAAACAGAGTGGACTTTCTGATGAATTTAACCCAATTTATTTTGGAGATAATTCAATTAAAAGGAAAAAGGATTGTTCATATGCGGCAAGTATGGGTGTAATGAATCTTAATGTGGACGATATTAAATGGATAGAGACAAGATTAACCAAATTTAAAAAATTGTCTGTAAGAGAAAAAGACTTACAGAGGCTTTTATTAAATATTGGACTGAAAAATGTTGAGCAGGTTGTTGATCCGACTTTTCTTATAGACAAACAGGTTTGGTACAACATATTTCCTATAGAAGATTATTCTAATAAAAAATATCTTTTATTATATGATCTTTTGGAAGATTCTTTTGACTATAAATCTGTAGATCGATTTGCGAAAGATAATGGGTTGGAAATTATCGAGCTTAAAGGAAGTATTAAAAGGAAAAAGATTGAGAATTCCATCGTTATTTACGATGCAGATCCTGTTAAGATGATGGAACTTATAAAAAATGCTACATACGTTTTTACATCATCTTTTCATGGTTTGGTATTTTCAATTATTTTTAATCGTGATTTTTTGGTCTCCTTTTCTCATAATTCAGAAAGAGCAAGATCTTTATTAAATGATATTGATTTAAAAGACCGGTTAATTAAACCAAAAGCCACAGAAATTCCAACTTTATTGCCAATAGATTATTCACAGGTGAATAATCTATTGAAAAATATGATAATATCCTCAAAATGTTTTTTAAGTTCGATATAATATGAGGGGTAGATTATTATTATTATTATTATTATTAGCTTTAATATCACTTTTAGGTCAAAATAAGTGTTTCGCAAATAATAAAATTATATTAGCTTATGTAGTACAAAATCAAAGGCATATTCCTAATCCACTTTTAATGACACATATAATTTATGCTTTTGGTGAATTTAACAATGACAATGATGGTATCATAATCCCGGATACTATAAAACTTGAAGCCATTTCAAAATTAAAAAGGATTAATCCCAAATTATCTGTCATTTTAGGAATTGGAGGGAAAAAGAGAGAGGGGTTTAGTGAAATGGCATCAGATAAATATAATAGAACTAAATTTATAAAATCAATAGATTTTATTTTGAATAAATATCAACTTGACGGAGTTGATTTAGATTGGGAATTTCCTACAACCGAAAAGGGAGGACACACGGCAAGAAAAGACGATGACATAAATTATGGATTATTAGTTAAAGAATTAAGGGAATATTTAGGTGAAAATAAATGGATTTCTTTTTATTCAAATAACTCGGCAGCCTGGATTGATTTTAAAAGAATGCTTCCTTATGTTGATTATGTAAATGTATCTGGCTATAATTTAAATGTTCCTTTTAAGGATAAAATTCTACACCATAGTCATCTTTATCCTAGCGAGACATGTGGACTTTGGAGTGTTTCTAATAGTATAAAAAGACATATTGAGAAAGGTGTCCCACCTCATAAAATTTTATTAGGACTGCCTTTTTTTGGTAGAAGCAAATATCCTTTCCCAACTTATGTAGAATGTAATAAGTTTAATCATTTTTTTCATGAAAATGAAATAAAATGGGATGATAAGGCAAAGGCTCCATATTTTGCGGATAAGGAAGGTAATTTGGTTATGGGATTCGATAATGAGGAATCGATCTCGGAGAAAATCAAATTTTTAAAGCGAATGGGATTGTCCGGTATATTCTATTGGAATTATGATGGAGATTATAATAATAATAAATTATCTGAATTCATAATTAAAAGTATGTATTCAGAATAAATATAGTAACGTGGCATATAAAATATTCAATCTATCTAATCTCATATATTTTCTGCTCTCATCCTATTTTTGGATGGCATTCCTAGTGCCATTTAATATAATTGTTGTTTTATTTGTTATTATTATTTTTCTTTCGGCCATAGTATCGTTTAAGCGTTTAAAGATTACAGATAAAACTTTAAAGCTGTTTATGTTATTATTGATAATGTGTATATGGGGGATATTTACTGTAGGATTTTCATACGGATTGTTAACATTCTTTACTTATTTTCCTGCAATAATTTTGTATTCTATACCACTAAATAAGCAGATAAGAACCTTAAACTTTGTCACAAAGTGGTTTAGCATTCTAATGATTGGCTCTATTTCAATTTTCATTATTACAAGAGTTGTTCATTTTGGACCGCCTATGGGTGTTCTTCAGTTAAGTAGTCAGAATTATGATCCGTTTAATAATTATATACTATTTATTGAAAGTACAAGTATTTTTAATCTTATATTCTATCGATTTAATGGTCCTTTCCTTGAACCTGGTCATTTATCTTTAATTTGTTCATTGCTTTTATTTGCTAATCAATATAGATTTAAAGAAAATCGCTATTTATGGGTTTTATTGGTTTGTGTATTGCTTTCATTCTCATTGGCAGGATACTTGATATCTGCATTAGGTTATATTCTGTTAAAAATCAGAAGTATTAAACTATTTCTTTATAGTGGTATTATTTTTGGAAGTATGTTTATCTTTGTATCTTATGTATGGAATGAAGGAAATAATCCTATAAATACATTAATCTTTTCAAGAATGGAGGTTGATGAGGAGAAGGGGATTGCAGGTAATAATCGTACTACAGAACAAACGGATGATTTTTTTTCTAAAAATTTTAATAATGGAAAGTTGTGGATTGGTTTGGGAACTAATGAGAAAGATGATACGTTTATTCGAGGTTCTGGTTATAAAATTTATTTTATAAGGTATGGAATTATTTCTTTTATTTTTGTTTTGTTTTTTTATTATAATCTTATACCACAGAGATGTAATCATAGGTATGCAATTATATTTTTGCTTTTGATAGTATTAATTTTTATACAAAGAGCTTACCCCGGATGGTATTCTTGGTTATTTTGTTTTACACTTGGTTGTGGAAGTACGAGAATTATAAAAGTTAAACATAGGTTAAGATTAAATGTAGATTAATCTTTAAATATTGCAGGATGAGAATTTTATATGTTTTACATGAGACATCGATGTTTTCTGGTTCAAGCAAATCCTTTATTAATATGCTTAGTTGTATAATAGATAATGGTGTCGAACCGATACTTGTGTTTCCTAATACTCTTGGATTGGCCAATTATTATAGAAATAAGGGGATGAGAATTTTCGTCATTCCATATACCTATAATATCCGTCCAAATTGCGATAATTTTAAGGATAGATTACTTTTTACTTATAGATATCTTAAAAGGAAAACAATTAACAAGATTGCAAGTAATAAGTTGACTCGTATAGCAAAAGAATTAGATGTTGACATTATACATAGTAATACTTCTGCTATAGATATCGGGTTTAATGTTGCTAAGAAATTGGATATAAAACATATAACACATATTAGAGAGTATGGTGAGTTGGATCATTGGATGCATATATATGGAATGAAAAGGCGATTCGAATATAAGTGGTCTTATGCGATTGCTATTACTAAAGGAATTTTAGAGTATCGATGTCCCTTTGGAGATGTCAATAGATTCAAGGTAATTTATAATCCCATAGTATCTAAAAACGAAATTAGATATTCAAAGACTAAAAAAGATTATTTTTTATATGTCGGACGAATCGATGAAACAAAGGGAATTGTTGATTTGATAGAAACTTATATAGATTATGTAAAAAAGAATAAGGATATCATCCCTCTTAAGATAGCGGGTACAATTAACGGAAATTGTGAAAAATTGTACTCGAGATTAACCAAAATTATAAAAGACTCCGATGCGGAACCCTTTATAGAGTGGCTTGGAGAACGGAATGATGTGGCAGATTTGATGTATTATGCCCGTGCTACAATTGTTCCTTCTTTTTTTGAGGGGTTTGGTAGGGTGCTCGCAGAGGCCATGGCTAATGGATGTCTTACAATTGGAAGAGACACAGGTGGGACATCTGAACAATTCGATAATGGTGTCAGGATGATCGGGAAAGAAATAGGATTGAGATTTAGGAACAGGTCAGAATTAGTCAGACATCTAATTGATGTGACTCATACTTCTCCCGAGAAGTATGAGAATATGATTATTTCTTCTCAAAGGACGATAGATCTTCTTTATACAAAAGAATCTTATTCTGAGAAGATAACTCAATTTTATAGAGAAATCATGGAAAGCAGTAAATAGATTATCAAATGGATGTTTCAGTCATTATAGTCAATTATAATACAAAACAGCTTCTTGCTGATTGTTTGGATTCAGTAAGGGCGAAAACGAAAGATATTGAATATGAGGTAATTGTTGTTGACAATGATTCTCATGATGGTAGCCAGAAAATGCTCTGGTCGCAATATCCTTGGGTACGATTAATTGAAACAGGGGAGAATCTTGGGTTTGGAAGAGCAAATAATGTGGGGATGGATAATGCAAAAGGGAAGTATTTGTTTTTGTTGAATTCAGATACAATTTTAAAAAATAATGCTTTAAAGATATTTTTCGATTATTCCGAAACACATAAGAATGTTGGTGTTCTGGGTGCGATATTGTTGGGTAAAGACAGAAAACCCTGTCACAGTTATGGCAAATTCATAACCCCATCTTCGGAAATCAAATATGCTCTCTCAAGGTATCTCCCATTCTTGAAGGATAAAACTTTAATACAACCGGATTTCGTTTCGAGTTCAAAAAGTGTGGATTATATAACAGGTGCCGATATGTGGTTAACTAGGGAAGTTTATAAGAAAACAGGAGGATTCGATTCTGATTTTTTCATGTACTGCGAGGAGGTGGATTGGCAAAAACGTATGTCTGATATCGGGTTATCAAGACTTGTTATTCCAGGGCCTGAGATTATTCATCTCGAAGGAGGAAGTGACCCTGCAAAGTCAAATCTTTGGTCGAGAAATAGAATTAAAAATATAAGGAAGTCTAAAAAAATTTACTACAGAAAACATTTTAGTTCATTTATATTCCCCTTTTTCGTGGCGCTAGAATGGCTAATGTTTTTCCCGATAAGTATTTTCATAAAGTGTCGTGAAATCGGTAAGTAATAATTTTAACAGATAAATTATGGCAAGGGATAAAATGAACGATGTAGCCAGGGCTGGATACGATTATAGCTTGAAGCGTTATATAAGATCGTTTTTGTTTTGGTTTACCAACGTAATTCCTTTTTCAAGATTTAAAAGAGCTTCTTTATATAGGTGGTTGGGTGTCGATATTGAGGAAGGAACCGTAAGCTTGGGAACAATAAGCATGGATACACTCCATCCAGAAAATGTTCATATTGGAAACGGGACAGCCATTGCAAATGGATGTATATTGCTCACTCATTTTTATGACCCGATGATTTTGGATGAGCATGCATTTGTGAGGGGAGATCTTTATATTGGCAGAAGATGTTATGTGGGTTCGAATGTGGTTTTCTCTAAACCAGTGCGGATAGGCGATGGAGTTGTAATCGGTGCCGGTTCTGTGGTGACAAAAGATATTCCTCCTTATGAGATATGGGCTGGGGTGCCGGCGAGATTTATAAAGAAACGCATTAAAACTGATTCCGATATTCCTTCAGAATTTAAGCCAAGATAATAATTACTACTGTCAGGGATTTATGATGAAAAAGATTTATTTAGTTGATTATTTAGGAGTGCATTGTGGTATGCATTACTACGTAGAAGCTTTTAAACAGATTTTGGTGAAAAATCTCGATATAGAAGTAAACGTGCTCTCCAATTATACTGATAATATTGGTGGAAAATCCTTCTTCCGTAATCAATATAAAGGCAATATTATATCGAAAGGCTATTCATTGCTTTGTAATATTCTTAAGCTTAAGAGGTTTGTTGCTAAGCACCGTGAATCTATATTTATCTATTTAACTTATGGAAATCGTATAGATATTCCTTTTATCAAGATTGTATCAAAGACTCCAAATCATATAATTGATATTCATGAAGCAATTGCTCAGAACGTGGATAATAATGAATCGTTAAGTCGATTATTTCAGAATATCTATTCAAAGAAAATTAAGAATGTCATTTCCCATTCCTCTCGTACTGATAGTTTTTTGAAAGGATATGGTTACGTAGGAAAAGTGTTCTCTGTGCCTCATTTCAAATATATTTTTCCAAAGGATTTCAAAAAGGAGGCTATTAGTCAAGAGATTATAAATGCTGTAGATGAAGAGAGAATCAACTTTCTATTTTTTGGAAATTTGAATATCAATAAAGGAGTTGACATACTAATTGATGCGGTCAATAAATTGTCAGAAGACGATGCCTGTAAAATAAATGTTATCATTGCGGGTAAGGATTTTGATGGAGCTGTTGACAAGATTAAACCTAAAGATAATCTGTCTATGCATATATTTAAACGTCATATTACTGATGATGAACTGAGATTCCTATATCAGAATGTGGATTTCATTATGTTACCCTACAGAAAAACTTCTCAAAGTGGTATTCTTGAAATGGCGTTTTATTTTAAAAAACCTATAATAGCTTCTGACATACCATATTTTAGGAATATGCTTTCAAAGTTTCCGTCTTTTGGGTTAATTGCTGGTAATACTTCGAGGTCTTTTTCAGATACTATTGAAAAAGTTGTTTCCTCTGGACACAATAATTCATATTTCATACAGCAGGATTTGGACCGATATAATAATCGGATAGAAATAAATAAATTTATACATGATTTTTCTGACTGGATTAATAAAACATTGATAATAAATAGGATATGAATCAGCTAAATTTTTTGGTAGAGTGGAACGTAAAAAAGGAACGTTCGTGGTCAGGCACGAATTATAGCCTTTATAAAGCTTTAGAACAATTCTACCAGGTTAAAGATTGTCCCCTTAGTCCTATTCCCTTGTCAAGGAGAATAGTAAGAAGGTTTGTTCCCAGGTTATGGGATTTTGGAATGAGTGATATTATACGAAATAGGCGAAATAATGAGAATATAGGGGGAAAGGTTTTGCAATTTTCAGAAATTCTTGATGACTGTGATACAAGATGCACATATATATATCAAGATTTATGTATAGATTATCTTTGCTATCTATATGATAATGATTTGAAAACTCTTAATTACTCTGGATATGGAAGATACTCTAAAAATAATATACTAAACAGAAACATAATGCAGTTGGAGTATTTCCGACATGCATCTGGTATCCTTATGATGGGGAAATGGATGGCAGATTATTTGAAGAATACTTATACAGAGTTCCGTTCGAAAGTATATCATGTTGGAGGAGGAATAAACCTTGATTATAAAAGAATTGAACCGAATCCTAAGAAGGCAAATAATAGAATCCTTTTTGTTGGAAGGGATTTTAAAAGAAAGGGAGGATATGATGTTGTAAAGGCTTTTGAAATTATGAGAAAAAAGTACCAAAATCTGGAACTTCATGTGGCAGGTCCAGGCATTAATCCTATAAAAGATGTGGTGCCGGGGTATTATTTCTATGGAGATGCCTCGAAAGATACTTTACAGTATTTAATGAATAATTGTGATGTTTTCTGTATGCCTTCATATTTTGAAGCGTATGGTCTTGTATTTATAGAAGCTCTTGTATTTGGATTGCCATGTGTAGGACGTAATAGATGTGAGATGCCTTATTTTATAGAACCTGGAAAGACGGGAGAACTTGTTGATGGAGAAAGTGCAGAGGAATTGGCTCAAAAATTGGAGATGGTATTGAATGATACCAATTACAAAAGAAATATTGAAGATAGGAGGGATTATTATTTAAGGAAATATTCCTGGGATAGTGTTGCAAAAAGGATTGCAGAGATTATCGGTTGATTGCGAATGCCGTCAATATCGGAGACGGAGGTGTGAGAGTAGCAGGGAGCATTGTGAACCGCGACATCCCGGCAGGTGAAATCTGGGCCGGGAATCCGGCTCGGTTTATTAAGAAAGTGGAATAAATCGAAAAACATCGATACTTCTGTTTGTGTTTTAATAAAAATGTTATTACCTTTGTAAAGGATTAAAAATATTGGAAATATGGCACAAGCAAATCAGACCATTCGGATGTCGAGAGAGGAGGTGGCTCATTTCCATAAAGAAATGGAGCGAAGGATGCGAGGCGATTTCACTATCGCAGAGAATGAACGTATGATTGCGAGAAGGCATGTATATAATGCAATAATGAGTAGAAATAGTGGACGCAACCCGCTTTTCACCGAATGACATAGATTTCTCCCCTTTAACGGAATGCGATTATAAGGCTATTCCGTTTTTCTCTTGTGGCGAGGAAAAACTTGATAAGTTCTTCCTTACCGAAATGCCTCTTTGTGCTAAATATCACTATTTATCACCTTATAAATGCACACTGATTCAAACGGGAGAGATTGTCGCATTGTTTACCCTTGCTAATGATGTGGTGCTCCTTGAATATGAAGATATAATCGATTTATTGAATTATAAACATGAGTATTCTGGCATATTCCCACGCCAGACGTCCTATCCGGCTGTAAATATAGGACATCTTGCTGTGAGAAACGATTTGCAGTCAAAAGGGATTGGATCCATGATTGTAAATTTTATAGCGGCGACATTCTCCAACCAAAGAGTTTCAGGATGTCAGTTTATCACGGTGGATGCCTTGAATAATCAGCGCACTCTTGATTTCTATCAACTTAAACTTGGCTTTGAATTCCTTACATTTAGTGACGTGGGCAAGGAGAGCCGAAGAATGTATCTTGACATTTTTACTCAATTGTAAGAAGTAGCATTGAGTTGATGATGCTTATATCATAGTCATCCGGATACATACGATTATACAAATCGATTTTTGAAATATCCATCAAGGCTCTGCCGGTTGCGGCAGGGTCTTTATTCATATATCCCTTTATGAAAGTCGCGATTATCGGCACGGTGGGCGTGCCTGCAAATTATGGCGGGTTCGAGACGCTCGTGGAGCAGCTCGTGCGCCATAACCACAATGAAGACCTTCAATATGCGGTCTATTGCAGTAAGAAATCATACAATGATGAACGATGGGTTTATCATGGAGCGAAAACCGAATATATCGGTCTTAATGCGAACGGCATGCAGAGCATCCCTTATGACATTGTTTCCCTTGTAAAGGCATCAAGGAGAAGCGATGTCGTTTTAGTTTTGGGCGTTTCCGGATGCGCATTCCTTCCGGTGTTCCGTATGTTCTCGAAGAAGAAACTGATTATCAATATCGACGGGCTGGAACATCGCCGCGACAAATGGAACAAGTGGGTGCGCCGTTTCTTGAAATTTTCTGAGAAACAGGCTGTGAAGTATGGTGATATAATTGTGACAGACAACAAGGGTATCACGGATTATGTGATGGAGGAGTATAGCAAACCTTCGGAACTCATAGCATATGGCGGTGACCATGTCTTGACGGAAGTTGACGATGCGTTGACAGAAAAAGTTCTGAAGGATTACGGAATCGAGAAAGATGGTTATGGACTTGCCATCTGTCGAATCGAGCCGGAAAATAATGTGCATCTGATTCTTGAGGCTTTCGAGAAGGCTCAAAAGAAGCTGGTGTTTATCGGCAACTGGCAGAAAAGCGAATATGGCAGAGCACTTGCCGAGAAATATAAGGATTCGGAGTATGTGAAAATCACTCCCGCAGTGTATGACCTTAACGTCCTCAATGTAATCCGCAGCAACTGTTCGGTTTATTTGCATGGACATAGCGCCGGTGGCACAAATCCTTCGTTGGTGGAAGCCATGTTCTTTGCCAAACCCTTGATTGCTTTCGACTGCGTGTATAATCGTGAGTCAACTGAGAATAAGGCAGCTTATTTCAAGAATGTGGAAGAACTTGTAGCAATCCTTGATGCTCCCGCTGAATTATACGCCAACGGCAGCGACATGCTTGAAATAGCGCAACGCCGTTACACGTGGCAGACCATCGCCCGCCAATATGAAACCCTCTATTCCCGCGATTGACCGCGTCTATACCCGCGACATCTTCTCCCGCGATTGACGCGCGTTGTCCGTTTTCCGTTGTCCGGGCTGATGAATAAGATACACACAGACTGTCCCGCTGTCCCACTGTCCTGCCACCCGGGACAGTGGGACAGCGGGACACCTGACAGTCAACCAAAATCTGCGATACTCAGTAATCTCGAGATTCTCGTGATTATAAAGATAATCCGTATAATCGCTGTGTAGTCATCGTTCAGTTACCGTACCTTCGGGTGCGGTCGTGCCCTCTTCCTCCATTTTCATGTTAATTGAAAAAAGATTATGCATTAAGCATAATGCATTAATTGAAAATTTTGGACCACCTTGTATTTTATTTTGGACCGGCTTTATTCCTTGTCTGTAAATTAGCAAGTTATATAAACAGAGCGGTCCAATTTTATCAATCTTTCCTAAGCCTGACAACGAACAACGGACAACGGAAAGCGGACAACTGACAACGGAAAGCGGACAACGGACAATGGAAAATCCTCTGGATCTCTGGCCTAAAAAGTAAGCGTCCAAGTGTGAATTAGGCAAAAAAATCTAACTTTGCTACAAAAAAAATGCTAACTTTGCAATTGTAGATAGTGACCGTAAATGACATTGAACCTGACACCATATACAGTCCGATTATGGATAATTCCAATCCTTATGGGATTTGTGTGGATTGCTTCGTTCTTGGTCAGCTTCTTTTACGATTACAACGGTATGCCTCAATGGTCTCAGATTTTCATACGGTTAGTATCGGCTTTCAATATCATCCTATTCTTCGAGTTGCTGCTGATGTATTGGGACATCAAATTGTCGCTTAAGTATTTCGACCTCAAATCAGACCATGCGTTCAGCGCGCAATGTAGAACAATCCCGTTTATGGTTTTTGCGCTATCGCTCGCATGTTTAACCTTACGATTCCCCGAATGGCTGTGGCTGTTTGTCTTAATACTGTTCTGCGCAAAGGTCTCGATGCACCATGTCGTTGTCTATATCGACAATAACAAGCGTCCGATTGAGTATGATAGCCCGCAACAGATATGACGCTCAAATGTTATAATATTATCCGGGAGATAAACGTTTATAAACAAACGATGTTAAGTTAAAGCAAATCATGATAACAGCAAACATACTGTTCTGGGTGGGTGTCGTCATCCTTTCCATCATATTCCTGATATGGTGCTTGGGAATAGTGCGTACCAATCATGACGCTTACTCTGACATCGACGTGGCATGCGCCGGCAGTGTCGATAATTCTTACCCCAAGTCTGTCAAGGTCAAAATTCCAACTGACCCTATGACTGACAACAAAAATGTACCCGACGCTGTCAAATCTACCCTTAGACGTTACATCGTCAAAGGAAACTCAATGCAGTATGCCGACATCCACACCGATGATATCGTATATGTGGCTCCGGTCTCCGCTACAGATTTCAAGCTCCCCGCAATTACGTTGCTGTCATTCACTCCCAAAACGCCTGGAAATGCATGTCACAAGATTCGACGCACATGGCAGATAGTCGATGCCGATATCTCACCTGAGGATTTCAAGTCAAATGTGCTGAACATCTTGTGCTCAGAAAAGTTCGCCGAACTACGTCAGGAGATAGGGGACCGGTGCCCGTCTGACTCCGAATTGGTTGATATTGCTTTGGCCAGCCTAAGTCGTTACCAAGACGCACATCCGGACTTGAGAGAGAATATTCTAATCTCGACTACATTCCGCACAGAGCGTAACCGCCTGGAATTCTCCGTACACCCTGTTTCTGCAATTGCGGGCATCGTCGCTTATGTCACGCGCCGCCGTTAACAACCCCAAAGGGTAAAGTTATGGAGCTGCGCGTGTCCAATTTCATCAATCTTCCCTTGTCTGTTGTAAGACTAACGACTAACAGACTAATGACTTATTCCTCTGGGACTCTGGGCTAAAAAACAAATATACATAACAACAGAATGTCATAAAAAACATAATTGTCTCTTTTGTTTTTATGTTTTTTGTATCCTTCTAATCCTCCGGGATTATGGTATATCCGACAACGGAAAACGACAACCGAAAACTTAAAACCCAAAATATATGAAAGGAATTGTTCTTGCCGGCGGGTCCGGCACCCGTCTTTACCCCATCACCAAGGGGGTGAGCAAGCAGCTCCTCCCGGTGTATGACAAGCCGATGGTCTATTACCCCATATCGACGCTCATGCTCGCGGGTATCCGCGACATTCTCCTTATCTCTACGCCGCAGGACCTTCCCGGCTTTAAAAGGCTTCTCGGCGACGGTTCCGACTATGGCATTAACCTGCAGTATGCCGAACAGCCCTCGCCCGACGGCCTTGCGCAGGCCTTCATAATCGGCAAGGAATTCATCGGCGACGACTCCGCGTGTCTCGTGCTCGGCGACAACATTTTCCATGGCGCGGGTTTCTCGGGGGTATTGAAGGAGGCCGTGAAGACCGCCGAAGAGGAGTCGAAGGCCACCGTGTTCGGTTACTGGGTCAACGACCCGGAACGCTACGGAGTGGCGGAGTTCGACAAGGAGGGGAACTGTCTCTCCATCGAGGAGAAACCGGAGCATCCGAAGAGCAACTATGCAGTTGTCGGACTCTATTTCTATCCCAACAAGGTTGTGAATGTGGCTGCCAATATCAAGCCATCCGCCCGTGGGGAACTTGAGATTACAACCGTAAACCAGGAATTCCTCAAAGACGGCGAACTGAAGGTGCAGACGCTTCCGAGGGGTTTCGCATGGCTTGACACCGGCACGCACGACTCGCTCGCGGAGGCCTCGATTTATGTGGAGGTGCTCGAAAAACGCCAGGGCCTCAAGATTGCCTGCCTCGAAGGCATCGCGTACCGCCAGGGTTGGATTTCGAAGGAAAGGATGGTGGAAATCGCTAAGCCGATGCTCAAGAACCAGTACGGCCAATACCTCCTTAAAGTGGTGGAGGAAGTGGAACGCACCGGCGACAAGAACCTCGACTAATTTTAGACCAGAGTCCCATAGGACGAGAGTTTTTTAGACCAGAGTCCCATAGGACGAGAGGGGTAACGATTTTAATGTTATAATTTGTAGATTTAACGTCAAGGCAAATGTTTCTCGGATAAAATATGGTATATTGGTTGTCGTTTTATTTTTAATAGCTGCCAGGTTAATGAAAAGTATTATTGACAAAATATATGAATGTGCCTATGAGATCAGGAAAAATCTTGGTCCGGGATATCTTGAGAATGTATATAAAAATGCTTTATGTCATGAATTAAGACTTAACGGTCTTAATTTTGACACGGAGTTCCCGATTAATGTTATGTACAAGGGTTGTCTTGTAGGGGAGTATCGAGCTGATATTGTGGTTGAGAACCGTATTATTATTGAGCTTAAAGCCGTATCAAGCATAATGCCGGCACATGAGGCCCAACTTGTAAATTATCTTACCGCGTTGAATATTGAAGACGGAATATTGATTAATTTTGGAGATAATTACGCGTTCCGGCATAAAACTCGTACCTATAAGCGAAAATAATTAAAACTCTGGTTCTATGGTCCTATGGTCAAAAAAATTATGGTTCTCTGGAACTATGGTCAAAAAAATTATGGTTCTCTGGTTCTATGGTCTAAAAAATTATAGTTCTATGGTCCTATGGTCAAAATAAATTATGGTTCTCTGGTTCTATGGTCTAAAAAATTATAGTTCTCTGGTTCTATGGTCTAAAAAATTATAGTTCTATGGTCCTATGGTCAAAAAAATAAAGAGCATATGAATGTTATCAAGACAGATATAGAAGGGGTGGTGATCATCGAGCCCCGTATTTTTAAGGACGCGCGCGGATATTTCTTCGAGAGTTTCTCGAAGCGTGAGTTCGACGAGAAAGTGTGTAAGGTGGAATTCGTGCAGGACAATGAGTCGTGCTCCACGCGCGGCGTGATGCGCGGGCTCCATTTCCAGCGTCCCCCTTATTCGCAGGCGAAGCTCGTTCGCTGCGTTCGCGGCGCCGTGCTCGACGTGGCGGTGGATCTCCGCAAGGGTTCGCCCACCTACGGCAAACACGTGGCCGTGGAACTTTCGGAAGAGAACCACCGACAGTTCTTCATCCCGCAGGGGTTCGCCCACGGCTTCGCGGTGCTTTCGGACACCGCTGTGTTCCAATATAAGTGCGACAACTATTACCATCCGGAAGCCGACGGCGGCATCTCCATCCTCGACGGTTCGCTGGGCATCGACTGGCGCATCGACCCCGCCGACGCCATCCTCTCCGACAAGGACAAGAACCACCCCCTCCTCGCCGACTTCGACTCACCGTTTGAATAATGCATAATGCACAATCCATAATGCATAATCTTTTGCGTGTGCATTATGTCCTGCCAGCCTTATCTCATATTTAAGAAATTATGCATTATGCATTTATAATTTTGAATTGATAGAAATGAACATACTTGTGACAGGGGCCAACGGGCAGCTCGGCAACTGCCTGCGCATTGCCTCCAAAGACTCCAAAGACAATTATACCTTCACCGACATAGCGGACGCCGTCGTTGACGGCACCCCGGTTTCCCGCCTCGACATCACCGATGCGGAGGCCGTGAAGAAAGCGGTGAAGGACAACGATATAAACGTGATAGTGAACTGCGCCGCCTACACAAACGTTGATAAGGCGGAGGACGACGCCGAGTACGCCGAACTCCTCAACGCCACGGCCGTGCGCAACCTCGCCGAGGCGGTCAAGGATAACGGGGGGACGCTCTTCCATGTCTCCACGGACTATGTCTTCGGCAAGGAACCCTACAACGTACCATGTCGCGAAGACCAGAAGGGCACCCCGACGGGCGTGTATGGGCTCACCAAGCTCCACGGTGAGCAGGCGATTGCCGCCAGCGGCGTCAAGGCGTTGATATTCCGCACCGCCTGGCTCTATTCCGAGTTCGGAAAGAACTTCGTGAAGACCATGCTCTCGCTCACCTCTACAAGGCCGGAGCTGAACGTGGTGTTCGACCAGACGGGCACGCCGACCTACGCGCAGGACCTCGCCGACGCGCTCTTCGACATCATCGAAAACCGTCGCTTCGAAGGTAACGAAGGGATTTACCATTATTCGAACGAAGGGGTATGCTCGTGGTACGACTTCACGAAGATGATAGCCGAAATGGCCGGGAACAACGCCTGCGACATCCGTCCGTGCCACTCCGACGAGTTCCCGTCCCCGGTGAAACGCCCGTCGTATTCCGTACTCGACAAAACCAAGTTCAAGCAGACGTTCGGCCTCCGCGTCCCCTACTGGACAGAATCACTCCGGAAGTGCATTTCGAATTTAATGCATAATGCATAATTCATAATGCATAATCATGATGGACGGAAGAATCGGATAATATCACTAAATTTTCCGGTTCGATTCAATAATTAAAGACTGTAGAGAATTAATCAGATTATTAACGGCCATAGTCAGATCCACATTCAGGAAATGATTATGCATTATGCATTGTGCATTATGAATTATAAGAAGAATATATTGATCACCGGCGGAGCCGGATTCATCGGTTCCCATGTTGTCAGACTTTTTGTCAACAAGTATCCCGACTACCATATCGTCAACCTCGACAAGCTGACGTATGCCGGCAACCTCGCAAACCTCAAGGACATCGAGAATCGTCCCAACTACACTTTCGTCAAGGCCGACATTGCCGACCTCGAGGAGATGCGACGCATCATCCGCGAACATCAGATAACCGGCATCATCCATCTGGCCGCCGAGAGCCACGTTGACCGCTCCATCAAAGACCCCTTCACTTTCGCACGTACCAACGTGATGGGCACCCTGGCCCTCCTGCAGGCCGCAAAGGAATACTGGGAGTCGCTGCCCGAGAAATACGAAGGGAAGCTCTTCTACCATATCTCGACCGACGAGGTGTATGGCGCGCTCGAACTCACCGACCCCGAAGGGATAGAATCCCCCTTCACCACGGCGGCCTCTTCCGAACACCACCACGCCTACGGCAAGGAATTCTTCCTTGAGACCACCAAATACAACCCCCATTCCCCATATTCGGCCTCGAAGGCTTCGAGCGACCACTTCGTGCGCGCATACCACGACACCTACGGCATGCCGACGCTCGTGACCAACTGCTCCAACAACTACGGTCCCTACCAGTTCCCCGAAAAACTGATACCTCTCTTCATCAACAACATACGCCACCGCAAGCCTCTGCCCGTCTATGGCAAGGGTGAGAACGTGCGCGACTGGCTCTTCGTGGAAGACCACGCCCGCGCCATCGACACCATCTTCCACAACGGCAAGGTCGCTGAGACCTACAACATCGGCGGCTTCAACGAATGGAAGAACATCGACATAATCCGCGTGGTGATCAAGACGGTTGACCGCCTCCTCGGCAACCCCGAAGGCTACAGCGACGAGCTGATAACCTACGTCACCGACCGCCTCGGCCACGACATGCGCTACGCCATCGACTCCCGCAAGCTCCAGCGCGAGCTCGGCTGGGAACCGAGCCTGCAGTTCGAGGAAGGCATCGAAAAGACCGTCCGCTGGTATCTCGACAACCAGGAATGGATGGACAACATTACCTCCGGCGACTACGAACGCTACTACGGCGACATGTACAAGAACCGGTAAGGGTGAGTCAGACCAGTCAGACAGGTCGGACACGTCCGACTGGTCCGACTGATTAGACTTCACAACCCATAAAACCATATCGTCAGGAATTTGTTTACACTTTGCAGGGATGCATGTCCCGGCAAAGTGTAAACTATATTATAACCTATAAATCTTAACGCTATGAAAAAGACTTTTATCTTGATTATGGCTCTTGTTGTCGGCTTCTTCTGTGCCGAGGCCCAGACTTATGAGTTCAAACCCATCAAGGGTTTCAAAGACCTTACCAACGAACGGCTTGAAGCGTTTCTTGAATCCACCGTGCCGATGCAGACCCGCAAGGTGGCTGTGTTTGATTGCGACGGCACCCTCTTCGGGCAGGCCCCTTATTATCTTGCAGACGAAGCCCTCTATGAGTTTGCGAAGAAAAACTATGAAGGAAAGACCGATTCCCTTTCCGTAGCCAAAATGAAAATCGTTGACCAGCTTCTCCATGGCGACAATGTCGGCGTAGATTTCGTGCAGAACCGCGTGCGTTTCCTCAGCGGACTTACCGCCGATGAAATCCAAAGCATAGGCAATGCCATGTTCCACGAAAAATATCAGAACAAGATGTATCCGGAGATGAAGTCGCTTATCAAGAATCTGGAGAACTACGGTTTCGAAGTGTGGATTCTGTCGGCTTCCCCCGAACTCCTCTACCAGCGTTTCTGTGCCGAGCAGCTCGGGCTTCCCGAAGACCGCATACTCGGAGTGAAATCGAGAGTAGGGGAGGGCGGAATAGTTACCGACGAACTTGTCTATCCCGTCTCGCAAGATGAAGGAAAAGCCGACGTGGTGAGGACCTTTATCAAAGCCGACCCGCTGTTTGTGGGAGGAAACTCCCGTGGCGACCTTGAGATGATGGAAACCTCGGTGGGCCTCAAGATAATGATCAATCCTGACGACAGCAAGCCGGAGAAAGTGGCCAACGGCAAGACCATTAAGCAATATTGGGAAGCCGACCCGAACTGCATCATAGAATATTGCAACGACGTGCCTGTCGGCGACTACGAATACGTCACCGGCGAATGGGGCGTGAAGAAAAACGCCACCAATGCCAAGCCTTCGGAAGTGGTGATAAATTATTGACATACGTCGCTTTCCACTGAGCAATCTGCCTGGTGGCGTAAAGCAGTGGTTTTGGCGGGAGATGTCTTCCTTTGAGAAGGGAAGATGTCTCCCGCCGTCGTTTTGTTGACAGGGGTAGGAAATCTGCGGGCATTCTGTGCATATTTTTTGTGTAATTGGCGGTTTTTCTCTATTTTTGTGCATAATTACAATCCATGAAAATATGATAGAACCTTTATACAAGGCCGCCGATGACCGCTACGAGCGCGGCATGAAATATGCGCGCAGCGGAAAGAGCGGGATTCTTTTGCCCCGCATCTCGCTTGGCTTCTGGCACAATTTCGGGGAAGTCGATCCCCTCTCGCGAAGCAAGGATATAATGCGTTTCGCCTTCGACAACGGAATCACGAGTTTCGACCTCGCCAACAACTATGGCCCCGGCTACGGCACCGCCGAGGAGGCTTTCGGATACGTGTTCGACAAATGGTTCCGCCCCTACCGCGACGAGATGTTCATCGCCTCCAAGGCCGGCTACGACATGTGGCCCGGCCCTTACGGCAACTGGGGCTCGCGCAAATACCTTATGTCATCGCTCGAACAGAGCCTCCGGCGCATGAATCTCGACTATGTCGATGTGTTCTACAGCCATCGCTACGATCCCGAGACACCGCTTGAAGAAACCCTCCAGGCGCTTGTGGATATGGTGCGCCAAGGGAAGGCACTTTACGTAGGAATCTCGCGCTGGCCTCTCGAAGCCGCACGGTTTGCATTCGCATACCTGCGTGAGCGCGACACCCCGTGTCTCCTTTTCCAAGACCGCTACAACATCATCGACCGCAAGGTGGTGGAGAGCGGAGTGCTCGACGCGGTGTCGGAAAACGGCAGCGGTTTCATAGCCTTTTCCCCGCTCGCCCAGGGGATACTCACCGGGCGTTATCTCGACGGCGTGCCCGAAGGGTCGAGGGCTTCGGTGGGAAGGTTTTTGAAAGCGTCGCAAATCACGCCGGAACTTATCGGAAGAATCCGCCAACTCAACGAGATAGCCGAGTCAAGGGGTGAAACGCTCGCCGAGATGGCGCTTTCATGGGTGCTGAACGACCCGCGCGTAACCTCCGTCATCGTCGGTTGCAGCAGCGTGGCGCAGCTTGCCGACAGCATAAAGGCCGTGAACGCCCCGGCTTTTGACGAAGAAACGCTCAGGCGCATCGAGTCGATAGCGCAGGAGATGATGCGGATTTAACATGCCGTAGGCATGCCCCTACATTCAAAATTGCAAAGATAATTTGTATTTAGACCTATAAAACTTCTCCTTAACGACATTACCATCATGTTCAGTAAAGAAACCTACGTCAACCGCCGTGCCGAACTTAAGAAACGCGTCGGCTCCGGCATGTTGCTTTTCCTTGGCAACGACGACTGCGGCTGCAATTATGCCGACAACACTTATCCCTACCGCCAGGACTCCACTTTCCTCTACTATTTCGGCCTCCCGTTCGCAGGGTTGTCAGCTGTAATCGACATCGACAACGACCGCGAGATTATCTTCGGCGACGAACTCACCATAGACCATATCGTATGGATGGGCACCCAGCCTACGCTGCATGAGAAAGCGCACAGCGTGGGCGTCGATACGGTGCTTCCCTCGGCAGAACTTGCAGATATGCTCGAAAAGGCAAGAAAGGAGGGTAGGAACATACATTACCTCCCAACTTATCGCGCCGAGCATGTGCTTAAACTTTGGAAACTTCTTGACGTAAAACCCGGGGCGGAGCAGCCCTCCATAGATTTCATACGCGGCGTGGTGGATATGCGCAATCATAAAACCCCCGAGGAAATCGAAGAGATAGAGAAGGCCTGCAACGTCACCGCCGACATGCATATCGCCGCCATAAGGGCTGTGCGTCCCGGCATGAACGAATATGAAGTGGCGGCAGTGATAGAAGGGGTTGCGGCAAGCAACAACTGCTCTCTCTCGTTCCCCACAATCTGCACTGTCAACGGCCAGACGCTTCACAACCATTATCACGGCAACGTAATCAAGCCGGGCGACATGGTGCTCATCGACGCGGGCGCGGAGCGCCCCTCGGGCTATGCCGGCGATATGTCTTCCACAATCTGCGCCGACCGCACGTTTACCCCTCGCCAGAAATCAATCTACGACATACAAGTGGCGTCGCATCTCGCCGCCGTCGATATGTTGGCCCCGGGAGTGCCGTTCGTGGATGTCTATGAACGTTCCGCCGCCGTCATCTGCGCCGGACTTAAAGACCTCGGCATCATGAAAGGCGACCCCTTAGAGGCTGTAAAGGCCGGTGCGCACGCCATGTTCTTCCCCTGCGGGCTGGGCCACATGATGGGGCTCGACGTGCATGACATGGAGAACCTCGGCGAAGTCTGGGTAGGCTACGGAGGCAAGCCCAAGAGCACGCAGTTCGGCAGGAAGTCGCTTCGTCTCGCGCGTCCTCTCGAAGAGGGCTTTGTGCTCACCATAGAGCCGGGCGTATATTTCATACCCGAGCTTATCGACCTTTGGAAAGGTGAAGGGCTGTTCACGGATTTCATCGACTATCGGGAACTCGACAAATGGCGTGACTTCGGAGGAATCCGCAATGAGGAGGATTATCTCATCACGTCGGATGGTGCGCGCCGCCTCGGCAAGAAGATTCCTTTGACTACTGAAGAAGTGGAGGCGTTGAGGTGATGAAATCGTCGGCAAAACCTGTCGTGCTCGGCTCCGTGGCGGTGTTGAGCTGGTCAACGGTGGCTACGGCTTTCAAAGTGGCCCTCAGCCATCTCACCACGTTCGAGATGGTTTTCGTGGCGAGCCTTACGGCATTGTTGATATTTGCGGCCTGGATGTGCGTGTCGCGTTCCTGGGGGGAGTTGGGGCGTCTGTCGCCCTCCCTTTGGGCGCGGTTTGCCGTGCTCGGGCTGATTTCTCCGGTGGCTTACTATCTGATATTGTTCAAGGCCTACGATTATTTGCCCGCTCAGATAGCGCAGCCCATAAACTATCTCTGGCCTATCCTGCTGACGGTGATGCTCGCCGTGATTTCACACAAACCGATTCCGGGAGCGAAATACGTCGGCATGGCCGTGTCGCTTGCCGGCGTGGCGGCGATTTCCATCGGCGGGAAGGGCATTACCGGGTCGGTGTCGGTGCCGGGGTTGATACTCGGTTTTGGAAGTGCCTTCCTCTGGGCTTTGTATTGGATTGTCAACGACAGTCTGAAAGACAAGGTGAGCGAGGTCACGTCGTTGTTCCTGACGTTTTTCTTCGGGATGGTGTATCTTCTGATAGGCACGCTTTTCGTGCCGTTGTCGGCAATGAACATGGAGGCGCTTCTTTCCGGCGCATATATCGGCGCATTCGAGATGGGCATCCCCTTCATCTGCTTCGGCATGGCGATCCGCCACACCGACAACCCCGCGCTCATCAACCAGATGTGTTATCTCTCGCCGTTCCTCTCGCTCTTCTTCATATCGATGATACTCGGCGAACCCATCATGCCCACCACCTATCTGGGGCTGGTGCTGATAGTAGGCGGCCTGGCCTACAACCAGTATTTCGCCGGCCGCCGCCTGGCGCTGAAACGGCGTTAGCGGTCAACAATTTACAATTATTGGTTAGCGATTAGGAATTATCGTTTAGAAATTCCTAATCGCTAATTTTTGTTTTTTGCTGTTGAAATGTTAAAATTTACGGAAAAATTCGATTTTTCTTGCATTAGAAGTTAAATTGGTTTAACTTTGCAGTCCGACTTACTCCGGGAGCTCACGGTCGTGGGTTCGAGGGTGGGCGGTTAATATAGATAAAGCGTTACTTGGAGTTTTATTCTTGACACCTTGAAATTTCGCAACTTTCAATTCTAAGTCAGGGATTTTGCAACGGTGAACGCCGCATGGATATGAATTTCCGTGTGCAGGGGCTTGGCGCGTGAGCGTGAAGCTCCAAATGCGCACATATACCTTTTTTGTGTATATTCATATTTCGCGTGGGCTTCCGGGTTGCCATCCGACTTAGAAGGGCATGCGAAAGCCTCAAGGTGTGGGATGACAACAGGACAGATTCCCACGCTTTCGTTTTTTTTACACCTCTCGGCAGGGAATCGGATGAGAGGATATATATCACTTGCAGCATGCTATCCTGCACAAAACATCACAATTACAACTTGCATCGAGGAAGACTGTCATTCTTGTTCGTATGTCTTGCAATGACTCTGTTCTGCTTGCCGGGGCGTTGCCAGGACGCGGCAATAAAGTCGAATCTTCTATATGACGCTGCGTTGAGCCCAAACCTCGGGGTGGAGGTAGGACTGTCGCCTCGCTGGACCCTTGACGTGTCGGGCAATCTCAACCTCTGGACCATAGGCGACGGCCATAAATGGCGCCACTGGCTCGTGCAGCCGGAAGCCCGCTATTGGTTTTGTCAGAAATTCGCCGGCCATTTCCTCGGGTTTCATGCCATCGGTATGCAATACAATATGGGCAACCTTGACCTCGGCTTCAAGTTTCTCGGCACCGATTTCCGCAATCTTAAGGACAAACGTTACGAAGGCTGGGGAGTCGGCGCCGGCGTGGCCTACGGCTATGCGTGGCCTCTTTCGCGCCATTGGAACATCGAGGCGGAGTTCGGTTTCGGTTGGATATGGACCAGATACGACTCCTATCCTTGTGCAGAATGCGGGTCGAAAATCGACAACGGAAGGGTGCATAATTACGTAGGCCCCACTAAGATAGCTGTAAACCTGGAATACGTGTTTTAAAAAGCCGAGACAGATATGACAACAATAAGAACTATATTATCTACATTGTTTTTCGCTACGGCGGTAGTTTCGATGGGCCAACAGGTTGACCGCCTCGGGGTGGCCGACATGAGCGTAGCCCGGAAAGACAGCGCGTCGCTCAGCGTGGAGATGACAGTGAAGCCATCGCTCCTCCGGCTCGGCACCGACCGGCTCATGAGGGTCACGCCGGTGCTCCGCAGCGCCGACGGCCAATTCGAAAAGGAACTTCCGTCATATTCCATCGCCGGAAAAAACCAGTATTACTACACCATCCGCAGCCGCAGTCAAGACGGCGACGTGTTCCGGTCGGGCAGCAATGTCACGGAGCGGTATTCTTACGATATCCCCTGGGAAGACTGGATGGGAAATTCCACTATTGACTTCAGGACAAAGACCTCGGCATGTTGCGGTGCGCCAGTGATGGAAGAAGACTTGCCGGTGGCGGAGCTTGATCTCGTGCCGCCGGTGATACCCGCCACCGCCGACCTTGAATATCTGGAGCCTGTGGCGAAAGAGGTGAAGGAATATGCGCTTGAAGGGAGGGCATACGTCAACTTCCCCGTCAACAGGACGGAGATTTTTCCCGATTATCTCAATAACCCTCTCGAATTGCGCAAGATAACCAACTCGATTGACACGGTCAGAGACAACAAGGATGCCACCATCGAGAGCATCACGCTTACCGGTTATGCATCGCCGGAAGGCCCCTACGACAACAATGTGCGACTTGCCAAAGGGAGAACCGAGGCGGTGCGCCATTACGTGAGCATGCTTTACGACTTCGCACCGTCGGTCTATATCACGGCTTCCGTGCCTGAAGACTGGGCGGGACTGCGTGAATCCATCGATAAATCGGCCATGCCGATGCGTCGGCAGATGCTCGATTTCATCGACTCCGACTATCCGATAGAGAAGCGTAACGACCGTTTCCGCCAGCTTTTCCCCGCCGATTACGACTGGCTTCTGAAAAACGTCTATCCGTGGCTCCGTCATACCGATTACTTGATCAAATATACCGTGCGGCATTATTCCGACGTGGATGAGATAAGGAGTGTGATGGCTTCGCGGCCGCAAAACCTGAGCCTCGACGAATTCTATCTCCTCGCGCAGAGTTATCCCGTTGGGAGCTCGGAATATAACGAGGTGTTTGAGGTGGCGGTGCGCATGTATCCCGATGAACCGGTAGCCAATCTTAATGCCGCCAACGCAGCGTTGAGCCGTGGCGACATGGCGAAAGCGGAGAGGTATCTGCTCAAAGCGGGCGACAGTGTCGATGCCGATTATGCCCGGGGTATGTATTACGCCAAAAAGAAGGACTACGACCGTGCGCTCATCTATCTTGAAAAATGCAACACCCCCAAAGCGGAGTCGGCTATAGAGAGGGTGAAGGCATTGAAAGGATATAAAGGAAGTGTAAGGTTCCTTCCTTAAATACTTATGCGCCAAGGTACCGGCACAATTCAAATTCGCGGATACATATTGTGTTCGCAACGAGAATTCCGGCCGGTGCCGGAGAAGCGCATGCTTCGCGCACGCTGCCGTCAAGACAGACTTGCTTCTTCAATTAAAGCCGATATGTGGCGGCCTTTTATAAACGGAATTATATCAACTAAATAATAATTAATAACAATTTTTCAGATGAAAAAGAATCGTATTTATTGCATGGCCATGGCCCTCGCTATGCTGGGCGGCGCATGCTCGAGCGACACCCTCGACCCCGGAAGCGACAACGGAGGTAACGGTGTTTCGCCTGACGACGGAGTGTATATGGCACTTAACATTGCCATGCCGACTGCACCTGGTGGCACAAGGAGTGCAACGGTAAGTCCTGATGGCGGCGACAGCGCAAGCAGCGGCGGTGTTGAAATCGGACAGGATTACGAGAATAAGGTATCGGGGGCGTATTTGGTGCTTGCTAAAAAAGACAATTCTTTTATTGCCGGGGCATCAATCGCTCAAAGCGAACTTTTGGAGATTGCCAATCAAAAAGGCGTTTACCAATCTACGTCAAAATTCTCGAAAACGGAAATCGCGAATTATTATGCGAGCACTGGATTTGAGAAAGAAATCAATGTCTTTGTGTTCTGCAATCCTACAAGTGCATTGAAAACTATCCTTGATAATGCCACATTAGGTAATACTACTTGGTATAATCAAATGGGCAATTTTGTTGTAGGACAATCAGGAACCGAGGCAATATGGGGCGAGAATCATTTCCTTATGGGTAATAGCTCTATAGCGACTCGAGAGTTGCCGGAAAGTATTAATGATTGGAATAATTATTCCACAGAATCCAATCCCTTCAACCTTTCCGGTATGAATATGAGTGGACGTCCTAATGAAGTGAATAACTTGACCGATAGGGGAAATGTACGGGTGGAACGTGCTGCAGCACGTTTCGATTTCCGCGACGGCTCTCTTGATGGAAAACCGGGTACTGAATTTAACGGTATCGGCAACAATACATACGAAGTAGTACTTGACCGTAACGATGACGGTACTGCAGGACCATCGCTTGTTAACGTCCAGCTCGGAAAAATGGCACTTGTCAATATGAACAAAAATTATTATTATTTGCGAAGAGTGTCTTCAGACGGTCTAAATGACAATTTAGGAATTTGTAAACCTGAGCTCCCTTGGAGTTTCTCTACAGAAGGAACTGTAATTACACCAGGTAATTATGTAGCCGATGCTGATGCTGCCTGGAAATATACAAAACCGACAACCGAATTCAGCAAGTATTTGAACTACCCGTTCTTCAATGAAGATGGTACGATTGACAATACAAACGTGTCTAATGACCGTTGGGGCACATCGTTGATTGCAGATGTGCTTAAAGGAACTTCGGACAATGAAGATAACTGGAACACCGGAGGTGAAGATAAAGGTTATAAAATTTGGAGATATGGAGTGGAAAGCACCATCCCCGGTAGGGATGCACAGAAAAATGGAGTTTCCACCGGTATTGTGTTTAAGGGGAAACTTCTTGCTTCTGATTATCTAAAAAATCTTGCAGAGCAGGAGAATGCGGATGTGTGGCGTAAGGCACTTTATAATGCAATCGCAAACCAATCTAATGAAAACCGCGGACCGAATATTGATCCGATTCTATACAGTTTCGGAGGGCATCTTTATGTGACGTGGGACAACATCCGCCGTGCCGCTCTCGCAGCTTCCATCACCGATCTCAAATACAATGAGACTACTAATAAATGGGAGTACAATGTCAACAGAAGTAATTCACTTTATGTGGCAGTATTTGGCAATGGAGGTTTTGGTGAATTCACATTCAATTACAACGAGACGGATAGCAAGGGTAATTTCATGGAATCTGGCTCTGAAACGATTTATGATGATGTTAAGCAGGATATAACTTCTGCCAACTATAATTGGAATGCTTGGAATGAAGCTGGCAAACCTGAAGCAGGGGAGAAGCTTACGGCAATGAAGCAGGCCGTTGTGAATGCTAAGATTACTATCTATCAGACCAGTGAAGACAAACAACTCGGTGGTTGGGGCTATTATTGCTACTATTATTATTGGAACCGTCATAACGATAATGGCCAAAGCGGTGTTATGGGCCCGATGGAGTTTGCTGTGGTACGCAACAATGTCTATAAGCTTGCTGTGACGAAGATTGCACGTCTTGGACATCCTCGAATTTCCGAGAATGACCCCGATAAACCGAAGCCGGATGACGATGATGAGAAAGATGATGTCTATATCACCGTTCAATGCGAGGCTCTTCCTTGGGTTGTACGTGTGAATGACATTGTGTTCAATTAAATAAGCAATGAACCATAGGAACTCAGGCGCGGGTTGCGACCGGTGTCTGACTTCCGGACCGAAAGGACCAGTCCGGGATGGCTTTGCGGCCTCCCGGATTACCAAAAAACAGATTGAATATGAAGACCGGATTTATATTGAAATTGATAATCCATGTAGCTGCGTCGTTTATGGCGATGGCGGCTCTCTCCCTGGCATCGTGCGACCGTCTGAGGGAGGACCTTCCCGAATGCGAAAAGGGGGTGAGGCTCCGCTTCGTCTATGACTACAACATGGAGTTTGCCAACGCCTTCCCCTCGCAGGTGGATTGCCTCACGGTGCTTTTCTATGACAAGGAAGGCAATTATGTCGCTACCCGAACCAATGCCACTTCCGACCTTGCCGACGAGAACTGGCGCATGGACGTTGACCTCGAACCGGGGGAATACGATATTTTGGCTTACGGCGGCATGGAATGCCGTGAATCTTCGTTTTCGTTCGTGACAAATCCGGAAACCACGCGATATGAAGACATAGAGGTATGTCTTGACCCCAGAAACCTGAGCCGCCCCATCGGCACAAACCTCCATCCGCTTTTCTACGGCAACGCATCGGTAGAGGTTGACCCTAAAGACATGGGCTATAGGGACGTGACGGTCTATATGATGAAAGACACCAACAATCTGCGGGTGATTCTCCAGCAGATTGACGGCGCGCCTCTTGACAACGAGCAGTTCGATTTTATTGTGAGAGACGACAATACGCTTTTCGGATATGACAATAGCCTTCTGCCGCAGCCGGAAGTGGAATACTGGCCGTGGGCGCGCGGCAACGCCAGTCCGGGAGAACTGCCCGGCGGTGAGGTGTCGAGCGTGGCATACGCCGAAATTAGTTTCCCGAGGTTGATGACCACACATTCTCCGCGTCTTGAAATAACCCGCAAGAGCGACGGGATGAAAGTGATTGACATCCCTCTAAACAACTATCTGCTTTTGCTGAAAAGCGAACAGTTCGCCGCTATGGGGGCGCAGGAATTCCTTGACCGCGAGAGCCGTTGGAGCATGATTTTCTTCCTTGACCGTAGCAATGTGTGGCTCAAGACCCAGATTGTAATCAATGACTGGGTTGTGAGGATAAACGATATAGACGGGTTGGGATTCTAAAGATGAAATCTGATGTATTTGCATAAAAAAACACATATATCTGCAGCATTGAAGAAGACGTTTATGGCGTTTGTCATGGCCGTCGTGCTTTCGGGGTGTGTTTATGACTCCTATCCTCCCGATGCTCCGCAGGAAGATAAGCCGGCATCCGTATTTCTTACGCTGTCGGTGGCGACTGCCGACGCGGCGGAGCCGTCGGCCACAAGGGCGGATTCTTATTATTTTGAAGATGCACAGACACCCTACGAAAAGATAAACCACCTTCGTGTTATAATCTGTGACGATGCCGGAACGGTGAAATACAACCGAATGGTAACATATCTTGCCAACGGGAGTATCAAAGACGATAATTTGACATTCGAAGTCGATCCCGGTAAATATTCAATACACCTCTTTGCCAACGAGCGTTCGCTGCCGGAAGAGATAAGACAATATTTTTATGATGCCATACCCGGGGCGATATATCCCTCTGCCGAGTTGGATGCTGTAGAACTTACACGGGAGAATGGAAACCCTATTTTCGGATTGGATCAGTATCTCCCTATGACGGAGTCGTTTGATATAACGGTGGAGAAGCCAACGAAAGAGCTGGAGCGTTACCGCACCGAAAAGTTGTTTGTGACCCGTGTGCCGGTGAAGTTTACGTTCGCTTTGAAACAAGAAGTGGAAAGTCTGTCCGTACGCATATATAACATATCAAGATCGGAGTATCTTCTTCCTAATAATCTCGAATATTTTCCAGCCAAGAATCAATATGCGGAGGGAAACAAACGGATAATAACCAAGTATTCAACACCCGATGAGACAGAACCGCCGGTCTTTGAAACGAAGTTCAGCAACCTTGAAATGAAAAAAGGATATTATGGCGACGGCACACCTACTGATGAAGTTTATTATGTGACTACGCCGATATATCTTTGTGAGACTCCGGTTCCGGAAGGAGGAAAATACCGGATATCCATTTGCCTGGATGAAGATGATGCATTCCCGGAATTGAGTGATGAAGATAAGGGATGGACTCCCGTGGTGGATCTTGAAAACTTGCCGTCATTGCCTCGGAATACCCATGTGGTGGTGCGCATGGATTATAAGAATGCATTGTTGCAATGTCAGGTAGATGTGTTGCCTTATACCGGCGTGGTGCTTGACCCTGGATTTGGAATCCCTACCACAAAATAATGAGAAAGCGTACATATTTAGATTTTGTTGGTTTTAAATATATAAGTTTTAGATAATTAATAATGAAATCGCTAAATAGAAACAATATAGTGACAATCTTTTCGGCTATCGTTTTTTTCGTGGCTATACTTACTTCGTGTGTGCCGGATTTCTATGGAGTGGATTATTATGAAGACGGGGAGACCGATGTGACCGCGACGGTTGTATTCAGTCCGGTAACCGATGCCCTTTCCGACACTCGCACGGCAGGCGATGCCATAAAGAGAATTGAGTCGCTTTGCGTTCTTATATATGATAATGATGGAAATTTTGTAAGATCTGAACAAGTAGGACAGGAGAATATAGACCAGACAGGCAATTCCTCAACCTCAGATGACGCGGTAGGGGACGGAGAGGACCAGTCGGAGACAAAAACTCCGCAGGCCCGTTTCGTTATAAAGAATTTGCAGAACGGAAAGTACAAGATATATGCCGTCGCTAATATGGGAGATATCACACAAAATTATGATGTGAGCACTATCGAAAAATTGAAGGATGTTTCATTAAAATGGAATGCCGACGACATAGCTGCAAACAATCAGATGTTAGGATATTTTACGTCGATTGATACCATGACGAGTATCGGTTTCGATGCGCCTACGTTGACCATACAACCAGGCAGAAATCAGATACATTCATGGCTAAAGAGAGCGGTGTCGAAAGTGACTGTAGCCATAGATGGTAGCAAATTGAACGATGGCGTGCAGGTGTGGATTAAATCGATACAAGTTAAGGATATCCCTGCGGTCTGTTGGCTTGGTAAGGATAATGTTCCGGCTAATAAAGACTTGATATCGGATGGAGAAAAGATAGTTGTAAATGAATCAATGTCGGCCGATGGACCTTACGTCTCGAACAGCAATCCGATATTTTATCCAAATATGGAAGAAAATCCGAAAGATTTCAGCAAGGCACATACGGAAACTCAGGAGGCCTTATATTTCTTTGAAAATATGCAAGGTATAGGGCAAAGTAAGAAACAAGTATGGCCAGACCAGGAAGACAAGACCAAACCTATGTTTCCATCGGGCAACGATCCTCTTGACAAAGGATTTAAAGACAATAAGAAAGACGGTACCTATGTAGAGGTTATAGGATATTATAAAGGACGTAAGAATGGGGAGGATTCAGAAGGGCCTATTGTTTATCGTTTCATGCTTGGAAAGAACGTGGATGATGACTACAATGCCCAACGTAATTATCATTACAAACTGACATTGCGCCTATTGGGAAATGCCAATGATTCGGATTGGCATATAGTATATGATTCAGAACCGGATATAGATGTCCCTAATCCATATTTTATATCTTATCTTTACGACAGGTCGATGAATCTTCCTATAAAACTTATGGGGAAGGAGATAAAGTCGTTGCATTTGGAGATAGAGGAGAATGGATGGCATGCCATTAATGCAGGTAATGAGTTGCCTCCGGTATATTGGGATGGAAATCCTAATAATCCGGGACCGTGGAACGGATTTTTGTCGCTTAGAAAAACTACGGTGGCACGTTTCGGAACTGTTGAGGAAGGTTATAAACCGGGGTATGCCATAACTTATACCTATAATAAGGAATATTGGGATGATAAAAAGCGAGGGACAAGAGATTATACGGATTTTACCCCGGGCAAGAAGACGGATGCAGACGGAGATTATACGGTATCTACTAACGGTGCGGGGGAATGGAATGTATTGGTTCCCCTATATACGCGTGCCGCTGTGATGGTGGAGCAGACGGGTTATACCGGAAATAATCCCTACGTGGGCTATCGAAGGGAGGCAAAGGTGAAGATAACTGCTAAAATAGTTGGTTATGACGGCATAGAGCATACAGTAGAGAATGTATTGAATGAAAAAAATAACAAGAGGGAACCGATTACAATATATCAGATGCGAAGGATTGTGAATCCTAAGGGAATCTGGCGTCCGGCAAACTCTGTCAAGCCATTTCATGTGGAGATGATGGTTCAGATTGGAGAAAACTCAGATACATTCGAGCCTTTGATATCGGAGGGGCCTTGGGTTGCTGTGATACAAAAGGGTGATGATTGGTTTGATATTGAACCTACTGCGGGGAGGTCACAGAAAAATGCAGATGGAACCATATCTGGAATCGGAGATATGTATGAAGAAAATAATGATGGAAGAATTGTAGATTTTACATTCAGACCAAAGGGGACGACAACCTCGCCACGGGGAGGCATCATAAAAATCTATTATAATAACTACACATGTATTCATCTCATTTTTGTACGTCAGGGTTATGATCCGGTGTCGTTCTATGATTCAAAGGTAAAATGGCATTCGTTCAATCTTAGGACTGCAACAGAAGAGGTGGAAGACCCGTTGCTTGAAGGTTCATATTTTCGACGGTATAATACGGAGTTTCCGATTGCTGCTTCCAATAATAGTAACGACATGTTCGGACTTGTGGGCAATAAGATAGTCTGGAAAGATAATTCCAAACATGATTTCGTTATAGCCGGTACAAATTCTACAAAAAAGTGGAGCGAAATAACGACGGAAAATAAGGAATGGAAAGAGTTCGAGATAAATGGTAAGAAATGTCGTTTGGCAAAGCCTGCCGATATCCAGTCTTTGCTAAAGAATACAAATACTGTGTATGGGTATGGAGTCCTTTATACGGATGGCACTGAAGAGACAATCCAAAATGTGGCGGATGTTTATGGTGCCCGGGAAGGGGATTATGCCAATAAAGGTATGCGGGGAGTGTTTGTATGCGATACTGTAAGCGGAACTCAGATTTTCTTTCCTATCAGTGCGACCGGGTATGGACGATTCAAGCAAAAAGCCATGACCGGTAGGGAAAACCGTCAGCAGGAAGGATTTGAAGGCGTGAATCAATATGCAAACCGATGGGAACCGATGCCTGAAAAGTTGAGTGATTCTAATCCATATGGAGCTGCCTATAAACCATTGTTATGGGATATTTATAGACGAGAGGGGGCCATATATTGGGTTTGTAATGACGATAACGTCAAACTTTCTAATAATGGACTTGACATTAACTATTATTCGTTTAATTTCTTTGATGGTACAACAGATAACTTGGGAATTGCGGATTGGGCAAATTGGGGAGGTGGTGATGACCCTTCAGGTTCGGATGCTCTTATGATGAGATTGGTGGAGGATGTTGAAGAAGCTGATGAATAAATTAACTTTGAATGTGTCTGTTTTTCACTTGATAAGAGCAATGGGTATGGGAATTTTATAGGGTCACAGATGGATGAAGATATTATAAGTAGTACGTAAAGGGGCGGAAGGCCGTGAGGTTGTGATGTCCCGTTATTCAGTAGTAATGTAATATTATAAGTTAACGGGCATTAAATTCTAATGGACGGTGGATTTTCCCAAAAGGAAGTTTCACCGTCTTTCTGTATAGCCGATTTTAGGATGGATGTCGGAAAATGCCGTTGGAAAAAGATCCTACCAAGCTCATGATGCAATAGCATAAATCAAAATAAATTCGTATTTTTGTAATCGTTATGAATCTTACAAAGAAAGCTGCCACATTACCCGGAGATGATGCAGGATTGGAAAATCTTGTAAATCGTATCATATCTTTGGTTTCGAGAAACAAAGACAATCTTTTGCGTCAGATAGATGATACTCTTGTAATAACCAACTGGCATATTGGGGAATATATAGTGGAATTTGAGCAAGACGGTAATGCCAGGGCAGCATACGGGGATGGACTCATGCGTAAATTATCCCAACGTTTGACATTGCGACTTGGAAAAGGGTTTAGCTTATCAAATCTTCATAATATGAGAAGATTATATCTATACTATCCAAAATTCCAGACAGTGTCTGGAAAATTGAGTTGGTCGCATTGGTGTGAACTGTTGGAACTGGATGACGACCTTGAACGACAGTTCTATGAAAACGAATGCATGGCTCAGCAATGGGGGGTACGTACTCTTAGGCGTCAAATCAATTCCGGTCTTTTCATGCGTCTTGCACAAAGCCAGGATAAGAAAGGTGTGTTGGAACTTGCGGAGAAAGGACAGATAATCCGCACTCCACAGGATGTTGTCAAGGATACGTTCGTCCTTGAATTTTTAGGTATTCCGAAGGAAAAAAGATATACAGAACACAGCCTTGAGAAAGCTCTGATTGATAATATGCAAAAATTTCTTCTTGAGCTTGGCAAAGGTTTTGCATTTATAGGAGAACAATATTCGATACAGATAGGTAATAGTCATTATCGCGTTGATTTGGTTTTTTATCATGCGATTTTGAAATGTTATGTTCTCATTGATCTTAAACGGGCAGGAGTGAAACATTATGATATTGGACAAATGAATATGTATCTCGGCTATTTTGCAAATGAAGTGTCACAGCCAGATGATAATAAACCCATTGGAATTGTTCTATGTCATTCAAAAAATGAACTTGTTGTTGAATATGCAACCTATGGGATGGATAGTAACATATTTGTTTCAAAATATCAGTTATACCTCCCGAATAGAGAAGAATTACGGCGTATGGTGCAATCTATTCTCGAAACAGAATAAATTGCTGTTGAAGAAATCTACCTCCAAGGCGTGTTGGATGCAATCAACGAAATGCAGAGTTGCTTTTTTATGATTATTCTTTTATAAACAAAGCATATTGTGCATTTCAATCTTGGACAATCAAACATGTCGAAGGCATGTCCCTACATTATATCTATGCAAAATATTGTGGTTTGTATCTAAAATTTGAGGTGAATTCAGTTTTTTGGGAGTGGATTTGCTTAATTTTTTAATGTTTTTTAGAAAAATAGTGAAAAATATTTGCAGAATGGAAAGATTGTGGTTAACTTAGCGGCGGAGACTAACTCATGTGGTAATTATGATTGCGGTTATAATCTTATATGGGTAGTAGCTAAATATAAGTATAACCCAAAAATTTCTTACCATGAAACGAACTTCTTTTGCGGCATCGGTATGTGCCGTTATGTTTCTATTTGGTTCGTGTTCCACAACTGTTGTAAACGGTGACGACCCCAATCCCCAACCCGGACAGACCGAAGGGAAGTTGCATATCCATCTGACAGCGAACGACTATACCCGGGCTATGGAAGAGGGCACCGTGTCGTCTCTCCATATCGCGTTTTATTATGGCGACGAATGTATGGGTGTTCAAGAAGCCGAGGTCAGCGATGATGGATATGTGGTAGATGTGCCTGCAACTCCGGGAAGACGTCCTGACAAGATTGTGGCGTTTGCCAATTTGGATGATGCCGACGTGGCAAAAGTGAATTGCGGATTCTCGGCTCTTGACAAGGTCTTAGCCACTGGTTTTGAAAGTGCCGGCAAGGGATTGGTGATGTCTTCGGCGCGTTATTTCGAAGCAGACGGCAAAGATATGCTTGCCATTTCCCTCTCTGATGCAAACTATGACGGGGATGCTGTTGCCATTTTTTTGGAAAGGGTGGCGGCGAAGGTGAAATTTACGAACGGAATCACCGGCAATCAATCGGTGGAAATGAATAAAGCCGCCACAAAAGACAAGCGCACTCTTGTTTTGACGATTGACGGTTGGGGACTTTCTGCTATCGAGAAGTCGAGTTCTCTTGTGAAAAGTATGTCATGGCCGGCAACAGGATTATGGACCGGATGGAGCGGTGACCACCAGAGTCATTGGGCGCATTCCGTGTCGTGGGATAATGCCGTTAAGTTCCCGGTGGCAGGGCAGATCGCTCCGGCAGAAGGCTACACTTTGTCGTATCCTAAGTATTCGGAACTGACTAATGTAGACGGCAGCGAAGTATTGACACATGAAACCACACGCCCGGCAGAGGATTATGCCAAGGATAACGCCGTGGCTTCCGTCATAATCAAAGGCCATTATACGCTTGACGGGACGGCGCAGACTTTCTACAAATATGGTGATGGCATCTATGTCGAAGCGGAAGAGGATGAGTTATGGAATGTATTTTTAGGCGCATCTGAGGGTATTTTTTATGATGCATATGAGAAACCTAATCTGGCTTTTTTTAAGAGCGCAGTAAAATTGGTCCCGGTGAATGGGACTGGACTATATCATTTGCAATTAACTGAAGAAGTAACCGAATCAAAAGCAAATGAAAGTTGGGCTGTCTGGATATACGACAGCGAATGGAGGAGGCTTCAGGATTATGACGGTGTCAATGCCAACTTGATTGAGAGGGTCGGTTACGTCGAGAAGTTTGAAATGGGGAAGTGTACATTCATTGTGCCAATCCGGCATAAGAATTATGATGCCGATGTTGAAACGCAAGCTGAGGGTGCATACGGCCTCGTGCGCAACCATTTCTACAATCTCACACTGAAATCGATTGAAGGAATCGGCGCAGGCGTGGCATCGGATAACGACCTCGTCTTGGAATCCGATTTTGAAAGCGCGTTGCCGCAATATAAGGTCAACATGACGATAACCGTCAATCCTTGGGAGACGATGACCCAAGACATAAATATCAAGAAATGAAGACGGATTAAAGTAGGCCATAATAGGAATTCCAACCAATTGATTCAATGTGGAATGTCCGCTATCATATAATTACTGTGTTTCTTGCAGTGTTCGTAATCATGACGGCATGCAATTGCGAACCTCCTGCACAAGGAGGGGAATCCGGGATGTGCCGGATTTCCCTCCGTCTTTCCACATCCGGATTGCCGACGCGGGCATCCGATGGCTCGGAATCGAAGGAAGACGGTAACACCCTTGAAAATTATATTGACCCTTCAGACATCAGGATATGCCTTTTCGGAAATGACGGCATACTAAAAAGCGTGGCATATGGAGGCGTTTCTGATGGCGTAGGCATGACGGGAACTGACGGGAATCTGTCTGTGGATTTGGACGTTGCATCATCCGAATTCGGGGATGAAGGGGTTGTAAAGATACTTGTCGTCGCCAACTTTGACGGATTCGTCGAGAATCTCGATCTCACGGTAGGAGCAACTACTTTTGACGATGTTAGAAATATTGTGCCCGGCGAGACTGCCGATCAGAATGCTATCACCCGTATTCCGATGATTGGCGAAGCGTCGGTAAGTCTTTCCGAAATCGAATCTGACTCTCATATAGAGGTCGCGATGAACAGGATGCTTGCCAAGATAGAGGTGGTTGACGAACTTGCTGATGACGGATATGAAATCGAGTCGGTGTCGTTGTATGCAACAGGGGAAACGGTAAGGGATGGAGCTTCCGCGACAAAAGAAATCTCCTTTGCACATGACGGCAATAAATTCCGGGCATACATACCGAAAAGGAAATTAGGCGATGATGTAAAAGGGAACGACCGACGCATTACACTGAACGTAAGGAAGTCTGATTCGACAGACACTGAACCCTATTACATCTATCTTTCGAAATATGGTGATGACGGCGAGCCGTGTGCGGACGAAGCTGAATTCTGGAACACGCTCCTTCCGAACCGCATCTACCGCTTTACCGTCACTTCCCTCAAACCCTCCCTCCAAGTGCAGGATAAGATAAAGATTATATGGTATTATATTAATACTACGAACGTTAGTAAGTTTTATTCCCGGTATATTGTAGTCGAAAACTCCTTTGAAGCATTAGATAATTGTAATTATTCGTTTTGTCAAGGGAATGGCGCATATCTGTGCTCTTTTGAAGTGCCTGCCTCTGTAGTGGCATCCGGATATAGGAACATTGCATATTGTTTCGTAAATGAAGTTTATAAATACGAGCGAATCAGTAGTAAAGGGTATATATGGCAGGATGCGGTCAAAATAGAGAATGAGGGTGAATATACCTGTTTCTATTTGAACGACGAAAGTATTTCCAAAAAATATGGCAGCATTTATCCTACAGATAAGCCTTACCGATTCTATTGCCGTGGAGAAAAATATGATAAAATTAAATTAAATAAGAAGCTTGAAAATGATAAGGTAGCTTATTATCCTGGTCCGACAGGTCAGTATTTTGGAGCATTCACAACAGATGACAGGGGATATAAATATGCAGAACTCGGATTTGCTTCTGGAGATACACCATCATCATCCTTTCCCTTCGGATTTGATATCGAAGATGACGATGGCAATTCGGTAAAGATTGTGGATAATGATGGCACATTTAATTACTACGATATCTTCGAGCAGGAGATAGAAGGCAGGAAATATTATGTATTTTATCTCGATTGATGAGGGTTTTTCCATGGGAAAATATTTCTCTTCATAATGGCCGAGCGGTTATGACCGACCCCTAAGGTCGGTAACTGAACAACGCTTCGGTAACTGAACAACGTTTCTGGGGCGGGACAAGAATTCGGTGGGTGAACAAGAAAAAGCGACGGCGGCTTCCGTGTGGAGGCCGCCGTCGCTTTTGCGGAGAGATAGGGATGGAGGGGAGATTGGGATATGAATTAGTACATGGGGTCCCAGGCGGGGAGGGGGAGGGGCTTCTGGCGGAGGAGGTCGAGGAGTTTGGCGGGGACGTATTTCTTGTTGACTACGAGACGGAACATGTATTCGTCAAACCAGCGGTCGGTCATGATGAGGTGGCCGTCGTTGGCGCCGGGTCCCCAGCTGTTTTCTACCATCCATTTTGTGGGCTTGCCGTCGGCGTCGAGGTCAACGGCCATGAGAGTCATGGCATGTGACGACGCGCTGTCGAAGGTGCGTATCCTGTCGGCTTTGTCCATGCCGAAGGAGACTCCGAAAAGCGATTCGTAGTCGAAATTGGCGGGGTCGAGGATGCCACGGCTGCGGTCGAGGAATTTGCCGACGTCGCATGAGAAATACATCATGTTGTTGTCTTTGATGCTGGCAATGGCCATCTCTTTAATCTCCTCTACGGGGAGGTTGAGGTAGGTCCAGTTCTCGCCGTCGTAGGTGTGGCGGTCGAGGTCGATTTCATAGAGCTTGTAATATTCGCGCGTGGGGTCGTTCATGAGCATCACGTAGTCGTCCTTGAGATTGTTACCGGCGAATTCCTTATAGAACTGCTGCGGTGTGTAGGTCTTGGAGCTGACGATTTTGCCATCTTTGTCTTTACGGGTCCAGGTGAATTCTGTTGGAGGCACTCCGAGGGTGAGGGCGAGCATGCGGTAAACTTCCGAAAGCATAGCTTCTTTTTCAGTCTGCACGGCTTTTGCCGACGCTTTTTCGGCTTTCATCTTGCGGAGTTTAAGGCCGTCTTCGCGGAGTTTGCGGGCTATGTGGCGGCTGAGAGCGGAAGTTTTGGAACTGGAGAATGTCTCCACCATCGCGCTCTTGGGTACGACTCCATATTTGAGGAGATTGTCGGAGAGTCCGGTGAACTGTCCGCCGTCGCTGAGGGGATGGCGGAAGAGCCACTCCACGGTCTTGTCGGCGAAGGGGAGGTTGGAAGTGTCGATTACCGACTGCAGGAAGAGGTTGGCTTTCTCGAGCTGGTCGAAGAAGAAGTTATAGTTCTGCGAAAGTTCGAGTTCGGGGATGTCGTTGGCTGCCATCATCTGCGAGCGGAGCACGTTGAGGCCGGTGAAAAGCCAGCAACGTCCTGACGATTTCTGGTCGGTAATGCCTTTGCTTTTCACGCGGTGGGAGAAATTGTCGTCGATAAGGTTCTTGTTGTCGGCGTTGACGGCAAGCACCTCGATGTCGGAGCTGCGGAGGGCATTGGAAATAGCTTTGTCGGCGGGGGTGGATTTGTAGGAGGAACGGAGACGCGCCATCATGGCGTCGTCGATGCCGCCGCCGGGGGTGACGGCGAAGAGCGGGAGCGCAAGGGCTCCGGCAAATAGCGAAAGGAGGAATCGGTTCATGGTTGGTGGTTTTTTTAGATGATGCGAATTTACGAAAAAAATCTTATAAGCCTTCGCGGGCTTATAAGATTTTTGAGAATATCATTAAAATGTAGCCGGCGATTTATTGGATTAGGAGACGGTATGCCCAGAAGACGAGGACGGCGAAGAGAGACCCCACGATGGGCCCGGCGATAGGCACCCAGGCATATTTCCATTGGCTGCTTCCTTTTCCTTTTATCGGCAGAATGTGATGGGCAAGGCGCGGCCCGAGGTCGCGCGCGGGGTTGATGGCGTAGCCTGTTGTGCCTCCGAGCGCCATGCCTATGACCACTACAAGGAGCGCCACAGGGAGTGCGCCGATCGAGCCGAGGCCGACTTCGGCGGTGTTGCCGCTTTCGGCGAGGAAGAGGATGACGAGGATGAGCACGAAAGTGCCGATAACCTCCGAAAGGAAATTGCGCTTGAGATTCTTGATGGCCGGGATGGTGGCGAAGACACCGAGTTTGGAGTCTTTGTCGTCGGTGGCGTCGAAATGGTCTTTATAGAACCAATAGACTGTCATACCACCCAGAAACGCCCCGATTAGCTGCGAGATGATATAGGGTATTACCATCGCCCAGTCGAATTTTCCGGCGGCCGCCAACCCGATGGTGACGGCCGGGTTGAGATGCGCTCCTGTGTAAGGCCCGGCAATGAAGACGCCGCACATTACGGCGAGACCCCATGCGAGGGTTACGACCACCCACCCGCCGCCGTTGCCTTTGGAGTTTTTCAGAGTGGTGCATGCCACGACTCCGCATCCGAGCAGAATCATTATGAACGTTCCTAAGAATTCAAAGAAACATTGCAGGAATATAGGGATTTCGAGTTCTTCCATGGTTAAATCTGTTTTTGCGCCGAGGCGCGGGTTCTTCTTTTTCGTGCCGAGGCACTCACACAATTCAAATTCGAGGGACGGGGCGATTAGCAATTAGCAATTAGTAATTAGCAATTAGTAATTAGTAATTAGGAATTAGTAATTTCTCATTGCTAATTGCTAATTGTAATTGCGCTTTGCTAATCGACTTTGTCTTGGGTGAGGACGCGGTTTACGGCATCGTGCCAACCCTCAATCTCCTTATCCACTTTGCTGCGGTCGGCTGAGGGGTGGAAGCGGCGTTCCACTTTCCATTGGGCGTTGATTTCGTCGAGGTCTTTCCAATAGCCTACGGCAAGTCCTGCGAGATAGGCGGCGCCCAGGGCGGTTGTTTCGGTAATTTCGGGGCGAAGCACTTCTGTGTCGAGCAGGTCGCTTTGGAACTGCATCAGGAGATTGTTTCGTGAAGCGCCTCCATCTACTTTGAGGTTGGCAATCGGTATTCCGCAGTCGCGCTCCATGGCTTTGACAATGTCGAAAGTCTGGTAGGCTATTCCCTCGAGAGCTGCGCGGGCTATGTGGGCGGTAGTTGTACCCCGGGAGATTCCGGAGATGGCTCCACGCGCATACTGGTCCCAATAAGGAGCTCCCAGTCCGGTGAGTGCCGGCACGAAATAAACGCCGTCGGTGTCCGGAACGGATGCAGCGAGCTCTTCGACCTCGGAAGATGATTGTATGCAGTGGAGTCCGTCGCGGAGCCATTGCACCACGGAGCCTCCCACGAATATGGAGCCTTCGAGTGCATACGTCACCTTGTCGCCAATCTGCCATGCTATGGTGGAGAGGAGCCGGTTTTTCGAGATTATGGGTTTGTCGCCGGTGTTCATGAGAAGGAAACATCCGGTGCCGTAGGTGTTTTTCACGGCCCCCGGCTGGATGCACATTTGTCCGAAAAGGGCCGCCTGCTGGTCGCCGGCCACTCCGGCAATGGGAATCTCGTGGGCGAAGATTGTAGTTGTGGTATAGGCCATCACGCCGCTGCTCGGCTTGACTTCAGGCATCATTGATTCGGGTATCCCGAAAAGGTCGAGGAGTTCCTTATCCCATTCGAGGGTGTTGATATTGAATAGCATGGTTCGGGCAGCGTTGGTCACGTCGGTCACGTGTTCGGAGTTTCTGGTGAGGCAGGATATTAGCCAGGAATCCACGGTGCCGAACCTCAGCTTGCCCAATTCGGCGAGCCTGCGTGCGCCATGCACATGGTCGAGAATCCATTTTATTTTCGTGGCGCTGAAATAAGCGTCGATTATGAGTCCGGTTTTTTCCTGAATCATGTCGGCATATCCTTGGGCACGCAGTTCGTCGCAGTATTCCGACGTGCGGCGGTCTTGCCACACGATGGCATTGTAGATAGGCTCACCGGTGTCGGCATCCCAGACGATGGTTGTCTCGCGCTGGTTGGTTATTCCGATTGCCGCTATGTCATGGCCGTTGATACCGATTTTTGAGATGGCTTCGGCAATGACGGCAGCCTGGGAGCCCCATATCTGGTGAGGGTCGTGTTCCACCCATCCGGATTTCGGAAAAATCTGGGGGAATTCATGCTGGGCGGTGGAGCGTATGTTGCCGGCTTGGTCGAAGACGATGGCGCGGCTGCTGCTTGTGCCCTGGTCGAGAGAAAGAATGTATTTTTCCATAGTATTTTGATTTTTTTCGCGCCGAGGCGCTGTTTCTGGTTTTCGCGCCGAGGCGCTCACACAATTCAAATTCGCGGGAGGGGATGCTCACTCAACCCGGTTAAGTTTTTTTGTTGCTTCCTCATCGATGGCTTCCGCCAGGACGGAAATTGGGTTGAAGACCGGCACTTGTGTTGACATTTCTATCTGCCATTTGCACGTTTCGCAGTCGCATGCCACGAAATCGCAACCGCTTTTGAGTATGCTGTCGAAAAGGGGCTGTCCGATGGCCTGGGAATAACTGTAGTATTCCTTCTTGAAGCCGTAGGTGCCGGCGATGCCGCAGCAGTGGGAGGGGAGGTTGATGAACTCCACCCCCGGAATCATCTTCAGGAGGGAGGTGGAGTAGATGGTCCATCCGAGCTTCTCCATGTGGCATGGTACGTGATATGCGATTTTTTTGTGGTAGTCTTCGCGGAATGCGATTTTTGCTTTCCCGGTGTCGAGTAGGTTGAATATGAAACGTGTGGCAAGCTGTATATGGTCGCGCACGTCTTTGTTTTCGAGATGAAGGAGATGTGGATATTCGTCGCGGAGGGTGAAGCAGCATGTGGATGACGTGGCAAGCACCTCGTCGCCACGGTCAACCGCTTCCCTGATGGCCCGGAGGTTGTTTTCGCCGTCGCGCGTAGCCTCGTCGATGCAGCGGTTGGCAATCTTGGCCACCCCGCAGCATTTTTCACGGTCGAGGAGGCGCACTCCATATCCGAGGGCGTTCATTACCTTCAGGAGGTCCTTGCCAAGCTGCGGATAGTTATAGTTCACGTAACAGCCATGGAAAAATGATACATGGCGTGGAAACGCCTCCTGCTCAGCGGCGGCTTCATGGCGATACCATGTCTCGAATTTCTGCGAGGCGTATTTCGGAAATGTGCGGTGGTCATCGATTTTCAGCACCTTGTCCATAATCAACTTCACCGGCTTAAGCCCGAGAGAGAAATTCACTACAGGAGCCATCGCGGTGGCCATGTTGCCCATGAAGTCGGTGTTGGCGAGAAGTGTGTCTCGGAGAGATGGTTTTCCGTGTGCATATTTTATACGGGCGGCCTGGATTATGTCGCCGATTTTCACATCGTTGGGACAAGCCACCTCACACCTCTTGCAGTTCAGGCAGTATTTCAGCGCCTCATCATAGAAGAAAGGGCGTTTCAGGCGGTATCTCTCACCGTCCGGCCCCGCCTGTTTCGGCCCCGGATAGTCGGGGTTGACCGCTGTGACGGGGCAATACACAGTGCATATCGTACATTTTATACACGACTCGAAATTGTTGTCGCTTATGTTCTGTTGCTGAAGGTTCATCATGGCGGGGTCATTTTAGTTTGTAATACAAGAGGCTGCATGTAGGGCTGTGGCGAGGGTGATTCCCGCGCCGCTTCCTTCCTTGAGCGCGTTGAACCCGGCAAGGAGGGCTCCTGTGGCGTAGAGATTGTCGATGGTTTCCCCTTTCAAAGCCGGGCGGAACAGGGAGTCGGTTACGACCCCATACTGCATATAGGGCTGCGGGGCATAGAAATTCTCGTCATACCATCCGGTGCGTCCCCCGGTCACGTTGAGGTCAAGCCCGAGCACCGGCTCATATACGCGGTCGATGTTCGCTATGAGTCCGTGGCCGAAGAAACTTCCGGTGGAGATAACGAAATTTCCGGCCTCCAGTGGCATGTCGCCGAAATTGACGGTAAATACCCGTTCAAGACGATGGGATGACGATATGTCGCCCTTCACGACGGTGTCTCCCGGCATGAATGTGCCTCCGAGACGTATGAAATAGTCGCGCAAGCTAAGCTGGCATCTCACTCCCGGCACCGAAGCCGGAGTCGTGGCGATGAAATAGACCGGGCGGTCAACGCCCTTGCGAAGGCGCATCACGGGGTCGTCGCTGAAGATTCCGACCACCGCCGGCATTATTACGGCATCGGCACCTGCCGACACTTCGTTGATTTTCTTTGCAAGGAGCTCTACGGCATCCCCGTCGAGGAATCGCGAAATGTTGGTGGCCCGCATTTCGGTGGTGCTTTTCCTCAGCGTGTCGAGCTGCGGGATATCTACCTCGGCCGTGAAACATTCCGCCCCGAGCTTGGAGAGTCCGTGGCTAAGGAAGCGTGGATAGAAGTCTATATATCCGAGGATATTGACTACGGCGAGCCGTTTCCCCCGGAAGTCATCGGGATGCTCCGCCGTCAGATAGTCGTCAAGAGTAAGCCACGCCGGCTTCAGAAACCCGAGAGGGGTGAGCCGGTAATGGTTGCGTTCGAGCGATCCGTTTACTTTTATCCCCGCCTCATTGAGCAGTGGCGCCACTCTTGAGAGTAACGACCTGACCTTTGGGATGCCAATCTTATGATATGGATGGCTTTCGGGAAGGCGCTCAGCCATCGCAAGGGGATTTTCAACCACGGTTTCGCCGTCGGCCTCACCGAGAAATTCAAATGAGCCCGACCAGAAATGGAGTGCGCTTTGCCCGGCGGAGATTATCGCCGTGGCTTTTCCGGCCCGTTGCGATTCAATTCCAGCCACAAGTCCGCTGAGTCCGCCGCCTATTATGATGTTGTCGAATTTCATAGTATCTTTTCTTTAACCTTTTTACGATAATGCCCTGTCATTGCGCCGGAGGTCAGGATGTCTGTTCTTTACCGGGACATTCAGATAGGCCCATGACCCCTTGATATAGCCATGAAGTGAACTGCACCTCGCAGAGGGTCTCTCCCCAGCACACCGGATACATGCCATGCCATCGCTCGTTCATGAAATATGACAGGTCGTCAAGGCTCCGTTGCGTGCATTTGTCATGACGTTCGAGGAGCCCGGCACCCCTGCAGGCGCAGAGTTCACCCTGGCAAGTTCCCATTCCGAGGCGTGTGCGTCGCCTGAGATTCACGAGGTTGTGCACGTTTAGCTCATCCATGGCGTAGTTCACCTCGGCCACGCTCACTTGCTCGCACTCACACACGAGAGCGTCGTCGGCGTCTGACTTGGATTCGATTTTGCCGCTCCAGCTTCCGTGTCTCCCTTCGGCCGCCTTCTGCTCGGTGCTGAGTTCGATGATGTGGGCGCGCCGTTCCTCATCTTTGGCGTCGGGTTCGGAGCCGGGAAGAGGCACCTCCGCCGTAGTACAGGGTCGGTCGATGCCCAGTTTCTTGCAAGCGAGGTCGGTGGCGTCTTCCGCCATGAGGCGATAGGTGATGAGTTTGCCGCCGGTGATTGTTATAAACCCTTCGAGACCGTCGCGGGTGGCATGGTCGAGGCATACGATTCCACGACTGATGCTTCTTCCTGTGGGGTCGTTGTCGGCGGCCACGAGAGGACGCACACCGGCGTATGCGCGGAGCACACGGGTGTAGGCGAGCGCCGGAGAGAGTTTTATTCCCTCACGCAGTAGGAGGTCAACCTCATCCGGGGTCACATCCATCTTGTCGATGTCTTCGAACGGGATTCGGGTAGATGTGGTGCCTACGACGCAGATGGTGTCGCCCGGCACAAGAATATCGGCGTCGGCAGGCTTACGGCATCGGTTGATTACCATATTGTTGACACGGTGGCCGAAGATCAGGAGAGCTCCTTTGGCGGGATACATGTTTACGGTTACTCCGGCGAGTTGAGCCACGTGATGTCCCCATATTCCGGCGGCGTTTATTGTCACCTTTCCGTAGATTTCGGAAATCTCACCTGTGTGGATACTCTTGATTTTCACTCCGAGAATGCGGTCGGCTTCCTTGATAAAGCCTACGATTTCATGATATGTGACAATGTCGGCGCCGTTCAGGCGTGCGGCCAGCACGTTGGCGGTGGTGAGGCGGAAGGGGTCGATCGATCCGTCGGGCACTTTCACGGCGCCGATGAGGTCGGGATTGACCGACGGCTCCATTTCGATAGCCTCGCGAGGGTCGAGCACGTCTGCCTGTATTCCGGAGGCGAAGCAGTCTTTCACGAAAGCGTCCTGATAGTCGAGCGAATCCTCGGGCAGGGTAATGAAAAGTCCCCCGGTTTCCTCTACACAGTGGCGGGCTATGCGGCGGAGAATCATGTTCTCCTTGATGCATTCGGCAGCCGACTCAGGGTCGGTGTGGGCGTAGCGTGCCCCGCTGTGGAGGAGTCCGTGGTTTCTTCCCGTGGCACCGGCCGTGAAGTCAAGACGTTCGATGAGGATGGTTTTAAGACCGCGCATGGCGCAGTCGCGGGCGGTGCCGGCACCGGTGGCCCCACCGCCTATGACAATCACATCATATTCTTTATGAGTCGCGTTTTCCATAGCATCCTGGTTGATGGTAATTGTGAGAGACACGCTTGAAGAAGGTGCCTATATACCCATAACAACACATTGGCGATATGGTTTAGGATAAGACAAATAGAGAGTGACGTGTCAATCCCGACACGCCACTCTCTATTTGTCTTATGTAATGTTATTCTTCCACAATACGGAGGAAACAGGCGTCGCTCTGGTGCTTTGACCCTTCGATGTTGCAATGGTTGGAGTCGCCGAGTCCGGTGTCGAATGTAAAGAAGTTGATGTCGAATACACCATTCGTCGGGTTTTTGTCAACATCTGTCTCCCCATGGACATTGCAGTATTCGTTTATCCAGTAGTTTGCACCGGGGCGTTTGTAAAGGTCCCAGAAAAGCGGACGGTAAAATACGTTTCCTTTTGACGTTGACTGGTCCTGGTCCATAGGAAGCGTCCTGTGGGCGTATCTTACCACACCGGAACGGAAATCGTCGTTTCCCCATCCAAACCATTTGAATTCCCGCGTGTAAAGCAATGATTTGTTGGTGGAAGGGTAGTAATTGCCATATCTGCGTCTGCCGTAGCCGCTTGCCCCGATAGGGAATATGACGTTGCGTCCGTCGTTCATATTATAGAGCACAAGACAGCGAATTCCTCGGCCGGAGGTGATGCCTGCCGACCTGAATTCGTAGGCATCGGCCACAGTCATTGCGGTTTCAGTCGATTCGTCGCCGTATGCCACTCCAAAACCGTAGCCGATATGTTCCTTTGATTTCATGCCGGTTATGTCGGTCCCTTTCAGCAGTCGCCCTTTGGTGCCGTCTTTGAGCGAGAACTCAGGGTAGGAATATCCGGAATAAGCGGTGGAAGGGATTTCGCTCCATTTTGTTTTTTCGCTTTTACCTGATATGGTGAGGGGCGTGTCGGTGTGGTCTTTGAATCCGTCGGCCACATTCTCGCATGCGTCGATGGGATAGTCGAGGGCTTCGGTTCCATATCTGAACAGCGACCCCTCGTCGAGCGGATTATCCACCTCGGTGTCTTTGGTGCGGAGATTGAAGGTGTGAATCTTCACTCCGTCGTCGGTTACTCTTATAGGGTCGTATCCCTGGCGAACGAAGATGCGGTGGATGCATGTCTCGTTGTGATATCTCACAAGAATCTCGCCACATCGCGGAGAGCCGGTATTCGGGCCGTCGGGACGATAGGTGAAGGTGATGTCTGCCCCCGAGCCTCCCCTTACAGAGTCGTTGCCGATATTTCTGGAGTTGGTGCCGTCGCCAGTAATCTTGAACCATCCTCCTCCGGAAACAATTTTTGCGCTCCATGGCCCGATAGACTGAATCTTTGTGAAGTCAAGGTCGTCTTCGCTTGTGAGTTTAGTGAGCACCACCTTGAAAGGCTTGGAGCATTCGTTGCTACGATATATCGCTTTCGGGTTGATTACGCGAGTCACCTGTATAATCTCTATTTCGATTTTGTTGCCGGGTATGTTCTCCTCATTTTCGATGGTGAATCTTACTTTCGCGTAACGGCGGTAGGCCGAATAGGGGTTGTTGCCGGTATATCCGGTAGTGGAAACGAGGGTTTTCGCCCTTGTGTAAAGAGGCACACCAATCATTGTCGATTGTTTCGCGTTATCGAAAGATACGGAATAGTATCCTTCTGTCTCGTCGCCATAAGGTTTCTCGCTCGGGGTGGTCTCGTATGTCCGTTCACCGCGGGGCGACACCTTTTCATTCAATGCTTCGTCGCCATTGCCGATCCAATATTGCTGGTTGTAATTGCTTGAGTTCGCTTTCCCCGCGCCGATGTCGGCGTTTCTGGTCTTTTTCAGCGACAGGAATCCGTTCCAGACGCCGTCGTTACTAATCCATCCTCCGTAATAGGTTTCCCCTTTCGGGGCATCTTTCGGGTACCAGTGGTTCTCGATAATCTCCGCCTTTATTTTCTTTCCGGTAAGGTCGCCGTTATACCGTAGCGGGAGCACCATCCCTTCGTCGTAAAGGTAGGATATGAAATAGGGGTTGGGGGCGGAAAAACCTTTCTCCTCCTTATAGTCGATATGCCAGTCGAAGTCGTTGCCGTTCCCCTTGAATTTCAGGGTCACTTTATAGTGGGTGTTGCGTTCGGCGTCGAAACTGTATTTCACATCTTTCCCGAGCATGAAGCGGTAAATAATGCGTCCGTTGCCCGCATCGGCCGCATTGTTGTTCTGATACCATCCCTCCACCTCTATGTAGGAGCCGGCGGGCACATTGTCGCGCATGTCGGTGTAGTCTTTCACCGAGCCGTCGTCGGCAGGATACTGCCGCTTGTCATACATCTCTTTCTGCGGATGGTCGGCAAAATCACCCTGGCAGTTCTCAAAAAAGAACAGGGCGTTGGCTTCGTCGGCATGGCTTGCGTCGGGATGGTTGAGCTTAGGGCTGCTTTTAGCCACCATGGGCCATTTCGTGTAGTCAGTCTCGTTCCCTTTTTCGAAATAGTCGATGTGATGTCCGTATTCGCTCTTGGCCTCCTCCATGCGGTGGGTTTCGGTGGCATAGAGAGTCTCCGTGGTGTCTTTCGGCGTGTTGGTATTTCCGAGAAAGCATTTTTTCGGGATGTTGCGAATCACCGCCTGTTTGAGATAAATCATAACGTTTTCTCGGAGTCCCGAACCGTCATAGTCTATTGTCACTTTCGAGGCGGCTCTTTTGAGCCATGCGTGCAGTTTTATGTCTGTTTTGTTGATTTTTACGATTGGTGCTTCCTTGCGGTGGGCATTGTCGGTGGTCATGAATCCGAGCATCTGCCGGTTGTTGAGATAGTTGGCGGGATCCCAAGAGAGTTCTATCGCCCTTAGGCCTTCCACGGTCTTGATATCCTCCGGATAATCGCTTTTTAGGACATCGAGCGTTGACGACACTCTTTTCTCATTCTCCCAGCGTCCCATATTTGCAGCTACATATATATAGAAATCTCCCCATTTCCCGAATTTCCATTTGAAAGAGGCCTGGCCGGTCTTAGGCTCGGTAGTGGAGCCGTTTGCCGCGTCGCTGTCCGTGCGGTCAACGATGGTGAAGTTCAGGTCGGATAATTCTTCGGTATCGTCGGTGCCGTCGGCCCCGGTGAGCTCAATGAGTTTTCCATCGGAGTCATAGACGAGGATGGCGAAATCTGTTATTTCCCTCATGCCGTCGCCCGGGAAAGCCTCCGTGGTGCGGGTTGGCTCCACGCTTGAATAGGGGGAGAAAGAAAGAGTGGCGGATATGTCCGATTGTCCGTCGGTATATCCTCCGTATCTTTTGAAATCAAAATCGTCGGAACACCCTGCCATAGATAGGAGCAGGCAAAGGGTCGCTATATATACAAGTAGATTGTCTTTCATATCGTTTCAGTTGTCGGGCGTGTGGATACGCTCTCAAAATGAGACTTTCTCAGGGTTTCGCAGGAGTTATTATATTTCCGTCTTCATCGCGGTCAAGACCGAAATCCGGCTCAAGCACAACCGATGAATAGGGCGTCACATCAAGTTTCACTTCAATGCTCTCCGGATGCTTGCTTACCACATAGTGATACCAGTTGTTGCGCATGATGTTGAAATGGTCTCCCTTCTTGAGAGAGGTGACGTAGGATGGTGGTGTCTCGTAGTATTTGAAGTCAATCCAGAAGGTTTGGTCGATTCCGGAGAAACGCACCCCGATTCTTGCCCTGTCATTCTCCTCAAGGGTCTCGTTGCCGATTATGTTGGCGAATTCCGGGACATAAATCACCCATTTCCCGTCGGAAGTCTTCACGAAAGGGATGTCGGCGTCGGTGGGCGTATCGGCGGGGATTGAGGGGGCCGAGGTGTAATCGTCGTTGAAATTGTCCTTGCGGTAGTCACTTTCGCACGTCACTCCCGGCGGGAACATGAATCCACGCCTGTTCACCTTGTTCATGAACACCTTGTCGAGGGTCTTGACGGAAGAGTTTCCCGTGTCGGCCTCAACTTCAATCTTTGCAAAAGCCCTGAGCATGTGCATGGTCCCGAGGTCGGCTGTCATGTCATTGTCGAATACGAGAGTCTTCGCGTCGATGATTCCGAACATCGGGATATGGTGTGTGTCGTCCACGATAAGGTCGCCGTGTCCGTCTCCGCCATTGTCGGAGGTCTCGAAGTCGAACGCCGACATGTCTGCTATGTCGGTGATTTTGGTTAATCCTACACCGGCGGCGGGGTAGCTGCCCCAGTTGGCGAGGAGAAGCACCTTCAGCGTATAGTCGCATCCTTCGAGAAGTGTGGAGCTGACCGAGCCTTCGATGAATGTGCGCTTGCGGTTGTCGTCGGTGGCCTTTATCTCGGTGTCGGTGAAAGAACCGACATAATTGTCGTCTTTGTCGAAAAAAAGCACCATGAAATCCTTCCCGTCGAAGTCTATCATATTCTCATAGATAGAGCCGGGCTGATAATCGCCCTGGGCGGGAGTGGCACGAGTCGGGGAGGAGATGTCGAAGTCCAGATATAGCCTCAGCTTCATGGTGTCGGGCACAGCGGGGGCGGCCTCCGGAGTGTCGGAGGAGCAAGCAGATGCCACACACATGGCCAATATTGTCAGTATTGTCGCTAATGTTTTAGAAATCCACATTTTGAGTACGTTTAGACCATGAAAGCACATTTATGACGATGTCGCAGTATAGCCATTTGTCACCTTTCAGGAAGAAGTCGAGGTGATAGTCGTATTCGCGGTCGAGATATTCCTGGTGGCCGTAGTTGTATATCTCGTAGGCCATCCGTCCCTGTGAGAGCACGGAGGGGAGGTTGATGTGTGCCACGATGGCTCCGGTTTCCTTGTTAGAAATTTCGAGTATGGCGTTGTCAGCGTTTTCGGAGGCATTATACATCAGACGGTTGAACATCAGGTTGTAGTGGGCCGTGCGCTGCACCACGTCGCCGCCGTCATTGCCGTTTTTTGCAGAAGAATCATACTGCCCCGGCAATCCTTTATGTATGGTCTCGATTTCCATTGATCCGTCGGAGAGGAAACGGCTTGTCCACGACGCATAAGGGGAATAATGGAGGGAGTCGGCGGTCACTATTTCGTTGTCGTGGGCGATGGTGGCGTTGTTGTCGAGAATCCTCACGTCATACTTGTCGGCCGAGACAGAAGCCGGCTCGTCGATTTCGCGTAGAGTGATGTTGAGATGCTTGGTGTCGCGCACGAGTGAGACTGTGGCGTATGTAGCACGGTTATCTTTCACCTCCACCAACTGTTCGGCTATAGGATAAATGGAATAAGGTTTGGATGTACGCTGCAACGCCGGGACAGTGTTCCCATCCTGTGGCAGGTGGCTCATCACTTTCAGAGTGTGCCATAGAGTGTCGAGCGGGGCTGCATCGCTGACGGCATTGTGCGACGAACCGGGGCAGGTGTCATTCTCCCGGTCGAGCTCAATCACGAGGTCTTCGTGGGCGGAGGGGGAGTTTCGGCGGTATTTCGCCCCCGGGGTCGCGAGGACTTCCTTCCAGTCGCGCTGCATAGCCACGGCCTGCACCCGGTAGCGTCCCGGACGAAGCTCGTCAGGAGAGAAGTGCATGGCATATCCGTAGGAGGAAAGGGGCGCGTAGGCATCCGAATTGGAGACGGTTCTTGAGGCTGCGAGTTTCCCGTGTTCGTCATACAGGAAAAGGGCCACATGGCCGACATGGTCCTTGAACATGTCGGCGCGCTGCGTATTATAGTCATAGACGAAACGCACATACAGCCCCAATGGACAGTCTTCGACACTGTCCTGCATCATGGAGCATGATGTCGAGGCCGCGACAGCTGCCATGGCTGCCATGCCGCGTAGGAAAGTATTGAAAAAGCGGTTCATAGATGCTTTTTTGTTTTTTTGATTGGTGGCATGGCGGGGTTTCACCCCCGCCATGCCTTTGGCACGCCACTCCGGCTATCATGGGAGGGGCGTGGATGGTTTTCAGTCCGAAATCAGAAATCTACATTCTGTGAGCGTTTAGCCCAGGAGAGGATGTTGATTTTGAACGAGAGGTATTTGTGTACATCGTGGTTGTCGTCTGACTTATTCACGTTCTGCACCTTAGTAGGCACGGGGGAACCGAGGTGAAGCACTTTCCCGATAGAAACTGAATACCAGTTGTTGCGCACCATGCCGTAGCGACCGAGGAAGTAAGGTTCGGAATTTGCGTCATTGCCGTAAGCCTGGTCTGTAGTGATTTTTGATGTTTCAGGGGTTGTGATTGCCCATTCCCATGGAGCGAGGTCATTGGGGCCGAAAGTTCCATCTGATGGTGTGTCGGCGAAGTGCATGAAGCGGAGGTCGTAGTAGCTGTGTCCGTCAGTGTATTGAAGAATGCGCCAGGTGGCGTTGATATAGCTGATAAGGGCTTTCTTTGATGCACTATTCTTGAATGCTTCGTTGGGATCCACCTTGAAGGTCTTTCCTTCGCCTATGTCGGAAGCAGGAACTTTGAGTTCAATGTCTTTAACATCATATACTCCGGTTTCAGAGTTATAACCGAATGTGATGGCAATGTTGTCTTTTCCGTAGGAGAAACTCTTACCGTCATTCAGAGCCAGTTTGAACGCTTCTCGAATGTCGGAGTTGTGTCCGTTTACAGCCCCGCTTCCGGGAGTGTCGGTGGAAGGTTCGTCATCGGTCAGATAACCCCAGATGACTGAAGTGGCATCGTCGATATTGGTGTAGAGATTGTTCTCGTCGTCGTTAAGGGTGTAGAATGTCACGGGCTTGTTGTCTCCAGCCACAGCGATTGTCATACGGAATACGGCACGTGTTGTGTTATGGTAGCTTTGGTTAGCAACTGAGAATGTATTCTCGTGAGGATAAAATATATAGTCCTTATCCTCGAACAACTTTTCATTCACTTCGGTTATTCCGTTCACGAAATTGGCGTTGTATTGGAAATGGGCTTTGCCATTGTATTGCGGGTCGGCGCACCAATATATGCGATAAAGATTTTCGGGGCTCTCATCTTTTATTTGCCCCATAGGCTTGGTGCCTACAAAACGGTAGTTCTTATAGGGTTCATATTTCTCTCCCCCTGTGGTGTAACCGAGGTAGTCGTCAATTACGCCGTTGTCTATTCCGAGATTGCGTACAATGTAGGATGTCGGCTCCGTGTTATCGACATACCATCCCCAAAGCTTGATGTCATAATCTTTATCTCCTATGTGGGCTGTGGGAGGAACCGATTCGAGAGTTGCTTTCGCCACGGCACGCTCCACATATATTGAAGCGGCGGGGTCTTTTTTTGCGTCTGCTTCTGTTTCGTGAATTTTCTCGGGGTCGAATTCTACAAGAGTCCTGACATTGCTGAATTCAGGTTTTTTGTCAGTCAAAGTTCCGCGAGAACTGCCTGGCACACTGGATAGCGGGGCGTTGGTCATGAAGAACTTGTCGGAATTGCGGCTCTCTCCGTTGTAGAATTTATGTGAGGTCTGTAGCTCGAGAAGTTCGCTGAAAGACCCGGTGAAACCACCGGTTGTGGATGAAAATCCTTGGTTGGTTGCATTCACCAGAAGTTCCCCGTTGTCGCCGCAGGAGATGACTTCCGGATTGTAATTGAGGATGGCGAGGGCATATAGCTTGTCGCCTTCATTGATTTCAAACCCGTCGATTTTCGCCACTTTCGAGTAGCGTGTGGTGATGTTGTCATTGTCGTTGTCAGGCTCCTGGATTTCCATGTCGTAGAGCACATATGCACCTGCCACCGTGGCGTCCATCTCGTTGGCTCCTTTGAAAATTACGATTGCCGCGTTGTCAACATGATATTCGTTGGTTGTGCCGTCGTCATAGCTGTCGTTGGCGGCCCTGGTGCCGGCAACGGTGGGGAGCTGGATGTTGACAGCCATGTAGCCGCCGGGAGTTTCGACGGTCTGTCCTCCGTTTGAAGGGAGGTCGTCGTTGGAGCATCCCGCAAGAAGAGTGAGCGAGAGAGCCCCTGAAAATAAATTCTTCAGTTTCATTATTCAGTAGTTTAGTTAAATGTAATCGAATTTATGACCGGCAAGGGTGGCATATAGATGTGATACCCTTTATCGGTTTTGGCTTGTGGCCTATATTTGAAAGGCGTGACTGATGTAGTCACACATGGCTTGGAAGAGTCTGTTGTTATTTCAGGAGATCGGTGTTTTTAGAGGCTTCCGGCAGATTGCCGGCTTTTTCAAACCATTCCTGCGCCTCCTCGAAGTTGCCTTCGGCGGTGGCTATGATTCCGTGGAGGTTGCATGCCTCGGCAGAATCCCCGGCTTTTAGAAGGAGGGCCTTGGCCGCGTCGTAGTCTCCTGAGTTGATTTTTGCCGCAGCTGCATTGAGATTTGCTGTTTCGTCATCGGGATAATGCTTGAGCGCGATGTCGATTGTCCGGTTGAACTCTTCGCTCCCTTCGGGGTATAGACGGGCCACGCGGAACATCTGGTTGAGCGACATCTTTTCGGGCGATGTCATTATTATTTCGGCAAGCTGCCTGTCGCTCATTGGTTTCAGGCGGGTGCTGATGGCGAATGTGGTGGCGCGCAGGCGCGGAAACCATTCGGGAAGAATCTTGGTTCTGTATAGCTGCGCGAACTTGGGCGATGTCTTCAGTTCTTTTTCTTTGGCGTCATAGTCGCTCGGACCGTAGGCCTGGCGGTCAATAAGTTCCAGAAGGTCGGTTCTCTGAGCCTCGGAGATTTCTTTGCTTTCGAGCACTTGTTCGCGGAATTCTTTCCAGTTTTCGGGCACCGCGGAATAAGAGCACCTCTCGCGAGGCAGGCTGTAGCGGTCGGCAAGATATTCCGCAAGGGCTTTGGAGCGGTTGGTGGCCAGAAAATCGTTGTGTGTGTAAGGCGACTCGGGCGAGGCATAGCCGCATATCGAGATTCCTGCTATCTCCACGTTTGGGTCGGAAAGCGCGTAGCTGACCGAATCGTCAATCATACGGAGTTGTTCCCTGTTGTCGATTTTCTGCCCGTTTCGGCAGGTGAATGGCTCGGCGTGAAGCTCCGTGCGGTCCACCTCAAACTGCACTCGTGCCTTACCTTCGTGAATTTCCACCGGCAGTTCAGTCACGGCAGGTGTCATCATAGCTGTTCGCATCTCTTTTGCCGGATTCAGCCGGAGTGGAATCTCTTCCATTATAATCTGTCCTTTGTCAACTCCACATCCGCAAGAATCATATACAAACGCGAGCCTGGCATTTTCAAGCCGCATCCATTTCTGCAGAGGTATGCTTGTGAGATATTCGAATTTCTGTGGTTTGCCGTTTTCTCGTCTCACTTCCGCCAGAATATCGTGGGCGGATATGGCGTCAAACCCTTTGAGGGCACCGCGTTGGTAGGCGAAATGCATGTTTCTGCCGCTTACAAGGAGCGAAGGGAGCGTCACCTCCCGGTTTTCATCGCCTCTTACCACGGGGGTGACAAATATCTGACGGTCTTTGCCGAGGCTGAGTTTGTCGAGAATGATTCCGGCGCTTACGTTGAGACGTTGTCCTGCTATAGAGAGATTTACGTCTTCTGTAGAGATGCCGCCGTCTTGCGCCATCGAGTAAGAGTGGGAGAGGAGGGCAAGTGTTATTGCATAATGTATTGTCTTCATAATATATGGCGCTTAAAAAATGTAGAGTATGGAAAGCCCCAGTTTTGTGATGCCTAAGTAGTTGGCTCCGCCGCTTTTGATTTTAGCTCCGCATTCGTAACATGGGAATTTGTCGTACCATGCGTGGGCGTAACCTACTCCGATTTCTGCCTCGGCGTTCCAATGGCGCGAAAGATTGAACTGATATCCGTAGGTGGCGCCGATGCCGGCGAATGCGCCCTGATAGTGGTAGTCTTTCACGCCTTTTGCGAGATTTTCGCCTGAGAAGAAAAAACCGGGAACCTGTATGGAGGCGTTTGCCGCATTGAACTGTCCACCCATGGCGTGGACTCCAAAGAAGTGTCCGTTAAATTTCGAACATGTCCACCAGCGGTATTCCGGCATGAGAACCCAATGCTTCACCTTCCGGTCGCCTTTGGAATCGGAATGGAATGTCCAGGCGTTTAGCCCGTATATAATGTTGACAGTAGTTTTTTTCCCGACTCCGGCTTCAAAGCCCAAGTTGGGAGTTGTGGTGGCATCATACAGGATATTTGTCTTCACCGCATACTGGGCCTTTATGCCCGAGTGGTGTAATGCCATAAGCATAAGCATACAAAAGGCTATCCTTAAGTAAGACATCTTTGTTTCAGTAGATCGTTTTCAGTAGTTATGTAATCTCGCCGGTCCTGACATCTCTTGTCGGAACGGAATATTAATTATAATCGGTTCAATGGTTGCCTTGAAATGGATATGAATCTGGACAGCGTATCTATATCATGGCATGATATAGGTTGCCGTCGAGAGGCAACTCGGAAGGAATGTTGTTCAACCGGTTAGTTTGAAGGCTGTTATAGTGCTCCATCCGGATGGAAATCGGACATCCCTTTGATTTTGGGTGCAAAATTAGATTAAAAATTTCAAATTACCCTTCTTGATGGGTTAATTTATGTTAAATATTTTAATATTTGTAATCTTCAAGCTCAAAATGGGAGGGCAGTGGATTCTTTACCTGAAATCCGATTTTTCAGTTAAAGAATTCAATATGATTATTTGGAGAAATGGAATGAAATTGTTAATTTCGCGGCAACGATAAAAGATTTAGAGAACGCTCATGGCAGCACAAGGCTCTTGGGCCTTGCGTCATGAAAAAAGCCGGGAAGTCGAGATGACTTTCCGGCTTTTTTTCCCATTATTCGGTTTGTTATGCGTACATGTTGACGATAGCCTCGTAGAGCTCCTGCTTGCCTGATGTCACGGCGGGCTCGGGCCGGTTCTTGGCGTAAGCCACGAGGTCATCAAGGGTAAGCTTGCCATCCT
>CAJUCW010000010.1 GCA_910585275.1 uncultured Muribaculaceae bacterium
AATTAAAAATCAACAATATAACCGACAAAATTCAACTTTTGTCATCTACTAAAATCGAAGAGTCTGTTTCAAAGCCATGATAAATTTTGTTTATCGGTGTTGCGACATCCTCGTTTTCGATTCCATAATAATAAATTGATTCTATGCATTCAAATTGCGCTTTTTCTAACAATTCATGGAGAATATTCTCTGTCATACTCTCGTTGGTGGGGGCTTCTTTTATTTTTGGAGCCGATGCAGGCATCCGGCTTTCGGGAAGAATCCTTTCCGAAGCGGATTCAACGGCTGTGTCGTTTGCGGTGGGCGAGGTGTTTGTGGCAGAAAAGCCGGTGGCTTCTTTTCAATCGGATGAAAACGGACAGTTCCACACCGACATACCGCAAGAAAAGGATATTTTTATAAAAATAGAGTCTCCCGGTTTCGCCGATTATGAACTCGAGATAGAGGGGATGAAGAAGAATATCGATATCGGCATCATTTATATGTCGGAGGCAGCTTCATTGAAAGAAGTGGTGGTCACTGCCGAAGGTAAAAAGGAACGTATGGGCAAAACCATCGTGATTCCGTCTGCCGCAGATGTTAGGGCATCGGCCGACGCCCTCTCTTTTTTGCAGAAACTGCAGCTTGACGGCCTTGAGGTCAACATCGTAAATCGTTCGGTAAGTGTGCTCGGAAGTTCGTTGATAATATTGATTGACGGCGTGCCATCTTCGCAGGACGACCTCAACGCGCTCAAGCCGGGAGATGTGGCGAAAGTGGAATATTCGAGGTTCGTGCCGGCCCGTTATGCCGATAAAAACGCCGGAGGCGTGATTGATATAACCTTAAAGAAGAAAAACGACGGCGGCTCGGTCTATGTGTGGGGACGTGGCTGCCCCACCACCGGATTTATCAATGGCAGTGTCAGGGGGTCATATCATCAGGGACCCTCACAGTTCACCCTTTCATATTCCCCTTCTTGGAGAAACTATAGCGATGTCAACGATTACAGCGAGAGCGCGCTTATCGGCAATGATTTCAGGGTTGATTTCGTTTCCACAGCCAAGTCGCCGTTCCATTATATGTTCAATCCGTTGAATCTTAAATATGTCTATTCTCCCGATAAGTCGCTTGTCTTTTCGGCCACTTTCAATGCCGGAATTTTTAACGACGGAATAAAGACCCGTTCAAGTTTGCACGATTCCCTTTATGGGGATTATTCATCGAACAATGAAAATTCCGGCAAGCGGTTCACTCCGTCGCTCGACCTTTATGTGAGAAAAGATTTCAATCCGCGTAATTCTTTGGAAGTAGAAGTGGTGGGCACATTGAGTTCCACCGACTACAGGAACCGAAATGTCGAAAATCCCGATGGAGTGGAGGAATCATACGTCACCGATACCGACAACCGTCGTCGCTCTCTGATTTCGGAAGTGAGTTTCGTGCATACATTCGACGAGGTGAGCGAGCTTTCTGCAGGATTCCAGAATACGGTCTCGGGAAATGACAACCGTTATCTTACCACTGGCTACAAGGCTACCCTGACCGAGAACAACAATTACGGTTACGTCCAGTTTGAACGACAGTGCGGCCCTGTGTATTTGCGCGTTGCCACGGGAATTAAGCTTTTCTGGATGCGCAACGACCTCAACAACCGTCACTTTATAAGGAACCTGTCGTCGGCTCTCGCTTCGTGGAAGTTGAACAGTGAATGGACGTTGACCTATCAGTTCCGTTATACTCCCGCCATACCGGGTCTTGCGGAACTGACAGATTATCCGCAACAGACTTCCATATATATGGTGAGCAACGGAAATCCCGACTTGAAAGTATGCGATAATTTCAGGAACTCCCTGGCTTTACAGTTCAATAAAGGGAAGTGGTCGGTGTCGGGGAATGTGAATCATTTCTATGCCTCGCATCCCACTTATTCCGACGTAAGTTATTTGGGCGATGGTAAATTCCTTTCTGCGAGTACTAATTTCAAGTCGCAGCAGAATATTACGGGTTGGGTGCGTTTTGGGGTCAATAATCTCTTCGACATGTTTGGGGCGAACGTAACTTTCCAATATTCCCATTATGAATCGAAGGGGGACGACTGGAAGCATACGCTCGGTTCTTTTTCCGCCTATATGAACGTATGGTGGAATAAGGGCCCGTTTACGGTGAGCTATTCGCGTAAGATTCCCGGTAAAAGCCTTTGGGGAACGACGGTCAGCAAAGACGAGAACTGGGATGGGCTGCAATTCGATTATAAACCCGACAAGCATTGGACGCTGGGCCTGGGCTGGATGTATATGTTCTCGAAACATGGCACTCAGTATCCGTCGTGGGATTATTCTGCCTCGAATCCAGGCTACCGCTATAGATACATAAAAGAGAATGCTAACATGGTATGCCTTTCGGTGACGTATAATGCCGATTTCGGCTCCCTCTTCCGGACGGCCCGACGCTCTCTCAACAATACCGACTCCGGTTCCTCCCTCTTGACCCATTGAATGTGAATTTCTGAATATGTTCTGAATATGTTGTAACTAAATGAAGTTGTTTAAACTTTTTTCTTTTTCAAGATTCCGTCAGAATTTCGAGACGATTTTGAAACTTGAAGAGGGAGTTTAGCGGGCTAAACGACCGATGAAAGGTTCAAAATCGGCCGAAAAGATGGTGGAAGATTGGGAAAGAGGTCTTTTTAACGTAAAAATCCATAAGAAAATCAATCTCCGTAAAAAAGTTTAAATAACTTCAATAATCCGTGGCTTGGGTGGTCACGGATTATTTTTGTAATTTTGCACTCATATTTCAGATTATTATGTGGGTATTGTTAGCATGTGTCTCCGCCCTTTGTCTGGGTTTTTACGACATTTTCAAGAAGCTTTCGGTAAAAGGTAATGACGTTCTGATGGTGTTGATGCTCAACACTGTTTTCGGATCGCTGTATATGATGCCGTTTCTCATCGGATGGATTTCAGACGGCAATTTCGGGTTTGGCAATACTGTGACGGGACATTTGCAGATAGTGCTGAAATCGGTTATTGTCCTCTCTTCCTGGCTGCTTGGTTATTATGCAATCAAGCACCTTCCCCTTACCGTGCAGGGTCCCATCAATGCTTCGCGCCCTGTTATAGTGCTTGTGGGGGCATTGCTGATTTTCGGAGAACGGCTCAACTGGGTGCAATGGATTGGTATTGCCTTAGGTTTCGCCTCGTTGTTTTTCATTTCGCGGATTGGGGCGAAGGAGGGTTTTTCGCTCAAACATTCCAAATGGATATGGATGTCGATAGGCGCAACGGTGCTTGGTGCGGTCAGTGCCCTCTACGACAAATACTTGCTGAAGTCATACGAACCCCTTGAGGTGCAGGCATGGTATTCGTTCTATCAATGTCTGATAATGGTTACTGTCATTTCCATCATGCGGGCTTCGCACAAGGAGAGGGGCGACGGTTTTAAATGGCGGTGGACCATTCCCTGCATAGCGTTGTTCCTCACGATTGCCGACGTGGCATATTTTTATTCGCTTTCGATTGAAGGCTCGATGGTAGCCGTCGTGTCGATGATAAGAAGGGGAAGCGTGCTGGTAAGCTTCATATACGGAGTCGTGTCGCTTCATGAAAAGAACATCAAACCCAAACTGATTGACCTCGGAGTCCTGCTCCTGAGTCTTATCCTTCTTGTGATAGGCTCGCAGATTGGCAATTAGCAATTAGAAATTAGTAATTAGCAATTAGCAATTGTGATTAGTCTTTAGTCAATTAGTCGTTAGAGTCTTTAAAGACCTTAAAGACCTTAAAGTCATTAAAACCTCCATCCCACAACAATGAAACGAATAGGAATTCTTAGCGACACCCACGGATGCTGGGACAGCCGTTTTGCAGATTATTTCAAGGATTGCAACGAAGTGTGGCACGCCGGCGATATAGGCGACTATGCTATAGTAGAAAATCTTCGGGATGTGGTGCCTGTGGTGAGGGCTGTGAGCGGCAATATTGACCATGGCATGGTGCGTCGCAAATGCAGCGAGCTTGAAATTTTTGAAGTCGAGGACGTGAAGGTGCTTTTGACCCATATAGGCGGTTATCCGGGGAAATGGGCAAAGGGAATGAAAAATCTTTTGCGTGAGGAAAATATTAAACTGATGGTTGACGGTCATTCCCACATTTTGAAAGTGATTTATGACAAGGAACTCGACCTTCTCCACGTCAACCCCGGAGCCGCGGGTCTTTCCGGTTGGCACAAGGTGCGCACACTCGTGAAACTCACAATCGACGGGTCCGACATGCGCGATTGTGAAATAATAGAACTCGCCCCCGGCAAATAAATGAATATAAAATGGAACTGAGAAAGATTGTGGTGGCGCCGGATTCGTTTAAAGGGTCGCTGACGGCTGGAGATGTGGCTGACGGTTGCATTGGTGCCATCAGTAGGGTTGTGCCGGGATGTGAATGTGTCAGACTTCCTGTTGCCGACGGGGGAGAGGGCACCGTAGAGGCGTTGGCTGCGACGGGCGGTTTCGATTATAAGGAATGTCGGGTGACCGGACCGCTGGGGGAGACAGTGTTGGCGCGTTATGCTTTGTCGAGCGACGGGAATACTGCCGTCATGGAGATGGCGCAGGCCGCAGGGTTGACTCTTATTCCTGAAAATCGTCGGAATCCTTTACTGACTACTACGTATGGAGTGGGTGAGATGATGCTGGATGCCGTTGGAAGGGGATGCAAAAAAATATGCATGGGTCTTGGCGGAAGTGCAACAAATGACGGCGGCATGGGTATGCTTTCGGCTTTGGGATATAGATTTCTTGATAAGGATGGGGATTTATTGAAGGGGACTGGAGCCGACCTTGAAAAAGTGGCGTATATAGACTGTTCGTGTGTTGATAAACGGATTAAGGATGTCGAGTTTATTGCTGCATGTGATGTAGATAACCCCTTTTATGGCAAGAATGGGGCGGCATTTGTTTTTGCCCCGCAGAAAGGTGCTTCGGCGGAAGTGGTGCAAAGGCTCGACAAGGGATTGAGGAATTTTGCTGAAATCATTGCCTTGCAGTTTGGTATTAATCTTGAAGAGGTGGCCGGTTCAGGGGCTGCGGGAGGGCTCGGAGGAGCTTTCTGTGCTTTCCTCAAAGCGAAGATGATGCCGGGAATTGAAATGGTGCTTGATGCAGTAAAATTTGATGATTGTCTGAAAAATGCGGATTTGATAATCACCGGAGAAGGAAGCATCGACCGTCAGTCGCTTATGGGAAAGGTGCTTTCCGGAGTGCTTGAAAGGGGAAAGAAGGCCGGAGTGCCGGTTTTGGCCGTCGGTGGATGTTTGAAAGATGAAGATGTGATTGATAATGTCGGTTTTTGCGGTGTGTTCAGCATCATGCAGCGCGTTTTGACTTTGGAGGAGGCGATGCAACCGGAAAATGCACGGCATAATCTTGAGACGACGGTGAGTCAGATTATGCGTTTGCTTACTGCACCATGGAAATAATGTGATTGAAACATTAGTCTGAGGTGATTGTTATTTTAATTAAAAAAGAGGGTGTCGCAACACCCTCTCAATGATTAAACTTGATTTACTATGAAAAAGATTGTTTCCTTGCTTTTTGTTTTATGTTGCGTTTTCATCGGAAGGGCGCAGGTCAATATTCCATATACGGAATTGAATTATAACGTGCATTACCATTGGGGACTGATAGATGTGATGATAGCCCATGGTGTCGTGACAATGCAGACCGACGGCAGTCGTTTTTCCGCTACCCTTGACGGAAACAGCATTCCATGGAACGGAAGGGTGTTTTGTGTGAGCGATACCCTTAAAGCAACTATGACTCCCGGTAATAGACTCAGCGCTGAAACGGTTGACTATATCAACGGATGGTATATGAAGCCGAAAGTAACCCTCTACAGGAGCAACAATTTCAATCCGAGTCTCCCTTCAAATTACAAGAACATAAAGGGGGAGGGCTCCCTTGATGCGGGCGACGACACCCTGGAGGCGATAACCGTCACTGCCGATATGCTCGGTCTGTTCTATTATTTTAAGGAAATTGATTTCGAGAGTATGTCTGCCGGACAGCAACTCACTATTCCGATTGCCATGAAAAACGGTAATCCCGAAAAAGTGGTGATAACATACAACGGGAAATCACATCTTAAAACGGACGACGGCTCATATTCCACATATTCCGTGCAGTTTGAATATACCTATCAGGGACGTATGAGCGGCTATGCGGTAAATGCAGAGGTTTCTGCCGAAGAGCGGATTCCCGTCAGCATAGGTGCAAGCCTTCCGGTCGGGAAAGTGGAGATGATATACCATCCCTAAAGTTTGACGTAGATGTGTTTGCGCCACAGAGGATATCCTATGGCGAAATTCATCGCTACGTAGGTGACGGCGTAGGCGAGCGATGCAAGCTGCGGCACGGGAATAAGCGACGACCATGCATCGAAGAGGAGGTCGTTTAATCCGATGCGCCCGAACGCTATCGCCATTACTTCACTTGTGATGTAGAGGAGAAGGGCGTTTGTTCCGAAAATCTGAAAGAAATCTACCCACGCGCCTCTTTTCCCTCGCCCGTCAATCAGCACCATCATAAGCGCAAGCAGGAGAGTGCAGAACCCGGAAGTGACGAGGGCGAAACTCGGGCTCCAGATGTGCTTGTTGCATGGAAAGGCAAAGTTGACGATAAAACCGGCGAATGTAAGAACGCTTCCCGCAAAGAACAGTGCGTTGGTTTTTTCAAGAATGGGATGAAGCTCCTTTATCTTCATTCCGCAATAAAAGCCGAAAAGCACGTTGGCGACAGAGGGGATGGTGCTTAGAAGCCCTTCCGGATCTACAGCCGATTTATGGTAAAGATGTGCATCGCCTAACAGCCATTTGTCGGCGAGATAAAGGATATTTTGGGTTTTCTCCTGGCTGTAGCCGTCTCCCGCAATAAGGATTGCAGCATATATCACCAACAACAACGTGGCTGTCGTGAGGATATAGCGGCGGTTGAATGCAAATGCAAAGAGAGACACTAAAAGATAACATAAGGCTATTCTTTGCAGAACGGCCCAGAAACGGAGTTCCTGGAAACCGAAGTTGCCGTAAATCGCTTTGTCGAACCAGTTGATGGCAATTCCAATCAAGAGAAGAAGTAGAGTCCGTTTAAGGATTTTTCCGAGAACTTGCGGAGTCAGCTTGAAACCTTTTCCGGAGAACGAGAGGAACATCGATACCCCCATGATGAAGAGGAAAAACGGGAAGACAAGGTCGCTGAGCGAAAGTCCGTTCCATTCCGCATGGCGTAGGGCTTCGAATGAACCGTGATATCCGTTGTTGACCATAATCATGCCCACTACGGTCATGCCTCTGACAATGTCGAGAGAAAGAAGACGTTTTGACATCTGCTGAAAAAACTTATCGGTTGTTGTTGAGGTAATCCATCACTTCTATGGCTGTGGCCACGGGGTCGCCTTCAGGAGTTGAAGAGTATCCACCTTTTTTCAGGGTCCACGGTTCTTCGAGGGCATACCAGTCGATTACAGGGCCCGAAGGAAGTGCCATTGCAAACAGTTCGGTCGCAGTCTTGTTGCTGTTCGGTCCCCCTCCGAGGGCATCCGCATCGGGACGCGAATTCTTTTCCATCTGGTCGGCGAGGGCGTTGAAATATGTAGCCCATCGCGGATAATAGAAATCGCGTAGCAAGCCGTTCCATTCCTTGTTGGCATAATCGCGTAAGCCGCCGTCGTCGGCGCAGATGCGGTTGCCCCAGGTAGTGATTTGCACTCTTGCGTTCCATTCGTAGAGGTCTTTTTCTTCCGGTGTGCTTCCTGCATTTCTTGCGGCTTCGGTCCATGAACCGAGCCGGAATTCACTCCTTGTGCCGAGCAGACGGTCTTGCAGAAGAAGCATTTCCAAAAATTTGTCGGCGTTCTTCCTGAAAGATTCCCGCGAGAAGGAATTGTAGTCCGCTATGGTGGCGAGATATTGCCGTCTCCCTTGGTCGGCGAGAGCCTGGCGGGTTATATCGACAAGGTCGTATTCGAAATTATTGTTGCCTTTATATTTATCAGCCACCGAAGCCATCAATGTGGCGGCTTTAAGAGTCGATTCGGGGTCGTAGTAATTGCGCATCTTCGACCAGCTCTTCACTTGGAAATTATTGAGCGACGGCCTGCCGCAATAGATGCTTTCGTGGGGGCCTTGCTGGTTGTTGCCTGCGGGGCAGTTGTAAATCGAGTTGGAGAGTACGTTCCAAGCCTCCGTCACTGCAGGGTCGTCAATGCCGTAGCGGGCTTTGACGTATTCCTTTATCCATTCCTCTTTTGTGAATTTATCGTTGCGCCACGGAAGTTCGCTCATGAGTTCGAACATCACGGGATTGTTGCCCGAACCCTCCATAGTGAAACCGAATCCCTTGAGGTTCTTGGCGAGAGGGTTCCTTTTGGTTTGATAAAAGTTGTCGATGAGCTGGTCCATCCTGCCGTGAAGTCCCACGTTCGCTCCGAAATTTTCGAGCATGCAGAAAAGCCATTGGTGTTTGCCGTAGCCTTCTTCCCTTTTCCATACTGATGGTATTCCCCACATGGGGCGGCATTCCGAAAAAAGGTCGAGAATCAGGAGGTCGCCCTCGGGAAGCGACTCTATCATTTCGGGGCGGGGATTCTCAGTCCATCCCTGGATTACCCATACACTCTTTGGATTTGCTCTTTTCATAGCGTCCATAAGCTTCTTCCCGGCTGCGGCATAGTCAACGCTGCTGTCGTCTTTGCTCTCATGGAAAGGGTCGAGCGAATAGTAATCGGCCTTTCCGTAGAGTGCCGTCAGCTCTTTATAATAAAGGTCGGCTATCTCGTCAAATCTGGAATCTGTGGCGGAAAGGTTGGAGGGTCGCACGTAGCCGTTCCAGGTTCCTCCGTCGGTCACGTCGAGTCCGAGTTTCTCTTTCGCATCGTGGGGCATCATGCCGCAATATCCGGGAAGCACAGGCTTCATGCCGAGTTCTTTCATTCGGGCTAATATCTGTTTCTGAAGCCTTTCCTGGCGCGCATACCAAGACTGCGGCAGCGGACCTCCCCATCCTTCAAGGTTGTTCATTGCCCACCAGGCGAAAAATGCAGGTCCGGAGATGAATTCGCCCACTTCCTTGTCGGTGTAGCCGAGTTTCAGAAGCATGTTGCGCCACGCCGATTCCATCCCGACGATGGCAAGCGGCATGTTGATGCCATGGAGAGCCATCCAGTCTATTTCCTTCTCCCAGCGTTCCCAATCCCAAAATGGCATGGAGTAGGAGAACGTGCAATAGTTGAAGTCGTAGCGGAGTTTAAGGTCGGTTTCATGACGCACGGTTTTGTCAAGACGTGGAAGCACCGCAGGGAGGGGATGGCTCATGCCGTTCCATGAAATATGTATTCTGGCATGATGTTTAAGATACCAGTTGATGCCGGTGGCCATATTGACCCACGTGTTGGCTTTCACCGCAATCCGGTTGCCGTCTTGCGAAAGTTCGAAAAAATCCTTGTCGCTTTTCACAAGGGTGGTCTTGAATTTCCTCGATGCTCCCTTGTCGATGCGTTCAAGCATGTTGTCGATCGGATTGGCAGCGACGCCCATCAACGAAAAGAGAAATAAAAAAACGGTCAGTATCTGTTTCATGATATATCGTAAAATATTTTCGTGTATGTTATCGGTTGTGTAGTTCAAATTCAATTACGAAAGAAAACCCTGAATGCATCATACATGAGATAATGACATCATCATCTAATTGATTTAAGTTCCTAATGGATTCTATTATACCTTTTCTTCGGCTTTTTAAATCGTCGGCATTCAGATTGAAAACGTCAATGGTATTTCGAATCCTATTCAGTAGTTCTCTATCGTTAGATGGGTCGAGTGCCGGAGTGGGTTCAATCGTTCCATCTTGTCTGTACTAGAAATAATGTTTAAGGTTGGCATTCGTCGGAGATATAATGGAATTATATTGGATATCCGAATTTGATTTCGGGCCATGGATGACATTATCTTTGTAATCGGCTCCATAGTCAAGATCTTTTGCCGCCGCGAAGAGGTTGTCCCAGCAAAAAGTCAAATCGGGATAGATGGATCTTTTCTTAAAATGGTCTAAGTGGAGTTTCTGATTACTTCCTTCACCTAACCAAAGACCGGTATAAGCACATTCCCCGGCTTGCTCGTCTAATGCCTGATTTCTGCAATCGAGGTATGCCTGATGCATATTGGTATGGAATTCATCCCAGTCCCATCTGTTGTCTTTTGCTGTTTGAAGGGATGCATTAGGTTGTGTCTTAATAATCGTCTTCATTTGCCAGCAAATTTATCTTTTCTATATTTCTCTATTTTAAGACCTGTGATATCTGCGTCATCGGCACCTAATATGTTTATTAATTGGCTGATGTTTTGGTTATAGAGTGATTCGTTTCTCTTGTTGATTGCATCGTATGATGAATCAATCAAAGACTGCACGAAAAGATTTCTGGCAGATGAAATATCGAAGACGGAGGAAAGGATATTGGATGACAATTTCCCGAATGTATGTTTCGGGTAAATGTCGCCGTTTTTAATGTCGAACACTTTCCCGTTAACGTCAGAGGCAACTATGGGAGAATGGGTGGTTATGAAGAATTGACAGTTGGGAAAGGTATGGATCAATCGTGATACCACAGTCTGCTGCCATTGGGGGTGAAGATGAAGGTCTATTTCATCTATCAGTACTACTCCGCTACCCATGAGAGGGTTGCATTTGGGGTTTGCAATCGCTAACCGACGAGAGATGTCGCAGACCAAAGATATATAACATTTCTCACCATCCGATAATTGGTTTAATTTTAAAATTTCGGATCCTTTTCTCATGGTGAGTGCGAGAGGTTGACGGGTAACTTTCATGTCGGAATATTCCGGCATTATAAAAGACATGGCTGTCCTTACGGCTTCAAGACCTTTGTCGCGATAAGAACTCCCTTCTTTGTATTTTTCGTTTTCATAATCTTCCGACAATCTGAACCAATTAAAAAAGTCGGAGAAAGAAAGTCCACCTGACATAGAGTTTTTGTAGGTGTCAAGTTGTGAGAAAAAAGCAAATTTGCTTCTTGGAAGACGCGGATAAGTGTTTGGAATCACCCTATTGACTCCATAATGCACGAATATGGGAAGTTGAATTTCGTCTCCGCTATCCAACAGTTTCCGAAAATCTGAAACGGATTGGTTCATGTCTGATAAATCCGATTTGTCCGTCTTATGATATTTCAGACTTCTGTATAGTTTCCAAACGGAATTGTCGTTTAATCCTAATTCTATGGTGCATCCATTAGGGGAATGGATTGAAATGTCGTCTTTTGGTATGTCGCGGCCACGTCCTTTGGCAGAAAGCATTCTGGCTGTAAACCATGAAAAAACGAGAGATATGGCATCAAGAATACTTGATTTCCCTGCACCATTGATTCCAACGAACAGATTTACATGTTCATCAAGTTGCGGAATATTTATATTACGCAACCCACGGAAGTGTTCTATGGATATACTGTTAATCCTCATCGTATGCTTTCTTTGAAGTTGTTTAAACTTTTTTCTTTTTCAAGATTTCGTCAGATTCTCGAGACGATTTTGAAACTTGAAGAGGGAGTTTAGCGGGCTAAACCACCGATGAAAGGTTCAAAAGCGACCGAAAAGATGGCGTAAGATTGGGAAGGAGGTCTTTTTAACATAAAAAGCCATAAGAAAACCAAATTCCGTAAAAAAGTTTAAACAACTTCTTTAGGAGGTTGGAAGACTGTAATGCAAAATTAACAAAAAAATATTATAATCTCATGTTCTTTTGAAAAATAGAGATTATGCCGGACGCGCTTAATTCTCTATTTCTTCCATTCCGGTCAGACGCTTTTATTAAAACACCAATGTAAAATATCCGTATTGAGGGAGACGTGGAGAAAATATGGAGCATGATGTTGCAGATATACAGAATGATTTGTAATTTTGAGGTGGAAATCATAAATTTGGAACAACAATGTCTAACCAATTTGCCAATGCTCTTTCAGAGGAATTTGGCAAATCGGTGAGTAATGGAAGGTTGTTGTGGGAATTTTAGAATTTTATCTGTAATTTGAATCAGGTCATGGTAAGATACATAGAAAAAGGTGACATATTCAAGTTGGATGGGGTTGGCAGTTATGCCCATGGCTGTAATTGTGCAGGAGCCATGGATAAGGGCATTGCCGTCAGTTTCAAGGAGCGTTTCCCTGAGATGTATCGGGAATACAAGGAATTGTGTTTGAAAGGCGCTTACAATCCCGGCGATGTGTTTGACTACGATTACGGCGGCGGTCATATCTATAATCTCGGCACCCAGAAGACTTGGCGAACCCGGGCCCGTCTTGAATACATAGAGTCATCTCTTCGTAAAATGATGGAGTTGGCATTGCGCGACGGAGTGCGGAAGATAGCCATGCCTGCAATCGGAGCCGGTCTCGGCGGTCTGATATGGGCCGACGTGCGGTCAGTCATCGACCGTGTGGCGTCCGCTTACCCCGACGTGGATCTAATCGTGGTAGAATCGTACAGCAAAGAAGATTGATATTTTCGTGTGCAGACAAACATTGACAAAAGAAGTTAAAAGAAGAAGTACCCAATAAATTACCCGATAAATTACCCGATAAAGTACCCAATAAATCCGAACTATCCGTATTAAAACTACTCTCGGACAATCCACGCCTCACTCGAGTCGAACTTGCTGAGAAGGTCGGTATAACGGAAATATCCTATGCAATCACCGTCATGTCGAAGAAAGTGAAATATATGTGATGACTGAAATTTCTTACAGTTTGTGTAATCAAAAATAATTTTATAAATTTGCGCATGAATTGATTTACAGCATGTGTGAACCAATTAAACAAAGAGTGTGGATATATCGTTTCAAAATAAAAAACTCGAAAGATTGCTGGATAATCCCTCCAAGATGACAAGAGAACTCGGACCGCTAAGGGCAAAGCTTCTCCTTAAAAGGTTAGGTACTTTGGTTGACGCTACTACTCTTGAAGATGTGAGGAATGAACCCGGTAATTTTCACGAATTGAAGGCAGACAGGAAAGGCCAGTGGGCATGTGACCTTGACCAGCCTTATCGCCTGATATTTGAACCACACGAAGACCCGATACCTACCGACGCCTCGGGTAGATATGTCTGGCTGGAAATCAAAGGCGTCGAAGTTATTGAGATTACAAACTATCATGGCAAATAAAGATATGGCACAGACAAGACCGTTTTTCGACCCTGCAAAGTTGCCGGTCGTTTATCACCCCGGCGAGACTCTTGATGAAAAATTGCAGGAGATGGGTATGGGGGTAAAGGAATTTGCCACGAGGGTTTCCAAACCCGAAAAAACTGTTATTGCAGTCTTAAAAGGCAAAAGTTCCATAACGCCTGATATGGCAATCGCATTTGAGATGGTAACCAAAATACCGGCACATATGTGGCTTCGCCATCAAAAGAGCTATGATGAATTCATAGCCCGCAAGAGGAGAGAAAAATCTCTAAAAGAGGGACTGCGTTGGGCAAATAAGTTCCCCTGCGCGGAAATATCAAAACTCGGATGGTTCTCGGGCATAACTGACGCAAATGGCGATGAAAAGAATATTGTGGACACCTTATGCACGTTTTTCGCCGTTAGTTCACCAAAAGGCTGGGAGGATTTTTATCTCAATCAGCGACTTCGTGTAGCTTTCAGCATAACTCTTGCTGAAGCTTGTGACCCTTATGCTCTTTCTGCATGGTTGCGACAGGGAGAGATACAAGCCGGAGAAATATCCACCGAAACAAAATACACTGCCAAACTTCTCCGAAGCATTCTGAATGATATTGTTGAAATCCGAAAATCTGGAGACCCTAATCATCAGGAGTCGTTGGCTTCGCTACTTGGCAATGCCGGAGTTAAGTTGATTTTCACTGAAACGCTTTCATCTGCCCCCGTAAAAGGATGTGCAAGATATATATACGGTGTACCTTGCATTCAACTTGCAAAGAAGTTTGAAAGCGTGGCAGATTTCTGGAATACACTTTTCCATGAGATAGGACACATCTTACTGCATGGTAAGAAGGACATATTTATAGAGAATGTTAATTACGGTGACAAAGACCCGGAAAAAGAAAAGGAAGCTGAAGAATTTGCAGCTTTGTGGATGAGCAAGTGATTGAAGCCCTTGGAGTGTCTTAGGGTTTTAGATCAACCATGATATATGAAAATTGATGGGTCTGACAAACTGTTGATATTGTATAATTGTCTGTAATTTAAATCGTACATAATGGGATTATTCGGAATGTTTTGTAGGAAAAAAGAGATGACGGTAAAAGATAAAGTTGAAAGATGGCTGAAGAATATTGCCGCTGCCGAGAGTTTGCCGGATGATATTGTGGCGGTCAATATCGGTATGTTTGAGACGGAAAACGGTTACGGCGTGTATATGTGCGGCTCCAAAGAATATGATGAAGAAGACGATGACTGGGCCTGTGATGCCGACTATGAGCCCGGTGAGAAATATCTGATTCTTGAAGGTAAGGGCTTCGAATCCATGGCTTGGGAAACTATGCAAAATCAAATGGTTTTGTCTTTGAAAGTAATCCTGGAATGTGGAGATGAATCTGTCAGACGTATTTTCGGCAACCGCATAGTGACCACCGGATTCGACGAAGGCAACCTTATCCGCGTGAAATGAATTTTAGATAAATGACTTATCGGTTCCCGTACGGATGGCTTCGGGATAATCCTATTTCTGACCGTGCGCCAACATCGCACACAGTTCATCTCCAGTTGCATTTCGAAGTACGGCATCGATACAATGTCACCCGAGAACTGCAAGCACGGAATGATGACGAAAATAATCCCTGAAAAAAGTTGACTGTCCCGGTGTCCCACTGTCCCGGGGAGCGGGACAGTGGGACACCGGGACAGTCAACCAAAATCAGCGATAATAAATCCGGCATCCCAATGATTGTGCATTATACATTGTGCATTATGCATTAATTAACCCCTCTCGTCCTATGGCCTTCTGGTCTCTCCAACAAACTAACGAACTAACGACTCCTGTCCATCCATAAAAATCTCTGACTCTTATGACTTTCTGTTCTTATGTATACCTTATTAAATTAGTCGTCAGTCCATATGACTGAAAATCTAACATATATTCAGATATACACGCATACAGCCTAAAAATTTTTTTCAAATCAGATATTGAAATTAAAAAAATTATTTCTAACTTTGCGATTGCATATCGTCCGCGGAGTCCCGATATGGGAGACGGGGCGGGGTGCAGACATATAAAAAGCGTTTATCCGACGCTTGTTCTTGACGGATCGAAATCTGGCAGTTTCAATATCACAGTCAAGAATGAGTCAACGATAGGCGCCTTCGGGTATGATTACCATTTTAGAGTATGCATTATTGTATTCTCTAATTGTCATATCATACGGCGTGAGGCTCCGCGTTGCTCGTTCTACTGTGATGGGCACATGCCAGAGCCTCGATTCGTGGGACGAGTAACAGATACAGACTCTCACGCTTTTTTTATAACCTGTTGGACTGTGAGTCTTCCAACAATAAAGCCATTAGTCACAGTCCTCACATGAGAAAGACTATTATTGGACTTGTATCTCTTTTGCTGATTTCTGCATCCGGCTTTAGTTATGCTCAGACTACAAAAGAACAGCGAAAGGAGCGCCAGGAACTTGCTAAAGCAAGTAAGAAGGAACTAAACGAAAAAGCGAGTAAAGCTGCACGAAAGGAAGCTAAACGTCTGTCTAAAGAGGGTTGGAAAGCCGCTCCCGGAGCTCTCCCTATTGAAAATCAACTTGACAAGTCGTATATAATGCAATATCAGTATGATACTGATGGTTTCCCTCAGTTCATTATGGCAGAAGCTATGAGCACCGGTGGAAATTATGATGCCGCTAAGATGCAGGCTATGGAACTTGCCAAGCAAAATCTTGCCGGACAAATCCAGACTGAGGTTACAGCCCTCATAGAGAATACTGTTGCCAATGAGCAGATGGATCAGGGGGAGGCAGCCTCGATCACACGCAGCGTTATGGCAAGCAAAAACTTGATTTCTCAAAGCATCGGTCGCATCGTTCCTGTAATGGAAACCTATCGCTCTGTAAATGGCAACAACAAAGAAGTGCTTATACGCATTGCTTACAGTCAGGATATGGCAAAGGCTGCGGCTAAACGAGCAATTAAGAAAGAACTCGAAGAACGTGGTGATACCCTACATGGCAAACTTGATGAAATTCTTGGGTGGTAACTAATGAACAGGTTCATTCTCTTTATCATATTTGCCCTATTCTTTGTAATGGGTTATTCGCAGAGAACTGCTAAAGTTTCTGCGACATACACTTATTACGCGCCGGAAGCAATGTCTGTTGAGGAGGCTAAGAGAGTTGCACTTGACCGTGCAAAAATCCAAGCAATCGCTGATGAATTTGGGACTATCGTATCTCAAAGCACATCAACTGTAATAACTAACAAGAATGGAGAATCAGACACTCAGTTCGTTGCTCTTGGTGGAAGTGATGTAAAAGGAGAATGGATTGAAACCATAGGTAATCCAGAATATCAACTGAAATTTGAAAACCACTTTCTTGTAGTTACTTGTTCGGTAAAAGGCAAAGCCAGAGAGATAACTTCTGCAAAAATTGAATTTTTGGCAACTACCTTAAGAAACGGAACAGAGCTTCGTTTTGGAGATGTAAATTTTAGAGATGGAGATGATTTATATTTGTACTTTCAATCTCCAATCAACGGCTATCTTGCGGTCTATCTTCTTGATGAGCTATCCCAAACGGTATATTGTATTTTGCCATACAAGGCTCAAGCATTCTCCGCCTATCCAGTCATGGCAAATAAAGAATATGTGATGTTCTCACGAAAGGAAGCCGACAAATCTGAGCGTCCAATAGTTGACGAATACACATTAAATTGTGAAAATGATAAAGAGTTTAACACTCTATATATTCTTTTTTCACCTTATCAGATAGGTAAAAGAAATGGTTTTGATTATTCAATCGAGGATAAGCCAAACAATATCTCATACAGTGACTTTATGTCATGGTTAAGTAAAACATTATCCAAAGATAATAATATTCAAATCCAGGAAATATACATCTCAATTTCAAAATAAACTAAGTTTATTATATACAGATATTTAAACTACCATAAACATATAGATAAAATGAAAATCTTTCTAAAACTATTGTTCATATTGCTATTATTATCAAGATTGAACATAGGAATTTATGCATATACTATATCTGACTATATTACTTCAATGAATAAGTCAGATTATGATTTGGCCATTAAAATAATGGATGATATAATTAAAAAAACTGAATATAAAAATAAGACAGGGGATCTTTATTATAAAAGAGCTTGTGCTTATGAAAAGAAAGGAAACTTCGTTTATGCAGCTGTAGATTGTAGTACTGCTCTTAAATTTTCACCTAATAATAAAGAATATCTCCTATTACGTGGAAAGTGCAAAAAGGAAGTAAATGATCCGACTTATGTTGAAGATTTACAAATTGCAGGCTCAGAAGGATTCGCATTGCTTAATAATAGCTATAATTCTAAAGAACAGACAAAAATAACTTTTAATGCACCTACAATAAGAAAGGCTTCTGATGTTGATATTAATATTCCAATAACTTCATTTAAAAGTAATAATACTTTCGCATTAATATTTTGTGTTGAAGATTATATGGAAAATGGTATTTCGAAAGTAGATTATGCAAGAAATGACGGTGAAAAATTTAAGGAGTATTGTATAAAAACCTTAGGTGTCCCAGAGCGAAATATACATTTTAGACCAGATGCGACAAAAAACCAGATTGTATCTGATATTAAATGGGCAAATAATCTTTCAGAAGTATATGGTAAAGAGGCTCAACTAATTTTGTATTATTCTGGTCATGGTGCACCGGATGAAAGAACAAGAAGAGCCTTCCTATTACCTTCTGATGTTATTCCTAATGATCTAGAAAGTGGTTATGCATTGTCAAAACTATATGATGAATTGGGAACAATGAATTTTAATTCCATTATAGTAATTTTGGATGCCTGTTTCAGTGGAAAGAAAAGAAATGGGGAAATGCTGACTGCATCAAAAGGAATATCCATTAAACCTAAAGAAGAAGAGGTTTCAGGTAATGTCATTGTATTATCTGCTACTGAAGGAGATGATATAGCATACCCTGATGATGAAAATCAGCATGGTTTATTTACTTATTATATTCTAAAAAAACTACAAGAATCCAAAGGAAATATCACCATTGCAGAGCTCTCAACTTATGTTATGGAAAATGTAAGGAAGGCAAGTGTTGTGAAAAATACAAGAATTCAACAACCTACAATAAATTATTCTTCAAATAAAATAACTTTAGAAAATATTAAAATTGGATTGTAATGAAAAGAATTATTCTATATCTATTCTTTATGTTATCAATAGGTTTTGGACATGCCCAAAATCCTGTAAGAAAGATTATCTATACATGTGAACAAAATGAAGAATTCTTTTGGTCAGAATTTTGCTCAAATTTTAAAATCCAAGGAACCCGTTTTGCTTGCATGACAATAAATAATAAAACAAATGAAATGTCTTTTGTTTGGAACGGAGAAAAACTTACAACCGCATCTCAAATTTGGATTTGGTATATTGATCTGAATTCAAAGAAAGGTAATATTTATGATTATTTCAAAAAGCTAACTGGCGATGATATTGAATTATATTTTGTAGGTAATGGTAAAACATACGGACCTTACGAGAGCCTTTATTATGCTAACAAGGATTTTGCTTATGGGGATAGAGTATCCTATTATTTACCAGTTTCAATGTGGGGTTCCCCAAATCTAAAAGCCAGATATCATAACAATTTCTTTTGGTTTAAAAGAATGGGGAAATGGTATAGACACGATATCGACGAAGCTATATATCCTGTGGGATTATATAATGATAGATGGTTCACAGAATCCAATCCTATTTACACTAGTAGAAATGGAAAACATATAGCTAAATTCACAGAGGAATATAGATTATTAAACTTTGATGGGACAGATTATATTTTAGACGTAGATTTAGATATAAAAATGGATGAACATCAACCAGAGATTTATGTTACGGATTCAGGTATATGTATGGGATTTTATTTAGCTGAAAAATATTTTATTATCAAAGATGGGAAATTGCAATACTTTAAAGGGGGTTATGATGATGTTTTCTTTAATCCAGAAACTGAGGAATTAGAGAATACAAGAAAGAAATTTGAATCCACAAAAACTAACTTTATTAAACAACAATTTCAAGTTTATGATAAAAAAGTTAGTGAGAATGCTGGTAATTATATGAATTTACCTGTTATGAGTTTCTCAGACAATTCAAATAAGCACTATTTTAACGCCGACTGGAATTATGATTATATAATGATAGATGACAAAAAAATAAAAAGTGAAGTTCCTATTGAAGCTTTCTATGATGAAAGCAATAATGCTTTTGGGTGGGTAACTATCGAAGGGAGAAGTCTAGTTTTATATAGCTATACACTATAAGTATGAATTTAGTGGATGACAAATATTTAAAACCATCAAATTTAGGAACATAAGTAGGACGTAAAAGTATTGTTGAAATATCTTTCAAACCATACTTTATACAAGACTTTGCCTTCCTCAGATGGTTCAAGATTTTTATCGATTTAATATTCACACCGTTATGTTCACTCACGAGATACGTCACCAAAAAGTGCAACGACGACTATCGCCACCAATCTTGTGGTGCGTTCCATGTTGTGCATATGGGGTTCTTGATGTAGAAATCTCCTAACTTCCAATTTGCGAGGGACAGGCTCAAAATCAGTCCTATCTTTATCGGAATAAGAGAGAAAATCTTACGAACAATGATGTCGATATCAAGGGCATACTGGACAAAAAATCTTTGCAGCAATCGGAGATTAGAGTCTCTTTCAATGTTCGTAATGCGGCCGCCAGTTTATAGAGACTGACAGTCTGCACCACACAGAGGATTTGGCGAATGTTCGACATAAGCTTTCAACCTTATGCGGGCCAAATTCATTGTTTTCCCAAAATGCTCTTACATAATCAGGAGGATTTAGTCAACTTTTACCAAGTTCTTAGAATTAGTAGTTTTGATGTGAAAATACAATCAAGTTTTTCCTTTAAATTACTAATTTTCAAAGATACTTGCAAATATAATTAATTAAAAAATGATATTTAACTGCGTAATTTCAATTTTTGACATCTTCGTAAAATTATGAAATATTTATTTTGCCTTATTCTTCTATCTTATCTTTCATTTTATCCTAATGAAAGTAACAATACTTTTAATTTTATAAAAGAAAGAAAAGAGATTATAGATAGGGAACTAAATTATTTAAATAAAGAAGAAAAGATTTTAGCTATTTCAATAATTGCACCTGAATTAAGTCAATTTTCTCATATTTTCAATGAAATTGAGATGCGAACACTTTATGTAATTTATCTAAATTCGGGAAAATCTGATTTTAGCGTGGGGTATTTTCAAATGAAACCCAATTTTATTGAAACAATGGAACAGTATATAAAGAGATATAAATTTTTAAAGAGGAAATATATAGACTTAATGCCTTCAGGAACCAAAAGAGAAAAACGAAGATTCAGATTAAATAAACTTTCAGATTTTGAATCTCAGCTAAGATATCTTTCTCTCTTTATTGACATTTGTAAATTAAAATCGAAGAATTTATACTTTAAGGATAATTTAGAAGAGTTAAAATATTGGGCTACCCTTTACAATAGTGGATTAGAATTATCTCCCTCAGAAGTTATAAGACAACAAGAAAAGAAACAATTCCCTAAGTTTTTAAAGAAATTCAATTATTCATCAGTTTCAGTTGAATTTTATCATGAACTTAAAAAAAATGGGTGGTAAGGTTTGCTTAGCATATTTGGTTATTTTGATATCAGCTACTCCAATATTTGCTCAAACCAGAACAATTGTTGTGGACAAACCATCGTTACAACTATATGTGATTGAGAACGCAGACACATTGTTTTCTGCTCCAATTTGCGTTGGGTGTAATTGCGGAGACAAGCTAAAAAAAGGAGACCATAAAACTCCTGAAGGGGTATTTTCAATCTCACAAATTCAAAATTCCTCAAAGTGGAAACATGATTTTGGAGATGGCAAGAATCTGATTAGTGGTGCCTATGGGCCATTGTTCTTTCGATTGAAAACATCCAAGTGGACATCAATCGGTATTCATGGAACGTGTTTCCCTAAATCGATTGGGAAACGAGATAGTGAAGGATGTGTGAGACTGAACAACGAAGATTTATTAAAGCTTAAACCATTCATCAAAATCGGCATGAAGGTAATTATCACTAAGGACGAAATGTAATAATGGGACTGAGTTCAAACATTATCTGGCACCAGACAAATATAGATGGACTAAAAGCTATTTTAGCCGAGCGCAAATTTAAGTGTTCATATAGTCTCGAAGATATTCATTGGAAAGGCTCTCATCTTGAGCTTGCTTTTCCGATGTTGTCATTTTGTGATATTCCTCTTTCTGATATTGATGATTATCTTGGGAAATATGGTAAATACACCATAGGGATGAAACGTTCTTGGGGACAAAAGCATGGATTTACTCCCGTATGGTATCAGAACCCCCAATCAAGTTCGTTGTGTGCTGTGGCATCTTCACTCAAAAAACTTAACACTAAGCCCTTTCAATTAGAAGCAGAACTGATATGGCATGTTTTATCTTGTGTCAAGAACTACGAAGGTCGATTAAAGAAATACGGATTTGATCGATATCGTTTCTATTATGAAAGAGAAATCCGGTATGTACCTTCTATGGGTAGTATTGAAGTTGCAGGAATTAGCCCAGTCTTGAATGCGAAAGAGTATGGAATTTACAAGGAGAATCACAATGGGCAATCCCTCATAAATAATCTTGAGGTGCCATTCGATATTTCCGATGTAGTCTATATGCTTATATCATCGCCTAATCAAGAAAACAGAGTTCGAGAACTTCTTGGGATTAACGCAGATAAAGTTGTTATCCTTCCATATCAACAAGTTAAAGAAGATATTATTGGCTCATGGCACAATCGGGATTAAAGTACATTGTTTTTATTGCTTGTCTGTTATGCAGTGGTTTTGTTAATGCTCAAGATTTTAATAAAGAATACTCTGAATTTAAAAAGCAGAGCGAGAACAATTACCATTCATTTAGGAATGAATGCAATATTAAATATGCGGACTTCCTAAGAACTTCTTGGGATTGGTACTCAGGTAAGAAGCCTTTACCTCTTCCTAAGGAAGAGACTCCATTACCTCCGCGCCCATATCTTGAGGAACAAGACAATACTCCGATTACGGTCAGCCCTCAACCAATTAATCCGATTGATATTATTCCACAACCCAAACCAATTGAACCGATAAGGGAAGTACCTCAGCCTAATCAGGATTACTTCCCAGTGCAGTTCTATGAACTCTCGTGCAATATTAGGCTCCCGAAACAGGCCAAAAGTATTATCAAGGACTGTTCACCCAATTCCATTGCAGCCGGTTGGGAAGGCCTTTGCACCGAAGAGATGAACAATACCATTCGAGATTGTCTTGAAACAAGAATCCGTTATGATTTATGCGATTGGGCGTATCTTTTGTTTTTGGATGAGTTAAGCATACAATATTGTTCTGACAAGAATAGCGCGACGCTACTGATGGCCTTTCTATATTGTCAATCAGGTTATCAGATGCGCTTGGCAGTTGATAGAGATAACCTTTGTATGCTGTACGGAAGCAAGCATCAAATATATGATAAAGGATATTTCTCAATAGATGATCTCAATTTTTATCCATTTTCAGCAACTTCAAATTCTCTCAGTATTTGCAATGCCAAGTTTGTGGGCGAAACACCGATGTCATTGATTATTGATAAAGAGCAGTTGCTTGGAGTCGATATGTCTGCTGAAAGGACTGTAACGGCAGAGCGGAATAAGAATATGAGCATCACCAGTCATGTGCCCCAAAGACTTATAGAGTTCTATAATACATATCCAACATCTGCTCTTGACGGCAACCCAATGACGAGATGGGCAATGTATGCTAATACTCCCTTAGCACAGAAAACGAAAGATAAGATGTATCCATCTCTACGTAAGTGTATATCAAAGGATGACAGACTCCAAGCGGCAGAAATGCTTTTGAATTGGGTTCAGACAGGTTTTGTGTATGAGTATGATGATAAGGTATGGGGACACGACAGGGCCTTCTTCGCTGAAGAGACCTTATATTATCCATACTGCGACTGTGAAGATAGATCAATTTTGTTTTCTCGTCTGATAAGGGATTTGCTTGACCTTGATGTCGCCCTTATTTACTATCCCGGTCATCTTGCAACTGCTGTATGCTTCGATCAAGAGGTGGCAGGAGATGCAATGATAATTGGAGGGCGTAAATTTATCGTTTGCGACCCCACATACATAGGAGCACCGGTTGGAGCACAGATGCCGGATCTCGAATACGACAAAGCACAAGCGATAGTTTTAAACAAATGATAGTTTGCATACATATTCCGGAGCATACCCGTTCACTTTCAAAGTTGATTCCATAGAGAGACGAAGAGATTAAAAACATCTCGAATCCCACCAAACAGCCGGAATGTCTGGTTGGCTGTCCCGGTGTCCCACTGGCTGGGGGCGGGACAGTGGGACACCGGGACAGGCAACCAAAATCAGCGATAATAAATCCGGCATCCCAATGATAATGCATTATGCATTAATTAAACCCTCTCGTCCTATGGCCTTCTGGTCTCTCCAACAAACTAACGAACTAACGACTCCTGTCCATCCATAAAAATCTCTGTCTCGCATGACTTTCTGTTTTTTGTATCCCTCATTCCGATGTCAACACTAACTAACGACTAACCGACTAACGACTTATTTCCCTTGATACTTTAATAGCGCATCTGCGCGTCAGGATTATATAATATGATGAATATCATATTTATATAATACGCTCCCCCTAACGGATATACTATATGTATCCCCGTCTAACGTCTAATGTATAATAAAAATTCACCGCAAAGTTACCACACCTCCCTTCCCCCAATGTTTTATTCTGCAACAAACCCTCAACCCATAAAAACTAAAACCCAAATAGCAAATTTGAATCGTGTGAGCGCCTCGACGCGAAAAATCCCTGAAAAAAGTTGATGTCCCGGTGTCCCACTGTCCTGGCCTTGGGACAGTGGGACACCGGGACAGTCAACCAAAATCAGTGGTAACACACGCTCTTAAGTTAAAAAAGCATCCTGCTTGACACTCATAGCAAAATCAACATCAAGCCAAAACAGGTAAATAAGGATACTTGATAACTTATGTGCCATTTGTGTTGTTATTGTAATACATTTACATTAACTTTGTAGTCTAAAATAATACCGTCATGGACATAGCACTTAAAAAAAATCAGAGTTTCCGTCTTTCTGTTGATCTCATTGAAAGACTCAAGCAACTTGCCAAACGTCAGAACCGCAGTCTTAACAACTACGTTGAGACTGTTTTGCTTGACGCTGCCTATCATGAACCTAACGCTGCAACTCTCGCTGCGATGAAAGAGGTCGAGAGTGGAGCGTTGCGTAATGAACCGGCGATTGACCTGTCGTCCATCGAGGCAATGGAGAAATCTATGGGATTATGAAAAAGTTAAAAGCATCTTCACAGTATAAGAAAGACTACAAGAGATTCAGAAATAATCCCAAGAAAGTCGAGGCGCTTAACCAAATCCTCAAAAAGCTCGCCAACGAAGAGTAAATCCCGGAGAAGCATAATCCTCACATGCTGGCAGGTGATTACAAGGGATATATGGAATGCCATATTGAAAGTGACTTCCTGCTTATTTGGTTTGACCCTGATACTGACCAAATAGACCTTGTGCGTCTTGGATCTCATTCGGAATTATTTGGATGACACCGGGACAGTCAACCAAAATCAGCGATAATAAATCCGGCATCCCAATGATTGTGCATTATGCATTATGAATTGTGCATTATGAATTGTGCATTATGCATTGTGCATTGTGCATTGTGCATAATGCATTATGCATTATGCATTATGCATTATGCATTATGAATTATGCATTATGCATTATGCATTAATTAAACCCTCTTCTCCTATGAAACTATGGCCTTCTGACAACTCGACGATAGAAAAAACTGGACCACCTTGTGTTTTATTTTGGACCGCTATGGACTTCTATTTAATTATCAATGATTTATTGTTGTAAACTGGTCCAATTATTTACATATTCCGCGGTATATCCGTTCGCTTTGCTTTCAATTGGAATGAGTGAGCAGCCTTTTATTTTCGTGAAATGAATTTTTTTGATATATGGTTGAAATTTGTTAAGTTTGCAGAACGTAACCGCAAGCGGTTCGTGTTGAAGAAAAAACTAACCTTACCATGTTATGACAATAAAATCAAAAATCTTTTTAGGTGTGATGGCGGCGGGTTTTCTGATGCCGTCTTTAGGCAATGCCGCTGCAACAAGCGACAAGGCTAAAGACAAGGAAACCGTGAAGCAGTCGTTGTCTTCCCTCTCAATTCCCGGTGGCACCAACATGCGCCGTTCCGATATCAAGCTGCCGACGCAGGGCGCCGACGGCACGGTCATTACCTGGAAATCTTCCGATCCCTCTTACATCGATAATTCCGGAAAGATTCTAAAACGTGCATCACAAGGTTCGGGTAAACGCGAAGTGACGCTCACCGCAACTGCAAAAAAGAACAAAGCAAAGGAATCGCGCAAATTCAAGGTAAGCGTTGCCGAAGAGGAAGACTTCGATTCTTATCTGTTCGTATATTTCCCGAGCAACGACGACGAAAACCTTTATTATGCCATAGGTGAAGACGGATATAACTTCACTCCTCTCAACGGAGGACGGAAGGTGATGGCTTCCGACACGGTCGCAATCAAGAAAGGAATCCGCGACCCTCACATCCTTCGAGGTCCCGACGGTCGTTTCTATATGGTTGCAACCGATATGCAATGCCGCGAAGGTTGGAGTTCTAACCGTGGTATCGTGATGTATTCAAGCGACGACCTCGTGAACTGGAAACATTCCACCGTCCATTTCCCCGACCGTTTCAAGGAATGGGTAAACGTCAAAAGGGTATGGGCTCCCGAGGTGATATGGGATCCGGATTATCAGAACGCCGACGGTAAAAAGGGGCGTTACCTCGTATATTTCTCACTTCTCACGGACGACGGAAAATGCGACTACGACAAGATTTATTATTGCTACGCCAACGATGATTTCACAGACCTGATTACAGATCCTGTATATTTCTACGACCGTGGCTCTGCCACCATCGACGGCGACATCGTATATGACGAGCGCACCGGACTATACCACATGGTCTATAAGAACGAGGGGAACGGAAGCATCTGTCAGGTGACAGCCACCCGTCTCACCGCCGAGCCCGGAAAGCCGGCCGGCAGCCAGTGGGGCAATCCCTCCGACCCGTTGCAGCAGACGGATGTGAGCGTGGAGGGTGCGGGAATGTTCCGCCTTATCAATAGCGATTCCCACATACTTATGTATGACTGCTACATGAACGGATATTATCAGTTCTGCGAGAGCGAAGACCTTGAGAACTTCAAACTTAAGGCGCAAACCGAAACCAAAGGGGCGTTTACTCCCCGCCATGGCACGGTGATGCCGATTACGAAAGCCGAACGCGAACGTATTCTGAAAGCGTTCCCGATTGAGAAATGACAATCCCGATCAATAAATAATGATATGCCATAAAACGGATGGGCGAACCTGCAGAGATTCGCCCATCCGTTTTTTATGCGTGATTATTTCTCGGAAGCTATGGTGGCCATGATCCCTGCCACCTCTCCGAGGGCGAGCATACGCCCATGGAAAGAATAGCCGGCATTGTAGCCCATCTTCTCGTCGCCGAGCATTAGCGGGGCGTGGTCAACGCGCATAGGCACGCCGGGGCGTTTCTTCTCAAACGTGCGCGTCACCTCTATCAGTCTCGGGTCAAGGTGTGACGACTCCTTAAAGTCACCGTTCGGCATCACGTTGCAGATGCGAAGATGCACGAAGTGGGTGCGGTCGGCATATTTTTCGGCAAGTTCCATCACATTGTTGTGGGCTCCTGCGGAAAGCGAACCGCAGCAGAACGTGAGTCCGTTGTGGGGATTGGGAACAGCGTCAAGGAACTTACGGATATCCTCGTCGCAGGTCACAATCCTCGGGAGTCCGAGAATCTGAAGTGGCGGGTCGTCGGGATGCACGCACATATTCACGTCATATTCGTCGCACACCGGCATGATTGCGTTGAGGAAGTATGCCATGTTCTCACGGAGCTTGTCTGCGTCCATTCCCTCGTAAAGCTTCAGAAGCTCGCGGAATTTGCCGACAGGGTCGAGGTCGCCTTCCGATATATTACCGTTCACAAAACCCTGGGTCTTGACAATGATATTATCGACAAGGCGTTTCTCAGCCTCATTGTCCATGCGGGGCACAACCTCTTCCTCCATTCTGCGCAATGTCTCTTCGTCATAATCATTGCGTGCGCCCTCGCGCTTGAGGATGTTGATGTCGAAATATGCGAATTCGGCACGGTTGAAATAAAGGTTGGAGGTGCCGTCGGGGTTGGGATATTCAAGGTCGGTGCGGGCCCAGTCGAGCACCGGCATTAAATTGTAGCAGATTGTCTTGACTCCTGCCTTGCCGAGATTCGCAAGGCTGATTTTATAATTCTCAATCAGAGCGTCGCGTTTTGGTCCGGCAAATTTAATATCCTCACACACCGGCAGACTTTCAACTACCGACCAACGTAATCCATGGGCTTCGATATAGTCTTTCATCTTGTTGATTTCTTCAAGACTCCAGACTTCGCCGTTGGGGATATGATGGAGCGAAGTCACAATCCCTTCCACTCCTATCTGGCGGAGCATGTCAAGGGTGATTGGGTCGTTTGGCCCGAACCATCTCCATGTTTTTTCCATTATCGTAAAAGAATTGAATAAAAGGGTCACGGACAAAAGCCGTGGCCCTTCATATGCTGTTTATGTGTTCTTATTATTTCTTTGCGTAAGAGAGGGCTTCCTTGCATTTTGCAGAAATCCATGCCCAGTCTTTGGCTGCCACAACTTCCTTGGGGAAGAGTTTGGAGCCCATTCCTACGGCAAACACGCCTGCTTTGAACCATGAAGAAAGATTCTCTTCAGTCGGCTCAACGCCACCGGTAACCATAATCTTCGACCATGGCATAGGGGCGAGAAGGCCCTTCACCATCTTCGGGCCGAGAACGTCGCCGGGGAACATCTTGCAGACGTCGCATCCCATTTCCTGTGCGAACCCGATTTCGCTTACGCTTCCGCATCCGGGCACGTATGGTACGCCACGACGGTTGCATACCTTTGCCACTTCTGGATTGAAGAGGGGACCTACCACGAAATCAGCGCCAAGCTGCATATAGAGGGCGGCGGTGGCGGGTTCCACGATAGAACCTACGCCAAGGCACATCTCGGGGCATTCTTTTGCCACGAATTTTGACACTTCCGCAAACACCTCGTGCGCGAAGTCTCCACGGTTGGTGAACTCAAAAAGACGCACACCTCCGTCATAACATGCTTTCACAACGGCTTTAGCCACTTCCGCATCTTTGTTGTAGAACACGGGCACCATGGGAGCTGCAGCCATCTTGTTGAGCACGCTCAATTTATTGTTTCTTGCCATTATAGTAGTCTTTATTTCAGCCGATGAAAAAAACGGCGTTCGATTATATTTTTTATCTCTGGACGCGTCCGTTGGCATTGCCGCCGGCGAGGGCTTTCACTTCAGCTTCGCTCACGAGGTTGAAGTCGCCGTTGATGGTCTGCTTGAGAGCCGACGCAGCCACAGCGAATTCAAGGGCTTCTCCCTGGGTGGGGAGGGTGAGGAGGCCATGGATGAGGCCGCCGGAGAAGGAGTCGCCGCCGCCTACGCGGTCAACGATTGGATTGATTTCGTAGCGTTTCGACTCATAGAATTCCTTGCCGTCGTAAATCATGCCCTTCCAGCCGTTGAACGACGCGGAGTAGCTTTCACGAAGGGTGGAAACCACATATTTGAAGCCGAATTCTTTCGCCATCTCGCGGAAAATGTTCTTATAGCCTTCGGCACCCGTGTTGCCGCTTTCTACGTCAGCGTCCGGCTTGAACCCGAGGCAAAGCTCGGCGTCTTCCTCGTTGCCTATGCAGACATCGACATATTTCATGAGGGGCTTCATCACTGACTGGGCTTTCTCCGATGTCCAGAGTTTCTTGCGGAAGTTGAGGTCAACGCTCACCGTTACGCCATGACGCTTCGCGGCTTCACACGCGAGACGGGTGAGTTCGGCGGCTTTGTCGCTGATGGCGGGGGTGATGCCGCTCCAGTGGAACCAGTCGGCGCCTTCCATGATTTTATCGAAATCGAAATCGGAAGGGTCTGCCTCCGCTATTGCGGAATGTGCGCGGTCATAAACCACCTTTGAAGGACGCATGGAAGCGCCGGTCTCGCAATAGTAGATGCCTACGCGTTCGCCGCCACGGGCTATGAACGAGGTGTCAACGCCATATCGGCGGAGTGCGTTGACCGCAGCCTGTCCGATTTCATGCGTCGGGAGTTTTGATACGAAATACGCTTCATGACCGTAGTTGGCGCAACTTACTGCTACATTCGCTTCGCCACCGCCCCAGATTACGCGGAAAGAATCTGATTGGATAAAACGGTCGAAGCCGTTGGGGGAAAGACGCAACATGATCTCTCCCAGAGTCACTATTTTGCTCATTGTCTTGATTAGGTTGGTTTCAGTGTTGCAAAGATAATAAAATCTTCTTAATAGCCGCAAGGGGTGGAAGGTAATATGAACTGAAAGATGATGTTTTTTGATGAAAAAGCATGGAAGTCATTTCCGATTCGAGGGGTATGGGGTCAGAATCCGATGGCAAGTGAAACGAAAAAGGGGTATAGGGAATATAATAAATCGTGTATATTTCGTTAATATTTGTGGGTTGCCCGTCCGTAAGGGGATGGTAATCCTTGAAAGATTATATAAAACCAGATATGAAATCGGATAATTCTGAAGAGATTTTCCCTATTGTGGATGAGTCGGGAAATATAATCGGGAAAGCCACCCGTGGAGAATGCCACGGAGGTTCGATGTTGCTTCATCCTGTGGTGCATTTGCATGTTTTCGACATGAAAGGGCGTCTCTACCTCCAGAAACGGCCGGAATGGAAAGATATCCAGCCTGGTAAATGGGATACGGCGGTTGGCGGTCATGTGGATTATGGCGAGGATGTGGCCGCAGCCCTCCTGAGGGAGGCGCGAGAGGAGCTCGGCATTTCCGGCTTCGTCCCGTCTTTTCTGTCAAGCTATGTTTTCGAGTCCTCCAGGGAGAGGGAGCTTGTGAATGCTTTCAAGACGACGGTTGATGAATTGCCGCATCCGAGCGACGAACTCGACGGCGGCAGGTTTTGGACTATTGAAGAAATCGAGGCCGGATTGGGTAAGGGCATATTCACCCCCAATTTTGAAAGCGAGTATATAAGGATAATAAGAAATGTATGAACTGTAACGATTCTGCTGTTTTTTTCGGAAAGAGATACTATTTGTTTCTGATGGTGTTCCTCGGGGCGCTTTCGGCCTTCGGACCGTTTATATCCGACTTCTATCTTCCCACGCTTCCTTCGTTGGCATCGGTGTTTTCCACCACCCCTTCCATGGTGCAGCTCGGGCTCACGGCGAGTATGCTTGGCATAGCCGTCGGTCAGCTATTGGTCGGTCCGGTCAGCGACAAATACGGCCGTCGTCCTCTTCTTGTCGCGTCTCTGCTGCTTTTTAGTTTAGCAAGCGTGGCCATTATTTTTTCCCCTACTATAGAGTTTTTCAATGTCTGCCGTTTTCTCCAAGGTCTTGGCGGATCCGGAGGGATTGTTATGTCGCGGTCGGTTGCCACGGATTGCTACAGTGGTCAGGAACTTGCTAAAACTCTTGCCATTGTGGGTACAATCAACGGGATTGCGCCTGTAATTGCCCCGCTTGTCGGAGGCATGGTAGCCAATACCGTTGGGTGGAGAGGGATTTTTCTCATCCTTCTTGTCATAGGTGTGGGGTTGCTTGCATGTTGTTCCAGGTTTCGCGAGTCGTTGCCTCGTGAAAACCGTATAAAAGGGAGCACCCTGAAGGTGGTCGGCGGTTTTGTAAAAGTGTTGCGCCAGCCATTGTTTTCAACCTATATTGCTGTTTTCGGACTTGCCTACGGAGTGCTATTCTCCTATATATCTTCCGCTCCCTTCATAGTGCAGAATCGTTTCGGTTTTTCCGAAATGCAGTTTTCTATGGTTTTTGCCGTCAATGCCATCGGCACGGCTATCGGTTCCGGACTGACCATGCGGTTTAAGAAAGTGCAAAATGCCGCGCTTTTCAGCACGGCAGGTATGACTGTTTTTGCATTGATGCAGCTTGTCGCCTTGTTTATGTCAGATTCCTTTATGGTTTATGAGACAATAACATTCCTCATGATGTTTTCAATGGGTTTTATCTTTCCGTCGGTCACCACGCTTGCCATGACGGAGGGTAGGCAAGCCATCGGAGCTGCCTCGGCCATTCTCGGTGCCGTGGGCTTCGTGTTCGGAGGGATAGTGTCGCCTCTTGTAGGACTCGGCGACATGGCTTTGTCGTCGGTTATCGTCATGCTTGTGTGTGCTTTCGGGTCGCTTCTCTTTTCTCTGATTGGCAAACGTTGTCTCGACCGCAGGGTGTCTTGATTACTCCGGCAGGTAAGAGCGCATCCTTAAAATTGCGGGGTTATCAGGCCGGATAATTCATATTTTCGTCTTTAATGTCTCCGAGCACTTCTGCAAGAAACCTTTTGGCTGCTTCTTTGGCCGCTTGTAGGTCGTTGAAGGTATAGTTGCCGCAGTCGCGGGGCGATGCACCCGGAATCTCGCCTTCGAAATCTGCGATGAAGGCAAACATGCTTTTCATCAGCGGGAGGATGTCTCTCGGTTCCAATTCCCCTTGCATGAGCAGGTAAGAGCCCGTGCAGCAGCCCATTGGGCCCCAATAGACTATTTTGTCGCTCCACTGCGCATCGTTGCGCAGATAGGTGGCGGCAAGATGCTCGATTGTGTGGAGTGCTTCGGGTGAAACCGCCGCCTCTCGGTTGGGTTCGGTGAGGCGCACGTCGAAAGTGGTGATTACGTCGCCCGAAGGGGTGGTGTCGCGTCTCGACACGTAAATTCCACGGAGAAGTTTCTCGTGATTTATGGTGAAGCTTGCAATTTTTTTCATTCCTTATATGGTGTTTTGCGGTGCAAATATAATGATTTTTTCGTTGAGGATGCAATGTTTGGCATTGGTTGGTTGTATATTTTGCCGAAATCACCTATATTTGCGCCATAAACTTTTTTAAACCTTATCAGTTATGAAATTCTATTCTATAATTGCAGCGGCATTATTGTCGTTGATGTTCGCAGCCTGTTCCGGGGGAGCCAAGGAGCAGAAATCCGAAACTCCGGTAGATGACGAGGCGTTTTACTCTACCCAGCCTGTCACGAGCGGCCAGTACCGTGCCGTGAGATATGACATAGCCGGCGAAAAGGCCCGCAAAGGTATGTTCGATGGCCGCGTGCTCATTTCGTTGAGTCCGGAGCAGTCGGGGATGTATGTGTTCGAAAACGGCAACCGCGCCAAAATCGACTATAAGATTGTGTTGAAACAACCGTTTGAAAAGGGCGACAGCGGTGTGTTCCGCACTGTTGACGTCAACGACCTTCCGGTGACCATTTCGGCCGACAGCACGCTTTACACCCTTTCGTTTGAGAAAAACAAGCATCAGGTCAACATCTCGTTCGAGCAAGAACCAATGAACACAGGGACGGCGCTTGAAATCATGGAGCGTATCAGTGCGCAAATCCAGAAAAACAAGTGATTCCCGCAAGAACGGACCGGGCAGGGACGTGCCTGTGGCACGTTTGATTGACAGCCTTTGATTGACAATCTTTGATGAATACGTTTGATTGACAACAGAGCTGCCAGTTAATTGTAAAAAGCATTGAGCCACCGGAGTATATCGATTCTGATATATTCCGGTGGCATTTTTGTATTCGTCGGTTGCCGGAAATTGCGTAATTTTGCAGTGATAAAATGTAAAAAAATGAATGTAACTGTTGGTTCAACTTGTGTAAAAGAAAGAGTAAATTATTTCATCTGGCAACATCTTCTTCTTCTCTTCTCTTTGTTTGTAATGACCCTTGGTGTGGTTTTATGTGTGAGGTCAAGCCTCGGGTCAAGCGTTATTTCTTCCGCCCCTCTCGCCATGACCCTCTCTGGAGAAGCGGGGATGGTTCCGGCTCTTTCTCTCGGCGACTACACCAATATCCTCAACGCTCTGCTCGTGGTTGGGCAGATTATAGTGCTCCGTCGTAAATTCGAACTTGTGCAACTGCTTCAACTTGTAATCGGATGCGTTTTCGGATTGCTCATCGACCTCAACATGTTTCTTACCTCTTCGTTGGTATGCGACACCCTTTGGACCCAGGTCCTCGCGCAATTAGGGGGCTGCTCTGTGCTCGGATTCGGCATAGCCATGGAAATCCGTTGCGGATCCGTCACGATGCCCGGGGAAGGGTTGCCGGTGGCTATTTCCAAAGCTGCGGGCATTCCGTTTCCAAAAGCGAAGATATGCGTTGACATAACGTTGGTGGTCTGTGCCGTCACACTTTGCTTCATCTATTTCAACCAATGGCTTTGGAACGTAGTCGGTTTCGGCACTCTTTTCGCCATGGTGTATGTAGGAATGGTGGTAAAACGCCTTGACGCGCACATGGGCTGGTTCAACCGTCTCCTCGACAACCGTCCCGGTTTCCACCGCGTGGTCTATGGCCTCGCACGATATATAAAGAATAAGGTTTAAAGTTTAGAGGGGAAGGTGCGTTGGCATTAAGGACCTTAAGGTCTCTAAAGTCTTTAAGGACATTAAGGTCCCTAATACTAACGACTAATTACTAATTACTAACTGCTTATTTCTAATTGCAGCTATTCCACTTCCCATTCGAAGATGCCGGTGGCGTTGTCGTCGGGGAGCACGATTTCAAGTTTCATCTCTTTGGTCTTGACAAGGTCGAACTCCACGCGGTTTGCCGCTCCTTTTAGGGTGCCGTATTTTGCTACGCCGGTCACCGGAGCCCATTCTCCCTTTGAATCCTTGTAATAGAGTTTCCAGCTTTTCGGCACGCGGCAACCGCCCCACGGGCCGTCGTCATACCAATACACCGTAGAACTGCCCACAGTTGTTTCTTCCGGGAACTGGTATGTGATCCATTCCGTGGTGCCTTGTTTCGGCCACCAGTGATAGTAAGGCACCGAACGGTCATTTTCATCTTTCGGCACGCGGCGGTCGTTGACCGATGAAAGCGAATTAGGTTCGTGTGAACACTTCACACGGCTCTTCGAAGCGAGGGTAGGGGGCATCACCGGACGCGATGCACTCAGTTCCTGGGGAATCCACACGGCCATCTGTCCGCGTCCGCGATGGTTCCATGCATAATATGGAATCATGTTCAGCTTCACATCTTTTGCAACCACTCTTCCCTTGTCGTCATAACTGAGCACTTGGGCGTCAGTGCCGAGTTCTACGATTCCATAGAGCATGTCGGGACGCTCCGTCACGGTGAATTCCGGACTTTGGTTCATGAATGCGCTGAGCACTTCGAAATCGTTGTCTGGGAATTCCGCGCAATATACCACGGGACCTCTTTCCACGGCCACCCTTCCACGGTCGGCTTCCACCTTGCCGTTGGCCCTGACCGTTCGCGGTTCCATATCGAAACGGATTTCAACCTTGTCACCATTCTTCCATTTCCTGCCGATTGAGAAATAACCGTCGGGGGTGATGGAACCTTCTGCCGGCGTTCCGTTCACTTTCACGGAATAACCGAGACGTTTGTTGTCGCTGTAGTTGTAGAGGTCACTTGGCACGGGACGGTTGAGTACCCATCCAGGCACTCTTATCTTCAAGTCGAATTTTCCCGCCTTGTTCTTATCCACAGTCACTGTAACGTCACCGTTCCAGGGATAGCCGGTCTGCTGGCTCAGTGCCACTTCTTTCCCGTTGACTTTCAGGTTGGCGTTGTTAGACATGAAGAGGTTGACATATACGTCGTCGCCCTTCACTGCATACACGTAGCCCGGAAGCGACGGAATGAACCTTGCAATGTTGGAAGGGCAGCATGCACACCCGAACCAGGGCTGACGCTGGTGCTGGCCCATGCTTTCGAGCGGGTTGGGGTAGAAGAAAGCTCCGCCGTCGAGGGCTACTCCCGAAATAAGGCCGTTGTAGAGGGTGCGTTCGAGCACGTCGTAATATTTCGAATCGCCGTGGAGGAGGAAAAGACGGTGGTTCACATAGACGTTGCCGATGGCCGCGCACGTTTCGCAGTAAGCCGACATGTTGGGAAGCTCGTAATTCTTCCCGAAAGCCTCGCCGTTGCTGGTAGCGCCGATACCTCCGGTGATGTAGTATTTCTTGCCTACTATGTTGTCCCAGATGCGGTCGATGGCCTTGATATAGGCGGAGTCGCCTGTGAGGGCGGCGACGTCCGCCATACCGGCATACATATATGCGGCTCTCACGGCATGACCTACAGCCTCATCCTGTTCCGTCACAGGTTTGTGTGCCTGCGAATATTCGTCGGTGCGTGAGGTATGGCCGCGTTTGTCAAGGAAGAATTTTGCCTGGTCGAGATATTTCTTGTCGCCGGTGACGAGATAGAGCTTCGCAAGTGCCATTTCTGCAATCTGGTGGCCCGGCACACGCACCACCTGCCCCGGTCCGTCGCCGATTTCACGGCATACGCAGTCGGCATATTTGATGGCGATGTCGAGGAAATTGCGTTTTCCGGTAGCCTGATAGTGGGCTATCGCTCCTTCGATCATGTGTCCGAGGTTATAGAACTCATGGCTGAGATCTTCCACCTTTTCCCAGCGTTTGGAGCCTGCCCATTCGTGCGGGTGTTTGGGGTTCATGGTGCGGCTTGTGTAGAGGTAGCCGTCGGGTTCCTGCGCGGCGGCCACAATCACGAGCACACTGTCGATATAGTTCTCCAGGCGTTTGTCGGGATATGTCTGGAGAAGGTAAGAGGCTCCTTCGATGGTTTTATAAACGTCGGTGTCGTCGAACGACAGTCCCCCCACGTGAATAGTGTCGGAAGGGTGGGCGGCTTTTTCGAAATTCCGATATCGTCCCGTTTCCTCACATTTACTGAATGCGAGCGGAATTGTGACCTCGCGGCTCGCCTTCAGACGCTGTCCCCAGAAATTGTCGGTAACTTTCACCGACGTGAAGGGGACCGGGTCAATAGGGTAGCCGTGATGCGAGGCGGCAGGCGTCTTCGCCTGTGCCGGAGCACAAGTAATTGAAGAACAGATGGCGAATAAAGCTATTGTTGAAGTCGCTATATGTTTTTTCATGAACCTTTATGTTGTGTATTAGTGTCAGGTTTTTTTGTTTCAAGATACAAAGTAAGCAAAATAAAATGCAAATTCAACATATTCCATTAAAAATAGAATGTTATATTTGCATTTTATTACGATAAATAACCTTACGGATATGAAACGGATAGATTGTATATTAGCCCGGGTTTTATTGATGATGGCATTGTCATCATGTACGGGAGAGAAGATATATGTTTCACCCGATGCGCCGGTGAAGGAAGTCTCATTCACCAACGTGCATATCGATGATGCTTTCTGGGCTCCAAGAATAGAGACCAACAGGAAAGTCTCGATCCCCTCTGCTTTCAAGGAGTGTGAGGACAACGGGCGTTTTGATAATTTCGCCATCGCCGGAGGTTTGAAGAAAGGTGAGCATCGCGGCGATTTCTCTTTTGATGACACCGACCCCTATAAAATAATAGAAGGTGCATCATATTCCCTCGCTGTGGAATATGACCCCAAGCTCGACAATTATCTCGACAGCGTTATCAACCTTATAGCCGCCGCACAGGAACCCGACGGCTACCTCACCACTTGCGTCACCAACAAATGCACGCGTCTCTCCGGATGGTGGGGCACCCACCGCTGGGAGAAAGTCAACAGCCACGAACTTTACAATTCAGGGCATCTGTATGAGGCTGCCGTTGCGCATTACCGTGCTACGGGGAAGCGTTCGCTCCTCGATGTGGCAATAAAGAACGCCGACCTTGTCTGCAAGACTTTCGGCGACGGCGACGGTCAGATTCATTACCCTTCCGGACACCCGATCGTCGAGATGGCGCTCGCCAAGCTTTATAAGGTGACCGGCGACGAAAAATACCTTAAGACAGCCAAATATTTCGTAGAGGAGGCGGGACGTCTTTCCAACGGACGCAAGCCGAGTCCTTATTCGCAAGACCATAAGCCCATACTCTGGCAGGATGAAATCGTGGGGCATGCCGTGCGCGCCGGCTATCTCTATTCCGGGGTGGCGGACGTAGCGTCGCTTTCAAACGACACCGCCTATTTCAACGCCCTGACCCGCATCTGGGACAACATGGCATCAAAGAAACTCTATATCACCGGTGGCATCGGAAGCCGCGCGCAGGGTGAAGGGTTCGGACCAAACTACGAACTCAACAACCATACCGCCTATTGCGAGACTTGTGCCGCCATAGCCAACGTCTATTGGAACCACCGTATGTTCCTCGCCACCGGCGATGCTAAATATGCCGATGTTTACGAACGTGCGCTCTACAACGGTGTCCCCTCCGGCGTGTCCCTTTCGGGCGACAGATTCTTCTACGACAATCCTCTCGAAAGTATGGGTGAGCATGAGCGTCAGAAATGGTTCGGTTGCGCCTGCTGCCCGGGCAACGTCACCCGCTTCATGGCGAGCGTGCCGATGTATATGTATGCCACGCAGGGCGACGACGTGCTCGTCAACCTCTATATCCAGAGCGATGCTGACATCGAGACCGACAACAATAAAGTGAAGATTCGTCAGACCACCCAATATCCTTGGAAAGGCGACGTGCATTTTGCCGTAACCCCCCAAAAGGAGGGTGAATTCGCGTTGCGTTTCCGCATCCCCGGATGGTCGCAGGAATCCCCTGTGCCGACCGACCTTTATTCTTTCACCGCCCCCTCTTCTGCAAAATATGAGGTGAAGGTGAACGGAAAGAAAGCTGACGTTATGACCGGTGACGGCTATGCCACCGTGAAGCGCGTATGGAAACCGGGCGACATGGTTGAACTGTCGCTTCCGATGGAGGTGAAGCGCGTGAAGGCAAACGACAATGTGGAAGATGACCGTGGCAAGCTTGCCATACAGCGCGGTCCGGTTATGTATTGCCTCGAAGGGCAGGACCAGAACGACAGCACTGTCTTCGACAAGTTCATACCCGACGGCGTGGAATTCACCGAGAATTTCGAACCGACGCTTCTCAACGGAGTGATGACCCTCTCCGGAAAAGGGAAGAAAGTGACCGCAGAAGGCGTTATGGATGCCGACTTCAAAGCCATACCTTATTGCACCTGGAACAACCGCGGAGCCGACCACATGGCCGTCTGGATTCCCGTTTCCGAGGAATATGCGGTGGCGAAACCTGCCCCGACTATTGCGAGCGAGGCTGAAATGTTCTCCGAACCGACTTCGCTCACTTCAGATGTGCCTGCCGCCACTTCCAACCTCCAGTATGCCTGGGGCTACAACGACCAATGGGAACCCAAGTCGAGCGCCGACACTTCCAAGCCCTACCATTACTGGTGGCTGCGCCAAGGCACAGATGAAAACATTTGCTACGCTTTCAAAGAACCCAAGACGGTGAGCAGCGTCGATGTATATTGGCTCGAATTCGACCATTACGACGGCAACTACCGTACACCCGAGAAATGGCAGCTATATTACAAGACTGACTCCAACCGTTGGGCTCCTGTCAAGACTCAAGATGCTTTCGGGGTGGAAAAAGACAAGTATAACCACGTGGCGTTCGAGCCTGTCACCACCACCGCTCTGAAGGTTGCGGTGAAGCTTCGCGACGGCGAGAGTGGCGGAGTAATCGAATGGAAAGTAAATTGAACGCACAAAAGAAATCATCGGAAACCTCTCCGACGGAATGGCGGGAGTGGTTTCCGATGAAGTGGAATGAACCTGTTAAGGTTATTTTTCGATGATGACAGGAGCGTGGGGAAGACCTACGAATGACGCCGGTTTCTTTTTTCCGGCATATTCGCTGGCGAACGTAGCCGCTTCGTCAAGAGTGTCGAACGACCCCGCTATCACGTAATAAGCCCCTTCTGCGTTCCTGACAAAGAATGATTTATACCCTTCGGAGAAAAGGTCGCTCGTCTGCGATGCGCAGTTGGTGGGCATCTTGTATTTGGCTACTGCCACGCTCCATTTACGCAATTCGTTTTCCATTCCGCCCTCAAACCGGATACGTTCAGAAGTTACATAGACGGAGTCGCCGTGGACTACCCTTATCGTAGGCCCTCCTATTGTCTGCAGTGCGCCGGCAGGTATGGCCATGTCGGCATCGGCGGTAGCCGACGCCTTCTTTTTTCCTTGCGCTGCATCGTAGGCGGCACGATAATTGCTTTCGGTTGGTTTGCACGAAGTGGCGCCCGCCAGAGCGAGGAGGAGAAGCGTCGGGATTATAATCTTTTTCATCTTAAATTTGAATTAAAAGGGAAGTTTTGAGGCCCCGGAGGCTACGTCTGACAGGACCCGAAGGCCCGGTAACGGAACGAAGACCCGGAAAGGCTAATCGATAAATTAGCAATTAGTAATTGCTAATTGCTAATTATTAATCGGTGTGAGGATTCTCGTTTCGCGTGGAGCGTATTTCACGTTGCCGTTGCCGGCGGGGCGGAGCACGACGGTTTCTCCGGTAATGACATCGGCATATTTCTTACCTTCCGGAATAATTTCCGAATACCTCGACATGTCAACGTCTATTTCCTTATCCCTACCGTTCATAATAACAACAAACGAATCGTTGCCGGAGTTGCGTTCATAGAGATATAGTCCGTTGTCGGGCATGAAGTGGGTCATTTTCCCTTTTGCGGCGGCTTCGCTTCCTTTCCTCCATTTATTGACGGCTGCGATATAATCGTATGCCTCGTTCTGGAGCGGGGTGCGTCCTGCGCGGGTAAATGCGTCGGTTTTGTCGCCGGGGAACCCACCGGGCACGTCTTTGCGTATCATGCCGTCGCCACCCTGTCTTGTGCCGCTCATAAGGAGTTCGGTGCCATAATAAATCTGAGGAATACCCGGAACCGTAAGAAGGAGTGTTATTGCCTGTTTCCAGTTATGAAGGGAGTCTATGTCATGCTGGATTACCCTTTCGGTGTCGTGGTTGTCGAGGAAACGGAGCACTTTCAAAGGGTCGGCATATACATAGTCGAGCGCAAGATGGTCATATATCTTGTTAAGTCCGTTCCAAGGGTCGGTGTCGGCAGTAAACGGTGCGAGGTCTGCCGATTTTATCATAAACGGGAAATCCATCACTGTAGGGAGGTTGGTGTCTTTCCCGGTCGCAAGCGACAGTGGGGAGCCTCCTTGCCATCTTGCTACGCCGGCCACGTCGCCAAACCAGCATTCTCCTACGATGTTGAAGTCAGGATATTCCTTCATGACGGCATCAATCCAACCGGCCATGGCCCTTTCGTCGGCATAGGGGTAGGTGTCCATGCGTATGCCGTCGATTTGCGATTCCTCAATCCACCATATCGAATTCTGCACGAGATATTTCATCAGGTGGGGATTCTTCTGGTTGAGGTCGGGCATTTCTTTCACAAACCATCCATCTACCGATATGCTCTTGTCGTAATCCGATGCGTAGGGATCGGTCAAGGTAGAAAGCCTGTAGTTTGTCTGGTGGTAGTCGTCGGAGAAGTTTAGCCAGTCGGACGACGGACGGTCTTCAATCCATGGATGGCCAATGCCGGAATGGTTGAATATCATGTCCATTACGGTTTTGATGCCACGGTTGTGGAGCGAGTCGATAAGTTCTGTATATTCGGCATTGCTTCCGAAACGCGGGTCGATGGCGTAATAGTCGGTGGTGGCATAGCCGTGATAGCTTCCCCCTTTTCCGGGCATGTCGTTTTCAAGCACCGGGTTCACCCAGACAGCTGTTACTCCGAGCGAATCGATGTAGTCGAGATGCTTCATGATTCCCGCCATGTCGCCGCCGTGGCGCATGTTGGGGTCTTCGCGGTTCACTTCCGATTGGTTTCGCATCGACTTTACCACATTGTTAGAGGGATCGCCGTCGGCAAAACGGTCGGGCATTATCAGATAAAGCACATCGGCTGATGTAAAGCCTTGTGCGCCTTTTTGCGGCCGACGGGTCTTCAGTTCATATTCCTTTTTGACCGTTTTCTTTCCCTCTTTCCATTTCAATGTCATCTTTCCGGGTTTCGTATCCGGCGAAATGTTGAGATAGACGAACTGCCAGTTGGGCGAACCGTCAAGACGCACCACGCTGTCGATGCTCACTCCGGGATAATCTACCGAAAAGTCGGCGCCTTTTACGTCTTTGCCATGCACCTGGAGCTGGAGGGTGGTGTCGTGCATCCCTGTCCACCAATGTGGCGGGTCAATCTTGTCAACGGAGAGGGCGGATGCCACAAGCGGGAACGCTGCCGTTCCCAATGAGAAAAATAATTTAGTTAAGCCGTTCATATTGTTGTTATTAGATTTAAATGTTCCCTTTATAATTCAGGGGCTTCTATATATATCATGATATGAACCGAGGCGCGGTATGGAAATGCCGCGCCCCGGTTCATATCATGTTATTTTGTTCATTGCATTCGTCAAAGCAACTATGTTAGTTCACCTGGATAACGAGGAACGGAGTCATGCTCCAGAATTCCTTAGGATTGGTAATCTGAATGGTCTTGGTTCCGTCGGCGTTGTCAACGATGGTATAGGAATCTTCCGGCATGTTGGTCCAGATTTTCACTTTCTTCGCCCCTGTCGGAATCACGCTGAGCGAACGCTTGTCGGCTTTGGTGAAGTAAGATTCATTGAAATCTCCTTTAAGCACTTTTGTCTGGCCGAGGAATTTCTTTTCGAGAAGGCCGTTTTTCTTAAGCTCTTTGTTGGTTCCGATTGCATAATAAACCGTGTTGGCGGCGTTTTCTGCAGCTACGGTCTCAGCCTGGGCGGCTTCCTTCGCGGCGGTCTCGGTCTTTACCTGTTCTTCAGTTTCCGTAACTTTTCCGGTAAGTTCTTCGATTTGTCCTCTCGCTGCAGTAAGGTCGGATTCAAGCTGCGCTATTTTCTCGTCTTGCTTTGCAATGCGGTCCTTAAGCTGGGTGATAGTTTTTGACAGAACGCTGTTCTGGCTTCCGCTTGCTTTAAGCTGTGCATCCATTTTGTCGAGAAGGGCGCGGTTGGCAGCAAGACGGGCCTTGATATTGGCAAGGTTCTGGCGGATTTCGGCACGTCGGTCAACGTTTTCTCCGGATCCCATGCTATAAAGGAGCCCTTCTTGCATGTTAATGGAATCGAGGCCTGTATAAATGTCGCCCATAAGGAGCATGAGAGAGTCGTTAAAACTGTTCGCTTCCGCGTATTCTGCCGACAACTCGGCGATGCGTGCGGAGTCCTCTGCGAGTTTCTGGCTGTTGCCTGAACATGATGCGAGCATAAGCGCGCTGATTCCCATGAGGATAAACGATTTTTTCATAACTGATGCAATTTTGGTTTTGTTAATAGTTTACAGTTTATATTTCCTCATTGTCGGAAAACCTTTCACCTGAGGAAGTTGCAGAGGAGTCGGCCCCTTGGCGACGGCCTCCGATAATAATAACAATTTCCCCCTTGGCTTGGTTCAATGAGAAAAATTCGGAAAGTTGTTCCAAAGAGCCTCTATGGTAGGTTTCGTGAATTTTTGAAATTTCCCGGCAAACACACGCCTCTCTCTCTCCCCCGAAAAATTCTGCGAGCTGGCGCAGGGTTCGTTGCAATCTTTTCGGTGATTCGTAGATGATTACAGAGCGCGGGTCAGACGCGAGGAAAGAAAGGCGGGTGGCTCTCCCTTTTTTGGGCGGGAGAAAGCCTTCGAACACGAAACGGTCGCAAGGTAGTCCCGAGGCCACGAGTGCCGGAACGAAGGCGGTGGCCCCCGGGAGGCATTCCACCTCCACACCGAGGCGTCTGCATTCGCGGCTGAGCATGAATCCAGGGTCGGAGATGCCCGGCGTACCAGCATCGGAGATAAGGGCGATTTTCTCGCCTGCCTCGATGCGTTCTGCTATTTTCGGAGCCTCTTCATGTTCGTTAAACTTGTGATGGCTCCTCATAGGTGTGTGGATGTCAAAGTGCTTTAGAAGCACGCCCGATGTGCGCGTATCTTCCGCAAGAATAAGGTCGGCTTCTTTGAGCACATTGACGGCACGGAAAGTCATGTCGTCGAGATTGCCTACCGGCGTAGGCACTATATAGAGTTTGCCGCTCATGACTTGAAATATTTCTTTAGAATTTCAAGAAAATCAATTACATCCTGACGTTTTGAATCCCATTGCAGTTCTCCGATGAAGTAGTCCTCCGCTTCATCAAACCCATCCATGGAAGCTACAAGGGCAAGAGTGGTGTTGAAATCGGCATCGGAATTGCAGAAGAGTTCTCGTTTGAACCTGTATCTGTCGTTGATGCTGAATACCAGTCTTCCTCTTGGTTCGCAGAATTCATTCTTGAAAGGACGTGTTTCTTCCCTCTCCGTCGTTTCCAGTTCGAAGGTGGGTTCCGATGCTTGTTCAAGTGCCGGTTCAAACACCGGTTCGGGTTGCGGCATCGGATCTGACACAGGTTCCGGTGCAGGTCCTTGTGTCGGTTCGTATGCAGGTTGCTGTTCTGCTTCCTGTTCCGGTTCGGAAACGGGCTCGGGTTCCGGTTCCTGTGTCGGTTCGAAAACGGGCCCTGGTTTTGGTTCCGGTGTCGGTTCGACAATAGGCTCCGGTTCAGGCAGCGGTTCTAAAACCGATTCAGGTTCCGGTTCGGGCAAGGAATCGAAAACTGTCGTTGTCTCTTGTGCAGTTAATGTTTCGGTTTCTTCGATTGGCTCATGTCCGATATCGTTTTTAGAATCGGCGACTGCCACATCTTTTGCATGCCGCGACAATTCCTCTCCTTTCCTTCTTATCAACAACGGAAGGGTGTCGGGAATATCTTCACGGGCAAGCGCAAGATGCACAAGCCCTTCAAGTTCATATATGCTGTCGAGCAGTCTGTTTAAATTTTCTTTATTCATTGTTTTCTGTTTCTTCAGGGTCTATATTGCTGTCAAAAATTTCGAGTAGCATTTTTTCGGCGGCTTTTTTTGCTTTGTCGCGACTCCCGGTTATGTCGTTCATGATGATAACCACCGCGTGGGTAGGGGCGTAATCTTCATCGAGCTTGTAGCCGGCATAACATTGTATGCCTTTCATGCTCCCGGTCTTCATCGCAATGTAGCTGTCAAGCGGGGATTCCGCAAGAAAACTCCGGAGGGTGCCTTCCTGCCCTGCAAGTGGAAAAAAAGATGCATAGTAGGCATCGCCGCTCATTTCGGTAAGCACGGCCCCCATGAAGTCTGCCGTGACCCTGTTTGAGCGTGAAAGCCCCGACCCGTCAATCAATATAACGCCGTCGAGGGGCATTTTCTTTTTCTTCCACATTTTATATTCCCTGGAAGCCGCGTCTTCGGTTGAACCGTCGCCGCCTTTTAGCTTGCCGTAGGTGCGAAGCATGGATTCTGCGAAAAGATTGTCGCTCCTCATCATGCAGGAGCGCATAATCTCGTCGATGGGATGCGACACATGCTGCATCAGCTGTTTGCGCTTCCCTTCGCCAAGGTCTTTCGAATCAACGGAAATGCCTGCATTGCGTAGGCTTGCCTTAAGGCGGTTGATAAAAATACGGTCTGGTCGTTCCACCGACTTCCTTCCGGTGGCGTTGTCTTCAAAGTTAAATCCGTGTGAGCCCGTGCCGTAAGATTGGGAAAAATCTGCAGCCATCCACGAATCCGGACGAGAAGGTCCCTCGAATTGAGAATCATCTACAATTATTTCACCTTCGATTTTGTTGATTCCCGCAACCCGGAGGGCTTCCGTAATTTCGCGGACAATGTCGGAACTTCCGGGTTCGTTTACTGAATTCAACGAGGGGTCGCATGCCCCTTCTACGATAAGGTTACCTCTGACGATTCCCATATCCAGAGGCCCGTCGATATAAACCGGCGTCTGGTATCTGAAGTCGATGCCCGATTCCCCCAATAAAGCAGCCGTCGTCACTGATTTCATAATCGATGCCGGCACGAGTGGCGCTCCGGCGTTGTGTGATGCAATCACTTTTCCGTCGGAAATGTCAATCACCTTTACCGCCACCGATTCAGGCTTGATTCCATTGTCTTTAACAAAGCGCGCTACGGCTTCCGAATGATCCTGCCCTGAAGCGGAAACCGCGAAAGACAGAATGCAAAACAAAAGCCATGTTATTCTTTTTTTTATCATTTCTTATTTGGTGCAATCCGACTAAACAATTGTCGGATTGACCGCAAAGTTAGCAAAAGTTTTCCGATTTCAATAGAGTTTTTTTGTGATACGGGAAATAGTTGCTAATTTTACACATCAAAAACGATTCTCCAATGGATTCTTATGAAATACCTCCGAGAACGCCTTACACTTTCGACCGGGTGGTGAGAATTCTCTTCACTGTATGCACTGTGATTGCGTTGGTTTTCCTGCTTGACTCGTTAAAGGGTGTTCTGCTTCCATTCCTTGTGGCATGCCTCATAGCATATATGCTTGAGCCTGTCGTGAGATGGAATATGAAATGGACGGGACTTGAAACACGTTTTGTGCCGGTGGCCCTGACGCTGTTCGAGACATTTGCTCTCCTTGCCGTCTTTTGCATTGTGTTTATACCATATCTTATTTCGGAAACGGCCGAGATGACGGTGATTATAAAGCGTTATGCCACCACTCAGATTCAGATTCCTTACATATCGAGTTCCATCCATGAGTTCCTGCGTGAGAATATAGATGTAAATGAAATTTCAAAACTTCTCTCGCAAGATGAATGGATGTCTCTCATAAGGAAGGCCGTGTCTTCCTCATGGACGTTCCTCAGTTCCGGTCTCGCCTTAGTGCTGGGTGTTTTGAGTTGGCTGATAGTTATCCTGTATGTAATTTTCATTATGCTTGACTACGAAAGGATAATGTTGAGCTTCAAGCAGCTTGTGCCGTTAAGGCATAGAAAGCGCACGTTTCAGGTGGCGTCAGACATCAAGAACGCGATGAACCGCTATTTCCGTGGACAGTTTGTGATAGCATCCATCGTCGGAATCCTCTTCTCCATAGGGTTCGTCATCATAGGGTTGCCGATGGGTGTCGTGCTCGGGCTGTTTATCGGAATGCTCAATATGGTGCCTTATCTTCAGTTGATATCGTTGCCGATAACTGCAATATTATGTATAGTCTGCACTGCGAGCAGCGGTGTGGATTTCTGGGTCATATTCTGGGAGAGCATGGCGGTGTATGTCATCGTGCAATGCATACAAGACCTCTATCTGACTCCCAAAATTATGGGTAAGGCCATGGGGCTTAATCCTGCTATAATATTGCTGTCGCTTTCAATCTGGGGCTCGCTCCTCGGATTCATGGGGCTTATCATAGCTTTGCCCATGACCACTCTTCTCATTTCATATTACGACACCTATGTGGTGAAACGTACGTTGAACTAACTTCCATTACAATAAAATTGATATGCTGACATTGCCTATTTCGACAGACGTAGAGACATTGTGCCAGGAAACAGTGTCGCAGCTTGAGGCACAGACCTATACGGAAATAAACGGCGACAAGGAAACGCTTACAGAGGAAGACCATACCAACGGACTGATAGGCGACCTCGCGTGGATTCTTTTGCTCGGAGCCATCGTGACTCTTCTGTTTAAAAAACTGAAGCAGCCAGTGGTGCTCGGCTATATTCTTGCCGGGTTCCTTGCAAGTCCGAAATTCGTATATCTCCCTTCCATCTCCAATCTTGAAAATATCGAGTTCTGGGCAGACCTCGGCATCGTGGTGCTCATGTTCACTCTCGGTCTTGAGTTCAGCTTCAAGAAGCTGATGAATTCGGGGTCGTCGGCGGTGATAACGGCCTTGATAATCATATGCGGAATGACTTTTGCCGGATTTGGCGTGGGTAAATTGTTGCATCTCAATTCTATCAACTGTATCTTCCTCGGCGGCATGATTTCAATGTCGAGCACCACCATCATTTTGAAAACTCTTACCGACCTTGGAATGCGGCATAAGAAATATGCCTCTCTCGTGCTTGCTGTGCTCATAATAGAAGACCTCTTCGCGGTATTGATGCTTGTGTTGCTGTCGTCGCTTGCCATGGGCAATGTGGAGGGTATGGATTTGCTGTTCTCGGTCGGTAAACTGGTGTTTTTCCTGATAATATGGTTTGTAGTCGGAGTCTATGTGCTTCCCTCGTTTCTTACGAAGGTGCGTGGTTTTCTGAATGAAGAGACTCTGCTCATCGTTGCAATGGGGCTTTGTTTCTCCATGGCGGTCTTTTCGGTGGCATGCGGTTTCTCTCTTGAACTCGGGGCTTTCGTGATGGGATCCATTCTTGCCGGAACGATGGTGGCGGAAAGGATGGAAAAAGTGGTACAACCGGTGAAAGACCTCTTCGGTTCGGTGTTTTTTATCTCTGTCGGCATGATGGTTGACCCAAATGTGCTCGCCACTTATTGGGGCGAAATCCTTTTGCTTGCCGTGGTGGTGATAATAGGAATGATTTTCTTCGGCACTTTGGGCATGCTTGTCACCGGCCAGACTTTGCAGGTGGCTATCGAGAGCGGCTTTACCCTGACCCAGGTGGGAGAGTTCTCGTTTATCATAGCCTCTCTCGGAATGAGCCTCGGCGTGCTTCAGGAAAGCCTCTATCCAATCATAGTGGCTGTGTCGGTGATTACCATTTTTACTACGCCATATTTCGTGAAACTTTCGCAGCCGGCCTATAAATTGGCGGAGAAGCATCTCCCGGCCCGTCTTAATTTCCTTATCGACAGATATTCGAAACAGGTGACCGATTCAAGTGCCACCAAGAGCCTTTGGCGCGACATTCTCGGCAGATATATGTGGCGGATTTTGCTGTATTCGGTGATTTTACTTGCCATAATCCTCACTTCGCGTCAGTTTCTTTTCCCGTTGTGCCAGCAATATCTTCACGGGTGGGGGCGGCTTGCGGCTACTGGGATTACCTTCCTTGCGATGTCGCCGTTCCTTATCGCCATGTCGTTCAGCTCCACAAAACCCGACGAACGTATGAAGCTGCATGCTTCGGCAAGCTTCTATGATGTGCCGCTCGTGGCGATGAGGATAATAAGATATCTGGTGACGTTGCTTTTCATCGTCTATCTGATGACGATAGCCTACAATTCGCTCATCGCCTGGATTTCCGGTATGGTATGTTTCGGATTGATTCTTATCTTTGCCTCGTCGAAGCTCTTGGGGCGTTACGGCAACATGGAGCAAAAATTCATCAATAATCTCAACATACGCGAGAACACGCGTCTCGGTGTCAACAATAAGCTCGTGAGCGACCTTCATCAGGCTTTCATAGAGGTTGGCCCTTATTGTCCGTTCGTGGGCGACAAACTTAAGGATTCTGGGCTCAGAAGCGATTACGGTGTAAGCGTGTCGAGCATCCAGAGGGGCGACATGTTTATGCCGCTACCCTCTGTCGATTCCCGCATATTCCCCGGCGATGTGCTCGGCGTGATTGGAAACGACGAACAAATCAAGAAACTTAACGACGACATCGAGAGCGCGGAGAAAGCTTTCAAATCGGTCACTGTGACCCAACCTGAAATTGCGTTGAGGAATATAAAACTGTCGGCGACTTCCCCTATAATCAACATCCCGCTCGGCGAAACCAACATCCACAGCGATTACTACAGCATGATTGTGAAAGTGCAGCGCGGGGATGATGAATTTGAGCAGCCGGGCCCTTCTACCGTGCTAAAAGAGGGCGATATTGTCTGGGTGGTAGGCGATGCTTCGCGCATAGATGCGATGAAGTGACGCGACTGTTTCCGGTTTTAGTTTTGGATTGTCGGCAGATTAGGGATTTCTATCGTTCAGAAGGGGAGTCCCGTGCCGATAAACCCAACTGTGTTTTCTTCAGAGAAATCGGACGCCGCAGGTTCGGTTCCTGAATTGTAAAGCAGCCGGGAGAGTTCCGGCGAGAGTTTGTCTTGTGAGGGAGCGAACCATAGCCCTTCCCAGGTCCAATACCACATCCCGCTGTCGTCATATCCCGACCATTCCACTGCGACTCCCGGGAGTTGCAGCACTTTGGAAAACGAATCGCCGAGTCCGAATTCCCCTCCGGGGGCGTTGACTTTTATATCTGTTCCGATTACATTCAGAACATCGATTTTCCCTTCTCCGAAATCGTATGCCACGAATTGCTCTCCGTCGGGGTTGGAAAAAGTAACGGTGACGGCGTCAGGACTGGCGCCGTTCTCTTTCGACGTATAAAGACTGGGTATCGAATCTGCGAGTTCGGTTATCGGCTGGCCGATATAGACTGCGCCGATGCTGTCTTTATTAATATAGGTGGTGTTGGCTGCCGCTACGGTTTCAACCATATCCATTATGGCTATGGAATCGCTGTCGATAGCGTCGTTTTTGTTTGAGTGCCCGCAAGAAGTGGCCAATAGTCCTCCGCAGAATGCTGCAAATAGCAATGCGCGTTGTGTTGTTGATTTTTGTTTGTTCATATTTTTGTCGTTTTAATATTATATTTGTTCGGATTTGGCGGCGGTTATAAGCAGGTCAAGGAGAGCTGCTCCTTTCTAAGGCTTATCCGCCGAATTGTTCCGGATATATCACCAAAAGATTGTGGCGGCTGAAATTCCTTCCAAGATAGGCGGGAAGGTTTTCAAGTTGGGCCCCATGGGAAATCGAACCTTTTCTGGCTGCAATTACGGTGAAAAGGTCTTCCTCTCCGATGTCGGCACTTTGGACGATAAAATCGTCCCATTCCTGGATTATACGGTAGTCGTGGCGAATGGCGAAATGTTCGTCTTCAAGTACATTCCTGATGAATTCCGATGTGGTTTCCGATGCCATGAACACCACTTTGCAGGCAAGCTGCGTGGCGAGGTTGCCGATTCTTTCCACCCATGTCTGGAATCCCGTTTCATATTCCGCCTTGTCTGGCACGAGCACCATCAGCCGGCTAACGGTATCTACAGGTATAAAGCATCTCGACATGAAAATCATCTTGTTGGTGGTTTGCAGGAGTTGCTCTATCATGGTGCCATAGAAAGTATCGACTATATTCGACTTCCTGTGCAGACCTATCATAATGTCGCTTGCCTTTTCTTGTTTTGCCTCGTTGGTGACTCCGGCCACGACGTTGACGTCATATCTTTCCACGTCTTTGACTTCTATATCTACCGCTTGGGCGGCCGCTACAGCCTGGCGTAGGGCGGTGCGTCCCATCTCGAGGGTGCGGGTGTCGTCTGAATTTCTGACGAAAAGAGCCGTCACATAGTTCTGGTTCCTCCGGTTGCGCATAAGGAGCGCCAGCCGCATGAGTCCCTCAGCTGTGACGGGGTTTGCCACTGCCACAAGCTGCCTTGCGTAGGCACCCGGCACCCTTTCACCTTCGGCAGTGAGTTCCTCCTCCGTACGCTCTATGCGTAGCCTCTTGGTGGCTTCTTGGGTGGTGACGGTAGATACGATGCAGCAGGCGAGAATCATAAGCACCGCGCCGTTCATCATGTCTTCCGTGAGCAATCCGTGTTGATAACCTATCATGGTGGCGGCTATTGTGGCGGCGGCTTTGCCGGACGTAAGACCGAACATTATGTTGCGGTCGGTTTTGCCGAATCCGAATATTCTTGCTCCCGCGTATGCGGCAAGCCATTTCGACGCCATGCCTACCGTGACCATGTTGAGGGCAACCCATCCTACGTGCCAGCTTTTGAAAATCACATGTATGTTAATCAGCATGCCTACCCCGATGAGGAAATAGGGGATGAAAATGGCATTGCCCACAAACTGTATCCTTCCCATCAGTCCGGAACGCACAGGGATAAAACGGTTGAGCACCAGCCCGGCGTAGAAAGCCCCGAGAATAGCTTCAAGGCCGATTATCTGAGCAAGCAGCGACGCTATGAACACCATGGCGAGCACGTAGATGAACTGGCTTACCTGGTCGCTGAACGTACGGAAGAAATGTTTCGTAAGATATCGGAATGTTATGCCTATAAAGAACGCATACACCATCATCAATCCGAAAAGCCGTAACATCCTCGACATGCGGAACCCTCCTTCGGCGACTTCCACGACCCCGGCAAGGGTCATAAGGGCGAACATTACGGCTAAAATGGTGGCACACACCGCTATTACGGCTGCCTTGGCGTTTTGAAGCCCGAACTTGCTGACAATGGGATATGATATCAACGTATGGGAGGCATACATCGAGGCTATAAGCACGCACGTTGACCAAGGCGAGCCGAACGCAAGGCGTGAGCCGAAAATGCCCAGCGCCATCGGAATGGCGAAGGTGAGCAATCCGAAGATAATGCCTCGCTTCATGTTTTTCCGCAGATGGAACATGTCGATTTCCACCGCGGCAAGAAACATGAGGTAAAGGATGCCGACTTGGCCGAATATCTCGAAACTCGAATCGCGTTCAAGAAGGTTGAACCCATAGGGGCCTACTATCATGCCGGAAAGAATCAGCCCTACGATATGTGGGATTCTGAGACGCCGGAACACTATGGGGCATACCAGAATTATGAGTAGCACCAACAGGAAAATGGCCACCGGCTGGTGTAAAGGGAAAGTCACTATGGAAAGTAGCGGAATCATAGTCGGAAAGTGGCTTTGGCGTTGGAATCGGTGGCGGCTTCCACTTCTTTTACAGACAAACCAAGCACTTCCGCCACCTTTTCGCAAGTGTAGGTCACAAATGCCGGTTCGTTGCGTTTGCCGCGATGCGGCACCGGTGCGAGATAAGGCGCGTCTGTTTCAAGAAGGATGTGGCTTATCCCTATTTCAGGCAATGCTTCGCGCAATGACGCTGCGTTTTTGAAGGTGACTACGCCGTTGATGCCAAACATCGGGTCGCAGACTTTCCTGATTCTCGTCACGTCTGCCGGGTTGCCGGTGAAGCTATGGAATATGAGGATTGTTTTGGGGTTTACGGCTTCGATGCATGCAAGCACTTCGTCGAGACCTTCGCGGCAGTGTATGATGACGGGAAGGTTAAGCCTGTCGGCAATGCGAAGCTGACGAGTGAAGGCTTCTATCTGTTGTGTGCGGTATGTCTTGTCCCAATAAAGGTCTATTCCCACTTCGCCGACGGCCACGAAACCTCCCTCTTCCAATCTTTTCTCCATTACTTCGACAATAGGCTTCCAGTCTTCCCTGACCTCGGTGGGGTGCAACCCGAGTGCCATAGAAGTTGACTCCGGGAAACGGCTGTGCAGGCTCTCCATCGGGACGACTGTTGAGGAATCTACGTTGGGGAGAATGAAATGGGCTACGCCGGCGGTAATGGCGCGGTCTATTGCTTCCGCGCCACCGTCGGCAAATTCTTCAAGGTAGGGATGAGTGTGGGTGTCGATCATTTTTTACGTCCCACAAGTTTCTCGGCCAGTTTCCTGAACGCCTCTTTCTGTTCGTCGCCAAGCGATGTGGCGTTGAGGGCTTTCATAGCTTTCGACGAATAATGGCCCACCGCCTTTCTGCATTTTTCGTTGATGCCGATTTTTTCATAAAGACGTGTCACGGCTTTTATTCTCATGTCGCCGGCCGGCATGTTGAAGGCGGCTTTCAGAGCTTCTGCGTTATTTCCTCCTTCTTCCAAAGCAGCCACGTAGAGATAGGTTTTCTTTCCGTTCAGGATGTCTCCACCAATCGGTTTGCCAAAAGTGGTGGAGTCTCCGAAAGTGTCAAGCCAGTCGTCTTGAATCTGGAATGCGAGTCCGGTCATTACCCCGAATTCATACATGAGGTTTGCGTCTTCATCCGATGCACCGCCGATTATGGCTCCAATTTTAACAGCGGCTCCGAGGAGAGAACCTGTTTTCCCGGTAATCATTTCGATATAGTCGGAAAGGGAGATTTCCTCGGCAGTCTCGAAGTCCATGTCGAGGCGTTGTCCTTCATATACGTCGATTGCCATGTCGTTGAAGGTGTCGAGCACCTGGCGGAGAATGGCACCGTCAACTTCCGCGACATATCGGGTGGCAAGCGTAAGCATGGTGTCGCCCGAAAGGATGGCTGTGTTTTCGTCATATTTCTTATGCACAGTGGGGCGGCCGCGACGAAGGTCGGAATTATCCATCACATCGTCGTGGAGCAATGTGAAATTATGGAATGTCTCGATGCCGACGGCGGCACGCATTGCTTCCGGTGCGCAGTTGCCGAAAGCATCGGCTCCCATAAGCACGAGCACAGGTCGTATGCGCTTGCCACCGGCGGAGAGGGCATATTCAATGGGTTGGTAAAGAGGGGCGAGTTTATCGCCGGGAAACTGAAGGGAAAGCAAGGCGCTTTCAACGTCTGCCGAATATTCTGAGATTGTTTTCATAACGTTTTAGTCAAATGTCAGAATTTTTAGTTGTTTTACGTAGCAATGTGTGCGGCGTATCTAATTTTGATTGGTTACGAATTTATAAAAGCGTTGTAAACCTCTTCCGGAAGGTCTTTGCCGTGATCAACTTTTAAAACGGTCTTAAACCCCTTCATGAATCTGTTATACATGTCGCTGTCGTTGACGCAAGCCTCCTTGAAGGCGTTAAGTTCCCTGCGGATGTCGTCAACGCTCATTTTGTTTTCGCGTATGTGGGTCACATATTCCAGACCCAGTTCATATCCGAGGCCCTGGGGGTCGATGTTGCCCGCCATGGAATATACTTTCATTTTCTCATTGAGCGGAAGATTGGCGGAAAAATCGTCGAACTCCCGGCTGAAAACGATGAGGTCGGAGTCGTTATAATTTTGATATGCGTATGCCACGGCGATGGCGAGGGTGTCGATTTTCGCCGACTTCACTTTGCCGAGCGAGGCATTGCAGATAAAACGCGCCACAGAGTCCGGAGTGGAGTTTCTCATCATGAAAGCCACCTGTGCGGAATCATCAAGACTTGCGAAATTTTCCGGCAAGGTGGTTTTGTCGTCGGTGGTTTTGCCGCCACATGAAGCGAAAAGAATCAGTGCCAGTAACGGTCCGAACGGTTTAGACAAAGACATCGTTTTCATTATATGGTGAATAACGCTTTGTGATAAAGAGTTTTAACGCGATGACGACATGTTTTTTCGTCAAGGTTTCAATACTTCCTTTATCATCGAAGCAATGAAAATTTCCACAAAATTACAAAAAAAATGCGTAAAGTTATTGTCAAATGAAATAAAAGCATTAACTTCGCGTCGTGAAACAAAAAATGGAGTGATGCTCGAGTGGCTGAAGAGGCACGCCTGGAAAGCGTGTAGTCGCCAAAAGCGGCTCCCGAGTTCGAATCTCGGTCACTCCGCAAAGCCATGGATTCGGCAAAGAATCCATGGCTTTTTTAGTTGGTGCAAGGTGTTAAGTTGGGATGTTTTTTTATGTTTATTGGTCTTGGAGTGGCGGAAGATTATTGTTTGCTTTTTTTATATCGATTACATATTTATTTATTAATTTTGCGCGGTTAAATTTTATTACATGGATTATCAAAAAGTTATAGATAAAATATACAGTGAGCTGCTTCCGAGGCGGGGCGTGGGGAAAGTAGCCGACTATATACCGGCGTTGGCGGCGGCAGACCCGATGCAGTATGGCATATCTCTGTCAACGCTTGACGGGAGGTCGTGTAATGCCGGAGATTACGGAAAAGCCTTTTCAATACAGAGCATTTCCAAGGTGTTTTCATTTGCAATGGTGCTTCGTATTTTGGGCGATGAAATATGGGACTCCGTCGGCAGGGAACCGTCAGGCAATCCTTTCAATTCGCTTGTGCAGCTTGAATATGAACAGGGAATACCGCGGAATCCGTTCATTAATGCCGGCGCTCTTGTTGTCACAGACCGTCTTATAAGTCTGTATGACCGTCCGAAAGAAGCCCTCCTCGATTTTATCCGCTCTCTATGTGGGAACGACGACATCTATTTCGATCAGCATGTGGCGCGCTCGGAGCGTGAACATGCCGACCGCAATATGGCGCTCGCGCATTTCATGAAAAGTTTCGGCAACATAAAGAACGATATCGACACCCTTATCGATGTGTATTGCAGCCAGTGTGCCATTGCCATGACCTGTCAGGACCTTGCGAAATCGTTCTTGTTTCTTGCCAACAGGGGAACCAACCCTCTCAATGGAGATAGGGTGCTCTCTGTGAGTCAGGCGAAGCGTCTGGGTGCGGTGATGCTTACGTGCGGATTTTATGACGAGTCGGGTGATTTCGCGTTCCGCACGGGGTTGCCCGGCAAGAGTGGGGTAGGGGGTGGAATCGTGGCATACATTCCGGGAAGTCTTTCCATAGCGGTTTGGAGTCCCGGTCTTAACCGTCATGGAAATTCAGTGCTTGCAGTGGAAACTCTTGAGCGGTTTACAACAGATATCGGCAACTCTATATTCTGAAAATACATTGGCATGACGGTGTGGCTGTTGACCATGTCACACCGTCATGCCAATGTAGATGAACTTTGGGTGGGATTATAGTATGAATCAATACTGATTAATACATAGGAGTAAAGGGCTCTGAAGCTTTCAGTGCGTGGTTTGCCTCGCCTATGAGGTGCGTCTCCTTTGTAGTGTCGAGTTTCATCACAGGGCTTCCTTTTTTAAGATTACATTTGGTAAGGTCGATATAATAATAACCCGGATTGGTCACAATATCGAAATAATAGCGACAGTTCTTGAGATCGGCATAGGAGCGCCATTGGGTAGAGGATATGTTGGGTTCGCCTTGTATGAGGTATGTATATGGCACACACACGTTCACGAGTATGCTGCGCGCGATGCTCACCGCAAGGTCGGAATCCGCCACCGCTTCGACATGGTGTGCGAAATAGTTTGCACGCACACATCGGTCGGGACTGCTCACTGTGCCCGGAAGCATGTGGGAGCCTCCGATGTTGTTCCAATAGTCGAGGATGGCTGTCATTTTGGGCCATTGTGGATCGTTGGTCATTGCCAGATAATCACCGGGATCATATATGTTGAGTGTGCCATTGTCGAATTCAAGAATGGCACTTTTCCCGGAAGCATCGGTTATTCCCCAATGCAATGTGGAAGTCGTCCCCCCGTCGAATGTGGCCCCTCCGATTGAGAAATCATGTTTTTTAAGAACGGCCACCACTTCATCGGTAGTTGAATTCATGTCGAGTAGCCATCCGATAAACACGGAAAGCGACAACGGAGGACGCCCGTTGGTCTCCGGGTTGTTGTAGATTGTGCCTTTGCAGAAAAGTCCGTTGATTACGAGACCTTTTTCATTCATACCTTCCGTTATGCCTCCGTCATATCCCACGGCATAAACGGCTCCATATTTGGATGTCCATGAGAACGCCCCTTCTTTGTCGGAACTCTTTTTAGTCATACCCGCAGGATAGACGTACAGGTTTGTAGGAATCGGACTTTTCCAGTCGAGCGACCGTCCCACGATAAAAGTGGAATCGAGTCCTTTATATAGAATTCTCGAGCAGGCATCAGAGAAAGGAGTGGAGATGGCTGCAATGCCGAGGGTGCATGCCAAAGCTGTTGCTTTCAGTGTATTCATAGTCTATAGGTGTTGGTTTTGGATTTAAAGTCGAAGGTTTAAGGTTTAAAGTTTAGGGATTGAACCTTAAATTTCAGATTTATATCGGATATAACAAATTTCCATGCGTAACGGTTTGCATGTGACAATCAAAGATTGCCACACACAACGTCAATAAGCCGCGTCTTAAATGATTTCTACCGACTAACCCACTACCGACTAACCCGCTTCAGATTAACTTGCTAATATTCACTAATGACTAACCGAGGTCGTGGAAATGTTTGGGGCTATCGAGCGAAGCATATAGAAGGGGATGGAGGATGGCTTGAAGGGTGCCCTCTTTTTCGTATGGATTTGTCGCGGTGCTGGCATCTTTAAGAAATTCGTCAGACAGAATCTTTTTCAGTCCTTTCCGGATTTCGTCTTTTTCAGCAGCCACATTGACCACCGATTCCCCTTGTGCGCGTCCTTTCTGACGGTCGCCGATGTTCAAAGTCGGTATGCCGAACGACGGAGCTTCGATAAGTCCGCTTGAGGAGTTGCCTACAACGGCGGAGGCATGATGCAACGCCGAATAATATCGTCTTCGCCCGAGCGACGTCACCGCTTTCACGCTGTCAGGATGTTTGTCCGCCCATTTTTTGATGATATTTGCCACGATAGAGCCTCCAGTGTCGGAGTTCGGCATGGTGAAGAGTATTTTCCATTCCTCCGATATTGCGGACTCGAGAGCTTCGAGGAGTGCCGATGTCTGTCGGGCTTCCTCACCCGGTTGGGTAGTGACCGGATGAAATGTGGCCACCATAAACCGGCCACCAAGTTTGAAGCTGATTGAGCGCTCAAGTTCGTCGAGCGCCATGAAGTTTTCCTTATGTATGTTTTCGGCCCCTAAAGAACCAACCCAAAAGACTTTGGCGGGGTCTTCCCCCATCTGTATGATTCTTTTGGAATAAAGTTCGGTAGAAGTGAAATGCAGGTAAGATAGTTTGGTGATGGCATGGCGTATGTTGTCGTCATACGCGCCTTCCGTGGTTTCTCCGCCATAGAGGTGTGCCACCGGAATTCGGAAAATGAGCGCCGCCGAGGCTGCAGCAAGCATTTCGTAGCGGTCGCCGAGAATCACCACAAGGTCAGGACGCAGACGGTCGAAAGCATCTGCGATTCCGATTTGGGTAAGCCCCATGGATTTCACGGTGGCGGCCGGGGTGTCGGAGGAAAGCAATGATTCCACCCGGGCATCGATTTTGAAACCGTCGGCTATGATTTCATTCACCGTCATGCCGTAGGCTGGCGAAAGGTGCATGTTGGTAGCGACAATCTGGAGGTTGGCATCAGGCGATTCTTTCACTTCCTTCATGAGCGATGACATTATGCCGTAGTCGGCCCTCGTGCCTGTGACGAAACATATTTTCCGCATGGTTTATGGCGTTAGATGATTATTGGGGAATCCTTGCTGAAATTCCTGACGGCTTTCCTTCCGATTATTTTGTCCCAAAGCATTGGAGAAATTCCATCGCCGGGTCTTTTTACGGTTAAGTTTTCTTCGGTGAAAATATCTCCTTCCTTTATATCGGTGGCCGCCACGATGCTTTTACGTGCCACAGCCATGTTTTTGCGTTCCGAATCGCTGATTTGTTTCAACGGGGAACCCAACGACACAGCAACGTTACGAATCTCTTTGACCATCCGCGACAATTCTTCCGGTTCGAGAGATGCCACATGGTCGGGGCCCGGCAGCGACCTGTTGAGCGTGAAATGTTTTTCTATCACTGCAGCCCCAAGTGCCGTGGCCGCTACCGGCACTTCTATGCCGGGCGTGTGGTCGGAATATCCGGTGCGTATGCCGAAAGTATTGCGGAGAGAAACCATAGCAATGAGGTTGACATCGCGGAACGGAGTGGGGTATTCAGTGTTGCAATGGAGCAACGTGATGTCAGATTGCCCGTAACCTTGGGAGTAGAACACTTCGAGCGCGGCTTCTATATCACCGATTGTTGACATGCCCGACGACATCACGACAGGCATTCGCGTGGCGGCAATCCGGCGCAGATAGGGGAGATTGGTTATCTCTCCCGAAGGGATTTTCATGAAGTCCATCCCTAAAGAAGCGAGGAAATCGATGCTCTCCAGGTCGAAGGGGGTCGAAACGAATCCTATCCCTTTCTCTTCGCAATAAGATTTGATACGTATGAAATCGTCAAACGTAAGTTCGAGCGAACGAAGCATCTCAAGTTGCGAATCGGCGTTGCAATTGTTTTTTTGGTAGGCGGCAGTAGTTCCGGCGGAGGTGACAAGGTTTTCTGCCTTGAAAGTTTGGAATTTAATGTAGTCGGCGCCTGCCTGCGCCGCCGCATCAACCATTTCGAGAGCCAATTCCAGCGAGCCGTTGTGATTCACCCCGGCTTCTGCGATTATTATAGGATAAGTATGGGATGGGTTCATTTTTTCAGGGAATGGAATTTAAGAGGGTTGCCGTGATAGATGCCTGGTTCGGTGAGGTCAACGGTTACCACCGCCCCCATGCCGACGGTTACGCCGGATGCTATCGTCACGCCGTTTTTTATTTTAGAACCGAGTCCTATGAAGCAGTCTCGGCCGATTTTAACACCGCCGCCCATCACCACTCCGGGACCAATGAAAGTGTTAGACCCTATTTCACAGTCGTGCTCCACTATGGCCCCGGTGTTGATTACGGCATGTCGGCCGATTGAAGCTCTGTTAATAATTGCTCCGTTCATGACCGCCACCCCTTCTGCCAACGATGCATTGCGGGTGACGATGGCGGATGCTGCTATTATAGAAGCGAAGTCGGCCCCGCATCCCTCATACAGCTCGATGAGGCTGCGGCGTTTGTGCATCAACGGAAGCCCTGCATAAACGAATGCGATGTGGAATTTGTGGTCCTTTTTCAGAATGGGGGCGACCGAATCGTCGCCGAGCCATTCCAGCGGCATTCCTGTGGCGGCACCTGGAGCAGTGTAGCCTACTATGGAATCCGGGTCAGAAGCCGCCTCAAGCAATGACAATGCATGGCCTCCTCCGCCTGCCAAAACAATCCTCTCGCGTTTCTTTTTCAACATATCCGGTTATTATTTTTTTGATTGGGGGCGCAACTGCCAGAATGCTACGGCTGAAGCCGCGGCCACATTAAGGGAATCCACATTATGCGCCATAGGGATTTTTGCAGTGTAATCTGCGTCGGCGATAACGTCGGCGGCAAGTCCGTCGCCTTCCGTGCCGAGAATCATGGCTATTTTCGGCAATGCCGCAAGTGTGGGGTCGTCGATGCTTACCGACTTATCTGTAAGCGCGAGGGCCACGGTCGTGAAACCTAATTCTTTCAACGATGAAACTGGTGTTTCGAGCCATGTCCATGGCACAAGAAACACACTTCCCATCGATACCCTCACGGCACGTCGGTTGAGCGGGTCGCATGAGGTTGGTGTGAGCAACACCGCATCGACGCCGATTGCGGCGGCCGATCGGAATATGGCTCCGATGTTGGTGGTGTCGGTCACTCCGTCAATAACCGCCACGCGTCTTGCATTGTCACACACATCCTTCGGCGCCGATAACTTGCGTCGGCGCATGGCGCACAATACGCCCCTTGTAAGCGTATAGCCGGTGAGTGAAGCCAAAAGCTCACGACCACCGGTGAACACCGGTATGTCGCCGCAACGCTCCACGATGTCGGCCGCATCGCCGTTGAGATGCCTGCTTTCACAAAGCAATGCCAAGGGTTCGTAACCGGCGTCGAGTGCCACCGTGATTACTTTCGGGCTCTCCGCTATGAAAATTCCTTTGTCCGGCTCAAGCCGGTTGCGGAGCTGAGCCTCCGTGAGCGAAGAAAACACCTCCACTCCCGGATGCGACAGTGAATCTATTTCTATAACCATGATGCAAAATTAATAAAAAACGCTGCAAATACGTTCTATCTTTCGCTTTAAACTACGCCATCGTCGGGTTTTTAACGTTGCATCGGGTGTGGGTTTGGGAATTAATTATTAATTTTGCAAAAAATACAACAGATGGACATGCTAAAAAAACATATAGGCAGCCTGATTTCGGCAGTGGCTTTATTGTCGGCTATTGTTTTCACGTCGTTGCCGGCGAGGGCCTATGAGCCGCGTCTCCATTGCCAGGAAGACACCGTGGCTATAAGTCGCATTTTGCAGAAGGCGGCTGAAAAAGGAGGCACGCTTGGAGAGCGTTGCGTTTTTGTGGCAAAGGAACTGGTGGATACCCCTTGGGCGCCCCCGCTCGACAATGATTCCGTAGGCACAATCGTCATAAACATGCATGGGTTTGACAGACTCGGGTTTGTAAATACGGTTCTTGCCCTCGCCGAAGCAAGTCGCCAAAAACTGCCGATGGTCAGGGAGTTCGAGCGTCAGTATGAAGCGTTTTGCCGTAGAAAAGGGGAAGACACGGGATTTGACAGCCAGTTTATCTACGGCGCCGACTGGATTGTGGATAATGTGTATCGCGGCAATCTGAAGGAAATGACCGAGTATCTGGGCGGTGGTGGTTTCAAGACCAAAACCCTTGACTATATCACCCGGCATCGCGACCAATACCCTGCTTTGAAAAACGATGCCACCTACGACAAGGTGAGGATGATGGAGATGGGCTACCGCAGCCACCGCATACCCCACATGAAAAAACAAAGTGCCGGCAACAAGCCTCTCCACGAGCTTATGAAAGACGGTGATATCATAATGATGTTGTCGCCCGAAATAGATTTTGATATCTATGACATAGGAATTGTGGAGATGAAAGACGGTCAGCCCTATCTTATCCATATCTCACACGAAAACGGCAAAGTGGTGGAAGACCCTTATCCCATGGCGAGGTTGTTTAAGCTCGAAGGTCAGCATTTTTATGGCTACCGTTGGCTTCGACCTCAGGAATGATTATTATCCGGAATCGTTTAATTGGGACATGTATAGGGGCTTTATTGTAGATTTTATGGTTGGTTGATATAAAAATGCAAGAGGCTTGGTCGGTTTGGGCCTGAACCTCTTGTGTGTTTTATAACAATTTGCTAAATTTGCAAAGTGTAATCCTGTTTTGTATGCATCGTCGCATGTAAAAAGAAAGATTCGCCAATCCTATATGAAGACTTTTGCCCGTCCCAAGATTTTAATGATATATACCGGTGGCACCATCGGAATGATAGAGAATCCGCAGAGCCATGCCCTCGAACCTGTGGATTTCGACCATCTTCTCGACAATGTGCCCAAATTGAAGATGCTTGATTTCGAGATTTCGAGTTTCCAGTTCGAGCATCCCATCGATTCCTCGGCGATGACACCGGAGCATTGGGGCGAGATTGCAAAGGTGATTGAGCAAAATTATGACGCTTACGACGGCTTTGTCGTGCTACACGGCACAGACACGATGGCTTATACGTCGTCGGCCTTGAGCTTTATGCTTGAAAATCTCAATAAGCCGGTAATAATAACCGGCTCGCAGCTCCCTATCGGCGAAGTGAGAACGGACGGTGAGGAGAATCTGATTACGGCGTTGCAGATTGCAGCCGCGAGGGATCGTGACGGAGGACATACAATCAGGGAGGTGGCCATCCTTTTTGAAAACTATCTTTGGCGGGGCAACCGCAGCACAAAGCGAAGCGCCGATAATTTCAACGCGTTCAAGAGCAACAACTATCCGGAACTTGCCAAAATCGGATTGGGCATAACCTTCAACCGCGATGCTTTGTGGCGCCCGAAGAATTCCGTCGCACCGTTAAAAGTGCATTATAAGATGGACTGCAATGTGCTCTATATCGATCTTTTCCCGGGAATAAAGGAATGCGTGGTGCGCCATCTTCTTTCCACACCAGGCATAAAAGGAGTTGTGTTGAAAACGTTCGGGGCGGGCAACGGACCTAACGACCAGTGGTTTATCGACGCGATTAAGGAGACTGTAGCCAAGGGGGTCGTGGTGGTCAATATTACGCAGTGCAACAACGGGAGCGTTCATCCTTTCCGTTACGTCACCGGTCTTGAACTCGCCAACGCCGGGGTGGTTTCGGGGCATGACCTTACGTCGGAAGCTGCAATCACGAAACTCATGTATTTGCTCGGGAGAGGCATGACTCCTGAAGAAGTCAAAAGCTACATGGAATTCAGCCTATGCGGCGAAATGACGTGTTGACAGTTTTATTTATTCTGGCGATTACACCCCACAATTGCATTTATGGAGTAAATTTCGTAAATTTGTAGGAAATTTACGGATAAATTTATGACAACATTAACGGCAGCGGACTATGCCGATACCGGTCAGTGGCGCCTTATCGTCAAAATCGGTAACGGAGGAATCTCCGCACATCTTGAAAACACTATTCATCGCGACGTAGATTTGCAGGAACTTTTTTCCACAACCTGGGAAGAAGGTTCCGGCAGTTTGTTGCAACATATCGAGAATGCCGTGTATGACCATCCGCGTGTGCTTGACGATTTTTCGGCACGCATAGTGGTGTATGACCGAAAAACGCTTTTTATGCCTACGGAACTCCTTCTCGACACGGAAGGCGCCGAAGAAACGTATTATACTTCGGTGTATGGCGGCGACGGAGCAGACGTGATGTGTGAAGGAGATAAGGAGGTTACCGCCGCCTTTATGCTTGCACCGGGGCTTAAAGGATTTCTCAGCCGCACTTTTCCCGGTGCAAGAATAGGATGCAACCTTATGCGGAAAGTGACGGAATGCCGGGGTAAAGGCGAGGGGAAGAAACTATCTCTCTCTTTGAGAGACGGAGAGGCTGATTTCGTAATGGCAGACGGAGGCAATCTTTTATCGGCATCGACGCGTTCCTGGAAAACCGGAGACGATATAGCGTATTTTGCTTTCAACCTAATGAACGTATATGGCGTTGACCCTAAGGATGTGAACGTCTATGTCGATGCCGACGGGGTCGAAGTCCCGTCGGAAATGATGGCTTTTTTCGGTAAGTTTGCAGGGGGCGTTAATGTTTAAATCTTTTTTACTATGAGAATAATACGAGGCAAATACGGGCGGCGTAGGTTTGATGTTCCGAAGAATATCACGGCGCGCCCAACCACAGATTTCGCAAGGGAGAATCTTTTTAACGTGCTGGAAAATCTTGACGATTTCGAAGGAAAAACCGCTCTCGACCTTTTTGCAGGCACCGGGGCTATAAGTTTCGAATTTTTGTCGCGTGGGTGTTCGGAGGTTACTGCTGTGGAGCAGGCCGCCGTGCAGGCACAGTTCATAAGAAGTGTGAAGGAGAAGCTTGGCGATGAATCGCTGAGGGTTATAAAAGGAGACGTTTTCAAGTTCATCGCTACGTGCAGCCGGCAATTCGATTTTATTTTTGCCGACCCTCCCTACGACCATCCTCGGTTTGAGGAGGTTCCGGGGCTTATTCTTGAGTCCCCGATGGTGAAGAGCGGCACAGTGGTGGTGATAGAGCATTCGAAAAACCGTGATTTCTCGACGTTGCCGGGTTTTTCGCAGCATCGCGTTTACGGAAGCGTGAATTTTTCGATATTCATTGTGAAATAGATTCAGTCTTTTCTGGAACTTGGTTCTAAAGCGTGCAAATCTCGAATAATAACGATTATAAATTACCCATGATTATGGACAATAATATAAAACTTGACACAATAGAGTCTGCCATCGACGATTTCCGTCAGGGCAAGTTCATTATAGTGGTTGACGATGAAGACCGCGAAAACGAAGGCGACCTTATCATCGCAGCTGAAAAAATCACTCCGGAGGATGTCAATTTCATGCTGAAAAACGCCAGAGGGGTGCTTTGTGTCCCGATTACAAACGAACGCTGCAGAGAACTCGACCTTCCGCATCAGGTGGAAGACAACACGTCGGTACTCGGCACTCCCTTCACCGTGACTGTTGACAAACTCGAGGGTTGTTCCACTGGAGTTTCCGCCGAAGACCGCGCGGCCACTATCCGAGCGCTCGCCGACCCGGCATCTACGCCTGCCACCTTTGGACGTCCCGGACATATCAATCCTCTTTATGCCCAGGACAGGGGTGTGATTCAGCGTTGCGGCCACACGGAGGCAGCCGTGGACTTCGCACGCCTTGCCGGCCTCCAGCCTGCCGCCGCACTTATGGAGATTATGAGCGACGACGGCACCATGGCCCGACTTCCTGAACTACGCAAACTTGCCGATAAGTGGGGCCTTAAACTTGTGAGCATACGCGACCTGATTGCCTACCGGATGCTCAACGAGTCGATGGTGGAGAAAGGGGAAGAGGTCGATATGCCTACCTCCTACGGTCATTTCCACCTCATTCCATTCAAGCAGAAAGACAACGACCTCGAACATATCGCTTTGATAAAGGGTGACGTTGCTGACGGCAATCCTGTGCTTGTAAGGGTTCATTCATCATGTGCTACAGGAGATATTTTCGGCTCCATGCGTTGCGAGTGTGGCGAGCAGTTGCATCTTGCGATGAAGATGATTGAAAAGGAGGGAAGGGGCGCCGTGGTCTATCTCAACCAGGAGGGGAGAGGCATCGGGCTTATGGAAAAGATAAAGGCTTATAAACTTCAGGAAAACGGTCTGGATACGGTAGATGCCAACCTTCATCTCGGGCATAAGGCCGACGAACGCGATTATGGAGTCGGGGCAAACATCCTTCACGCCCTCGGAATCAAGAAAATGCGCCTTATGACCAACAATCCGGTGAAGCGCATCGGTCTTGAAGGTTACGGCATAGAGGTTACGGAAAACGTTCCACTTGAGGTCGAACCCAACCAGTATAACCGGTTTTACATGCACACTAAAAAAGAGCGCATGGGGCATGACCTTCATAAAATCGACTGATCAGTTTAATCGTTGTCCGTTTTACTATCCTGACCATGAGAAAGATATTTTTTATTATAGTGGCTGTGGCCATTACGTTCGGCAGTCTCGGCGCAAAGAAAGTGCTCGACCACGTGGATTTCGACAGATGGGAAAAGGTCACTAACTATTCCGTTTCCGAAGATGGCGCATGGGCGGCTTACGCCGTTAACCCGCAGGAAGGCGACGGGGTGCTCTATTTCCATAACACGGCAAAAGGTAACCAGATAGAGATAAAAAGAGGTTATAAACCCTCGTTTACCGCCGACGGTAAGTGGGCGGTGGCTCTCGTGCGTCCCTATTTCGGCGAGACAAGGAAGGCGAAAATTCTTAAGAAGAAAGATTTCGATCTTCCGCAGGATTCGCTTGCCATAATCCATCTTGCCAGCGGTAAGGTGGAAAAGATTGGCAACGTCATATCCTACCGTATTCCCGAAAAGGGAGGCGCAAGCGTGGCGTGGCTTTCTTGCGACACGACTCTTATCAAGCCGAAGTCGCTGAAGGATAAGAAGGCGGGGCGGCCGATGGTGCTTAAAAATCTTTCGTCGGGAGAAACCAAAACCGTAAACTGGGTCAGCGATTATGTTTTTTCTAAAAACGGCGTGCATCTCGCTATGAACCTTACCAAAGTGGGCAAGGATACGCTCGCCACCAACGGGACGGCGGTAATCGATGTCAGGGACAACACATTCTTCCTGCTTGACCGCGACAAAGCATTTTTCGGAAAGCCTGTGTTTAACGAAGACGGTAGCCGCTTGGCATACGTGGCTTCTAACGATTCTGTAGAAACAGGCACACGCAAGGCGTCCCTCTTTATTTCCGATCTTACCAAAGACAATCATGACCCCAGGGAGATAAAGGTTAATGTGGCAGACAATCTTTTCATCAACCAATATTCCGTGCCTGAATTTTCTCATAACGGCAAACGTATAGTCGTAGGTGTTGCTCCCTATGTAGCTCCCGACGACACTACTCTTGTCAGTTTCGAAAATCCTTCGCTCGATATCTGGAGGTGGGATGCTCCCTATACCCCGCCGCAGGAAAACAATATGGTTGACCGTCTTCGCAAAAAGACCTTCCCTGTTGTGGTTGACCTTGCGTCAGGACGCCAGACCCTTGTGACTTCAAATCCGTTGTCGAGTGTCTCTGCTCCCGACCGTTGGGACGGCGATTGGGCTCTTGTGGCAGATTTTTCGAAGAACGGCATAGCCGTGCAATGGGACTATCAATTCCCAATCCGTCTCTATGTGAAAAATGTGGTGAACGGCGAAGAACGAGAAGTTGGTGTCGTGCCCAATGAAATGTATGGCCTTTCCCCGGCCGACAAGTTCGTTTATTGGTTTGAAGACCGGTGCTATCACGTTTTTGATATCGCTTCTGGCGAACTCCGGGTGTTGGGTAATTCAATAGAATATCCCTTATGGGACGAGGCTCAGGATGTCCCAATTCGTGAAAAGGAACCATACGGGGTGATGGGATGGACGGAAAATGACAACCGTATGCTTGTCTATGACAAATATGACGTGTGGAGCCTTGACCCCATGGCCTCTGCCGCTCCCGAGAATCTTACTGCCGGGGAGGGACGGAAGAAAAATCTCAAGATAAGGTTTGTTAAGACCGACCCCGATTTCCGTTCGTTCAGACAGAAAGACAGGGTGCTTTATTCGTTGTTCGATTACGGCACCAAGCAGAACGGTCTTGCAAGTTCGTATTTCAGTTTGAAACCTGCGTCGCCTCGTATCGATTTTCTTGGCGAATATCAGATAAGTCAGGTCTGCAAGGCTTTGAATGCAGATGTCTATAGCTGGGACCAAGGCAATTTCAGCACTTCCCCGAATATTTATGTATCGCGTGGTCTTGTGGCTTCGAAAACAGTAAAAGTGTCGAATTCCAATCCGCAGATGTCTGACTATAATTGGGGTACGGCGCAACTTTTCAAATGGTATGCCTACGACGGCAAACCCTCCGACGGAGTGCTTTATCTTCCTGAAGATTTCGATGAAAACAAGGAATATCCTATGCTTGTCTATTTTTATGAGACGTATAGCGAAGACCTTTTCCGCCATTATGACATGGAGCCGTCATGGAGCTGGATTAATTTTCCGTTCTATGTGAGCCGTGGCTACGTGGTGTTTGTTCCCGACATTCATTACACGGCGGGCATACCCGGCGAGAACGCTTACAACTACGTCTGTTCGGGAGTGGAAGAAGTCTGCAAGAAATATCCCAACATTGATAAAAAGCGAGTCGGCATCGACGGCCAGAGCTGGGGTGGCTACCAGACCGCTTATCTCGTTACGCGCACAGATATGTTTGCATGCGCCGGGTCGGGTGCCCCTGTCGCCAACATGACTTCCGCTTTCGGAGGGATAAGATGGGGTTCGGGCGATTCCCGCCAGGCACAATATGAGGTCGGACAGAGCCGCATAGGTCGCAACCTTTGGGAAGCACCGGAACTTTACATAGCCAACTCTCCGGTGTTTCATGCCGACAGGGTGAATACGCCGCTTCTTATAATGCACAACGACGACGACGGTGCAGTGCCTTGGTATCAGGGCATCGAGATGTTTATGGCGTTGCGCCGTCTCGGCAAGCCGGTGTGGATGCTTCAGTATAACGGTGAGGCCCACAATCTTAAGGAGCGTCGCAACAGGAAGGACATCACCAGACGTCTGCAACAGTTTTTCGACCATTATCTCAAGGGGGAGCCTATGCCTGAGTGGATGAAAAACGGCATACCCGCCATACGTAAGGGTCAGGAATTCGGTTATTGATTTGAATATAGACAAAGAGATATTGAGGCTGAGCGTGCCGGCAATCGTGAGCAATATCACGGTGCCGCTGCTCGGCCTTTGCGACACCGGAATAGCCGGACATCTCGGGTCGGAGACAAGCCTCGCCGCCATTGCGGTGGGTTCAATGATGCTCAATGTGGTGTTCTGGCTGTTCGGGTTCCTGAGGATGGGCACTACCGGACTTACCGCCAAGGCGTTCGGGAAAGGGGACTCCGTTGAATTGAGGGAGATATATTCGTGTGCCGTGTTTCTTGCCGTCGCGCTTGGAGTGTTTCTTTATGCCTTCAGGGAGCCGATTCTTTGGCTGTTGTTTGCTGTGATTAATCCGGAGCCGGAAGTTGAGGGTCTTGCACGTAAATATTTCTTGATATGCATGGGGGAGGCGCCCGCCATGTTGTGCATTATGGCGGTTAGCGGATGGTTTGTGGGGATGCAATCCACATTTTGGCCCATGGTCATTGCCATAAGTGTCAACGTCATAAATATAGCCGCCAGTTTTCTTCTTGTGTTTTATGCAGGCCTGGGCTTTGTCGGAGTGGCCTGGGGCACGTTTATTGCCAATTGGATTGGTGTTGTGATAGCTTTGGTGGCTGCATGGCGGTTCCGGAAAGACTGCGGCGTTTGCATCTCTATTGCTGACATCAGGAATGCCGGCTTGTTACTGCGCTTCTTCAAGGTTAATTCAAATCTATTTTTGCGGTCTTTCTGTATAATAGTTGTAAGCCTTGCCGTAACGGCCGCCGGTGCGAGGTTGGGGGCGTTGACTTTGGCGGTGAATGCCGTGATGATGCAGTTTTTCACCTTGTTCTCTTTCTTTATGGATGGCTTCGCATTCAGCGGAGAGGCAATGGTGGGGAGATGGTTTGGAGCGTACGACGGGCTTATGCTGAAGAAATGCGTGAGACGCCTTTTGCTATGGTCGTTTGGAGTCGCTCTCGTGTTTACATTGTTTTATATTTCAGGCTCGGGATGGCTCGCTTCGGTGCTTACTGATGAAGAAAATGTGAGAAACGGGGTCCGCTCCATGAGGATATGGATTTGGCTCATACCGGTTGTGTCGGTGTGGGCGTTTATATACGACGGGTTTTATGTGGGAATAACCGACACCGGCAGAATGCTTCTTGCCACGTTCCTTGCCACCGTGTTTTTTATTGTAGCGGCGTTTGTAAGAATCGGGCCGAGCGGCCTGGATTTGTGTGTCTCTTCCAATAAAATCCTGTGGTTTGCGTTCATATCATATCTTTTACTCAGGGGGCTCGTGCTGTCGATGCTGTGGAAAAGGAGCCTTTCCCGACGAATGAAAGTTCAAATAGAAGAAAGTAATAAGACGTTATGATAAAGTTTGTAAACGCCAAGATTAATCTTGGGCTAAACATAGTGAGGAAAAGGGAAGACGGTTATCACGACCTTGAAACCGTTTTTTACCCTGTCGGTATAGAGAGCGGCATGCCGCAACAGCCTGAGCCGTTTGACGATATCCTGGAGGTGAATCTTGAAAAAGGGAACGCTACGGGGTGCCGTTTCCAGCTTATGGGACGTAAGATGGACTGTGACCCGGAGAAAAATCTTGTGGTTAAAGCCACCACTCTGTTTTTGAAGACGTATTTCGATACCCACGGCATAGACGATAAGATTGGCTTGTTTAATGTGATTCTTGACAAGCACCTTCCCGACGGCGCCGGACTCGGCGGCGGCAGTGCGGATGCATCGTTCACTCTTCTCGCCCTCAATGAAACGATGGGCAATCCCTTCTCCAAGGAACAATTGGCCCGTATGGCACTTCATCTCGGTGCCGATTGCCCGTTTTTTATCTATAATACCCCCTCTTTTGCCGAAGGTGTGGGAGAGGTGTTGAATCCGGTGGATATCGATTTGAAGGGGCTCTGGCTTCTGATAGTGAAACCGCCGGTGCATGTTTCCACTAAAGAAGCTTTTGCCGGGGTGGTGCCGAAACGTCCTGATTTTGACCTCCGTTTCCTTTCTTATCTCCCTCTCGAAGAGTGGCGAGGGAAGGTGGTTAATGATTTCGAGGCATCCATATTTCCTCAGCATCCGGAGCTTGGTGTGTTGAAAGATGAGATATATGCCGGCGGGGCTGTGTATGCTTCCATGTCGGGGAGTGGTTCGTCGTTATACGGCCTTTATGCAGAAGAAAAGGCGGCGCGCGATGCATATCAACGTTTTGTTTCAACCGATAACGGTGTTTGGTTGTTCAGATTATAGCCTGTGTTCCGGCATCGATTGCCTTTTTGGGAGGGAAAATTGTGTCTGTTAACATTTATTGGCTTGATATTTGAAGTTGGAACTTTGAAGCGGCATAGGCTTTAGCATTGAAACGGGGCTGGAAGTTTGTGAGGCTTTAGAAATAAAAGTTATCCGTTATGGAAAAGAATAAAAAGAATTCATATAAGGAGCAGGATGTGGCCAATGCATCTGCTGAGAGTGACAATCTGAAAAATTCCGGCGAGGCGCAGATTGAAGATGTGACTCCCGATAAGGAAACTATGGCCCAGGAAGAGGAGGTTGTAGAAGCCGATACTCTTGAAAACAAGGTGTCGGAGCTTGAAGACCAATTGGCTAAAGAGAAGAAGGAATATCTTTTCTTGATGGCTGAGTTCGACAATTTCCGTAAACGAACGCTCAAAGAGAAGAGCGAGATTATCAAGAATGCCGGGGAGAACGTGCTTAAGGGGCTTCTTCCGGTGATGGATGATTTCGAACGAGGCATCAAGGCTGCCGAGAGCAGTGAAGACAGCGCTTCTATTAAAGAAGGTATGCTTCTGATATACAATAAGCTGAAAAAATATCTCTCTCAGAATGGCGTTAAGGAGTTTGACCCTTCCGATGATACGTTTGATGCCGACAGGCATGAAGCGATCTCCGTTGTGCCTGTGCCCGATGAATCGAAGAAAGGGAAAATACTCGATACTGTCGAGAAAGGATATATGATAAACGACAAGGTTCTGCGCCATGCCAAAGTGGTGGTGGGGCAATGAATCTCCGTTAGTGGATTTCCAATTGAAAATAATTTAAGCCATGGCTGAAAAAAGAGATTATTACGAAGTGCTTGGCGTTTCGAAGACGGCGAGTGCGGACGAGATAAAGAAGGCCTATCGTAAGATGGCCATCAAATATCATCCCGACAAAAATCCGGGCGACAAGGCTGCCGAAGAAAAATTCAAAGAGGCAGCCGAGGCGTATGACGTGCTTAGCGATGCCAACAAACGTGCGAAATACGACCAGTTCGGCCATTCAATGGGTCCTCAGGGATTCGGTGGCGCCGGTGGCGGAGGTGGCTTCTACAGCAGCGGCGGCATGTCGATGGAAGATATCTTTGCTCATTTCGGAGATATTTTCGGCGGTCGTATGGGCGGCTTCGGCGGTGGCTTCGGCGGCTTCGAGGGAGCAGCCGGCGGGGGGCGGCCTCGTCAGCATGTCAACAAAGGTACAGACCTTCGTATCACAGTGAAGGTCACACTCAAAGACATCATGAACGGTGTCGATAAGAAACTTAAGATTCCTCGTCTTGTGGCTTGCGAACATTGCAAAGGCACCGGGGCAAAAGATGGCACGGCATTCCATACTTGCCAGCGTTGCCACGGCACCGGCTACATCAACCGTGTTCAGCAGACCATGTTCGGCGCCATGCAGAGCGAGTCTGTGTGTCCGGAATGTAACGGCGAAGGAAAGGTCATATCCGAGGCATGCAGTTATTGCAACGGCTCCGGAGTTGAAAAGAAGGAGGAAATAGTCAGCTTCCACATACCGGCCGGTGTGGAAGACGGTATGGTGCTCACCATGCGCGGTCAAGGCAATGCCCCGCGTCATGGCGGCGTAAACGGCGATCTTCTCATTGTTATTCAGGAGGAGAAGGATGTGGAACTCATAAGGGATGGCAACGACCTTATTTATAACCTTATGCTTGATTTCCCGACGGCTGCTCTCGGGGGAAGTGCCGAGGTGCCTACCGTTGACGGGCGTGCGCGTCTGAAGATTGCAGCCGGCACACAGCCCGGAAAGGTGCTTCGCCTCCGTGGCAAAGGTCTGCCACAGATGAATAGCAATGTGCGCGGCGATTTGCTCGTAAACGTGATGGTATATGTACCCGAGACGTTGTCCGATACGGAAAAAGCGGCCATAGAAAGCCTGAAAGACGCACCCAATGTAGTTCCGACGGAATCGACTTCCAAAAGGATTTTCTCACGCCTCCGCCACATCTTCAACAAAGAAAACCGTGGCGAATGACTTGAAGGTATTGTTGTGGAATGACGCAAATCCGATAATATTGCACATGTCTTTGGCATGTTTGATTACTGAAGTTTAAGAATTGGCCTGAAACGCATTTTTGCGTTTCAGGCCAATTCTTAAACTCAAGCATTAGTTAGAAGGTATTTCGGCTTTCACAGGTTTTCCGTCATGGACGCGGATGATGAGCGGTGTGCCGACTGGAAGGTCGGGAGAGAGATTTAATCTTTGGGGCTGTAGCCAATAATTGTGGCCGTGGTCGTCGGTTACTCTCCATACGGTGGGTTGCGTGCCATAGCCGCGGCCAGTGCTATCGGGGGCCGGATTCTTGTGGAATGTTTTCGTTACGGCTATTGGAGGGAGATGCCTGAAGATTTCGTCATCGGCGAGATATTCCACTTTTCTATATATCGAGGTGGGGTCTGAGGCTACGGTGCCAGCGGGAATCTTTCCGGAAACTGTGGCATGGTGGGACGGAAGGTGCCATCCGTTAGTCTCGTATGTTGATTTCACCCGTTGGAGTTCCCAAAGTGCTTGCGGGAATGCACCGCGTGAGGCAAGCACATCGGCTATGGAGAGGCGTATGCGTCCTTTGAATTGGTCGGGCCCCGGTGCTTTCAAGGCTTTGTAGAGAAGTGCTACTTTGAGATGCGGGGATTCTTGCGGGTCATATAGCGATGCAAGTTTACTCCAAAGGTAGAATTTGCCCGGCGACATCAGCAGTGCCTTCCTCATGAGTCTTTTTGCATTTTCTTTATCTCCACAAACAGAGAAGATGGCGGCACGTTGGCTCATAATATTGGCGGAATCGGGATATTCGGATTCCGCTTTTTCCAAGACAGCTAATAAATCGTCGGAAGGGATTTTTCCGGTTTGTTCGGTCTCGTCAACGTAAATGGTGATAAGCTTCTCTACTGTAGAAGACAACCGTTTGCCGTTGAATTCCTTTCTCCGCCAGTCTCCTTCCCGCAGATTGGCGAGGTTCCAGAGTTTTGAAAATGCCATGATGGAGAAGCTTTCCGGCTTCCTGCCTTTATCGTTTGCTTCGTTGTCGTCGTCTTTAATGTCGGATTTATAGTTGAAGGAGGCGTCTTTTGCGTTCTTGTAAAGGCGTATTGCTTCGGTAAGAATCATGGAATGGAGTTTGTGAGGCACCGCAACTCGTAGTTTCAGATAATTGGCGAGCATCTTTTTGCGTCGGGCAATTTCTTTGTCCATAGTTTGGTGGAGAGCATAATATATTATCCATCCGGTGGCATAGTGGCTTTTATGCGGGATGTTGCCGGCTTCAAGGTGTGAAGCGATTTGATTGTAGATGGAGGGAGCGTTTCCATGTTTGGCGGAATCGAAACCCTCGGAAATGAATTTGGAAAGCTGTTCGGAGTCCATGGCGTCAGTATTTTTGGTTATAGTAAAATGCAGTTCTATCGGAAGAAAGCAATCACCTTAAATCTTTTGTAAATTAAGCGAATTAAAATGAATGTGCCAAATGTTAACATAAGATTGTGTTAAAAAATATTGTTGCTTGGATAATAATTAATTATTTTGGACCAATGTGGATGGGTAAATAGTTGATATATAGATATTGAATTGAGGCGGTCCAAAATTATATATAAGATGGTCCGGAATTTGTTAAAAGATTTAACAAGATGGGATGTGCTTACTTCGTGCGCACCACAATCAAGATTTGATTTCTAATTTGGATAACGCGGCAAGGCGCTTGCATCGGGAGGCGCACTAAGGCGCTTACACAATTCAAATTTGCAATTCGCATGCTTCTGTTTTTGCAATTTGCAGGCGTATCTTCTGATTTGAATGCGGAATGATAGATTTGAAGATGCGGGACAAAACGAAAGAGGATGGGGTCAGAGGAGGGTGAGGACGCGGGGGAGAAGGTTGCGGGTGGTGGTGCCGAAACGGACTTTGTAGGATTTGGCGGTGGCGTCGTATGATTCCACTACGCCTTCTCCGAAGACTTTGTGGCTTACCCTTGTGCCGGCGGGGATAGGCGCTTCGGCATCCTGGCCGAGTTCGCTGTCGAGCATTTTTACGAGCCCTTCCGTGCCGGCTTTCAGAACGGGGTCGAGTTGCCCCTCAACTTTCAACATACCTTCAGGCACTTCCGAAAGGAACCGCGAGGGATATTTCAATGCCCCGGTTTCGTTCATGTATCCTTCTGATTCGCATAGCCACAGCATCTTTTCGGCACGGGTGACTGCCACATACATCAGTCGGCGTTCCTCTTCCTCGCCGTCTTGACGGCGTTCGCGGATGGAACGGTGGTTGGGGAAAATACCTTCCGTAAGACCCGTAACAAACACTTCCGGAAACTCCAGACCCTTGGATTGATGGATGGTCATCATCCTGACCTTCACGGAGTCCGGGGTGCGGTCGGCGTTGGTATAGAGCGAAATTTCCTGAAGATAGGAAACGAGGTCGGCGTCACCTTCGTCTATGCGTCCGGCTTCAAATTCTTTCATAGAATTCATGAGTTCCGCGATGTTTTCGAGGCGTTCCTCTTCTTCATCGTTGCGATATACGTCTGCCAGTCCGCTCAGGTTCATTAGCCAGTCGGTAAGCTCCGACACAGTCATTATATCGATGCGGTCGCGTGCCGCGTCTATGAGGTCTATGAATTTATAGAGCGAGGGTTTGTTGAATGGTTTTTCGTCGATATGGTTCCTGAGCGTGACCATAAGGGGAGTGCCTTCCGCCTCCGACAGGGCGGTCAGTGTCTTCATGGAAGCTTCGCCGAATTTCCGCGCCGGGAGGTTGATGATGCGTCGGAATGAAAGGTCGTCGGCATCCGAAGCCACAAGTCTCAGATAACTCAACACATCCTTAATCTCTTTACGTTCGAAAAATCTTACACCTCCCCACACCGAATACGGTATGTTGTGCTTCAGAAGCGCCTGTTCAAGATTGCGTGAAATGAAAGAACTGCGGTAGAGTATGGCGAAGGAAGAATATCCCATTCCGTCTTTGGCTCCCTCTTCGATGCGTGAGGCTATGAACTCCGCTTCCTCCTTTTCCGATTTGGAGTGGACGTGGACCACCTGCCTTTCGTTGAGTTTCCGAGTGAAAAGTTCCTTCTTAACCCGGTTGCGGTTGTGCTCGATAATGTGGTTGGCAACGTCGAGGATGTCGGGCGTGGAGCGATAGTTTTCATTGAGGATTATGTCGGTCTGAGCCTTGAAATCTACGAATATCTTCGGATTGGCGCCCCTCCACTCATAAATGGCCTGGTCAGGATCGCCCACCACGAACAGGTTGCCGTGATGCTCCGTGATGGCATGCAGGAGTTTCCAGTCGTCGCCCGTGCAATCTTGCACCTCGTCAACCATGACATAGTTGAGTTTTTCAGTCCATTCCTTGCGGGCGTCTTCGAAATGGCTGAGAATATAAAGGGTGAAATAAAGGAGGTCGTCGTAGTCGAGGGCATACTGTTTGAGCTGAAGCCGTAGGTAGCGCACTGTGGCGTCGGGCGTTTCTGCCGACGCACAAGGAAGCAGATGGTTCTGGATGTATTTCACCGGATCGTAGCCCTTGTATGCCGCCACTTGTTTGAGGAAGCGCTCTGCCGTGGTTTTTCGGCGGTCTATCCCGAAATCCTGCATGGCTTGGCGGGCAAGACCCTTGGCGTCTTCTTCATCGATGATGATAAAATTGCGCGGATAGCCTATCCTGTAAATCTCCTTGCGCAGGAACTTGGCGCAGAAACTATGGATGGTGCATATGAAGTCGTTGACGCTGCCTCGGTCAACCATCGTGGAGATGCGGCGTTTCATTTCCTGCGCCGCTTTGTTGGTGAAGGTAAGGCAAAGAATATTGCCCGGACTGATGCCGATGTCGTTCACGATATAGGCATAGCGGTGGGCGAGCACACGGGTTTTCCCCGAGCCTGCACCGGCCACGACCCTTACGCGCCCTTCGGTGGCTTCCACCGCCTGGCTCTGTCTGCTGTTGAGATTGCTACCCAATTTCGCCCCTCCGTCAGTCTTTATAAAGCAGTGCCACGGCCGTCGAGGCAATCCCTTCCCTGCGGCCCGTGAACCCGAGCCCTTCCGTGGTGGTGGCCTTTACCGATACGCAATCCGTGTCAACCTGCATCACTTCCGCCATTTTTTCCCTCATTTCGTCGATGTGGGGTTTGAATTTCGGAGCTTCCGCCATTATGGTGATATCGACGTTGCCGATTTCCCATCCTTTTTCACGAACGAGTCGGCACACTTCTGCAAGGAGCAGTTTGCTGTCGGCTCCCTTATATTTCGGGTCGGTGTCAGGGAAATGGTAGCCGATGTCGCGTAATGCGAGCGCACCGAGAATAGCGTCGCAAAGCGCGTGGATGGCCACGTCGGCGTCGCTGTGGCCGAGAAGTCCGTGGGTATGGGGAAGCTTTATGCCACAAATCCAAAGGTCACGGCCCTCGACGAGCCGGTGAACGTCGTATCCTTGTCCTATTCTAAACATATTGAAGTCGTTTAAACTTTTCTGCCGAGATTGTTTACAGCGCATTATCTTCTGCGTTTGCCAAGAAGGTCGCGCAGTCCGTCCATATCGAACGAGAGGGTGAACCTCAGGGTTTGGTCGAGCGGAGAACTTTGTGCCGTGGCAAGCATGTAAGAGGCATCGAGACGCACCACGTTGAGGGAGAAGCCCGCACCGAAAGCGAAATAACTTCTTCCGCCTTTCATGGCGTTTTCGTAGTTATAGCCCATGCGCGCGAAGAATTGCTGGTTGTAGGCGTATTCGGCACCGACCGACACGTTGATTTCCTTGAGTTCTTCCGAAAAACCGCCCGGAGCATCGGAGAAGCTTTTGAAAATCCCGGTGATGGGCGACATATTTTCCCATTTATCTTTCGCTTCCTCATATTCAATCTGCCCTTCGATGGTGTCCATGTCGTAGTCTTTCTGGCGAGGCATGGTAGGCACAAGCAGTTTGTTGAGGTCGAGACCTATGGCAAGGGTGTTATAGTCGGCGAGGGGGAACATAAACTGGGTTCCGAGTCGAAGGTTGGTTGGGAGGAAAGCATAGTTCGTGCCATGGTCGTAGCTCACCTTCGTACCGATGTTGGATATGTCGAAACCCCAAGAGAACTGGCATTCATTCCGGCCGACCATGGGATATGTGACGTAATAGCCGGAAAGGTCAACCGAGAAAGCGTTGGCAGCTGTGTTGCTCTCGCCTGACATCTCGTCGGTATATGACAGGTCGGAGAGGATATAGCGGAGCACGACGCCCATCGAGAACTTCTCCGAAAGTTTGCGTGAATAGCCGATGTCGAAAGCGAATTCGTAAGGGTTGAGGGTCTGAACCGGAGATGAACCGACGGCGGAGCCTTGGTTGCCGACCGTCACTTCTCCGAGAGAGAAATAGCGGAAGGAGGCAGACAGAGCCTGGTTGTCGCCCGAACCAAGTTTCCAGAAGCCTGAGATATCGGCAAGGAAGATGTCGTTGACAATCTTGCGGAGCCAAGGGGTGTAGGAAATGGCCACGCCGCCGGTGCTATAGGCGAATGCATATTTGGAAGGGTTCCAGAACTGGGAATTTATATCCGGATCGGTCGCCGCTCCGAGGTTGCCCATGCCCGAACCCCTTGCGTCGGGGGTGATGCTCAGGGTGGTGACTCCGGTATTGACCGGGTTGAAATCGTTGTCTTTTATGTCGTTTGCAGCTGCGGTCTGCGAGAGCAAAACTAACAGTAGTGCTGAAAAAAATATCTTGGAAAATTTCATATACAGAGGGATTGAATGAAGAGAGAAACTACATATCTTATAAACTTCAAACACGGTGAATTATTGCCCGAATATAATGGGGCTCACCGTCATTTGATTGCCGTTTCCAGCACAGTTATCCCTCCGGAAACCACTTGCAGCCGGTCGCCAATTATAATAGGGCATGGAGCAATGGCGTCGGGAACGATAAGGTCGCCCATCTTCATGGTGTTGTGGGCGCTTGCAAGCGACAATGTCTTGTCGGTGCGCTTGAAAAAGTCTTCGATGTCCATAGGTGGAGACGCGATGCCGTTCTTGGAAAAGGAGAAGCCTCCGTCAGCTTTGAATTTTTCCAATGTAATGAACGCCCCGATTATCATCGCCCGGTCGAAACTGTAGGCCTTGTCGGCAGGCAGGCCCTTGGAGAGGAGTTCGTTCATAAGCCCCGGGGCCCGGAATCGAATTGCCGGGGCAATTTCGGTGTAGTATCTTGAAGCAAATTTTTCAGCAATCGATTTCCCTATTCTGGAAATTCTGACGGCAGGGGAGAGAGCCGCTTCGAAACTGTCGGCAAAATCAGGAATGAAAAAAGGTTTCCCGGCGTTGGCGAATGCCGAGTCAGGGAGGAAATGCCAGGAAAGGGGATTGTCGCAATCCTCGAATCCTAAATTGTCAGCCACTATTATTTTCATATTCTCGATTATGGAATTAACATCAAATTCTTTAAGCATGCCGGAGGCATGTTGTCTGCATTTATAAGCGTTCAGCGTTAAGACGGTTGAAGATGAGTGCGAGATGTGCATATATGGAAGTGTTGGCCATCACGATTCCTTCCGCCACCTTCACGCGGTAGGGGGTGAAATTCCAGATTGCCTTTATCCCTTCTCCTATGGCGATGTCTGCCGTTTCCTGGGCGCATTCCACAGGCACCGTGAGAATCGCGATTGAAGCCGGGTTTTCTTCCATCACGTCCGATATGTCGTCGATATGATGGATTCTGACATCGCCCACGGTCTTGCCGACCTTGACGGGGTCAACGTCAAATCCGGCCACAATCTCCAGACCGTAGTTTGAGAGCCCGGAGTCTTGCATGAGTGCGGCGCCGAGGCTTCCGGCACCGAAAACATATGCCTTATGCGAGGTGCGGAATCCAAGGAAGTCGGCAAGAGTCTCCACAAGGGCATTGACTTCATATCCAATTCTGGTTTTCCCTTTGAGAGCCAAGAACGACAGGTATTTGGCAATTTGCGAGGCATCGACGTTCATCGCCCTTGAAATCTGAGTTGAGGAGACGTATTCCACGTTTCGGGCTTTCAGAATTTCAACATAAGCCAAATACCAGGGAAGACGACGCAACGTGGGTTCGGGAAGTATTATATTGGGGTTGTTGACCATATTTTCAATATTTAGGTTCAAGGGGCGGTGACGGCAAGTTTCCCGGTCTTGGATATTTCCGCACCTTGCGGGGTTATGACGGTGGCGCGATAGAGATATATTCCGCGGGGCACCCTCCGGCCGGCGTTGTCTTTGAGGTCCCAGGGAATGCTCGCCGAATTGGATTGCGAGGAAATCTGCGAGGAATCGTCGCTCCATACGCATCTTCCGGAAAGGTCGAATACTTCCATGCGGCATTCCGTCTTGCCCGACACTCCGTCTGTGGCAAGCTGGAATGTTACGGAAGAGGATGCCGGGTTCACGTCGGTGGAGAGTTGCGCTATCGAGGGTTTCCAGTCAGCCCTTATATTGAACGAAAGTGTGGCTACCGATGAATTGTTGGCGTTGTCCCAAACGGTAAGGGTGAGTTCATGGTCGCCCGGTTCCAGTCCGTCGAGCGGATAGGCTATGCTCCCTTTCTCAATCGAAATGTCGGGAGTATAGTGGAGGGCGACATCGTCGAAGCGTTGCTTGCCGTCGATTGTGATGACCATGTCGTGACCGATGCCGGCCTCCGACACATTGATGCCCGAGGGGTCGGAGAGTGTGGCGTAAAGTGTGGAGGAGGGGGAAACTGAAGCACCGTCGGTGAAGGAGGGGGCGTTAAGGTAGAAAGCGGTGATGACAGGACCTTCGAAATCGTCGCCGGCATTCTCATCATATCCATAGATGTAGAAACGGTCGGTCATGCCGTTGGCTTCGCGCCCCTGCTCGTCGTAGGCGTAGGCGGACAGCATCGCGGGGCTGAAATTGTTTTCAATCTCGGCGGGAATGATTATTTCCGTTTCCCATCTCCCTTCCTTTACGTCGGCTTTGCCGATGAAAAGGCGAGTCTTGCGGTCGTTGTAATTCCTCACTTCCCCATCCTTGCCGTTGCCATACGTCTCAATAACTTTTTCGGCATCATAGAGGAGAATGTCGGCTTTCCCGTTGAAATCAGAAATCAGGTTGCCTCCATTATCAGCCACGTAGCCTGCGACTTTCACTTTTTGCCTCGCCTTCAGAACCGGGAGAGGGTCGGCAGTGGCTATCTCTGTGCCTCCTATCGATTCCACCACGATATTATGTGAGGGGGAAGGGAGACGCATTGCCGGGTCGCCCATCAGTGCATAGCGGAGTTTGTTTGAATCGCTGATAAGGGAATTTTTACCGGCAAGCATGAAGTCGCCCACACGGGCAGATTCGCCGTCGGCTGTTTTTAGAAATACGAAGGGGGCGGTGTTGGCATTGAGCGTGCCATTTAAAGAGATATAGACCTTGCGGCTCGGACAAAGCATGCCGATTACTCCGGCTTCAGGATGGAGCCACATCACTTCCCCTCCGCTCACCTCGTCGTCGTCCCAAGCAAGAAATTCGCAAGTGGCGGCATAGAGGAACGGCAGGTTGCGGTTAGACATCGAGGTTATGTCGGTCCACGTAAGCAGCTTTTCGTGACCCCATTCCCTCGGGTTGGCATGTCCGATATAGTTGAGGAAAAGCACACCTTCCGAAATTTTGTCGAGCATACGCTGTTTGGCGAGAGGGTATGATGCCCCCGTGCTCGACATGGTGAGGGTATATGAATCGAGATAAAGCTTTTCGTAGATGAAATTGGCACCGTTGCCCGATTTCTTTAAATTGGTGATTACCTTTTCCGCTTGGTCAAGATGCTGTCCGTTGTCCTGGTCGTCGGCGATTACCATCACGTTGTTGCGCCAGGCGCCGAGCCTCGGTTTTTTAACGTAGTTTTCAAGTTTGGCAACAGCTGCGTTGGCTTCCGCCACGCTCTTTACAGGCATACGTCCCACGGCCACGTGAATCTGGGCGGAAGCGATGTCGAAAGTATTGTTATTGTCGGCAAGCATGCCGATATAGTCGTCGGTGGAATAAGACGTGGAGGCAGACAATCCTGTGGCTGATTGCCATATCGGTATGCGTGGATACCCGGCACGTTTCACCGTGGCCGTCACCATTTTGTTGTCGTAAGTGGGGCGGCTGAAAAGAAGACAGTAGCGAGGATATCCCCCTTTGATACCGTTGCCACGGTCAAACCACATTTTCAACAACTTCCGGAATGCCGTTACGTCGGCACCTCCGGATGAGAATTCGTTGTAAATCTGTTCAGGAGTGAGAATAATTGCTTTAAGACCGTCGGTTGTGGCGTGGAGGTCTGCCACCCTTTGTGCTGCATTGCGGAAGAGTTCCGGCGTGATAATCAGCATGTCGGGGGCTTCCATGGCGTGTATATCCTGGTTTGCTACCTTTCCGGCGGAGGTGACGTTGCGGCGTATTTCCGTCGGATTGAAGGCTACGAATTCATGATAGCCGGCAGCTACGTTGAAACTTGCCGTAGATCCGGAAAGAGTAAAATCTACGCGCAGTGGGGAAAGAGGGTCGGTCACATCCCAGATTACGGTGGAAGAGCCGCATCCTTCGACTGCGACAGAGGAATTCCTGTTAGGAGAAATATAAAAATAAAGTTCCCCGTTATAGAGTTTCAGTTCACGGGGATATTCGATTTCAATATAGTCGAGTGCTGCTGTAAACAGAGCTCCCGAATGGGAATACTGTATGGCAAGGCTAAGTCTTTCTCCCGGATTTTCAATCTTCTTTGTGGATGTGGTCATGGCGATGAACGTCTCGGAAGAGGCTACACCGGAGATTTTGTCGGATGTGGTTGCGGCGAGTTGGTTGCCGTTGGCCGACATCATCAAGGAAGAAGACCCGTTAGTGACGTTGGCTCCGAATCTAACACGAATGTTTGCGTCGCCCGTGTTGCCCGGTAGGGAAAACGGGAAAGTACGTGTGGATTGCGAGCGGAAATCTTCCCCGAGGAGCATGCGCCCTGTTGTGGAAGGCCCGATAAGGTCTTGCTCATGTACTATCCTTTCTGTGAATGTGGCGATAGGGTCTGAAGCGACTGTTTCAGGCGACGATGCTGTGGGAATTTCGCCTGTATCAACTTCCACGTCTCCGATAAAATAATATGCTTTGTCGGAATATGCGTTGATTGTATGGTTGTAAGCCATCGGCAGGTTGTTGGTCGGATTCCAGGATATTGTGGAATGTCCGAAAAAAACGATTCCCGAAGGGGTGCGTATGCTGCTGACGAGAGGAAGGTCGTCGTTCATTTTTGAATCGAGCTTTTCCGGAAGCATCCTGCCCCCATAGCCGAATACATTCACTTTTTCCGGGTTTGAAAAACCGAGATTGCGGAGGGTGGCGTTGGAAATGAACTGCATTCCCGATTCCTTGACCTCAATTTTTGCCCAATGGCCGGATGCAAGGCGCGAAGACGTGGCATAGAAGTCGGCTGGAAGTGCGAAGATGAAGGCATAGGAAAGTAACGCCATGCAAGATACGAGCAACCTATGCGGAAATCCGGATATTTTTAACGCCATGCGCGAAGAAGGTATGTGTTTTGAAATAGAAATCGAATTCACTTTTAAGAAAAGTTGGTTTGAAACGGAGAGTGTGGAGTGCTTTATTGATAACGTTATGCATTAGTGCGTTATTGCCTGCGCGGAGATGAGTATGGCCAAATGCCGCCGTTGAGGAAGGTTTCCCATTCTTCGCGAGAGCCGCAGAAAGCGTTCATATCTACATCTCCCTCGATTCCGTCCACTTTTCCCCGGTGGTTGAATTGCCAGAATGTCCATTCGGCATTTATAGGGTTTTCGGAGAATCCGCAAATCCACAACGGGCTTCCGGGGAAAGTGTCGGCGATATAATCGTAATATCCTTCTCGGTTGGTATAGAACATGACTCGGTGGCCCAGAAGATTTAGGTAATCCACCATGTGCGACAACCGCATATTGACCGAATCCAGCGGTATGGAATCCGGGTTGCCGGTTTTTTCCACATCTATTACAATCCCGAGGTCTGGTTTCCTTGAGCCGATGGTTTTCAGAAGGTTGAGGGCTTGTTCCACACCGTCGCGGTCGAATCGGAAAAAGTGGTATATCCCGATTTTCAATCCCGCTTTTTTCGCTTTGTCATAATTTTCTCGAAACCGTTTGTCTTTGAAGTCTTTACCTTCGGAAGCCTTTATGAAAATAAAATCCATGCCGTTTCCTTTCACCTTCTTCATATCTATGGGACCGTTGTGGGCCGACACGTCGATTCCCCTTACGGGATACCTTTCCGGATCTACGTATGGCGGTGTGGATATGAAAGTGTGGTAAGCCCATATTGCCGCGAAAACGAGAAGCAGGCAGACGGTAAGGAATGCCGCCGCCGCAACGAGGTCTTTCCATGGACGGTTTAGAAAATTAAGTTTCATAACTACAAAAGTAATTAAAAAAAAGACAAAAACAGGGAAAAAAGGAAATAAAAAAATTAAAAAGAGATATGATTTTGAATATTGCTCGGGAAAAGCTAATTTTGCACTCTTGGATATGAGCGATGCTGTTTATCATATAATAGTAATGGCCGTGGCTGCGATTGCTGTCATCAACGGCTTCCGCAAAGGATTTACGGGACAGGTGTCAGGTATCCTTGGTTTTGCGTTCGGCACTGTGTGCGCGCATGTGTTTGACGCTCAGGCTGAAGGTTTCGTGAGGATGCTGCTCCCCGGCATTCAGGGCAGGCTTGGTGCTGCTTTCATTTACAGTGTGTTGTCGGCCGCAATGGTTTATCTGGTAGTATATTTTTTATTCAGGATGCTGACAAAGATACTGAGAAGCGCAATGCAGGTGTTTTATGTTGGCATGCTCGACTCTCTGATGGGGTCGGCGTTCTGCCTGATGAAGTATATGCTCATGCTCTCCATAGTGTATAACCTGATACTTTGTGTGAACCCTGAATCGGATTTGCTCAGGTATGCCGATGCCGACGACGGAAACGTGGTGGAATGCGTATTGCAGATAGCGCCCGGTTTGCTTGGGTGCGGGAGTTGCGACGACCTGTCGCATCTCATACAGCTGCGAGAGGCTAAGAAAATCAGTTGCAACATAAATTGCGTGCCGGATGTTATAGATATGGGAAACAACCGGTTCCAGACAAAAATAAATAATAGAGATGCTTAAAGTCAACAACCTTCATGCCCGTATCAACGGGAAAGAGATATTGAAAGGAATCAACCTTGAGGTGCGTCCCGGAGAGGTGCATGCCATAATGGGTCCGAACGGGTCGGGCAAGTCAACGCTGTCGATGGTGCTTGCCGGCAATCCGGCCTACGAAGTGACAGAGGGAAGTGCGGAGTTTTATGGCAAAGACCTTCTTTCCATGCCTCCGGAGATAAGGAGCCATGAAGGACTTTTCCTTGGATTCCAGTATCCGGTGGAGATTCCGGGAGTCTCTATGGTGAATTTTATGCGTGCCGCCGTCAATGCCAAACGCGAATATTTCGGAGAGCCGCCCATGAGCGCCACTGAATTTCTTAAAATGATGAGGGAGAAAAGGTCGATAGTGGAACTTGACAACAAACTCGCTTCGCGTTCGGTCAACGAAGGTTTTTCTGGAGGGGAGAAGAAAAGGAACGAGATATTCCAGATGGCTGTGCTCGAACCGCGCTTGTCTATACTTGACGAAACCGACTCCGGTCTTGACATCGATGCCCTCCGTATAGTAGCGGAAGGCGTAAATAAACTTAAGACTGACAACAACGCCACGATTGTCATTACCCATTACCAGCGTCTTCTCGACTATATCAAGCCCGAGGTTATTCATATCCTTTATAAAGGCAGGATTGTCATGACCGGAGGACCTGAACTCGCACTCGAACTTGAAGAGAGGGGTTATGACTGGATAAAGCAGCAGGTTGACGGCCAGGATGGGGCGCAGTAAGAATTAGAATTTTACCGGTAATGAGCGCACTGACACAATATATAGATTTATACAAGGAGCACACCGCCGTCGTGAACTCCAATAGTACCGACGTGCTAAACTGCAAACGCGCAGAGGCGTTGAATGTGCTTGAAAACATGACGTTGCCTGCGAAAGGGAGTGAAAACTATGAAGTGACCGACCTTGACAGGATTCTGTCGCCCGATTACGGCGTCAACATCGCGAGGGTGAATATCGACGTTAATCCGGCGGCTACATTCCATTGCGGGGTTCCGAACCTTTCCACATCGCTTTTCCTCCAGGTGAACGATATCTATGCCGAAAGCGAAAACGCCCGCGTCGGCCTTCCGGAAGGGGTGTTTGCCGGAAGTCTTAGGGATTTTGCAACACGATATCCTGAGGTGGCTTCCATCTATTATGGGAAATTGGCGGATATCAACAACCCGACGGTGGCTCTCAACACCCTCCTCGCCCAAGACGGCATTGCCGTTTGGGTAAGGAGAGGAGTGAAAGTGGAAAAACCGCTCCAGATTGTCAACATTCTTCAAAACGGCATGCCGTTGATGGCGGTGAGAAGGGTGCTCGTGATTTTGGAAGAAGGTGCGGAAGTGAAAATCCTTTCGTGTGACCATACACAAAATCCCGACCAGGATTTCCTTTCGCTTCAAACCATAGAGCTTTTCGCCGGAAAAGATTCCGTGCTCGATTATTATGACCTTGAGGAATCGACCGAACTCACGTCAAGACTTTCATCGCTTTATCTGCGCCAGGAAGAAGGAAGCAACGTGATGATAGACGGTATTACACTCTACAATGGCACCACAAGAAACGAATACTTCTGCGTATTCAACGGAAAACATGCAAGTCTGAAACTTTATGGGATGGGAATCGAAGACCGAAAACGCCATCTCGACACATATTCAAGGGTGGTGCATGCCGAAGGCGATTGCAAAACCGATGAACTTTTCAAGTATGTGGTTGATGACGAGGCGGTAGGTGCGTTCGCAGGTCTCATCCATGTGCTTCAGGGAGCCGACAAAACCGAGGCATACCAAAACAACAGGAATATAGTAGGTTCGGACAAGGCGCGGATGTTTTCAAAACCGCAGCTTGAGATATATGATGACGACGTGAAATGCAGCCATGGCACCGCCACTGGGCAACTTGACGGCATGCAGGTGTTTTATATGCGCACGAGAGGCATACCGGAGGCTACCGCAAGGCTTCTGCTGAAACAGGCTTTCATGGCCGATGTGATAGAGGGGGTTCGTCTTCACGGACTTAAAGACAGACTCCATCTTCTCGTTGAAAAACGCTTCGCCGGCGGGGCGTTGAATTGCAGTTCCTGTAAATCCGCATGTTCGTCGGCTGAATGAAAGATTAAAAAGATAATTGGAAATGGACTTAGCTGAGATAGAGGCCATAAGAAGGGAATTCCCGATACTTGGACGTGAAATTGCGGGTCGCAGGATGGTGTATCTTGACAATTCCGCGACTTCGCAGACCCCGGATTGTGTAGTAAAAGAAATTACTCGTCTTTACACCCACGAAAAGGCGAACGTACACAGGGGTGTCCATACTTTGTCGCAGGAGATGACCGACCTTCAGGAGAAATCGAGGGAACACGTCAGGAAATATATAAACGCCTCGTCGATAGAGGAAGTTATATTCACGCGAGGCACTACGGAGGCGATTAATCTTGTGGCCGCTTCGTTCGGAAGTCGTTTCAAGGCCGGCGATGAGGTGATTCTGACTGTGATGGAACATCATGCCAACATAGTGCCGTGGCAGCTTCTTCAGAACCGAACCGGGATTGTTTTGAGGGTGGTGGATATCAACGACAGAGGAGAACTCGACATAGACCAATACCGCAGTCTTTTCAATGAAAAGACGGTGATGGCTTCGTTCTGCCACGTCAGCAATGTGCTCGGCACTATCAACCCTGTGAAGGAGATGACGGAATATGCCCACAGCCGGGGAGTGCCGGTGCTTATCGACGGTGCGCAGGCATCGCCCCATCTTTCAATCGACGTCGCTGACCTCGATTGCGATTTCTATGTTTTTTCTTCGCATAAGATGTATGGACCCACCGGCATCGGCGTGCTTTACGGCAAGAAAAAATGGCTTGAAGAGATGCCTCCGTATCAGGGAGGCGGGGAGATGATCGGGAAGGTGACTTTCGAACATACCACATTTGCCGACCTTCCGTTTAAGTTCGAGGCGGGGACTCCGGATTTTATCGGAATTGCAGCGTTGTCGAAGGCCCTCGATTTTATCGAAGATGTCGGCATGGAGCGGATTGCCTCCCATGAGCATGAACTGCTTGAATACACCCAAAAACGGATGGAAGCTATCGAAGGAGTTAAGATTTATGGCACCGCCAAAGAAAAGGATGCCGTGATATCTTTCCTTGTTGGCAATAGCCATCCTTACGACCTCGGTCTGTTGCTTGATAAGCAAGGGGTGGAGGTGCGTACGGGTCATCATTGTGCAATGCCATTGATGGACCGTCTTGGGATACCGGGTACGGTGAGGGCGTCTTTTGCGGTGTATAACACGCTGGAAGAAGCCGATATGTTTTTGAAGGCACTCCAGAGAGCGGTCGCCATTTTGGAATGACGTAACTCGGCTTGGATTATCAAACATGCCTAAGGTATGTAGCTACAGAGAAGATTTGTTTTTCAGCTATTTCTCTTCTTTAGAAGGCCAGGAGTGATAGTCGATGACGCGCACGTTTTCCATTTCCGTCAGGACCTGTGCCGGTACTGAAGGGTTGATGCTTTCTTCGTGGCGGTTGTAAAGAATCAGTGCAATCCATGCAAAAAGGAGTGTGATGACGGAAATCAGAATGGCCGACATCCGCTTTGTCCCGAACGCGATGCCTCCTATGCCTGCTGATTTTCCCGAAGAGGAAGGGATGTCGATGTCGCAGACGGATTGAGGGCGCGCGCCCGGATTTGCTTCTGTGCATTCCTTTGAAATCTTTTGCAGCCTGCGGTTGCCGGTTAATGAAGCCAGTTCTCCGGCAATTACCCCGAAAGAGTATATGTCGGCTCGTACGTCGGGTTTGGCTCCCTGTTTCAGTTGTTCGGGAGCCATATAGCTCCTGGTGCCGGCAGGCACCTTTATCACCATAAACGTATTGCTGTCGGAAAGACTGAAATCAATCAGTTTCACTACATTGCCGGAATGGGTGACAAGGATATTGGCTGGTTTGAGGTCGCGGTGGAACACCTGTTTGCTATGGATATATGCAAGCGCGTTCGAAAGCTGCGACAGAACGGCAAATGCCTTTTGGACCGTTATATCCCCGCGTCTGATTAGAGTTTCGAGGGAGTCGCCATCGACATATTCGAGAATGATGGCTGGTCCCAGACCGTCGATTTCTTCGAATCCGACGGTGTTGCGGATGTTGGGATGGTCAAGCGAAATCCCTATTTCGAATTCCTTCGACAAGGCCGTGCGATAGACCGGATTATACCTGAAATCTTCTTTCAGACATTTCAATATGAACCGTTTTCCGTAACGAACGGCCGACAGGAGCCGTGTTGCGCCCGATCTCGATGTATAAAGTGGCGTTATATTGTCGAATATTCCTGCAGGGAGTGGAAGTTGGCCGCAGTTTATTTCTGAGGCAAGGTCTTGGGTATAGCCGGAAGACTCGGCTTCATGAAGGTTGACGTCGGTTTTCATTTTTCAATGACGTTTATGTGGGTCAGTCCCCCGTTGCGGCCTGCGATGAAAGGGGGAGTGTGTTGGCCGTCGCGGATAATATATGGAAGATAGAGAGGTAATCCTTTTATGAAACAACCGGTGATGAAACGGTCGCCCGCAGTCAGTTTGCTGTTTTCCGCCGAAACCACTTCATATAAGCTTTCGCCCATATAACGGAGTTTTACAATTCTGTTTGGCAACCAACCTATTTCAACCATAATGCCCGCATCGAGCCCGGCACTCGAGAGTTGGAAGGCTGTGAAAAAAGATGAATTGTAGATAGGACTTTTTTTGAGCCATTCCACGAATTCCCTGAAAGATGAATGCCCGATATAAGAGGATAACACATCAAGCGTGGCGATGCGTGGATTTCTTGTATCGTTGACGTAGCCCCAAAGTCGTTTTAATGTAGATGCGGAAACCGATTCGCGCCTGTCTCTTGCAAGAAATCCGGAAAACTCCTCAAAGTCGGTAGTCGTATTGAGAGATTTTCCATATTTGCGTTCTACAAGCCGAAGAAGTTCCTGTATTTCCGGAGTTTTCATTTCAGTTTTCTGTTATGTTGGTGAATTTACCCCATTCGCGATGTCTTTTATAAGCAGCAGAAGCACCGGGAGACACATGGAGCGTGCATTTCCCGAACATATCCGTAGGATTGGTGCCAAATGCGTTTTCTGCTACGAACGGAGGGAAAAATGCCTTGATATATATGTGGGAAGGAGTGCAACCCGAGAATGCATAGCTGCCTATGTATGCCGCTTCCGTGCCAATTCTTACGGTGGAAAGCATGGTGCTGTTCTGGAACAACGCTTCAGGGATGTTGACGAGATTTTCCGGGAGTGTGACTTCTTGGAGCATTGTAGAGGAGAGTGCCCCACGTCCGATAGCTTTGAAGTCATCCGGAAAGGATATGGAAGAAATACGGGTGCCGCTGAAAGCATTTTCCCCAATCGCAAGGACGGAAGCCGGAAGAGAGTAGTGGCCTTCCTTTGCCACGGGGAACCATAAGATTTCAGTCATTCCGGAGTCGAAGAGCACTCCGTCGAGACTCCGGAAATGAGGGTTGGCTTCCGAGACATTGATTTCTTCAAGGGCATCGCACCCGGAAGAGGTCTGGAAGGTGGCGACGTTGGCAGGAACCGTCAGCGCGCGTAGAGCAGTGCAATGTGCGAACGCATCGCGCATCATGGCAGATGCTGTGACTGGGAGTTTTATGCCGGTGAGGAGCCGGCAATCGGCAAAAAGTCCGGTGGAAATGGTGTTGGCGACGGTGAACCGGCTTCCGTCGTAGGTTGCGCCTCCTTCCACTATGACAGCATCGGAAATGTCGATGGTGGATGCGGAACTTTCGATTTTACTTTCACCCGGAAGCAATGGAGCGCGGAGCATGCGGCGCAAGAATCGAAAATCATCGCCGTCCATCGGCCCGGCAATCGCAAGGTTGTCAAAAGTGATGGCACCGTTTCCAAGTAAAGTGGAAAGGAGTCCGGGCGACTCAAGCAGCACGACATCGCCGGGGATGAAAACGACGGGCTCGCCGGTGGTTTTGCCGATTGAATTTGTGGCGAATGGGGTTATGACGTAGTCACACTTGATGCGTGGAAGGCTGACGTAAAGCGTATGCTCGCCGGTGTGTAGTGCGTTTGAAGGGAGCGGATGAGTGGTAATCTCTCCCGTGACGGGATTCAGGACTTCGCATCCCGCTTCCGTCAGCGGTTCGCCCCCGTCGTCGGAGATGGAGAATCCTACAATCAGACCTATCGGACCGGAAGACATAGAAATGGCGGCAGAAACGGAGGGAGGGTCGTTGGAAACGGTTTTGAAAGAGAGTGTCTGCGACTTGATTACAGCCGTGGTGCTGCCTCCTTCCGCGCAGTAATAATAGGTGGTGCCTGGTTTCAGATTTTCTATTTTCAGGCTTACTTTATCGGAAGCGACAGACAAGTCAGCCGATTTTATGGACATCTCTTCGGTCTCTCCATATCTGAAACGCAGAAACGACAGTGAGCCTGTCCCTTTTGTTGTGATACGTGCTTCAAGGGTGGCTTCCGTACGTCCGATATCGGATGCCGGTTCTACCGTGATTTCCGGCTCTATGTTGGCCGGACCTTCCGTGTCGGAGCATCCGGATGTAATCATGGCTTTCAGAACCAATAGTAAAGGGGGTATGATGTATTTAAATATATTATTCATTCTTCCTTAATTTTCCGATTATGATGCCGACTCCGATTGAGCCATACCATTGCGAACCTTCGATAGAGATTACCGATGCTGACAAGGAAATGCGTTTAAGCGAGAAACGCACGCCGACCTCGAATGCTACTCCGGCATGGCTATAGGGTGAGTTCTTGACATAGCCTCCCCCTTCGCTTTCCGCGAGCTGCCATGCGGTGTTGTCATAGCCGTAGCCTATCCCTTCGAAGATTCCGAAAGTGTTTGAAAGACGGTGTGCCGCTCCCAGTGTTGCTGTCATGAAAGCATGGCGTTTTTTGCCGGAATAATAGGGGGTCTGGCCGTTGAAGGCACCGTCTTTGTCGCATGTGGCTATGGTGTGTCCGATTCTGCCGAAGTCTGACGAGATATGGAGAAACATTCCGTGGCGACGCATCAAAGACAGCCTTATCCCTGCGGCGAGGGTGTTGGCCGACCCTCCGAACCCAATGGTAGGTTCCACCGTGAGCAAGAGAGGCATACTTATTTTCGGGACCTTCATCAGGAGGGTGTCGGTTCGCGTTACTACAAGAGTGTCATGGACGGTAGTGACCACCGGCACCGTTTCAGATGCTATAACGAGGGCGGGAGGTTCCGCCACTTTCATCTCGTAAGACATGTGGCTTTCAATCTTGAGTGGAAACTGATAGTCGCGCAAGACTCCCCATTCGGGATGCTTGAGTGTGATTCTTTTGGAGCCTTTAGGAATATAAAGCCATATTTCGCCGGTCTTGTCTTCCCTTTTTACAATTCCCAAGGGGGTGGAAAATGCGAAATCGGGCGAAGCCTGTACTTTTATCAATGCACACCCTTCGTCGTTCAGATCGGTCACAGGGTTGATAAAGGCCGTGACATCGTTGGCGAGCATTCTGAAGGAATCCACGTTATATTTTTGAGCCGATATGCCGTTTGAGCCGATAAGGATAAGGATGGCTATCGTCAGTGTCCGAAATATTGGTTTGAAAGATGTCATGGCTTTGTAAGGTGCTATTCAAGGTTAAAGTCGCCGATGCCGATAGGTTCGTCGCCATCGGGAACGGATTGCTTCGGTTGCCATGTGCGGACATGTATCATAGGCATCGAAGGGTTCCTGAAATCCCAAAGGAGGAAAAGGAAACCGTCGTCAGAATAGCTGTCGCTGGTGTATTTCTGACGAAGGGACACTCCATAAATTCCATCCGCGGTGGGATGCCTCATGATGTGGAAATCGGAGAACGATACCTTGACGTTCTTGTTTGATTCGAATACTTTCGACAGGCGTTCGAGATATGTATGCTTCGACTGGATGCTGTATTCCACTTTATCCGAGTGATGGAGACCTCCTTGTGATTCATCGGTTTTAACGGTGTGGCCAACCACGATGAGAGCGTTGTCGCTAAAAACCTGGCGAAGGAAATCAATGTCTTTCGTGTCGTAAGCGGTGCGGAAATGTTCGCAATAGTTCAGAATTTTACGACGTCGCAGAGAATCGTTTACCTCCAGTTTCCCTTCAAGCACCTTCGCCGCTTCCCGGCTGAATGGATGGTTGGAAAGCATCTTTTTGAGGTTCGTCTCGTTGAAACGTGTTGTGGTGGCACTTTTTCTCGGTGCATCATCGCTGACGTGCGTTTCCGGCATAGAGGTGGGGGTGGCCACCATAATGTCGGATGGTTCTTTTTCGATAAAAGTGATATATCCATAGGGGTCGATAAACCCTTCTTTACCTGTCGTTTCATCGTGAAAACGGAGTCTTCCGTTTCTGAACCGTGAGTCGATGATGCAGTTTTTTAACGGTATGTTGAACAGGAATGTGCCGGCGGAGTCTTCCACAAGATAGGTTTTTCCACCGTTTTCACTTGTCAGTTCCATTATTCTTCTGTTTTCGAATGTGCCGAAAGATGTTTTTGTTTCGGTAGGGGTGGAAACAAGGGGAGGCAGCCACACGAGGTAGGCTGCCGTCCCCATCAGAATGATGGCAAGTAATGACAATATAGCGTTGAAAACCTTTCTTTTCTCTGCCATTAAGATTTTGTTTAGTTCCAGTTTACAATTTCGCCTCCGATTTCAATCTTGACTTGCTCGGGGTTCTTGTCAACTACAAGGTTTACCAGATGGTTCATACCGGGTTTGAAGATGAATTTGCTTTCATACATGAAGGAAACTCCGTTCATTATCACCTCGATGAGAGGGACCCGGTTGTCAAGACGCTGGGGGACTGCAATCGCGGTGTAGGTGGTCGGGTTGGCCTGCTTTGCGGTTATGGTATGCTTTGCGCCTTTCACATTTTTTGTGGCAATCCCGACCGATAGGTCGATTGTGGCGGAAGTGACGGTGTTGTGGATTAGTACCGTAGCTTTCTCGGGGAGGTCTCCTTCGAAATCTTCTCCCTTAATCAACCTTATGGTGAGTTTGCTCATAATGTGGCGGAACTGCATGTTCACAGGATTGGCTGATGCTTCAATCCCTCTCTTGGAGGCATAGAGGAAATCAGATGCCTCAAACCCTCCGAGTCCCGACCCTCCGTTGTCGGCGCTTTGGTCGAGCTGCACGGAGAAGGGATAATCGGAAATGGAACTTACCTCTTCACTGTAAGGGTAGTAGGCGAAGACGTTATAGTTGCCGTTGTCCCAATAGAGAGGGCGGGAAGTGGCCCATCCGCTTCCGTTGAAGGTGAGCATATCGTTGTTGACCGTATTTCCGGCAATCTCCAACGGGATGTCGGAAGGGTTGACGAAGAGTCCCACATTGTCGCCGGTCTCGAATGCCGTTTCGGTGGCGCGTGTCTGCGAGGGATGGACGAAACTGAATTCCATTTTCAGTTTTCCGTCCGGCTCCTGATTGATTCCGGGCTGGTCATCGCTTGCGCATGACGCAAAGCCAACCGCCATTAAAGCAACGGCAACGCCGGATATTATATTGTTTCTCATATAGTCGTTGTTTTTTAGTCGTTAGTCTTTTAGTCATTGTATTTTCAGACATCAGACTTTAGATTTTTTTCTTTTCGATTTTGAGGATGTTTTTAGAGGACTTCCTTTATGGATTATCGGTGCGAAGCCTTTCACGTCAGCTTTGCCGGAATAGATGTCGAGGCTGCGGGTGACGTTTCCTGCGCTACGTTTGTCGTTGGCTACGAAATCTTCGAAACTGTATTGTTCGCCTGCATATCGTTTGATGCGCTTCACGATGCTTTCGCGGCTGATTGTGCTGTAGTAGGGTATATTGTTGTTCATACAGCTGTTTTGCTCTGAACGGAACACACCGCGCGAGTGCATGTAGGCGCCTTCGAAAATATCGACTATGTCGCTATATCGGGGGTCGAAAATGAGATGGCTCCAGCCGACTTCGTGCATCTTACCCGTAACTTCGATATTGTCGTACCATCCAAGCGATTTTGCACCCAAAATGGCATCGACGTGGCCGCAACATGCACAGTTGCAGGCATCGATAAAGGCATTGTGGTAGATATATTCGTCGCCAAGTTTGCCGAATCCGTGGCCTCCCGCTTCATGTTGGATTACGCCGCGAGTGTCGAGCGGATAGCCGTAGGTGCTCTTGGGACAGAACGCTATAGCCGCACCCGATTCCCACATCTGGCAGATGCCGCCGTAATCGGTACTGTTGGGCACTATTATGATAAGTGTCTGGTCGAGGTTTGATTCATTCACTGTGGGGGCGTTGAGCGCATAACGGAAAACTTCGTCGTAGTCGCACTTCAGACCCACACCGCCGGTGAAGGTGGTGTTGAAACGGTTGTAGCGAATGGTGTTGACTGTGCCAACGCCGGTTTCGGTGGAGATGGGAAAGGCGGTATAGACGTTAAAATAATCGCGGTAGGTGGTATAAGGCTCTATGCCGAAGAAGTGTTCCACTTCCTCTTTCATATCGGCGAGATATTGTCCGCCCGCAATGTTTTCGGCATCGTATCCGTCACCGAGAATCACGATGTTTATGCCCCCGTTGTTGCCACGTGTGGCTTTCTGGAGGGTGATGAATTCGTCTTCCCCATATTCGTAGCCATATTGCGTAACGTGGCATCTGTGGGTATAGTCTTTTCCTTTCAGTTTGAAAATGACGTCGCCTTCCCGTTGCTCTCCGTTGCCGGAATATGCCTGTATGGTGAGGGTCAGTTCTGTTTTCTTGCTTCCGGAAGTTTGGGAAAGGGTACACCAGTCGGGTTTGGATTCGAGTTCCCAGTCTCCTTCTGCATTAAGTGTAAGGGTCTGGGTGTGTTGAGTGCCAAGTGCGCAAGCCACTGCCGGACGGCACACGAGTTCGTGATGTGCGGCAATGCGTTTGAAATCGCGCCAACCGGAAGCCGCCTGATACTGAGCGATAGCCGGTTCCGGCACTTCGAGAGTGAAATTATCTTTAGGAACGCCGTTGAAAGCCCCTTCCTGGATATAGGGAGGGATTTCGCTTTTGCTGACAATCGAGCCGATGCCGTAGCATCACTCGAAAGCACCACCGTCTTCAAAATAGCTCGCCTCATAGCGTATGTTTTCAAGGCTTTCGGGGAACACCAGCCCTTCAATGCTTCGGCAATGGGCGAATGCACCGGCTCCGATAGATTGAAGTCCTTCCGGAAATTCGAGAATCCCCATAAGTCGCCAATTATAAGCGAAGGCTTTGTCGCCGATAGAGGTGATGTCTGATGGAATTACGAGTGTTCCGGAAAAATCACATCCGTCGAAAGTGCTTATCCCTATTGAAGTTAGGCTTTTAGGTAAATTAAGTTCTCCCTTCAGCGGAGTGCCTTGAAATGCTAACTGTTGTATTGAGGTTATACCATCGTGGAGTTTAAGGTTGCCATTGAACCCGGTATTCTGAAACGAGCCTTGGCGTATAATGGTTACACCTTGTGGTATTTCAAGATCCCCTGTGATATTTCTTGCTCCGGCAAATGCGAAGTCTCCAAGAAATTCAAGCTTTTCCGGAAGCTTAAGATTCCCATAATATCCCGAATTATCGGAAAAGGCATGATGTCCAATGTATTTTAGTCCTGAAGGCAATTGGAGTTCACAAGAGAAATGACATCCGTCAAATGCACCTCCTATATCTACGGCTCCACCTCCGCCAATATATTCCAATGTAGAAGGGAGTGACAGAGTCCCCGTAAGTGAATTGCACCATAAAAACGCACTTGCGCCGATATATTTGACACCTTCCGGAATAATTATTGCACAGCTTAGATTAATGCAATCACGAAATGCGCAGTCTCCTAATGCAACGAGATTGTCTGGCAAAATAATTCTAACCAAAGATGCTTTTTCATTGAAAGCATTGTCAGGAATATTGCCAATTTCTTCTTTGACTTCCTGATTGATATTGAAACTTCTGCTTCCTGCTTGTCCACTTACAATGGTTTCCTTCAAATTAAGAGATTGAAGCATTTCCATTGAATCTCGCATGAAGTAGAAATCTTGCTGATTAATCTTTCCTGTTATTTTCAGGTTTTTGAGTTTGGTATAGTCTTTGCCGGCGGCGGTGATGGCATCGCGGAGCCCGCCGGGAGTAGATTCTACAACTACATATTCGCGTGAAGTGGCATCGTGGCTGACGAGGTCGTTTTCCCAAGGTGTTATGCTCTCGCTGATAAGGGTGAGGGTATAGTCGCCTTTCGGAGTCTTCTTGTCAACTTTGATTCCAAAGTTGTTCATCTTTCCGGCTACGTATGTAAAATCTTCCTGTTTCGAGAATTTATATGGAAGGCCGTCTATGGTAATACTGAAGAGTGTGGTGGCTGCTCCTATAGTCTGCGGCACAACGATAGCCCTCCATTCGTCGCCTGTTTTAGAGGGGATAATGGGCGACCCGGGTTCTCCGGATGGGGTGACGGTGCCCGTGGAGAGGTCGATGACTGAATTTTGAATAGTGTTTGCAACGAGCACCTGTTTCTTCGTTGCCGTCCATTCGCCTTCGCCGAAACCTTCACCTTCTATGAGGGTTACCCGTGCATTGGCCATGCGGTGGCTGAGCGGAAGCCGGATTACATTGGCCGTTGGCTCGACTCCGCCGACTTTGCCCCAAAGGAAGTCAGACGATTCGTAATTGCCCATAGTGCCGTCGTCATAGAGTTTGCTTTGGTCGGACTGTACGGTAAATGAATAGGCGTTGACATTTTCGGGCTTCCCTATGGGATAGTAGCCATAAACGTCGATTCGGGTGTGCTTGTCTTTCCAGAAAAGGTCGTAGGCGGAGTCCCAGCGGTATGCTGCCTCGTTGAAAGTATGGCGCACGTTGTCGCCACGGTTGCCGCTCGAAAGGAGCGTGCCGGGGTCGTTGCCGTTGTAATCTACGATATAGACACCCATGACGTCGCCGTCGGCAAAGCCGTCGTCGTTGACGCGGGTGACGGATGACTGGTTTATTTCACCGGCAAGTTTTATGACATCGGAACCGTCTCCACCGTTATCGGGACCGGGGAGGTATTCGTCTGAACATCCTGCGATTACGGCGGCTGCCGCCATAATCGAAATATATCTTAGCGTTTTCATTAAATTGGACTTCAAAGGTTATTCTGCAGTGCCACCGTTGTCGGAGCCATCGTTTTCCCAAGGTGAGATATTGACGTTGACACCATTGGAAGTTTTGCTCAAAGTTACGGTGAATTTATGAATTTTACCGCTTTCGAATGTGAAGGCTTTGCGTAGGTTGAAATCGCGTCCGTCAACTGTGACGGTGATGAGGTTGCCTTCCGAAACGGACTGTGGAGGGAGAAGGGCTTTATACGTATCCGCTACCTTCAGCGGCACGATACTTGCGGCATCGCCCTTGGCTGTGATTTCCCCGGTGGCGAGGTTGGCCGATGCCCCGGTTATGATGCCGTTTATCCTTACCGCCACATTTGCCGAGGCAAGACTTTCGGTTGTAAATCCGCTGCCGGGCTCAAGAAATATGTTGGCTTGGCTCATAAGATGGTTGGCCGTGATATTTACGGTAGATTGGGTGGGGGCTACGTCGAGGGTCTTACCCATAAGGAATTCGGAAGCCTTGTAGTTTTGCTCCGAACTTTGGTCGGCTTTCACTTCGAATGGAAGCGCATTTACGGAAGAGAGGGAGGCCGTGTAAGGGTAATAGAGATAGAAGTCGGCATGTGTTTTGTCGTCTTTCCAATAGACGGGGGTCGATGAGCTCCAGCTTCCGGAATAGCTGAAAGCCATGTTGTCAACATGGTTTCCCGAGAGGGCAAGCGCGCCGGGTGTGGACGATGTATAGTTGACTACGAAGAGTCCGACGCGGTCGCCGTTGTCGAAGTTGTTGTCGGTCACTCTTGTGCCTCCGGCATTGGCATTGATTTTGATTTGGAGTTTTTCAGATTCGGAAGGTGATGGCGGGTTTTCGGGCATCGAGGGTTTGTCGCCGGAAGAGCAGGCCGACAAGCCGAAAACTAATGCGAAGAGATAGCTGGCATTTTTGAATTTGTTCATGATGCAAGGTTTTTAATTCTTGATTTTATAAGCAAAATTATTGCTTGTGATAGAAACTTGCAAGTTCATAATGGTTCATTTCGTCTTTTTTTTCGCGAAAGATGGTAGATGGCGGCTTTATGACGCGAACACGGGCATGACCGCGCACGCAGACATGACCGCGCCCGAAGGCGCGGTAACAGAACGAGGACACGGCAACGAGAGGCCGGTGATGGGAGCGAGTGGCTGCCTATTAAATCGGATCTGATGTAAAAATCAGCGGCGGGAGGAGGGTTTGGATTGTAGCTCTTCCGCGAAACGGTTGGGGAATTTCCAATGTTGACGAGGATGGGACATTGCCCAGATGACGAGCCCTACGCCGAGCAGGATAAAGGGAATGCTGAGCATCTGCCCCATGTTCATGCCGTATTTCGCAATCATTTCATATTCCGAGGCAACCTGCACGTTTTTTACATATTCGATGATGAACCTCGGGAGGAAGATGCCGATAAAAAACACTCCGGTGATGAGATACGGGCGTTCTTCGGCATTCTTTTTCCAATACATCCACATCAGCAGGGCGAATAGTGCGAAATAGCATAGCGCTTCGTAGATTTGCGTGGGGTGTTTGGGTACGGTTTCTCCGTTTCGTAGGAAAACGACCCCCCAGGGTAGTTCGGTGGGGCCTCCGTAAATTTCACTGTTCATAAGGTTGCCGAGCCTTATGAGTCCGCCGACGAGAGCAACGGCAATCACAAGTTTGTCAAACGTCCAGGAGGCGGGTTTCTTTGTTACGAACCAAGAGAAAAGGAAAACGGCGATGATGTTGGCGATGGTGCCTCCATGGGAGGCGAGGCCGCCGTTCCATACTTTGAGAATTTCAGAAGGATGCTGAGAGTAATAGTCCCACTCATAAAAAAAGACATGGCCGAGACGGGAGCCTACGATTGTGGCAATCACCACGTAGGCAAGAAGTATGCCAAGCCATTTCTCCGGCGCACCTTCATGGCGAAACATTTTCGCGACAATATTATAACCGATAATGAAGCCTACGGCGAAAGCCAGCCCATACCATCTGACCGATATGGGTCCCAGACTGAAAAGAATCGGGTCGGCGTTCCAAGTAATGAAATCAAGAAGCATAACAGATAAGTATTATCACGCGAAAAAGCCGCGTCTGAAACAGAAACGTTCGGACGCGGCTTCTTATTGTAGTGAACGATGTGTCAAAATCAAGAGGGAATCAGAGCTTCTCGACGATGGCTGCAGTGTCCTGGGCAATCATAAGCTCCTCGTCGGTGGGGATGACGACGACATGCACCTTCGAATCTTTTCCGGAAATCTCGATTTCTTCACCCCTTGTCTTGTTGGCTTCAGCGTTGAACGTGACGCCCATGAATGCAAGCTGTTCACAGATGCGCTTGCGGGTGTCGCACTGGTTTTCGCCTACGCCGCCGGTGAAGACGATTACGTCAACGCCGCCGAGCACAGCCGTGTATGCGCCGATATATTTGAGAATCCTGTATTCATACATGTCGAGGGCAAGCTTCGCTTTCTCATCGCCTGCATTGATGGCAGCCTCGATATCGCGCATATCGCTTGAAATCTCGGAAACCCCGGCCACGCCGCTTCTCTTATTGATGAGCTTGCTCACACCGGCAGCGTCAAGACCTTCACGCTCCATCATATAGACGATGGCTCCGGGATCTACGTCGCCTACGCGAGTGCCCATCATAAGGCCTTCGGTAGGGGTGAGGCCCATTGATGTGTCAACGCTCTTGCCGTCGGCGATGGCCGTGATGCTCGCTCCGTTGCCTATGTGGCATGTGATGATGCGCTGGTTTTCATAGGGAAGACCAAGGAATTCGCAAGCACGGCGTGACACATAGCGGTGGCTTGTGCCGTGGAAGCCGTAGCGGCGTACTCCATATTTCTCGTATGCCTCGTAAGGGAGCGCGTACATGTATGCTTGAGCCGGCATAGTCTGATGGAAAGCTGTGTCGAATACAGCAACCTGAGGCACGTCGGGCATGATGGAGGTGATGGCCTCGATGCCTGTCACGTTGGCGGGATTGTGGAGAGGCGCCACAGGATAGCATTCCTTCACTTTCTCGATTACCTCCGGAGTGATAAGTACAGACTTGTTGAACCATTCCATTCCATGCACCACACGATGGCCTACGGCTCCTATTTCATCGTAGCTTTTGATAACACCCTCTTTCGGGTCGGTGAGGATGTCGAGCACATTCTTTACAGCCTCTTTTGCGGTTGGCATGTCGATTGTGAGGACTTCCTTGGAACCGTCTTTGCGTTTGAATTTAAGGAAAGAGTCGGGAAGCCCGATTTTCTCCACTCCGCCTTCGGCGAGCACTTCTTTCGAATCGGAGTCGATAAGCTTATATTTCACGCTGCTGCTTCCGCAGTTGAGCACAAGAATTTTCATTATATAATATGGTTTGCTGTTAGTTGAAAAACTGGATTAGAGACCCTTGTCGCCGATAGCCTGGTTGACGGTGACGATAATGGTGTTGACGATATCATCCACGGTGGCACCGCGCGAAAGGTCGTTGACAGGTGCTGCCAGACCTTGGAGGATGGGGCCTACCGCACCGGCACCGGAAAGACGCTGCACGAGTTTATAGGCGATGTTGCCTGTTTCAAGCGAGGGGAAGATGAGGGTGTTGGCATGGCCGGCCACTTTGCTGTCGGGGGCTTTGAGTTCGCCTACCGAAGGCACGATAGCGGCATCGCTTTGGAGTTCGCCGTCGATTACGAGAGAAGGGTCTTTCTCGCGGGCAAGCTCGGCCGCTTCGCGAACCTTATCAACCTTTTCATGGGTTGCGGAACCTTTTGTGGAGAAACTGAGCATAGCCACCACGGGGTCGAGACCAGCAATGTCTTTGGTGGTCTTGGCAGTGGCGATGGCGATTTCGGCGAGTTCCTCTTTCGTCGGGTCGGGCACAACGGCGCAATCGGCGAACACGAGCATGTGGTTGTCGCCGAATTTGCAATCTTCGGGTAGAAGCATTATGAAGGCACCGCTCACTACGGATATGCCAGGTTTAGTCTTAAGTACCTGGAAAGCGGCACGGAGCACGCTTGAAGTTGGGCTGAGCGCACCTGCCACCATGGCGTCGGCGTCGCCTGCCTTAATCATAAGGCATCCGAGATATAGGGGATTCTTGACGGTGTAGCGAGCATCTTCAAGAGTAACTCCTTTCTTCTTGCGGAGTTCGCAGAAAAGTTCAGCATATTTTTCTGTAAATCCGGTGTCGTCGGGGCTATGGAATTCTGCTGATGTGATGTTTTTGAGACCAAGTTTCTCAGCTTCGGCAAGAATTTCTTCCTTTTTGCCGAGGAAAATGATTTCAGCGATTTTGCCGGCTAAGATTCTGTCGGCGGCCTGAAGTGTGCGTGGTTCTTTTGATTCGGGAAGCACCAGACGCTGCGGATGCTCCTGAGCTTTTTTTGTAAGCCTTTCGAATAAGGTCATGGTCTGAATATGTTTAGGTTTTTTATAAATGTCACAGATATAATCTTGGGTTTAGGACAGAAGTCTTTATCCCGCCGGTTCTTCCCAGGCAGGGAACGCCTGCTGTCGGAAGCGGCAAGGATTATTGCAAAGTTATAAAAACATTTTGAAAAGAACGTCATGGGGTGGTTTTTTTTTATAAAAAAATCATTTCAATGGGGGTGGCGTTCATTTTTATTGGAAAGAGTTCTGTCGGACGGTATAAATTTTGTAATTTTACGGCTTAAAACCGTAAGGCCGGTTTATGAAATCCGCTTGTCGGCATCTAACCTCCATTAAAGAGATGAGAATAATAAAACGACTGTATCTATTTATATTAAAGAGTTTCCTTCCGCTCTTCGCGATGACTTTTTTCATAGTCCTCTTCATAGTTCTTATGCAGTTTCTATGGAAAAATATCGATGACCTTGTGGGAAAAGGGCTTTCAATATCGTTGATAGCGGAACTTTTCTTCTATGCTGCGGTCACGCTCGTGCCGATGGCGTTGCCTTTGGCCATCCTTCTGGCCAGCTTGATGACCTTCGGCAATTTCGGAGAAAAATTCGAACTGACCGCCATGAAGGCCTCTGGCATATCTCTGCTGAAGGCTATGAGTCCGCTTATCGTGTTGATTTCAGGAATATCGGTGGGCGCTTTTTTCTTTCAAAACGATGTTTTGCCCCATGCCCAGGTGAAGATGTGGACGCTTCTTTTTTCGATGCGTCAGAAGTCGCCCGAGCTTGAAATCCCCGAAGGGGTATTTTATGACCAGATTCCCGGTTACAACCTGTTTGTGCAGAAAAAAAACAGGGACACCGGTATGCTTTATGACGTGATGATATATGACGTGAGCCACGGCGGCGACAATTCCACTATCCTAATGGCTGATTCCGGGCGACTTGCTTTTACGGGCGACATGAGATATCTGTATCTCCATCTCTTTAAGGGAGAGCAGTTCGAAAACCTTCGTGAGCAGAAAAGCCTTGACCGCAACGTGCCTTTCAGACGTGAGGAATTTGCCGATAAGGAAGTGCTTATTCCGTTTGACGCGAATTTCAACCGCCTTGACGAGGGGGGTATGCGGGCCCAGTATGTGGGTAAGAATATGTCGGAGTTGCTCAATACGATAGATTCAATCGGTTTGCGCCTTGATTCCACCGGAAATATTTATTCCAAAGACTTGCGTTACTCCGCTTTCCCGATGTTTAATTCCGCAAAATATCCCGGTGAGATAAGAGAGGAAAAAGAGAGAGTCGCTGACACCACCGAAGTGAAACCGGTGGATATCGACACGTTGCTTTTGAATCTTGGAAAAGAACAGAGACAAAGGGTTTTTGACAACGCATTGACCATTTCCCAGCGGAAAGTTTCGGAATTGCAGTTCAAGGCCATGACGGTGAGCGAGGACAAGCGCAACATGCGGCGTCATGAAATAGAGTTGCTGAAAAAGTTCACGCTATCCGTGGCATGCCTTGTGTTCTTTTTTATCGGAGCTCCTCTTGGTGCTATCATAAGAAAGGGAGGGCTTGGAATGCCATTGGTGATTTCGGTGTTGCTATTCCTTGTATATTATATCATTGACAATACCGGATATAAGATGGCGCGCGACGGCCATTGGGCCGTATGGGCCGGTATATGGTTATCTACGTTCATACTCGCCCCGCTGGGCGTGTATGTCACATACAAGGCCATGAATGATTCCGCTGTGTTTGACGGCGACCGCTATAAGGCTTTCCTACGCAAGATTCTCGGGAGAAAGGTGGAACGCAAGGTAGCCTACAAAGAAGTGATTATTAACGATATCTCTGTAGATGAGGCTCTCGCCAGATTGTCGCGTCTGAGTTCTGAGACCGAGGCATTTCTGGAGAAGTATGCCAAGAGGCAGAGTTATTCCGCATATTGGACAAAAGGGTATGACGGCCATGAAATCCGCTCGATAAGCGAAGAACTCGAGGGGGATGTGGAGTATATGACAGATTGCCGTAATGCCATAGCGGTGAATAAACTGATGGATTTCCCGGTAGTGAGAAATCTGTGGCTATATCAGCCGGGCGCACATAAATGGCTCGGGGAAATATGCAAGTGGTTTGTGCCTGTGGGTATCCCCGTGTATCTTTTCGGCATCAGGGCGCAAAGGAATCTTAAAGGGGAGATGCGCAAGATTTCTGAAGTGAGCCGTGCCATAGCCGAAATACTTCAGCAGGAAGACGGACATCTTTCAGTAGAATCGAGAACCGAATGACACCATTCGGAATCATTGTGATATAAAGATTAAGAGCGCGTTCCTTAAAATTTCGGGGTCGTAGGGGCGGCGATTTTTGAGTGG
>CAJUCW010000011.1 GCA_910585275.1 uncultured Muribaculaceae bacterium
GTTTGGTCTCAAGAAACGATGTGACCGGTGTAACCTTGTCGGGAGGACAGCTCACTATGATGTTGAAATTGGTGTTGACAAGAAGGGAGGAGTCAACGGCGAGGATGTTGAGAACTTCCTCGATGTCGGCTTTCGCTATCTTGTTGCTCGGATCGGGCATGGAGCCGTGACGCTTCGCCTTTCCTTGCAGTTTTCGGAGCAGCTTCCTCTGGCCCGGTATCTGCACCACCTGATTGAACACCACGCAGTCGGCGTGGGGCACTTCGGCAAGGAAGGAGAACACATCAGTAGCCACCGGATAGCCGTTGACACTCATCTCGGTATATGGCTTCACTTCCGAAGGGAGATTTATCTCGTCAATATCCACAAGGGGATATGAGCGGATTATGCGGTTGCCTGTCCGCAGGTATTCATCGGAAGCCTTGAAATTTGTCATGGAGAATGGCCCGTGCTGGAAATGGAACGCCATGAAGCGGTGCAGGTACTCGTTGACCTCCGGCTTTGTCAGCTTGCGGTGGCTTATCCCTTTCTCGGTAAGGATGTCGTCAACTTTGGCGACCTTTGAATGGAAGTCGAGCCATTTCTTGGGGTCGTATTGCACGAACTGTCCGCGCTGCGCCTCCTGTGTCACTATCAGATAGGTGGTGATTTCAGTGAACTCACGGCCCTCGAAGTAATTGAAATAGCTCCGGGTCAGGAACTCGGCGTCTTCGGGCACGTCGCGGTGGTAACGCTGGCGGCAGAATATGTCCTGCTTCTGCAAGGCATAGCCCTCGCCGAGCGTCTGGACGATGTTAGCCAGCACGTCCTGAAATACCATGTACCGCTCCGAGTCGGTACACAGCCGGAGAACAGGGTTTGTCATTTCAAATATGACAGAGGGGGACCCCTTTGCGTCGAACAGCACGACATTACCGTCCGTTTCCTCCAACTGGGCGTATATCCCGTCGAAGACTTTTTTATTTTCCTTTGCCATTCAATGCTTGAATAAATTGTGATAAATAAAGATTCCACGGTCTTTCCGCTTGTTGTGCAGTCCGCCGCGCTGCTTGACATATATTGTCACCAGCCCTGCGGCGGCCATTACAAGCATGGCGATAAACCCCGCGAGCTTTCCCAATGCGATGGAGAACACTATGAACCCCACGAAGGACACTCCTATGGCGGCAGCCGCCAATGTCAGGAAACGTCCGCGTATTCCCATGAACTCCAATGGTTTCTGTAACCCTTTGTAAACCGGATAGCCGTCGTTGTATATCGCCATGACTGTATGGATCTGCGGTTGCTTACTTGAAGAAGAGCGGAAGAGCCTCGCTCAGTGCGATGAAGGCGATACAGCCGCCGATGGTGAGCATGATGGTCTTCTTGACATCCTGGTCGCCGTTCTGCATCTTGAAATAGACGTTGAAGGCACCCACGAGGACAATCACTGCGGCGATAGCCTTCATGAGATTGGAGACAGGGGTCTGGTAGGAGCTTACCTCCTGTGTGGCTTTGGTGAAGCCTGCCGCACCCTTGCTGGCGGCCATCATGTCGGACACGGTGAGCATCACCGCGCCCATAGCAAGCATACCCTTACGGGCGAAGGCTGAGTTGCCGAGGCGTGAGATAGCACGCTGACACTTTGATTTGATTTTCTGCATATACGCTGATTGATAAGTTCTTGAAAAGGTTATCGGGCGTTAAAGGCAATGCAGGGCGTTAAAGGCAGTGTCGGGCAGTAAAGACAACTTAGTTCAATAAAGGCATCGGTTCGGGGAGAGAGGTATCGGGTGATACGAATATGGTTAGCGGTAAGTTGGTCGAAGTCAGGCAGCAGACTCGCATCTGTGAACTATATCAGCAAGGTCTTTATCCATACCTGTATCAGCGGCTTTGTTGGTCTTGCACAAAAGATTATCCACCGGGTATCCGTTTGTCATAATCGGTTCCTTATATTTGGTTGGAGCGTCTTTAGGAATTTCCGGTGTCGGTTTCGTGATAATGCGTTTTATCTCCACCGGTTCAAAACTTTCTGCAAGTCCGGATATGTCGATTTCGGTCTCTTCGGCCTTTGCATCCTCGCTTGCCTTTGCTTTGTTGGCGGCAAGAATATCCATCGTTATCATTCCGGCATAATACAGAGCCAGCAGAATGATGAGTAAAACTATTATTTGTCCGTAAAGCATTGTATCAGAAATTTACACATAGTTTGTTGTTGCAGTTATCCCACGGCTCGAATCTCAATCCGAGCTTGCGGCCTATATCCTCGCGTGAAAGGTCGCGTTCCATGTCGGGGTGGTAATACATGACATTCTGACCACGGATTACCAGATAGCCTGCCTTTTTCAGGGAGTGGCGCATCTTTATCCTCGGCTTGTTTGTAACAACCTTTATTCTCGTGATTGGCGGCAGGCCAAAAATCACACGTCTTTTCTCTCGTTTCATAATATCCTGACGGATACGGGAACGGATACTTTGTTCTTCTTTCTTGGTGCGCCGGAGGCAGAGGACAGCAACTATTCTTGATACTGAGCGCGACGATATGCCGGTTATGGCAGCGATTTCAGCATTTGAGTGAGAGCCGTGGAGTTCGCGTACCCTTTCCGCCAAATCAAGCCATTCGGGTCTGATACCCTTTTCAAGACCGAGTTCTTTGGCTTTAAGTGATACGGTCTTTCGGTTGACGCATAGATGTTGGGCTATTGCCGTGTCCGTTGTGTGCGGATAATTCTCTTTGAGATAGGCAATACTGTCGTCAGTCCAGATTGTCTTTTTCATATCTATTTGGTGTTATCGTTATCAAGAAGTGATTTGCTTTTCTTCCTGTATGCCCTAAGACGTGGAAGATATATAGTGATGAATGTTCTCACGATGGCGTTTATCACATCGGAACGGCATTTGCGGTCAATGTCGCACTCATCAATAGAATCGGCAAGATCTTTGTCAATCATGCAGACTTTCCGCTCATCTTTCCGCTCCCTGAATCCGTATGCTGAAAGATTTGCCATGAAAGCGTCCCACATTCCGGCCGGGTCTTCCGGATTTTCATTATCGGGTATATTTTCTTTGGACTCGGTTGTTGTCCCGTCAGGTTCATCGGACACCGTATGCTGTCCGACAGGGGTAGCGACATGGCGGATGCTTCCGAGCAGTCCATCTATATCAGGGAATGTTGGCTTATCCATTGTTTGTTTCAATTTCAAGGTGTCCGAATATCTTGTTATATATAAGGTCGTAGGCCTCCTGCGTTATCTCCAGTTGACCGTCCAGATCTGAAAGCGTGCAGAATCGTTCCATGTCTGCTTTCATGCTTATTCGCGGTGTCACGAGTCCATATCGGCTGAAGGTCTTGCCTGTCTCGTCCCAAAGCTCCCGTTCAGTCTTTGTCCCGACTCTGGCATCGTGCCTGTTGGGAACAAGGATAAGCTCTGCGGTCATCTTTCGTCCCATAGCCTTTTTGAGATTTTGAATAAACGCTATGAATGTGGCGGTTGATGGAATAGTGGTGCGGTCATAATGGTAAGGACATATTATATAGTCGGAATTGGCAAACAGAGTCACAAGTCCCTGCTGTTTCAGATTGCCGGGAGAATCAAAGATTGCCACACATCGGGTCTTGCGGATGTTTCCTATGAAATTGAACAGTGCTTCCTCCTTGCTGAGTGAGAACGGCAGCACCTCATAAGGGATTTCCACTTCTTCAGAGCCATAGCGTTTCAAATCGCTATCACGCCGTTGTGCGAGGCTTTCTTGTGAATCGCAGTCAACGACAATCACCGGAAGACCTTTCTTGACAAGAAAGTTTGCGAAGGTGACGCAAAGGGTGGTTTTCCCTACGCCTCCTTTTTGATTTGCAAATGTTATGATGATTGATTCGTCCATTGTGGTCCGTTTGAATTATTTATGCGCAAAATTATTATCCGGAGGCAAGGCAACAGGCCACTTTGGACACCTTTCTTAAAGACATTATCATTTTATGTTTTGAACATCGCATATTATATAGGAATAGAGCCTTGAAGACATCAAAGGCGATTGTCTTCAAGACTCTATGTCACAATATTGGCATGGTAATAAAATTCCGACGCTATACTTTCAGGCTGTTTTCATCATCAATCCTGTCATAATTTCCACGGTAGCCAACCTCCCATTCCCGGTTTTCGCCTCGCCCGGAAGCTGCATCGCGCAGACCTTTGGCTTTTGCAGACAGTTGTCCCTTGCCGGCTCCGCGCAGCCCTCGGTTGGATAATTTGGCCGGACTTGCATTTCTAAACTTTCTACGGGCAAGCCTTTTCAAATCAAATCCCTCTTCCGAGAGGTTGATTACTTGCTTGGATGAGAAATTAATGGCAAAATAATCCTCTCCGCTCTGACGTATATAGAACCCGGCGTTGCGTATTTCGGAACGCAGCTTAACTATGCTGTCATCGTTAAATAATCGGCGCAGCTTGTCAACATCATTATAATAGTGTTGGCTTTTATTCTGAGATAGAGTTACAAGCTCAGGCTCGTTCACCTTATATATACTGCACAGCAGATCCCGTTCAGACGCAGTTGTCGGTTGAAATGATTCTATCCTTTTTATTTTGTCATTTCTAAGAATGGTTGCGGCCATGAAACCTTTGAGTGGGCGTGTAGTATTTCGGTAGTGGAGCACTCCGCGCCGTATGAAGGCATTATAGCGGAATATTTTTGAGTTTATGCCCCATGTGTCTATTGTGGGATTGTTTTCAAGAAGTCTGTCGATGTAGGCATCAATACGCTCCATCTTGTCATCAGGAGTAGTGAAATCAAGGAGTGACTTAATGGATAATACCCAAGCTCCGTTATATACAGTTTTGTTGGCATGGTCAACTATCATATATCCATAAGGATTATCGGATTTTCCAAAGAAAACAAGGTCTATGCCTAATTTCCGCTTCACCTCTGCCTGGAGTTCTTTCCTGTCTGCACTCACATCACGGTATTTCTTAAGCATAGCCCACAGTTGCCTGCGTCGTGTCTTGTCAAGTTGCACCTTATGGAACTTGCCGCATATATCAGCATATCCAATCTTTGCCTGAACCGCTCCGTCACGTTTGACATATACAATATCGTTCTTTTCATAAACCTCATACCCCATTGAGGTCATAAGAGCTTTGTATTGAGCAAAGGTAGAGAATGAATAGCCGAGTGAAGCAGCAAGATCCTCTGCGGCTTTCGCCTTGACATCCTTGCCGACAAGTTTGTTGAGTACTGCCTGAGAACGCACTCTTTCGTGATGGTCGCTGATTTTCTTTCCGTCCGGAGATATTCTGGATGTTACTATATGTATATGCGTGTTGTCAGTGTCGGTATGAGCATATACCAACAACGGCTGACCTTCGTTCCCGTAGCCCATTTCCTTGAGATATTCGTGGGCGAACTGCAATAGTTCTTCCTCTGTCTTTTCATGCCCCTTGCAAGAAATGGCAAGGTGGAACTGTGCTTTTTTTATCCTTGAATTTCTGGAAGAGTAGGCTATCATATAATCCTGCATTTCCTTTGCAGTCGGTTTTGAAAGCACGCCGATATGTCCGAGGTTGCTCATTTCAAGAAGTCGCGCCACACCCTTTGCCACTTTTTTCTCATTGTATGCGACAGCATGGAAATTGGCACTCGACGGAAGAATAGTAGCTATCATCGCTTAATGTCTTGGTATCTTTATGTCTTGTTCGGATATTTCCATACAGTCATAAAGACTTGTGTTTATGGTCTCAGTCTTATCGCTTTTCTGGCAATGTCAGCTTGTTCCGATTTGACTGCCTTAATCATCTTCTCCACACCCTCAATCATGGGAGCAAGTATATCCTTGAAATAACTCTCGGATAACAGCCCTGCAACAGCAAGCTCGTTGGCACGTTTGACCGCCTGGTTGAGATTGCTTCCCATCCATGAGAGTTCGTCCTGAAATTTCCTGCACAGTCTGGCTGTGTCATTGCACAATTCAAGACGGGTTTTGGCGTCTGTGTCTGAAAACTCATTGACTGCCATTCTTATAAAGTTGCTGACGCTATGGTAGCGTTTTGATTTTTCACGTATTCCGGCTGCTTCCTCCGGAGTAAGTCTCATCTCAAATCTTTCGGTACGCTGCTTCATATTCTAAGATTAATTCACGAGGTACGAAGTGATTTCCCACCGCCACGGAGTGGTCGGCAAGTCGCTTTTCTACGGTCAAAACTTGGTTTTGTACGGAGAAAAGCACAACTTGCTACCTAAACTCTGTAACACTGGTACACTCCCGTCCTCAGTTCATTCACCCACGAAGTTACTCACCGCAACAATACCAATCATGCAGTTTGGACACCTTTTATTGATTATCCCTATATCTCTGCAAGACATCATGGCTATAATCCTGTATGACATCAAGACTATATGTCTGCAAGAAATATAAACTTAATTCCATCAAGTGACAAATTGATAATGCTATCCAACATTATTGCCTATGTAATATCAAGTCTGCAATATAAGCTATCATCATATCAGGATTTCATTATGGAACACAGTCATAATAAATGTATGCCACAAAGTCGGCAACGCATAATGTCTTTATGGCTTCCAGGGAAGAAGTCATTAAGGCTTCAAGGGATAAAGAAATGGAAGCTCCGATACACGACAAAACCGTGCAAACTCTTGATTTATAAGTTTTTTTAAGGTTTGAAATTTGCTTAATTCGCTGATTTTTAGTATATTTACATTCCAATAATAGTGTTGGGACGTATAAAAATAAGTCTGTCATGTTTGAACTTCTGTTTATGATTTTCCTTGTGCCGGTATTCACGGTGATATTCCTGCTGCTCAGATTCGGGCTGTATCTGCTGAAACTTTCAGCGAGGGGTTGTTTATGGATAGTCAGAACCATTTTAAGGCTCGGCTGGCAATTTTTGGTTTGGGTATGGCATAAGATTTACCGGGCATATCGGTCACGCCACCCGGTCACATATTGATAAATCCGTCGTGGGTTGTTGACAGGATTTTGACGTGGCATGAATAGTGAGTCTGTTCCCTGCGGTGAGAGCTTTGCTGAATGTGGGGTAGCAGGTCGTTCAGGAGGCAACAGTCGGCGCAAATGATTATGCGTGACATGATGTGAAATCAAATGCCTACCCAAATGCAGACCTAAACGCGATACCAAACGCAGAAGCAGATGCAAGGCAAGCGAGCATAAGAATCGGTTGCCCGACCATGTAACGATGTTCGGACTTGAACCTACCTGAATAATAATGAAAGGGTATGCTTGAAGATGACAAGGAGTGCCTATAAAGTAGCCAAACTTTAACACTCATTAACTTCATTCATGTCTCCTCCGATGTAAAATCGAGGATGCCGGAACGACTTTTTGAGGGAAAATCAAGGCTGCGCTGAGGACGAAAATTCCGTAGAATTGAAATAGGAGGACAAAAGGAGGACAAAAATTAAAAGAGAAATCCCGCAACTCTTGATTTTCAATGAGTTACGGGATTAATCGGTGCCCAGAACAGGACTCGAACCTGCACGCCTCGCAGCACTCGCACCTGAAACGAGCGCGTCTACCATTCCGCCACCTGGGCCTCGGCTCGCGCTTTCACGCGTCGCTCTGTATTTTGTGAGTGCAAATTTAAAGATTATTTTTGATTCTGCCAAATGTGAGGCTCCATTTTTTATTTTTTTAATTGCGAATTGTTAGGAGGGTTTCGATATGGAGGACTGTTGTGAACGTGACAAAGTCACGTTCCACGCAACATCCGATGCGCAACATCCTACGCGCAACATCCGATGCGCAACATCCGATGCGCAACATACGACACGCAACATACGACACGCAACATCCGATGCGCAACATCCGACGCGCAACATCCGACACGCAACATCCGATGCGCAACATCCGACACGCAACATCCGATGCGCAAGATTCGAATGCGCTACGGACGGACTGTAAATTCGAGAGCAAAACAAATGAGTGCCTAGGAGGTGGTAAGCAATAGGAGGGTGAGCAAGAAGATGGTAGGGAAGAAGATGATAGGGAAGAGGGAAGGGGAAGTAAGAGGGGAAGTAAGAGGGGAACGGGTAAGAGTGGGGAAGTCGAGGGTGGCTATGAAAAATGTGAAAAAATATTGCCGGAATGTTGTGTTGTTGCCGGATTTTATTGTAAATTTGTGCAGTAATCGTAATTGCATGGCAGTAATCGTGATTGCATGGCAATAATCGTAATTACAAAAAGGAATTCTTGAATGGCTGGTTAACAGCTAATGATTTGTGTGTTTGGATTTTATGGACGTTTTTTATGCCTCTTTCAAACGGTTCGGAGGAGTGATGTCCCGGTATTCTGAATGGCACAAAGGTTTCGTGTATTATGAACTTATAATGGTTTTATCAAATGATTAATTCTAATCTGACGAGGATTTTTGCCGTGGCTTTGTTGCTCGGTTCCTCTTGTGGCACAGTGTTCGCAGACGGTGAAGCTTTCACCGGATTTGCAGATGATTTTAATTCCCGCGATGGTTTCGATGGGGAGTGGAGCGTCATATATGACGACCGCCCGGGGAATGTGGAGCTTATCGCCGACCCTGACAGCGTCGGCAACCGTTATGTCAGAATATCGTCTGACGGGCGCACTGCCAAGGGTGTGAAACATAAACTCACAGGGTTGAAGCCTGCCACCCTCTATCGTATAAGCGCGAGGGTCAAAGCCGATTCGGTGTCGGAAGGGCGTGGCGCGGTGTTGTATGTGAATCCGGAAAACAGCCATGACCAACCGTGGAACGCTTCGGAGTTCGTATATGGTTCCTGCGGATGGAAGCCTGTTTATATGGATTTTATCAGCGATTTCTCGGGTGATGCGGAAGTGGTGCTTGCTCTCGGTTTTCCGTGGGGCACTTACAACGGCGGGACGGCCAAGGGGACCGTTTGTTGGGACGATGTGAAGGTTGTGGAAACACCCGCTGATGCCGTTAAAAGGAGGGAAGGAAAACATCTTGCGTTTGTGTTCGACTCCGACAAGGTGACAATCGACGATAGGCAGCTCGACTCTTGGCTCGGTAAGCTCGACAAGGCCTACGAAAGCTATTCGAAACTCGTGGGCGACGCCCCTTACGACGGCCGCAAAATAACAATCCTGATGACACCAGGAATCGAAGCCGGTTACTGGGCGCTCGCGGGCAACCCTATCCTTTGGAACAATCATGTGGATGCCGGGGAGCAGTTCGGCAGAATCGCAAACGAGAATGACTGGAACTTCGGAATCCTACATGAAATCGGCCATACATTTTCTGCCGGAAGCATAGGCAAGTCGGGCAACTGGAACTGGAATGACGAGTTGTTTGCCAACTTCCGGATGTCATACGCTCTGGAAAAGCGTAAGGGAAATGTGGCGCAGGGGAGTGCCATGTATAAAGGGGCGGAAATCAAGAACTATTATAAAACTTTCTACGAAAATACCCTCGGGAAGGGTAAGGCTACTGACAATGGCGATGCCTTGCATTACACCTTCCTGCGCATTAAAGATAAATATGGGTGGAAAGTATATGAGAAGGCGTTCAGAAGTTTATACGGGCTCGGTGATAACGATATAGCCGCCGATGCATCAGGGTTTGACAAATTTATGTTTTTCCTGAAGCATGTGTCGGATGCCGCCGGGGAGGACGTGGTGGCCGCTACTTACACCGAAGAGGAAATCAGGTTAATAAAAGAAGGAATGGGGAATTGACGCCCTGTTCTGATGGTTGGATAAAGGCTTCGGTATTGTCTCGGCAGGGATGGTGCCGGAGTCTTTTTTAGGTGAGGCGGAAGGAGAGGCGGTGGAGGGGGGTGACGCCGAGCTTGGCTATGGCGGCGCGATGCGCTTTGGTGGGGTAGCCTTTGTTGTCTTCCCAACCGTAGCCGGGGTATTCTTTTGCGAGACGGTCCATCAGTTCGTCACGGTGGGTCTTGGCAAGAATCGAGGCGGCGGCTATCGACATGTAGGTGGCATCGCCTTTTATCACCGTCGTGTGTGGAATGATTACACCGTCCATCATTTCGGATTCATCGGGAGCGGCAAAGCCGTCGGGTTTTCCCGATTCTGCGTTGCCGTCTGCGGATGACGGCGTATGCGAGACATAGGGCTTGAAACGGTTGCCGTCAACGAGTATATGCTGCGGGCGAATCGAAAGGCGGTCGAGTGCGCGTTGCATTCCGGCGATCGAGGCGTTGAGTATGTTTATGCGGTCGATTTCTTCGGCCTCCACCATCACCACCGCCCATGCCAGAGCGTTCTGTTCGATGTAGGGTCGTAGCTGCTCCCTTTTCTTCTCGGTGAGTTGTTTGCTGTCGTTGAGTTCCGGGCATTCAAACCCCGGAGGGAGGATTACCGCGGCACAGCTAACGGGCCCGCACAGACATCCTCGGCCGGCTTCATCGCAGCCGGCTTCTATGATTCCGGGATATAAGTACGGTTTGAGCACGGAATTTACTTGTTGCGAGAGATGATGAAATCGAATATGTCGAGAAACGATTGTTTCCAGCTGCTGTCGGGATAAGCGTCAAGGAGCCGTTCCCCTTCCTTCTCCATTTCGCGCATACGTGAGTAGGCATATTCTATTCCGCCGTGCCTTCTCGCGAAGTCAATCAAAGTGGCGATTTCCCCGTTGTCGAGGTTGCCGCGTTTCAGAAGTTCCTTCATCGGCAGAGCTTCCTCTTCGGGGGCGGTGTTGAGGGCGTAGAGAAGCGGAAGTGTCACTTTCCCCTCGCGAAGGTCGTTGCCGGTGGGCTTACCGATTTGTTGGTTGTCGAAATAATCGAAAATGTCGTCTTTTATCTGGAAGCAAAGTCCGAAAAGTTCGGCAAACTCCACGAGCGGCGCATATTCCTCCGGGGACGCTCCTGCAGCCTCGGCCCCCATCTTCACGCAGTTGATGAAAAGGGATGCCGTTTTCTGGCGTATCATAGAGAAATAGCTTTCTTCGTCGAAGTGGTGCTCGCGGGCATTGCAAATCTGGTCGATTTCACCGAGCGAGAGTTCCTTGCCGAGGTCGGAGAGTGCGGAGATGATTGCAATGTTGTTGGTTCGTATCCCGGCGGCAAGGGCGTTGGATACGAAATAGTCTCCTACGAGCACCGCAATATGGTTGCCCCATTCGCTGTTGATGGTTGCCCTTCCCCTGCGGAGGGAAGTCTCGTCAACCACGTCGTCGTGTATTAGCGAAGCATTGTGGAGCATCTCCAGCGCGGCTCCGGCGTGAAGCACATGGTCGTTGACATTGCCGAATATACCTGCACTGAGAATCACCATTATAGGTCTCACCTGTTTCCCTTTGGAAAGGAGATAGGTTGTCACCACCCGGTTCATCAGTTCGTTGGGTGTATAAAGCGACTGCCGGATGATGGCGTTCATTTCCGCCAGCTCCTTCCGGAGTCTGTTTTGTATTACGGTGAGTTGGTCCATATTCAAATTCAGTGCAAATTTAATAAATTCTCCCCAATCACCGTACCTTATAAGGATTAAATTATTAATTTAGCGGAAAAATTAGCACAGATGAATGAAAAACGCCTTTTCCTACTCGACGCATACGCGCTGATTTTTCGCGCCTACTATGCCTTGATAAAGATGCCACGCCTCACCCAGGGAGGCTTCAACACTTCTGCCATTTTCGGGTTTGTCAACACTCTCGAAGAGGTGCTCCGCAAGGAGCGGCCCACCCACATCGCCGTGTGTTTCGACCCTCAGGGGCCGACGTTCCGGAGCGAAGCCGATTCCGCCTATAAGGCCCAGAGGGAATCCACGCCCGAGGATATAAAGCTTTCCATCCCTATAATAAAGGAGATAATAAGCGCCTATAATATCCCCATCCTTGAAGTGGCCGGGTTCGAAGCCGACGACGTAATCGGCACAATGGCGAAACTTGCGGAAAAAGAGGGGTTCACCACTTATATGATGACCCCCGACAAGGATTTCGGACAGTTGGTTAGCCCGGACGTAATCCAATATAAGCCGGCCTACCGAGGCCAGGATTTCGAACTGCGGGGAGAGGAAGAGGTGTGTGCCCGCTATGGGCTGCAACGCACATCGCAGGTGATTGACCTCCTTGCGCTGATGGGAGATAAGGTTGACAACATCCCCGGCTGTCCGGGAGTTGGGGAGAAGACGGCTGTGAAACTTATCCAGGATTTTGGAAGCGTTGACCAGCTTCTCCAACGCACCGGGGAACTGAAGGGGGCGTTGAAGAAAAAGATAGAGGAAAACGCGCAGCAAATCCGCGATTCTTATTTCCTTGCCACGATACGCACCGACGTGCCCATTGCCACCACCCCAGACGACCTTGTCAGGAAGCCGGAAGACCGCGACAAACTGTTCGCCATTTTCAAAGAACTGGAATTCAAGTCGCTTAAAGACCGTGTGGTGAAACGTCTGGAAGGAGACAAACCGAAAGAGCCGAAGAGCGATTTCCCGACATCGCTTTTCGATATTCCCGACAGCGACGACAATGCTCCTTCCCTTGAAATCCAGTCGGCGGCCACGAATCCGCTTGAATGGAAGATGGTGAAAAGCATGGAAGAGGCAGACGGCCTGCAGAAGAAGCTTCTTGAAGCCGACAGGTGCGGTATATGCATCGTGGCCGACGGCGAAAACGACATGACCGCCATATTCAAAGGTGTGGCCATAGCCTTTTCGGAAAAGGAGGCTGCATACGTGCCCGCTTCGTTTGCCGACGGAGTGGCGATGGCTCTTGACGTCATGGCACGCAAAGATATCAAAAAGGTGACATCGCAGGCAAAGCGCGACTATGTAATCGCCCACCGTCTCCGCAACGACGATGTGCCCTCCCTCGTGAACTACTACGACATAGCCATAGCCCATTATCTTTTGCAACCCGAGATGCGGCATTCCGTAGATACACTGTCGTCTCTTTATCTCGGCTATTCCTGTCTGCCGGAGCCGGTTTTCATGGCGAAGAAGGGGAGCAAGACCCCGGCTTCCACCATGGAGGATATTGCCCGGTGGGCCTGCGAACAGGCTATGGTGGTGATGCGTCTTGAGGCGCCGCTTTCAAAAGAAATAGCGGGAGAGGGAATGGAAACGCTTCTCGACGACGTGGAACTTCCCCTTTCAACCGTGCTTGCCGAAATGGAAATCACAGGAGTGCGTATCGACGTCAATACCCTTGACGAGGCTGCCAAAGACCTTGAAAGCCGCCTCGGAGGGATAGAGAAAGAGATTTACGAACTCGCCGGAGAGGAATTCAACGTCGGGTCGCCGGCGAAAGTAGGGGATATTCTTTTCGATAAGCTTCAGCTCGACCCGAAGGCAAAGAAAACGAAGACCGGCCAATACTCCACCAGCGAGGATGTGCTTGAGAAGGTGGCTCACAAGAATCCCATCGTAGGGAAGATTCTCGAATACCGTCAGCTGAAAAAACTTCTCAACACCTATCTCACCGCCCTTCCCGCCGCCATAAATCCCGCCACCGGGAAGGTGCATACGGTCTATAACCAGACTATCACCGCCACGGGGCGCATTTCTTCCTCGTCGCCCAATCTGCAGAACATTCCTGTCAGGGAGGAACTCGGACGTGAAATCAGGCGCGCCTTCATCGCCGACGAAGGCCACATGTTCCTGTCGGCCGATTATTCCCAGATAGAATTGCGTCTTGTGGCCGATTTCGCGGGAGATGAGACTATGCTCGATGCATTCCGCAACGACGACGACATCCACGCCATCACCGCCGCCAAAATATATCACAAGAACCTCGACGAAGTCACCGCCGACGAGCGGAGGCACGCCAAGACCGCCAATTTCGGAATCCTCTACGGCATATCGGCATTCGGACTTGCCTCGCGTCTCGGAATACCGCGCGGAGAGGCGAAAGACCTTATCGACAATTATTTCGCCACGTTTCCCACCATTCACAAGTATATGAGCGATGCGGTGGAGGATGCCAGGGAACATGGTTTCGTGTCAACCAAGATGGGGCGTAAACGCCGTTTGCCCGACATCAACAGTAAGAATCCTGTGGTGAGAGGGTATGCCGAGAGAAATGCCATCAATGCCCCGATTCAAGGAAGCGCGGCCGACATCATAAAAGTGGCGATGGTTGAAATCTTTGGAAAAATGCGTGATGTAGGGCTGAAATCGAAGATGACCATGCAGGTGCATGACGAATTGAATTTCGACGTAGTGCCTGATGAATTGCCCACGCTTCAGAAAATAGTGACCGAAGGGATGGAAGGCGCCTACAGCGGCAGGGTGAGACTGACAGCCTCAAGCGGAGTCGCCGCCAACTGGCTCGACGCCCATTGATTCGACCGCTCTTTTTAACCTTTGTAGATATTGTCGAGGCGGCTGATGAAATGAGACCATGAAAGCGAATCGCGGAACGTGGCGAAAGCCCGTTCCCCCATTCGCGCACGGAGTTCGGCGTCGGTGGCAAGTTTTCGCATGGCGTCGGCAAGGGCGCCGGTGTTGGCGGGAGGTATGAGAAACCCTTCCCTGCCGTCGGTGAGATATTCCGGCTGCGCGCCGCTCGACGAGCATATAAGAGGTTTGCCGCAAGCCATATATTCTATGTTGGCAAGGCCGAAAGCCTCTTCCACAGAAGATGGAAGCACTCCGAAATCGCATTCTGCAATCATTTCGAGCGGAGTGTCGGAGTGCTTTCTCCAATCAATCATATCCATTACGCCCCGGGTGATGGCCCTGCGCCTTATTTTATCGACGTAATCCGGGGTGCCGCTCCCCACCATTTTCAGTCGCATTCTGGAGCCCTTGAGCATAGACATCGCGTCTATGAGGGTCTCTATGCCTTTGCCCGGTACGAGCGGACCGTGGAACATGGCTGCCACTGGTCCCTTCTCTGTCTTGACCGAAGGAGCGTCAACCGAAATATTCAGGCTGTTGTGAATCACTTCCACTTTCTCTTTCGAAAACGGGAGTTCCCGGCCATGCCATGTAGAAAGGAAACGGTCTGCAGCCAATCTCGACACGAAAATCATTTTGTCGAGATTGCGGTAAATGCGCCGGAAGAGCCAGGAATCGAGCCCTTTCTTCACTTTATGCCTTGTCATGACCACCTTCACGTCTTTTCTGCCGGCGAGTTTGCGGGCAAGCAGGGCTGTGAAAGCGTTTCTGAATCCATGTGCATGAATAACTACCGAATGGGCCGGGAGAGGTTTAATGAATTTCGAGAGTACTTTTGCGGAACCGAAATCGAACACCCCCCAGAAGGGAGCATGCAGCAAATTGACACCCTCTTTTTGAAAGAGAGTGTCAACGGCTTTTGCATCACGGGTGACAGCGGACACGTTCCACCCTTTGTGAATATAATACTTGCAGATGTCGAGGGCGTATCGTGCCACGCCTCCCCAACGGTTGTCGGTAACGATATGAATCAGATTACCCTTTTCTGTCATCGGGAACTACAGGAATGGGTGTGGCGTTTCAATTGGTGGCTGCGAGCATCACTTTGATGTCAACGCTCGGCATGTTGAGGAAGGAGGCCACGAGTTTGTCAACGAGTTTGCCGCGGTAACATACGATTCCCGCCTGCACTCCGGAGTTGCTTGCAAGCATGCTTTCCACACCTCCCTTTATAATCATTTCCGAGAAGAAATTGACAAGCACGTTTGAAAGAGCCATCGCCACGGTGCGCGGTACGGACAGCGAAGGCTTGGTCTCTTTGAAATTAAGGACATATACCGAATCCTTGATGGCGATTGAGAGATTTTTCGGGAACTCGAACGGGCGCGTACATTCCCCTATCAAGATGACGTCGGCCCCTTTGACCTTGTTGAAAAGTACCCTTGGATGAATGGCCACGGTGTTGAGCGAATCTCCGCAATATTGTTTCGCCACCTGAAGCGCGGAAATATCGTTGTTCATAAGGGTGACGTAAGCCCCGGCCGCCATGGCGGCTTTAGCTGCGGCATAAGCCACGGTGCCGTCGCCGATTATCAACACTTCGCAAGGGTTCACCCCGGCCACTCCAGCGAGAAGCACGCCCTTGCCTCCACCCACGTACGACAGGAATTCCTGCGCATATATGATAGAAGCCCTGCCGTCGATTTCATCGACGATATTGGCGAATACCGGTTCATCGTTGTAGCTATACATATTGTCGAGTGAGCCGGCCGTGATGTTCTTTTCAAGAAGCGCCTTTATGATTTTTGCGTCGAATAGCGATTCGTCCATCATTGTGAAGAGTGCGGCCCCTTCATTCATTTTTCTGATGTCTTTTGCCCTCAATGGAAGATAAGAGAGCACCACATCGGCTTTCAGTGCTTCTTCGCGCGACACTATCTGCACCCCGAATTCCGTGTAAGACGAATCGGGGAAACTGATATCAGTGGCAGCGCCGCTCTCCATAAGCACCTTCACACCCGACGAGGTGAGGAGACCGGAGCCTTCGGGGGTGAGAAGAAAACGTGTCTCTTCGGTGTCGGCATAGTTTCCTACGAGCCCGATTTTAAGGGCTTTGCTGTTGTCTTCCTCGATTTTCTGCTCCGGCAGCGGGTCGAGTTCTATCGTGCGGTTGTTCTCTTTTTCAGTCATGGTTATATGATGGAGAATTTAAAAAGACATTGAGTTATGTCGTTCACAAAATTAGTTTAAAGGAATGTAACTACCAAAAAAAAGACAATATAAATCGTCATTCTTCCGGAAGGAGCCCATGCGAGAGGAAATCGGCTATGTTCGAGTCAATCTGCCGGCGGTCCTCGAGAGAATCCCCCTGCCACGTCACTTTTGCTTTGGAATAGAAGGGGGAGCGTGCTTCCAGTTGGGAAGCGATGGTCATTCTGATTTCATCGTCTGTCTTATTGGCGAGCAGCGGTCTTTTCTCGCGTTTGCGCACAAGTCGTGAAAACAGCACGTCGTCCGATGCTTTCAGCCAAAGCGTGGTGCCTCGGCTGTTCATAAAGTCGATGTTGTCGAAGAAGCAGGGGGTGCCTCCGCCGCACGATATGATGCAGTTGGAGAAATCCGCCGTTTCGTGGAGCATGTCGCGTTCCCTTTTTCTGAATTCCTCTTCCCCCGCCGAGTCAAATATTTCACGGACAGTGGCGTGGAAACGTTGTTCGATATAGAAGTCAAGGTCGATGAAACGTAGTCCTGTCGCAGCCGCCAGGGCTTTTCCGAAAGTGGTTTTACCACATCCCATGTATCCTATGATAAAAAGAGGTTTCATATTGTTCTGTTTTTTATTGTCTTATGTCGTGATAAAAATTTTTTATCTACGTCTAAATTCGGGACGGTCGAAGTAGAGGTAGGATGGGTGGGCGAGTATGAACTCTGTTATTATGTCTTTTCTTGCGGAGTCTGCCCTGACGGATAGGCTGTCGAGTGTAGGTAGCAATAGAATCTGACGCCTGGTGTCGTTCGACACCGTTTCCCTTTGCGCCGGCGAAAGGGCGGTGTAATACTCTTTCCATTGCAGGGAACGCTCCTTCATCTCTTTTAAAATAAAGATACCGTCGTCCAACAAATCCCATGAAGAATCTTTTTTCGAAATCTCGATAGCCTGGTTGACAAACTCTACACCTTCATGGAAAGTGGAGTCAGCCACGGTGAAAGACCCTGCCGGTATATAGAAATAGGGATAACGTTTGATAACGTCCGACAGCATTTCCTTCGCCTCGGATACGTTGCCGTTTTCGTTTAGATATCTGGCCTGCCTGATATATGCCCCTCTCAACCTGCGACGATGCTCGGCGGTTATCGGGTCGAGATAAGGAATAAACTCATTGAAATCCGGCAGATTCATCCCTTTTTTTACAGTTGCTATGCTTTGGGAAATAAAAGAGGAATCATTCACATGCGGAGCATAGACATCGGCGAATGCGTTGGGACGTAGCGCGCCGTCAAGGGCTTTCCTGAAATCGGATGATATGTGCGATAGAAAATAGAGCGGCACCTTGTCATTGTTCTCCATGTCGGTGGCGGCAATGTCGAGAAGCATGAGTTTCTTGAAAGGTATGTTTCCACCCGAGGCTATTTTACGCAGGTCGATGACGATGGTGTCGGCCTGGCTTTTCCCTGGCAATGTCACTCTTGAATGCCTGAAAATAGGAGCCCCGTTTTTTTGCGAATAAAGTTCTTTTAGGGCTTGGATGAGGGGCACCGGGACAGTGTCGGCGTCGGGTGCTATTTTAGTGAATGCGTAAGCCCCGTATGCTATGTCGGCGGGTGTGGCGGTGAACCGGAGCGCGGGATGCTTCTGGCGCATAAGGTTGGCAACGTATTCGGGCGTGGCAAGGTAAGAAATGTCGATTACCTGATGGTTTTTGCCGATGCCTTCAACCTCTTGTGCATACCAGAGCGGGAACGTAAAATTGTCGCCATATGTGAATATCACTCCGCCGGGTTGCATACCCAGAATGCTTGCGGCGAAATCTTTTACCTCCGCACGCCCTCCCCTGTCGTGGGAGAGATAGTTCTGATAGCACATAAGCGATGCAACAGCCATGGGCGGTATAACAGCACCGGCCAATTTCACTGCCGTGTATTTGCAACGGTTGGCGAATAAGGAAATGGCAGCCAGTCCGAAGGCAATCCAGATTGAAAACGCCATAAACGACCCGAGGAACGAATAATCGCGTTCCCGTGGTTCTCCCGGGGTCTGGTTTAGATAAATCACGATTGCAATGCCGGTCATGAAGAAGAACATGGAGACGATGGCGAGCGTGCGCCGACCTGTTCTTCCGGAACGCGCGAGGAAAACGATTCCGATTATCCCCAAGATGAAAGGAATGCCGTAATAGGTAGCCCTCGACGGCGAATCGTATGCCATGTCTTCCGGCATTTTGTCTGCCGGCCCAAGCATAGCGTTGTCTATAGGTTTTATGCCGGTAATGAAGTTGCCATGCTCGATTTCTCCGGTGGAATGGAAATCGTTTTGCCTTCCCACGAAGTTCCACAACAGATAGCGGAAATACATGTATCCCACCTGATACGACATAAGCATTTTCAGATTTTGCAGATAGGTCGGGCGCCATGAAACTTCTTTGTGCCGCATGCCGTCTGCACCGATTTTCCCGGCGGGATTCCCGAGCGAATCGATTGTGGCGGAAATTTCAACGAGGTCCATCGTTGACTTGTTCATTCCGGCCCATGATTCATAGCTTTCGATGAGAGATTGCGACGAACCGGTAATTCTCGGGAACCATAGGTTGAGTTCCGGTGTCATTTCTCGTGAAAATGAATAGTCGCTCAGCAGATAAGCGTCTTTATGCCGGGCAAGGGCCGTCCTGTTGGCGGCTGAATCCGAGGCTTCGGTTAGCCCGCTGCGGTGATAAAGCCTTGCCCCGGGCAACGCTTTAGAATAAAGCGGTTTCTCTTTTTTAAGAATGTATCTGGAATAATCCGGAACCGAAGAACCCGGTCTGAAACGTTCTTCCACCAGCGGACGGCTGTATGGGGTGGCGCCATATAACAACGGTTTGGAACCATATTGGTCGCGCATTATGTAACGGTGGAGTGCGAATATATCTGTGGGGGCTGCTTCGTTCATCGGGGGGGAGGCGCATCCGCGGATGAGTATCACTGCAAATGAGGAATATCCGAGAAGAATGAAGAAAAGCATCCATGCCGAATTGGAAATTGCAGTTCTTGACATTCGTGACTTATAGACGGCAATCCATGCCGCGCCGGCAGCCACCGCTCCCGATAAAATGACGTTGCCGTTGACGAGGAATGTCCCGGAAAGCCAAATAAAGAGGAAAAGGGAAATATAAAGCGGAAGTCGCGAAGACTTTGTGGAGAAATAAAGGGTGACGAGGAATGTGGCGGTGAGTAAGAGAAAATATAAGATTACGCCCGAGAAGAAGGGTAGGCCCAATGTGTTGACCGAGAATAATTCCACAGTCGATGCCCAGACCAGCACACCGTTCATAATGCCTATGAGAATCAGTGCTATGATTGCAACTGAAGCGGCAACTCCCCAGAATGTCCTCATAAGTGCGTTCTTACCGGGAAATTCCCTGTAAACGTAGATAAGTGCGAGCACAGGGATGACAAGAAGGTTAAGCTGATGTACGCCCAAAGAAAGCCCCGTGACATAGGCTATGAGTATGAGCAGTCTGGATTTCTGAGCAGGGTCGGTTGAAATAGCCCACTTGATCATCAGCCAGATGGTGAACGACGTGAGGAATGCCGACATTGCATATACCTCCGCTTCGACCGCAGAAAACCACGTTGAGTCGCATAAGGCGAAACACAGTGCGCCTCCGAAAGCCGCCATTAGCGCAATGTCGGAACTATCGAGATAGTAAAAATCCGATTTTCCCGGTTTTCTTTTTATCCCGACCCAGAAAACCAGATGATAGGTTACGAGAAAAAGAAAGGATGCGGCGAGAGCTGTGAAGACTCCGCTACACAAGTTTATGACGAGGGCGTGATGCTGCTGTGGAAACGGGATGGTGGCCGCCCTCATAGCCAACATCCATACCGGATTGCCCGGCGGGTGTCCCACTTCGAATCGCGACGCGCAGGTTATATATTCCGGACAATCCCAAAAGGATGCCGATGAATCGGCAGTCAACCAATAAATGGCCAAGGTTAAAAAGAATATAACGATGGCGGAGATTCTAAGAAATTTTAAAGATATGTTGTCGTTAATCCTGTACATTGACGGCAAAATTACAAAAAAACCTTGTATTATGGCATCTATACAATGAAGTTGTTTAAACTTTTTCAATGAAAAAACGAAGAGGAACAGTCGCCTCGACTCTTCCTCTCCTTCACACTCATTACTTTTATAAATCAAATCATTTGAACATAATCCGACATAATCGCTTTCGCAAGCAATTAGGTCGGTTTGATTCAAGGGTAATTGATAGCCCTCAAATCATTGCAAAATTAAGGAATTATCATATAAATTCCAAAATATTTCGTTAATTATTTCTAATGAAATCAATGGCTTCAAGACTGCATCTTAATTTTTTTATTCCGGAAGGGGATTTGAAGATATTGCCGGAATGGCAGGAATCCAAAGCCCGGAGGGCTCCTTTCGCCCCGTTTTCGGGAGAAAGACAGAGTGGCCGGAACAAAAAGTCGGTAAGACGGTCATACCATTTCCCCATTCTGAGCATAGGGGTGTCAACCACTCCGGGGTCGGCACAATTCACTATTATCCCTTTATCCGTAAGCACTTCCGAGAGATGCCGGGCGTAAGCCGTTATGAGTTTTTTCGATAGGGCGTATGCTTTGAGACGTGAAAAGCCTTGCTTCGTAATTTCTCCAGTGATTTGTTGGAAAGGAAACCACGAGCGTGTGGCCGATGTGGTAAATACGATATGTGCCCCTTTGCCGAGTCGGGGGAGAAGAAGCTCAGTCAAGAGCCTTGTGTTGTAGTAGTTCACGTTAAGGGTGTCTTCGTGGCCGTCATTGTCCTCTATATATTCCCCGTTCATTGTCCCTGCGTTGTTGACGATGGCATCGATGTCTTCCGACGAAAGGAGGCGTGAGGCTTCCCTGACCGAAACGGAGTCGGAGAGGTCGAGGGGAATGACGGTTGTGGTCGTTTTATGCCGTTCCGTTAACGATTTTGCAAGATTCTCCCCCTTTTCTTTGCTGCGGCAGGCAAGTATGACGTGATGCCCCCTTGCGGCCAGTTCTTCCGCTAATGCTTTTCCTATGGCCCCGGTGGCGCCTGTCAATAAAACGTTCATCTGATTATACCTTTATCGAGCAAACGGTGTTTGACCATCATCCTTACCGGCGTGGGTGTGATTCCTACACACACGATAGAAATCCTGTTGAGCCAGCCGTTGATGTATTGTTTTTTGCCACGCAGCATTCTGCCGATGGCTTTGCGGGCGAAGTTTTCCGGAGTGTCGAGCACTTTTATGCCGACTGCAAGTTTTTTAAGGTTAGCGGGCAGTCCGAAAAGGTCTGTGGCTATTCCTCCAGGGCAAGCCACCGTTACGTTGACTCCGTAGTCTTTCATTTCGTAGTGTAGCGACCGTGAGAATACCCTGATATAGGCTTTCGTGGCAGCATACATCGCGAGCCCGGGCATAGGCATCCAGCACGACATCGACGACATGTTGAGAATCCATCCCGACCTCTCTTCCTTGCGTCGCGATGCAAACCATCGGGAGAGCATGGTCACCGCCGTCACATGGAGCTGGATGAAGCACTCCACTTTTCGGTCAGGGGTTTCCGCTACAGGGGCGAAGGAGAAAATACCTGCGTTGTTGACGAGTATGTCCGGATTGATTCTTTCAAGCGCACAGAATGCTTCCATCCTGTCGGTTACGTCCTGATCCGTAAGGTCTAAGGCGACGATAAATATACGGATGTCAGGAAAGTCGGCCGACAATGCATTCCGGGCATCTACGAGTTTATCCCCGTTGATGTCGGTTATGACCAGGTCGCAATGGCGCCTTGCAAGTTCACGGCAGAAATTCATGCCTATCCCTCCGGTTGCTCCGGTGACGATGGCACAATGGCCCGAGAGGTTATCTGGCGTTTTCATCGCGTTGTTTTATCTTTTCAATTTCCTTGAGAATGGCCGGAGGAAGGTCGCGGAGATGCTTGTGGCATGCCATTTCGCGGGAATACATCCTTGCGATGCAATAGTTTACGTGGTCGCATCCGCAGCGGTGGCATTCGTCATCGCGCATACGGTTGACGAAGTCGGGTTCGTTGAGGAGCGCACGTCCCATCTGGATGAAATCGAATCCCTCCCCGTCGAGCACTTTGTCTGCATTCTCCCTGCTTACCACCCCTCCGACATAGACGAGTGGCAGGTCGAGTTCTCTTCTGAACACCTTGGCATCGTCGAGGAAATAAAGCTCTTTGAATGGAGATTTGGGAATCATAAAGCGTCCGAACCACCTCACGCCGTATTTCAACCATAACTGCGGCATATAATAAGTCATCGAATAGATGGGCATTTCCCCGCGCATGACATACATCGGCGCCTTGCTCACAAAGCCGCCGGATAGCACCAGCGCGTGTGCCCCGAGGTTTTGCAGCTCTTTGGCAACAGTGAGGCAGTCGTCTATTTCAAGCCCACCCTTAAAACCGTCGCGCATATTTGTTTTGACAAGAACACCCATGTCATTGCCCGCCGCCTTCATCACTTCTTCCATACATTCACGCATGAAACGCATGCGGTTGTCGAGAGAGCCTCCGTATTCGTCGCGGCGACGGTTGGTGAAAGGAGACAGGAACTGCGAGATAAGATATCCGTGGCCTGCATGCACCTCCACGCAGTCGAATCCTGCATCGCGTGCGGTGCGCACGGCATCGCCGAATAGCACGGCAAGCTCTTTAAGTTCATCCTTTCTCAGACCTCTCACAAAAGTAGGGGAATAGAGGTTGAATCCGGTCGATGCGCCTACTGGGGTTCCTCCGGCTGTAGAGCGGTGTGTCATGTTGCCGCAGTGTCCTATCTGGATAGATGCCTTTGCTCCGAAAGAGTGTATTCCGTCGGTGATTTCTTTCAGCGCGGGCACGATTGCCGGCCGGAGCCAAAGCTGGGTTTTGAAGGAGAGTGCGGAACGGCATATGCCGGCATAGGCGAGGGTGGTCATTCCCACGCCTCCCTTTGCAACGCTCCAATGGTAGTCGCGCAGCATCGGTGAGGGGTCGTTGTCATTCCCCATCCCTTCGAAGGCGGCCGAACGTATTGTGCGGTTGCGGAGCTCTACGGGACCTATGCTGGAAGGAGTGAAGAGTTTCATTGTCAGTAGATATATGGTAATATGTAGCGTCGGTGGAGGGAGGTAAATTCTTCTCCGAATTGGGAGGTATATCTTTTATGGAGCGATTTGGCACGGGGAGCGAGATTGGCGAAGGTCCAAAGCGCAAACACCAGGCCGGGCACTGACCAAGTGAGGATGGCGAATCCTGTCCATTCGGTGAATTCCCCGAAATAATTTGCGGCTGTGACATAGCGGTAGAGCCCTTTCTTCGGGATGTAATGGCGGGTGTCGCCCGGCCGGCGCAGATTCCTTATTACGTGGTCCGAATGGAGGTTTATTGCCATTCCGGCGAAAAATATTATGGTGCCGAGAATAAACAGAGGGGATACGAGCCATGAAAGTCCGTATCTTTCCGGGGAAGACACATAGAAGAGCCATCCCCCTATCATATAGGCATTGACGGTGTTGAACACCATCCCCATCGCCACAATGGCCCACGGCATCCTGCTTTTCCCCCTCATGAGCATCGGGAATATGAATGTGCGTTGAAAATAATGGAGCATGAAAAGCGCTGCCATTACGCACGGTGCCGGTTCGAAAGCCCTCGGGCTTGAAATCCAGATGGCTCCCATGGCGAAAAAAGCGGGAGCTTCCATCACAACCCATCCAGTGTGGTTGTTTAAAGACGGTCCCCACTTCGAAGAATACGTCATGCCGTAAGCTGCCTCCATTTTTTGGAGTACAATGAAAACCACCACGGCGAGTGCTGCCATGGAAGCGGTTATGATATCGAATGTCGTGGAATTGAATATATAGTCCATTTCGATGGATTGGATGGTGCCTATGTCGTGGAGAAATATAAACCGTCGAATTGGTTTATTTGGTGCAAAAGTAGTAAAATTTGCACATAAATTCAACAAGACATTAAGGAAAAAACACGTCTTTAAGACGGAATTATTGTTTCATTCTTCTTGATTAAAGATGTGAAAGCCTTTTTTCGGCTTCCTCCTTTCCGTAATAATCGTAAAAATCACTACGCGTGCGTTTCCATCTGTTGTGGCTCCATAACCAAAGATGAGGTGTTCGCCTGATGGTGGCCTCGAGCATCCCGTAATATTTTTTTGTAAGTTCGAATTGTGGAAGGGCGGCGGCATCGTCCGTCAATTTCACATATCGGCATACATATTCCCCCCTTTTTGTCCGGAAGATGTCGCAATAGAACACAGCGGCATGAAGCATCCTTGAAATCCGTTCGTGTCCGGTGAATGCAGGGGTATCCTGATGAAGGAAATCTGCAAAATAGTGCATACCGTCGAAAAGGGGTACTTGGTCGGCTATATATCCGATGATGAAAGGTTTCCCCTCGCGTCTCCATTTCATTACGGTAGGGAGGGTGTCTTTCATTCTGATGTTTTCGGCACCGAATCGCGACCGGAGGTCGTAGAACACTTTATCGGCGGCTTCGTTTTCAAGCGGGTGATATATCTGACCGGCGTGGAACCCTTCGGGAAGATGGAGCGGAATGGAGCTTATCCATTCCCAATTGCCGTAATGGCCGAGAAGCAGGGAAACGTTTTTTCCGTTTTCAAGACATTTGTTCACTTCATCTTGTCCTTCGAACTTCATGCGCCGCAGTATTTGCTTTTTGCTCATGCGGCCAAGCTTGACGGTCTCCACGAAATAATCTCCAAGGAATCTATAAAAACCTTTTTCAATTTTCTTGAGTTCTTTACCGTCTTTCTCAGGGAAAGAAGCCGAAAGGTTCTTGCGAATCACCGCGCGTCGATAGCCGAACACGCCTCCGGCAAGAAAAGCTACGAAATCGGAAATTCCATAAAGCATCCAAAGCGGCAGGGAGCCCGCTGCTTTAAAAGCTGCATTCATAAGCCGGTAAGCCTGTCCGGAATTTCTGTTTTCTTTCATAGTCAGGTCAGTGATTTTAGTGCAAAGTTAATAAAAAAGAGACAAAAACACTAATAATGCAATCAGAGAGAATGGGCAAATTTACTTTTGTATTGGTATAATTGAAGGAACGCGCTCAATGATTTGTCAGGTCGGTGGATTTTCGTTAATTTTGCAGACAGAATCTCCCGTCATTATTTTAGGGAGATGAATCCTACATAATGAAAGATCTTCTCATGTTTATCAGGCGCTTCGCGCGCCCTTATAAGTGGAACGTGGTGTGGAGCGTCGTCTTCAATTTCCTGACCACTTTTTTCACCCTGTTTTCTTTCGCCTTCATCATGCCGATATTGCGGATTCTTTTCAATATCGACACCAACGATTATGTCTATATGGAGTGGGGCGAAGCCGATTTCAAAGAGGTTGTGCTCAACAACGCATATTGGTATGTCACACGGTTGATGACTGATTTTGGCGCTTCCAACACGCTTGCGCTTTTGGCTGTCATGTTGATAGCCGGCACCTTCTTGAAAGTGATTACAGCCTATTTCAGCGATTGGTTTATCATACCGCTTCGCAACGGAGTTGTGCGCGACATCCGCAACAGGATGTATGACAAGATGCTGACGCTGCCAATCGGGTTCTATACCCACGAACGTAAAGGCGACATTATGAGCCGAGTTAGCGGCGATGTCTCGGAAATCGAGGTCTCTGTCGCTGCCAGTCTTGCGGCCCTCGTGAAGCAGCCCATCATGATAATCGGATGTCTCTCGATGATGTTGCTCATAAGCTGGAGGCTAACGCTCTTCGTGTTTGTGCTTCTCCCTGTTGCCGGATGGATAATGGGCACAGTGGGGAAGAAGCTGAAGGCTTCGTCGCTCCACGCTCAGGAATTGCTCGGCACGATACTTTCAACCACGGAAGAGACTATCGGAGGGTTGCGCATAGTTAAGGCGTTCAATGCCGAGAAACAGATGTCGAAGATGTTTGCCTCCGAAACGAAGGAGTTCCTCGATGTCAGCAATTCAATTCAACGCCGTTATGCCTTGGCGCATCCCATGAGCGAATTTCTCGGTACTATCGCCATTGCCATAGTGCTTTGGTTTGGAGGTACGCTTATACTTGACGGTACGTCGTCAATCGATGCCCCGAGTTTCATATACTATATGGTGATATTTTACAGTATTATCAATCCTGCCAAAGAGTTGTCGAAAACGGGTTATACCATACAGAAAGGTATGGCGTCGCTTCACCGTATAGATAAAATTCTGTCTGCCGACAATCCTATTAAAGATGCCCCGCATCCTGTGGAGCTTCCAGCCGATACCACCGCAAGCGGAAGCATCGTCCTCAGGAATGTTGATTTCAGTTACGACGGTGAAAGGAAGGTGGTCGATAATGTGTCGTTGGAAGTGAAACCAGGAATGACGGTCGCTCTTGTCGGGCAATCCGGGTCGGGAAAATCAACGCTCGTTGACTTGATTCCCCGTTTCTGGGATATAGATGGCGGCGAAGTTGAGGTTGATGGCCATAACGTGAAAGACTACAGGGTCAATGAACTTCGTTCGCTGATGGGTAATGTAAACCAGGAAGCAATATTGTTTAACGATACATTTTTCAACAACATAGCATTCGGCTCCCCCAACGCAACACTGGAACAGGTGAAGGAAGCCGCGAGGATAGCAAATGCTTATGATTTTATAATGGCTACCCCCGACGGGTTCGACACGATGGTGGGCGACCGCGGATGCCGTCTGTCGGGAGGACAGCGCCAACGCATAAGCATAGCGCGCGCCGTTTTGAAGAATCCTCCAATTCTGATTCTTGACGAGGCTACCTCCGCGCTCGATACCGAAAGCGAGCGCCTTGTGCAGGAGGCCCTTGAGCGGTTGATGGAAAACCGCACCACCGTGGTTATCGCACACCGGTTATCGACCATAGCCAACGCCGACCTCATATGCGTGATGCACGAGGGGCGGATAGTGGAAAGAGGCACACATTCCGAACTTATAGAACTCAACGGCCATTACCGAAGATTGGTGGATATGCAGCAGGTGTGATTAAAAATTTTTTATTTTATTGAAAAATCGGAAAAAAGTTTCTAACTTTGAGGATGTTTTCAGATTTAAAAGAAAGATGAGAAAAATTGCCATACTGACCTCCGGCGGCGGAGAATGCGCCGACCGTCTTGTTTCGCTTTTCAACGAAGGGAATCGTCTGCGTGTGGAGTCTGTCGTTACAGACTGTGAAAGTGCTGGAGTCATGGCGACTCTTGCCGGAAAGGATGTCGAGACGGTGTATATCCCTGCCGAAAAATGGGCGGAATCTCCTGAGGAGGTAATGGCATTTCTTTCTGAACGTAATATCGAGCTCCTTGCACTCGATTCTTTCGGCGCAGAGCTGCCTGACGTGATTAAAGAAGCCTTTGCCGGTAAGATTGTCGCCCTTACCACCCCTGAAGAAGCTCCCCGGGAAGTGGTGGCTGCTTTTGCAAGAATCGATGAGGACGCTAATCCGCGCCCGGAGGAACCACAGACACCTCCCGCGTCCAAAAGTGTTGACGAGGAATGGGCGGAAACTCTCAAAATACCCTACGATTCTACGAAATTGCGGACTACACCTCCGCCTGTGCCTGGAACCGACCATCCGCAAGTGCCGCCTGTCTCCCCTTCGCCATCATACGGAGCTACGGAACAGCAGGTGCCTTTTGAAGTCCCGCGCTCTACATCCGGGCCCGTATTCGGCCATGGTTTTAAGGAACCTGTCAGAGAACCTATGCCTTCCACATATTTTGTGTGGGCTATTGTCATGACTATAATCTGCTGTACGATTCCCGGCATAGTTGCCATAATATTTTCGTCGCAGGTTAGCACACGTTATGCAGTCGGCGACCTTGAAGGTGCGCGCCGAGCCTCGCGCAATGCGGAGATATGGATAATAGTCTCTTTTGTGCTCGGTGTCATTTCTTCCGTGCTTTATCTTCCTATGATGCTTATTTCGTAGGCAGATGACAAACGTATTTATTTTGATATGGACGCGAGCGATCACGTCCTTTCTTTTTTAACTTTAATGGAAGGCAGAGATTGAAAACGCGGTGGATAATATTGTGCGCTTTAGTGGCGGTTGCTGTTTTTTATTTTATATTCGACCCTCTTGAGAGCCGTTTTATGCCACAGTGCGTGTTTTATAAAATCACCGGCCTGAAGTGCATAGGATGTGGAAGCCAGAGGATGGCACACTCGCTTCTCCATGGCGATTTCGTAGGGGCGTTCAAGTCGAATGCCCTCGCATTTATTTCATTTCCCTTCATTATGTTTCTGATTTGGGTGGAGATGCAACGAAAAAAACGCCCGCGACTATATGCCAAGGTGTATTCCACACCATTGATAATAGTCGTGGGCGTTGTTATGGCGCTTTGGTTCATCTTACGCAATCTTCTCGACATCTGAATAAGAATGCCGGAGACGATTAGCGGAAAACGTTTGTCTGCCTGATTAGCGGCGGCGTTTTTTCGATTTCTTTTTCGACGACTTTTTAGCCGTAGATTTTTTTGTGGAGTTGCTTTTTGCGGGGATTTTGATGGTTGACCCGGCGCGGAGCTTGTCGTTGGTCATGCCGTTTGCCTTCTTGATGTCGGCAATGCTTACTCCATATTTCTTGGACAATGACGACAGAGATTCCCCGTTCCTTAGTTTGTGGGTGATAGGTCCGGCAGGCTTAGATGATTTCTTGACAGTCTGTTTCGTGGCAGGAGTCTTTGCCGTCGCCCTTGTGGCCTTTTCCGGTTGGGATGCGGCCATTACCGGTGCATCGCCTGGCGACGATGTGGATATTCGGAGTTGTTGTCCTACCCTCACCGCATTCCTGCGAAGGTTGTTGCTCTTCTTGATGTCGGCCGGAGAAACTCCATATTTTTCCGCAATAGATGCGAGGCTTTCGCCTGCGGCTACCTTATGTACAATGATTGAAGGCTTCCCCTGGGCGGCTGCAAGTGCCACGTCTGCTTCCCCCATATCTTCAGGCCATACTTCAGTTGCCTCCACAGCGAGCATAGCGTCGTTTGGCACTTCTCCCGGTTCAACTACGCTTCGTTTGCCGTATTTGTCGGGTTCGAAATTCCTTATGTCGTTTTCGCTCATAAGATAGGCATGTATCTGCTGTGAAGGGAGGATCAGAGTGTAGGGAGATTCCGTAGTGCCGGGGATTACGTCGGCCCGGAACTGAGGGTTGAGTATGCGAAGTTCTTCCACGGGAATGTCGAGCACTTTCGAAATCTGGTTGAAGTGTATTCGCTCGGCAATCTGAAGGGTATCGATTACGAGCGGCTTCACCGGGAGCACCGGCGAAATATTGTGTTTCGGATAATACTCCATCACATAGTTGGCGGCGATGAACATCGGCACATATCCGCGTGTTTCCGCAGGCAAGTAATTATATATCGACCAGAAATCATGGTCTTTCGCTTCCCCTCCGGCACGTCTTATCGCCTTGTTGACGGTGCCCGGCCCGCAATTGTAGGCGGCAATGGCAAGAGACCAGTCGCCGTAGGCCGAATAAAGGTCTTTAAGGTATGACACTGCACGTTCTGAAGCCACATAAGGGTCTCTGCGCTCATCGACAAGCGAATTAACTTCCAGTCCAAGACCCTTGGCCGTGCCGAGCATAAACTGCCAAAGACCGGTGGCACCATGGCGCGACACCGCATTCGGATTCAGTCCGGACTCTATCACGGGCAAATATTTGAGTTCGAGGGGAAGGCCCTGCTCTTCGAGAGCCTGCTCGAAAATGGGCATATAGTAAAGGCTAAGACCAAGGATGGCGGCTATCTGGGCACGGCTTTTCTGCGTGTATCGGTCGATATAGCTGCGCACAATCTGGTTGTAAGGCATTTCGATTACCGTAGGGAGCGCGCTTAGCCTCTTCACCATCTCCTCGTCGCTGGCTTCCACGTCGGGTTCGGTGGCATAGCGGTTGTCGGTGGCGGTATAGTTCTTTATAAACCATCCTTCCAGAAGCTTCTGGGTGTCGGCCTCGAAGCTTTCAGGATATACGATGGCAGGGTCGGTGATGCTCGTTTTGAGGTCGAGCACGTTGGTTTTCTTGTCGGTTTTCGCATAACCTCCCGCAAGGGAAGCGGCTGCAAAAATAAAAAGGATTAAACGTTTTTTCATGTCATGACGTCTTAGCGAGGCATTATGCCCGGAGGCTGTGCCGGAAGGTTTAGAAATTAAATGCCCAGTTCAATCCCAGGCTCACTTTCTTGTCGGAGGGGTTCACAATCATTGCGGGGCTCCAGTCAATCGAAAGGTCGGGAGAGATGTCGAAATGGGCGAGAGAGGCATCAACGTATGCATCGACCATGCAAAGCAGATACATACCGACAAGGCAGATGATGCAAAGGTCGCGGTTGCGGCGGTAGAAGTCGCGTCGCGTCCGCATCGTGTTCGTAAGCCATGTCTTGTCGAGGTCTTCCTCCTTGGTGGTGGAAGGAAAGAAATTCATGTATGATTTTGTGGAAGGGTCATTGTCCATAAGGTCGCGGTAGGCTTGCGAATAGTCTTGGAGCTGACCGTTGTTCCAGCTGGTGCCATAGCCTATCCCCATGAATGCGCCTATGACGATAGGGATTTTCCAATAACGGCGGTTATAGACTTGCCCGAGTCCGGGGAAAAGGGCTGAAAGCCAGACTGCTCTCGTGGGCGATGGCGTAAAAATTTTCTTGCCGTCAAGTCCGTAGGGGGAGTTTTCGTCAACCACCACCGTCGGTACGGTGTCGGCGGCTTCGTCATAGTTTCCTCCGATAGGCTCGCGTACCAAAAGCTCCGCGTCGAGATATTCCGTAGAATCTTGCGGCGTTTGGGAGGAAGGGGCTTGCGGTATGACGGCAATGTAGTTCGGTTCTTTTTCAGAGGCCGATGGCATGATGGCTGGAGCCGGGTCAGAAGGACGTGCCGCAGCAGTGACGAGATCGAACGGTATGAGCATAAGTATGCAAAGAATTATCACCATCCTCCGGCGCGGACCGGTGAGGACGGACGAGGCTTCTTCGTTATGCATCATTTCAAAAAGGTGTAGCATGTCAGTTTTTCATCTTCTCGAAGAGGTCAACGAGTTGCTGGAGTTCTTCGTCGGAAGTGAATTTAAAAGTTATAGAACCTTTCCCGTCGGCGTTTCGCGAGAATTTTACGGGGGTGGGGGAGAACGAGGAAAGAGACTGTGCGAATCCGGAATAACTGCCATAATCGGCCGCAGCTTTGGCAGGTTTCTCAGCCGGAATGTCGTCCGGTTGGGAAATCTGGCGTGCAATCTCTTCCACGCGACGCACCGAAAGCCCTTCTTTAAGAATCAGGTTGTAAAGCTTTAGCTGTTCTTTGGGGTCAGCTACAGAAAGGAGGGCGCGGGCGTGCCCCATGTCGAGTTTATGGTCGCGCAGACCGAGTTGTATTTCGGCCGGAAGTTTCAGCAGACGGAGATGGTTGGCTATTGTGGCGCGTTTCTTCCCAAGTCTTTCCGAAAGTCTGTCTTGGGTCAGGCTGTAGGTGTCAATCAGTTTTCTGAAAGCGAGCGCCACCTCGATTGCATTGAGGTCTTCTCTCTGGATATTCTCGATGAGTGCCATTTCGGTCACTTCGGAATCGGAAGCAGTCCTGACATATGCCGGCACGGTGGCGATTCCTGCGAGCTTGGCCGCACGCCATCTGCGTTCTCCGGCGATTATCTGGTATGTGCCGTCGCCGGCATCGCGTAGGGAAAGGGGTTGGATTATTCCCAGTTCCCTGATTGAAGCGGCGAGCTCGTCGAGGGTTTCTTCGTCGAACGTGCGGCGCGGTTGTTCGGGATTTGGCGCTATGAGGTCAACCTCGATTTCATTGATTGCCGACGATCCGCCGGTCTGTATGTCGTTCATTGAGATGAGGGAGTCTAATCCGCGTCCCAATGCGTTTCTTTTCAGCATTCTGTTGTCGTTTTATTTTAGTTTTTTTTGCGACGGTTGCGCGAAATCAGTTCGCGGCTGAGTTGCCCGTAGGCAATGGCTCCACGGCTTTCAGGGTCGTAAAGGATTACGGGAAGTCCATGGCTCGGAGATTCCGAAAGCTTGATGTTGCGGGGTATTACGGTGGTAAATACCATGTCGCCGAAGTGCCCTTTCAATTCCTCGAAAATCTGGTTGGCAAGACGCAGGCGGGCGTCATACATCGTGAGAAGGAACCCTTCGATTTCAAGCGACGGGCGAAGTCGGCTTTTGATAATCCGGATGGTGTTCAAAAGCTGGGAAATCCCTTCGAGGGCGAAATATTCAGCCTGCACGGGGATTATGACAGAGTCGGCCGCCGAGAGGGCGTTGACTGTGATTATGCCCAATGAAGGGCTGCAGTCTATCAGGATGAAGTCGTAGGAATCCTTGAGAGGTTCGAGCACCTTCGAGAGGCTCTTCTCTCTTTCCCTGCGGTTCATCAGTTCCACTTCTGCGCCCACGAGGTCGATGCGCGAGCAGATGATGCTCAGCCCGTCGATGCATGTAGGCATAATCGCCTTTTCAGCTGCGATGCCATCTACGAGGCATTCATAGACCGAAGCTTCGGCATCGTCGGAATTAACGCCCATACCCGATGTGGCGTTTGCCTGTGGATCAGCATCCACGAGGAGCACTTTCTTGCCGTCGGCTGCCAGACACGACCCGAGATTGAACGCGGTGGTGGTTTTGCCGACTCCTCCTTTTTGGTTGGCGATAGCTATGATTTTACCCATTGCTCTCTTTTATATTGTTTTCGATTGCAAAGTAATAATATTTCTTTGACAATTCACAATTTTTCGTCTTAAAGTGTATTAACAGTTGTGATTTCGTCGTCATTTTCACGTTCTTTCGACTTCAACACCCGTTTAAATGTGATTATAAGTAGCACCGAGGCCACCAAGAGTGCGCCGGAAAAACTGTAATATACCCCGACCGATTCCATTTTCATTGTGACCGCCATGAAGAGAAGGAACGGGATACCAACCACCAGATAGCTCACGATTGAAATCCACAACAGGGGTTTCACTTCGGAGGTGCCTCTGAGGGCGTTGACGTAGGTGAGTTGTGTGGCGTCGCAGAACTGATATAATATCAGAGGGGGAATGAGAAGGATGGCTGCCGTGGCCACTTCCTTTTCCGGGGTGAATAGATGCACGAGGTCTTTTGTGAAGAAAATGAATATCAACGACGCTACGGTGCAGAGCACGAAATTCAGATGTAGCCCGGCTCCGGTGGTGCGCCGTATTCCCGCATAATCGCCGATGCCGGTGAAATTGGCCACTTTAATCGACGTGGCCCATCCGAAACTCATGTAGGTCATAAAGCCAAGTTGGGCGATGGTGTTGATTACTTGATATGCTGCGAGCTGCACTTTTCCGAACCATCCGCTCACCACTGCCCCTATGCTCCAGAGTCCGCATTCCACGCCGCTTTGAATCATGAGCGGATAAGACGTTTCCCACACTTTGATGCGGCGTTCCTTCCCGGCGGTTTCTTTGGTAAGGGTCGTCCAATAATGACGATAGCGTTTCCTTAGAGCAAAAACCGTAACTATTGTTATTGAGCCTATCGTGCGCGCTATGAGGGTGCTGAGACCGGCACCTGCGAGTCCCATTTCCGGAAATCCGAGTTTGCCGAAAATTAGAAGATAGTTGCCCCCGATGTTCAGGATATCTACCCCGAGGATAATCCACATTGGGGTGGCCGTGTCGGTAGTGCCGTTGGCAGTCTGTTGGAAACAGTTGAATATCGCCATGGGAATCATGGTGAAGAGTATTATCAGGTAATAACGCCGGGCAAGCGGGAGGATGTCGGGGTCTTGCCCGAATCTGTCAAGGAAAAAGTAGATGCCTCCCATTATGAAGGTGAAAGCCACCGCCGTTATTACGTTGACCTGAAGTGACGCCCTGAGCATTAGTCCACCTTCGTGATGGTCGTCTTTGCCGTGAAGGGCTCCGATAAGAGGAGTAACGCCTCCTGCAAATCCCATCAGCATCACTATGGCTATCAGGAACAGGCTGTTGACGAATGCCGCCGCGGCAAGTTCGTCAAGACCGTAGGCTCCTACCATCATGGTGTCGGCAAAACTCACCACAATCACCCCGAGCTGGGTGACAAGCACGGGGAACCCTATTTTCAGAAGACTCGCGTAAGATTGGAGATAAGTCTCGGGAGTGAATTTGCGTATGATGCCTTTCATAAAAATTGGTAATTTCTGCGGCAGGCAAGGAAGAGCCGTCCATTCGGTTTGCAAAGTTAGCCATTTATCCTGACGTGGCAAAATCAGATGTGGCGAGATATCTTCTACGATAGGAATAAGTGGAGATAAACTTGTCCTATTTTTCAGATTGGTGTGATTTCGTAATAAATAGATGTTCCTTGATAAACAAAAAGGGTGTAATTTTGTAATGATTTTGAGAGAACCATGTAAAACGTTAAGTTTTTCTCTCGGTTATCCCTATAATTCACAGGTCCGTTTCATGGGCCATCGATATCAGGTTTATGAAAAATACCATATTGCTAATCACGCTCGCCGCGACGGCGTTTTCCGCCTCCGCCACTGTCAGCCTCGACTCCTGTCGCAATATGGCCTTGCGCAATAACAAGACCATAAAGATGGCGGAAGAGAATCTGAAGAGCGCCGGCTATTACAAAGATGCGGCAAAGGCGGCTTATCTCCCGGGAATAGATTTCACCGGCACCTATATGTATAACCAGCATGAAATAAGGCTTCTGGGTGAAGACGCGAAACTCCCTACGATGAGTTTCGACCCTGCCACACAGAGTTTCAACTATAACATACTTAAAGGCCCGACGGGTGAACCGATTAAAGATCCCGCCACCGGAAGCTACATACCGACCGAGGTTGCGGTGATTCCGAAGGAAGCGATGAGCTACGATATCCACAATGTGTTTGCAGGTGCAGTCACTCTTACACAGCCGGTTTTTATGGGCGGACAGATTAAAGCTCTCAACGAGATAGCCGGCTACGGCGAGCAGCTTGCCAAAGCTATGCGCAACAGTCTCTCGCAGAATGTGGTGTTTGCCGTTGACGAAGCATATTGGCTCGTGGTGTCGCTGAAAGAGAAGAAACGGCTTGCCGAGAGTTTCGTGAATCTGGTAGATACCTTGCGATATGACGTGCAATGTATGCTTGATGAAGGGGTGGCCACGCGCAGCGATGTCCTTACTGTAGAAGTGAAACTCAACGAAGCGAAAATAGCCCTTACGAAAGTTGACAACGGCTTGACGCTATCGCGCATGGCGCTTGCCCAGATTTGCGGCCTTCCCGTAAGCACGCGGATGGAACTCGAGGACGAGGAACTTAAACATGCCGCAACTGCTATTCCCGACACCGATTATAATCTCAACGACGTGTATGGGCGCAGACAAGACCTTGAGGTGATACGGCAAGGCATCAATATGCTTAAAGGGCGTGAAAAACTCGCAATGGGCGAGATGCTTCCGAAGATTGCTTTGGTAGGTGCCTATTCTTTTTCGAATCCTAACGTAATCGACGGATTCGAGAAGCGTTTCGGCGGAGGATTCTCGGTCGGAGCCATGGTGACGGTGCCTATCTGGCATTGGGGCGGTGATTATAAGAGATATAAGGCCGCCAAGGCGCAGACCAACGCACAGCGTCTTCTTCTCGAAGACACCGAAGAGAAAGTGATCCTACAGGTGAGTCAGGCCCAGTTCAGTTTCGACGAGGCGAAGAAAACTTACGACATGACAGTCACCAACCTCACGAAAGCAGACGAGAACCTCCGTCAGGCCGAACTCGGCTTTAAGGAGGGCGTACTCGCCACCAACGATGTGATTGGTGCTCAGACAGCGTGGCTTCAGGCTAATTCTGAAAAGATTGACGCCGAAATCGGAATCCGCCTATGCCAGACCTATCTCAAGAAAGTGCTCGGAAATCTGGTGGTAAATTGACAATTAGTAATTGATGATTAGTAATTTGCGATTCAGACTTTATAAATAAAAAAATTCCACACAATATGGCTACAAACGAAAACAACACACGGCAAACCGCTGCCGAAGTTCAGGCGGCCGCCGATCCGTCAGTAGTTACGAAAAAAGATCGTATGCTGATATTCACTATAATCACGATTCTTGTAATACTTGCCGCCTTGGCTATTTTCGGATTCCTTTGCATAAAACAAGGACCCGACACCGTGCAGGGACAGGCCGACGCCACCGAACTGCGTATTTCCGGAAAACTTCCCGGACGCGTGGCTGAAATATTCGTGGAAGAAGGGCAGCATGTGAAACAGGGAGACACTCTTGTCAGAATACATTCCACATTAGTTGACGCGCGTCTTGACCAGGCGGAGGCGATGGAAAACGCGGCAAGCGCTACCAACCGCAAAGTGGATGCCGGCACCCGTTCCCAGATTATTGCCGGAGCGCACGACATCTGGCGACAGGCACAGGCCGCTACCGGGATTGCAAAGAAAACTTATCAGAGAATGCAAAACCTATATGAAAAAGGTGTTGTAAGCGAGCAGAAACGAGATGAAGCGAAAGCTGCTTTCGATGCCGCATCGGCAGGGGAAGCTGCTGCCAAGAGTCAGTATGAGCTTGCCAAGTCAGGCGCGCAGAAGGAAGACAAACAGGCTGCCGAGGCAATGGTAAACGTTGCCAAAGGGAGCGTGAAGGAGGTTAACGCTCTTCTTGAAGATCAATATCTGACTGCTCCATGTGATGGTGAGATAACGGTGATTTATCCTCATGTATCGGAACTTGTGGCTACTGGCGCGCCCATAATGTCGCTTCAGAAAGACGACCACTGGGTGGTGTTTAACGTGCGCGAGACGCTTCTGAAAGATATAAAAATGGGTTCCGTGCTTAAAGTTAAGATTCCGGCCCTTGACAAAGAGGCAGAGGTAAAGGTGTTTTACATACGCGACCTCGGCACGTATGCCAACTGGCAGGCTACAAAATCGACCGGCGACTACGATGCCCGTACATTTCAGGTGAAGGCACGTCCCGAAAAGAAAATTGAGGACCTACGCCCCGGAATGTCGGTTATTCTTGAACAGTGAGTATTGTGATATTGAAGAATATAAAGGTTTAATATCAAATTTTATAGCAAATGAAACCGACCGGATTCAAAGCCATATTCGTGAGGAGTGTGCTCCAGATTGTGAGGCGTCCCCTTTATTGGGTGTCGTTTTTCACTCTGCCGCTGTTCATTTTCCTGCTTTTATCCAATTTGATGGAAAATGAACTCCCGTATCATGTGCCGGCTGCCATGGTCGATAAGGATGGCACGTCGTTGTCGAGGTCGGTGACGCAGAATCTGGCGGGCATGCAGTTGGTTGACCTCCGTGAGAATTGCAACAGTTTCACCGAGGCGCGCCATCTTATGCAGGAAGGGAAGGTGTTTGGCTATTTCCTTATTCCTGAAAATTTTCAGGAAGACCTGCTTGCCGGTAGAAAACCTGTCATTACGTTCTATACCAACATGACTTATTATGTGCCGGCATCGTTGCTTCTCAAGACTTTTAAGACCACCGCTATGTACACAAAAGCCGGTGTTGCCATGAATGTGCTTGAATCCGTCGGCGCGTCGCCAGGGCAAATCTCCCCCTTGCTTCTTCCCATCAATATCGAATCACGGGCCATTCATAATCCGGGACTGAGTTATGCCATCTATCTTTGCAATTCGTTTATACCCTGTGCATTGCAGCTGATGATATTCCTTGTGACCTGTTTCAGCCTCGGCCAGGAGATAAAATACGGCACGTCGCGCAAGCTTCTGCAGATGGCTCATGGCTCGATTGTGAGGGCGCTTGCCGCCAAACTGTTGCCCCAGACCATAATCTGGATTGTGGTGGCTGTTTTCATGGAGTCGTGGCTTTATGGAATCAACGGCTATCCGATGCACGGCTCGTGGTTTTGGATTACATTGTCGGAGATAATGTTTGTATTGGCTTCGCAAGGATTGGCGGTTTTCTTTTTCGGTGTGCTGCCCAACCTGCGTCTGTCGTTGTCTATTTCCGCGTTGTTGGGAATCCTGTCGTTTTCTATCGCGGCCTTCTCATTTCCGGTGGAGAGCATGTATCCATCGATGGGTATTTTCAGTTGGATAGTGCCTATTCGCTATAATTTCCTCATATATATCGACCAGGCTCTTAACGGAATCGACATCTATTATTCGCGGATTTGGTTCGTGGCTTATATCGTTTTTATGCTTTTGCCGCTCACTATGCTTTGGAGGATAAAGGGGTGCATGGCGAAGCCTGTATATTGTCAGTAAGAAAGGATTATCGTTATGTGGAAAAGAATCAAAATATATGTTAGCCGGCTCTTCGATGTTTATTGCAGGGAGTTTAAGATAGTGCTCCATGACGAAGGGATAATGCTGTTTTTCTTATTTCTTCCCCTTGCCTATCCGGTGATTTATTCCCTAATCTATAATCCGGAAGTGGTGAGAGACGTGAAGATGGTGGTCGTTGACCATGACCGCAGCCAGAAAAGCCGTGAGCTTGTAAGGAATATCGATGCTACGGAAGAGGCGTGGGTGATAGGGTATGCCGCAGATATGCCGGAAGCCCGCAAAGCGGTGAATTCGCATGAATGTTACGGTATTCTTGAGATTCCGGATGGGTTTGGCAGAAAACTCGGCAATGGCGAGCAGGCAAATGCCGTGATGTATTGCGAAGCGAGTCTTCTTTTGCGATATAGGGGTTTCCTGATGGCAACCACTGATGTGATGGCGGCCATGGGTGCGGAATTGATGTCGGAAAGAATTAACGAAATAGCACCTTTGGCGGCCACTGTGGTCGATGGCGACCTTATGCCGATAGAGAGTGTGGCGATGGGAAACATAGAGAGTGGTTTCGATTCGTTTATCATGCCAGGCGTGCTTATTCTGATTCTCCATCAGTGCATCATCCTTGCCACGGGTATGGCAGGAGGTGCAAAGCGAGAATATCCCGAGAAGGAGGGACTTATAAACGGCAGGGTAGGCAGCGGTGTTATTACGACAATGCTCGGCAGCATGTTGTGCTATATAACCATCCTGTTTATCCCTACGATTTTCCTGGTGCATTATGTGCCTCTCATCTTTGCATTTCCGATGGAAAACCATATCATTGACATTCTTGCGTTCCTTCTGCCGATGGTGCTTGCCTGTTTCGGTGTCGGTTTCTGTTTGCAGGGGGTTGTGAAAGAAAGGGAAACGGTATTTGTGATATGGGTGGTTACTTCGTTGGCATTCCTGTTCCTGTCGGGACTTACGTGGCCGCGCTACGCCATGTCGCCGTTCTGGTATTTCGTAAGCGACCTTATCCCCGCCACATGGGGTGTGGAGGGATTCATAAGGATGAATACCAACGGGGCCACTTTGGCGCAAGTACAATCGGATTATATCGCCTTGTGGATACTTGCCGGGGCTTATCTCGTGGCGGGTTATTGCGTGCAGCGATGGGTTGTGCGCCCCTCCCTTGTCAAGGGCTACGACGCTTACACCGCCGTCCGCGCCAATTCTTTCTGACGGACGATTCTGAAAGCTTTAGCGAGAAAACTTTGCGTTCTCTACGTCTCCGAGTGACTTTTTTCCACAATAATTTCGCGTGACCGTCATAAAGCACGCATTGCTATGGAATGGAATCGCACGCAAAACCGTAAAGTCCGCAAAGATTTTTAGGGAGATGCCGAGCGCATCTTTGATTAGGCAAGAGGAGACGAGCAGGTGAAAAGGTTAGAGCCGGTTTATGTCTTCGGGTGAGAGGCCGGTGGCTTTTGTTATCACATCCGAGGGAATACCCATTGATTTGAGGTTTTTTGCCATTTCGATTTGTGCTTCGGCTCGTCCCTCGGCTCGTCCCTCGAGTTTGGCTGATTCAAGGCAGTCTTCCTCAATTCGGAGGTTGTCGAGATAGTGCTCGTAGGCCAACCTTTCTTCTCGGCTCATCTGCATGTAGTTGAGTTTCTCGTTTGCCTCCTTGAGTCCCGGGGTGGTTGTATCGGGCCTGACGTTCCCGTTTTTCAGATAGTCTATCCATTCTTCAAGAGGGGTGGTGGCAACTTTGTCGAACTCGTTGACTCTGATAAGGTAATATTCCGGGAAAACCTCTTTTGGGGAACGCATATTCAAGAGATTCCTGTCCCTTTCGCTGAGTTCAAAGACATCGCCGGTATGCACGCCTCGGAAAACGGTTTGTCCGTGATAGATATAATCGTCACCCTCTCCGAGGTCGAAATAGAGTATGCTGATGGAATATACCTTTTTAACGTTTTTATATGAGTCGCCTTTTGTGATATGGTCGCTGATGGCTTTTCCCACGCCGAAGAGTATGCGTTCGAGATAATGCACCTGTCGCGAAAGCTGTATCTCGATGATGATGAGCTCCCCTTTGTCGTTCTTCGCCATGATATCGACGCGGTTGAACTTGGAATCTTCCTGTTCCTGGTTCCCTTCGCTTTCAAGAATTTCCTCGATTTTTATCTCTTGGTTGAGAAGCACCGAAACGAACCCTTCGAGCACGCTGAAATTGGCCTTGTCGCGGAGTATTCGCTTGGCTGCCCAGTCGAAACGTATGTATCTGTCGCAAACTCCCATAATCCTGTCAGTTTTGGTAATCACTCACAAAGATAACAAATATTATCCAATTAATGCAAATATACCTTCCTATTTCAATTTTTAGAAATTAATATGTGGAAGGGGATATTCAAATAGTAATTACTCGTTTCCGTTTAGTTGTATGTTGACCCAAGATTCTTTCAATTCCAAAGCAATTTGAACCGTTGGGGTTTGTTTTTTTCCATTTGTAACTAAGGATTGTTTAATTACAGAATCTCGTACTCGATTTGCTAAATCTCCAAGAGTAATGTCTCCTTTTGATTCCTTAATTGTTTTTAGAAGCCAATACGTAAAGAGACCATGCTTTTCTTTATCCAAAGGATATGCTGTTTCGTCACTTTGTGATGCTGAAAAAATTATCATGTTGGAAGATGGTTTGGCTGGCTTTGCCTTTAGAACTACACCTCTTGCCGTTTGTAACATACCTACCCCTCTTAATGATCCGCTAAAACAAGCGTCGAGAAAGATAAGTATTCTTTGTGATGAAAAGTTTCCTATTTGAGAGTAGAAATCTGTTAGACTAAAACAAGTTGATATATCCGAGGTATAGCCATCGACAGGAAGTATAAATGATTTACCAGTGGATTCTTCAGGGAAGCCGTGCCCGGCATAATATATAATAAAATTGGCTTCTCCAGAATATGCATTTGAAATTTGTGACATAAGATTTATTTCTCGTTTGATATTGTTTAATGTGGCATTTTTTATAAAATGTATGTTTTCAGATGGTATCCCGAATGTTTTTTTACAATATTCTCCAAAAACTACACCATCATTTATCGCATTGGGTACATTTTCAACTTCTTGATAATCTTCATTAGCAATTATTAACGCAAAAGTTTTAGGTCTAAAAACATTTCCCAACGGAATGTTTTCGTCCACATCGGATTTAATTGGTTTTTGTAGTTCTTTTTTATTATTAATTTGATTTTTTATTTCGGAATAATAATTTTCTATAGATTTGTTATGGTTATAACTAATTGAAGATGTTGAGGTGAGGTTAGAGGAGTCTAAATCTGAAAAAATCCCATTTTCATTAGAGGTAAGTTGTGCTCCTGTTTCAGAAAACAAATACTCTAATGATGTTAATGCATCAATCCTTTTAGAACATTTCCACCCTCTATTATTATTGTCTAAAGTGGTTTCTGTTATACTCCATAAATAGTTTGCTCCTTCTAAGGTGAATAGAAGGTTAAATTGATAATCACACATTAAGACATTATCCGTAAGAATATTATTATTCTTTGAACGTGTTCCGACCCTGTATCCTATAATTTCTCCATTATTTCTTATTGGTTGGATTGAAATTTGATGACAATCTAATACTTTTTCCCCTTTGAGATTATAAATGGGTTTTAGATATGAAGTTAGGAATCCTCCTGATATATATTGAGGCTCGCTATTACCAAAGTCCATAATTTGGCCTCGTTGAAGGGAGTGTACGATATTTCCAGTGGATTTTGCTTTGTAAATTGGATTTATAGCAAATATTATCACTTCTTTATCTTCGCTTTTCTCGAAATATATTTTTTTGTAAAAAGGTGGTATCTCTTCTTCTCCTTTTGAATTAGCCACACCATAGCAATCTTTATCTGTCTTTGATATTACAAGGTAGCAATCGCTATGGGAAATGTAAGTGACGTTTTTATAAAATTTTTTTAAGGATTTCTCTACATCTTTATTATAAACTGCCCAAAGTGGCATGTATAATAGTAATGTTATTAATAGGATTATAAGTCGATTCATTTAATAAAAATTATATGGGAGCGAAATCTTGATTTTCACTCCCATAATGTTATTAAAGTTCAAAATTCATTCTCCAGACATTGTAACTGTCTTTTTTAGTACCTCTTGAAGATATGAAATAAATTTGTTTTCCATCGGCACTCCATTCTGGACAAAAATCAGGACTTGGATGGAATGTCAGTTGAGTTAATTGAGTCCCATCAGGTTTTATAACGAATATATCTAAATTCTCTTTTTTTGTGCTAGATGCTTTGGCATTCCCTTGGAGAAGAATCCATTCTCCAGAAGGTGATAAAGAGGCATTTGAAAACCCTTTTGTTTTATCAGAAACTATTAATGTCTCCTGTCCATTTATAAAATCTACAAGCCAAATCTCAGAGTTTCCTTCTTTTGTATTTCTTGTGCAAAGAAATTCTTTATCGGAAATAGGGGAAGGTTGATATCCTCTGGCACAATTTACCAATTCTCCTGTCTCTTTATTAAAACTCCAAATGGAAGGTCCATTTTTGTCAATTCTTGTGAAGAATATTACTTTTCCATCAAATGTAGCGGGGTTTAAATCGAAATTATTAGATGATATTTGTCTCATAGCAGAGCCTTTATGAGCATCAATGGAGCTGATTTTTGCTTCCTCAATCCCAATAACTTCACTTACATATAAATTCCCGTCTGACCCCCAATCAAAGTCCCAGATATCTCGAAATGTTCGTTGTGTGGAAGCTCCGCTGCCGGAAGACCTCCTTACCATAATATTGTCTTTATCATTATTTCTAGTGAGATAAGCTATTTCACTTCCGTCAGGTGAAACTGCAAGTGTTCGAGTCGTTCCCCATTGAATTTTTCCTTTTTTACTGCCTGCAATTGCGGTGTTGGCCGAATTGGTTTTTATCCAATTTTTCCCAACGGAAGGCCCAATAACGCTATTTGCTTCTTCGTCAGTGATTTTAGTTACGTTTAACCCTGACTCTTCTACCACATACTCCTCTTCTTGCACTTTTTTTGCAAACGTCGGTATCCAAATGGCCGCCATTATAAAGCATGCTGTTAGTCGTTTGAATTTTGACATATTATTACTTAAGCCATAGGACTCCTCTCATCTGGCATACTTGTGAATAATAAAAAAGCGCAGGAGTCTGTACCTTGATACTCGTCCTACGTTCTGAGGCTCTGGAATGCCCATCTATGTTGAACGAGCATCCTGCAGAAGCCTACGCTGAATATGAATATATGTCAAGACACAATGCTTTCGCATTGTATCAAGACGGATATAACATATCCATAAGGCATCTACCATCTGCCACATCCTTGACATAGATTAGAAATTTTCCAGATTTCAGAACGTCAAGAAGATGCGTCTTGGTAAACGCTTTTTCATGATGTATATACTGCCCTTACATAAATTCTATCAATAATTTATAAGTGGTCAGTGTTGCAAAATTAATAAAATTATTTCAAATAACAAGAAAATGAGGAATTATAACATTAACTTTTTCTTATTTTTTTAATATCGGCTACTATAAAATTTAATAAGAGTTTGCACAGTAGGAGGGGCCTGTTTCTATGTAGAGGGGATTCTTCTGACTTTTTGTACATAAGTTGTTTGCACTTATTAAAATTCTTATGTTATAGGCGTAATACTCCCGTTTTTTATGTACCTTTGCTTTCGATATTATTATTTTTGTAAAAGTATAGAGTGGCTATGGCGGAAAAAGTGTATTACCCAATCGGGGAACAAGATTTCAGAGCATTGCGCAATGACGGATGTCTGTATGTGGATAAGACGGGATTCATTCGCAAGATAATTGAATCGAAGGAAAAATATTTCTTTCTGTCGAGGCCGCGTCGGTTTGGTAAAAGCCTGTTCCTTTCCACGCTTCAATATTTCTTTGAGGGAGAACGCTCTCTTTTCAAAGGATTGGAAGTGGATTTTTCCGATTGGGGGTGGGAAAAGTTTCCGGTGATAAGACTCGACCTTAACACCGAAAGATATGAGGCCCAGGGTCAACTTGAAATTACACTTGAAAGCCGTTTCAATAAATGGGAACTGGAATATGGGGTTAGGGAGAAAGGGGAGAATCTATCGGCAAGGCTTCGGAATATTATCGAAGCCGCCCATTCCTTTACCGGGAAACCTGTGGTCATCTTGGTGGATGAATATGACAAACCTTTGGTCAATAATCTGAATCGGGATGAAAACTTCGAGCATTATCGTGCGCGTCTTGCAAGCTTGTATTCTAATTTCAAAAGCAGTGCCGAGCATATCCGCCTTGTCTTTCTGACGGGGGTAAGTCGTTTTAGCAAGCTGAGTGTATTTTCCGATCTCAATAATATCAAAGACATATCTTTTTCCAACGAATTTGCCGATATTTGCGGCATTGCTGAAAATGAACTTTATTCTAATTTTAAAGCCGGAATTGAGCAGTTGTCTTTGAAATACGAGGTGTCTTGTGAAGAAATCTGCCGGAAGCTTAAAGAAAATTATGACGGGTACCGGTTTGCCGAAGAAGGTAGTGATGTATATAATCCGTGGTCTTTGCTGAATGCCATGAGCGATTGCAGCATAACCAATTATTGGAATATGACAGGCATGCCTACTATTATTGCGGAATCGTTGAAGCGTATTGATGCCGATTTAAAGGATATCCTTAACGTAGAGTGCGAGAGAAAAACACTCATAGGTCTTGACCTAAAGAGTACAGATCCTCTTGCTTTACTTTATCAGACCGGATATCTTACCATAAAACATTATGACAAGGAATTTGACACTTTTCTTCTCGGTGTTCCCAATAAGGAAGTGAAAGAGGGCTTGTTTGATGTTCTTCTTCCATACTATGTGAAAGTGAAACGCGGACTTGTCTCAACCACACTTTCAGAAATCAGGAACAGCATAAACCGTGGACGTCCTGAATCTTTGATGAAAAGTCTTCAGTCTTATTTTTCAGGGATTCCGTATGAACTCCACATGGACAATGAAAATAACTTTCACAACGCGTTCTACATATTGGTTACTCTCCTTGGCATCACGTCTCGTGCCGAGGTCCATACCTCCCATGGAAGTATTGATTTGCTGATTGAATCGAAAGACTATATTTATATAATTGAATTGAAATATGACGGTTCTCCAAGTCAGGCACTCCGACAGATAGAAGAGAAAGGGTATGCTCTATCATTCCGGGCAGATTCTCGGCATGTTTTTAAAATTGGGGTGAATTTCTCTTCTAAAAAACGCACCATCGAAAGTTGGCAAATCAAATAGTTGATTAAACATGCCGGAGGCATGTCCCTGCATTTATATTTGTTTTTTGATACCCTCATTGATTAGGCAAGAGGAGACGAGCAGGTGAAAAGGTTAGAGCCGGTTTATGTCTTCGGGTGAGAGGCCGGTGGCTTTTGTTATCACATCCGAGGGAATACCCATTGATTTGAGGTTTTTTGCCATTTCGATTTGTGCTTCGGCTCGTCCCTCGGCTCGTCCCTCGAGTTTGGCTGATTCAAGGCAGTCTTCCTCAATTCGGAGGTTGTCGAGATAGTGCTCGTAGGCCAACCTTTCTTCTCGGCTCATCTGCATGTAGTTGAGTTTCTCGTTTGCCTCCTTGAGTCCCGGGGTGGTTGTATCGGGCCTGACGTTCCCGTTTTTCAGATAGTCTATCCATTCTTCAAGAGGGGTGGTGGCAACTTTGTCGAACTCGTTGACTCTGATAAGGTAATATTCCGGGAAAACCTCTTTTGGGGAACGCATATTCAAGAGATTCCTGTCCCTTTCGCTGAGTTCAAAGACATCGCCGGTATGCACGCCTCGGAAAACGGTTTGTCCGTGATAGATATAATCGTCACCCTCTCCGAGGTCGAAATAGAGTATGCTGATGGAATATACCTTTTTAACGTTTTTATATGAGTCGCCTTTTGTGATATGGTCGCTGATGGCTTTTCCCACGCCGAAGAGTATGCGTTCGAGATAATGCACCTGTCGCGAAAGCTGTATCTCGATGATGATGAGCTCCCCTTTGTCGTTCTTCGCCATGATATCGACGCGGTTGAACTTGGAATCTTCCTGTTCCTGGTTCCCTTCGCTTTCAAGAATTTCCTCGATTTTTATCTCTTGGTTGAGAAGCACCGAAACGAACCCTTCGAGCACGCTGAAATTGGCCTTGTCGCGGAGTATTCGCTTGGCTGCCCAGTCGAAACGTATGTATCTGTCGCAAACTCCCATAATCCTGTCAGTTTTGGTAATCACTCACAAAGATAACAAATTAAAATCAATAACCGAAATATCCCTTCCGATTATTTATTGGAAAAGCAGAAGATTTACGGGCATCTCCAGCTCGTAAATCTCAATATGCGGGGGCATACTTCATTTGGTGGATTTGTGCATCAGATTAAATGACAAAGGGAGGGGGAGGCTGCCGATGCAGCCTCCCCCCCTCTGAACTTATACGCTTTTTTGTAATCTTATTAATTGCAGGAGCCACAAGAACCGCCGCCGCAACCGGAAGCGCAGTCGCCTTCCGAGCCGCATCCACCGCATCCGCACCCTTTCGAGGGCTGGAGTTCTTCGGGAGTGGCGTCGCGCACTTCTTCCACTTCTCCTTCATAGCGCACGGTGAGACCGGCGAAGGGATGGTTGAAGTCCATTTTGATTTTGTCGCCCACTTCGGTCACCACGCCTTGCACGCGGTACCCTTCTGCGGTCATCATCGGCAGGATGGCGCCGACTTTCACTTCATCGGCGAGTTTGCCGTCGCGCATGAAGATGTCGCGGTCGAGTGTAAGAAGATATTCGTCGTTGCGGTCGCCGAATGCGGCTTCCGGAGGAAGCGTCACACCGAATTTATCGCCCTTGGCGAGGTCTTTCATGGCGGCGGCGAGCCCGGGTACGATTTCATGGCTTACGCCATATACCATCACGTCGGGGGCGTTGGCGGGGGCTTCGAAAAGTAGCGAACCGTCGGCATCGTTATAAAGCTTATAGGAGTAGGCCACGAATTTGCCGGGACCTACCGTTTCTTTCTTATTTCCCATTTTATTGTCTTGTATTTTGGTTTTTATTCAGCTGGAGTATCGTCGTTGGTTTCCGGATGTTTCCTTACATATTCGGCCATAGGCACCTCGACGTTGAAGTAGAACCCTTCCGCCACTTTGTCGCGCAGACGTTTCTTGGTTTCGGGATCGGGAGAGACTGTGAGATAATCCACACCCGGGTCGATAAACTGTGCGTCAGTGGCCTCATATCCGAGAAGCTGCACCATATCATACTCATGCATAGGGTAAATCACATACCAGGCGTTTTCCACATCCTCGCCGGTGCCGGTGCTTTTGATGGCGCCGAGAAGATGCTCAAGGCGGTATTCCCATATTTTTGCGCTCATGTCTTTCCGTTTCTCCTTAAGGACATGGACAAGAAACGACATCTGGCGAAGGTCGAACGGATTGTCGCGGAGCGAGAGCTCTGCATATTTTCTGATGGTGTCGATTTCTTCCTTGGTGTGGGTGGCCTTCAACCGAAGTTCGTCGGTGACGCCGGAATAGGGCGACGTGCGGTATGGGTCGTAATCCTCCTGGAACATATATCCGAGATAGAAGTTACGATATTCGTCGTTGGTCATCGTAGTGTCGTTGCGGGTATATTTCGCCATGAGTTTCGGAAAATAGAACTTGCTTGAGGGGTCGAGGGTCTCTTTCCGTATCTGTTCGAGGTCGGGTTTTTCTACCGTTATTTTCCTTTTGCTTGCTGCGGCCGCCGAAGGTGCGGAGGTCTGGGCGTCGGCTATAAAGGCGGTGAAGGCCAACGCGATTGCCGCCCCTCCCGCAATTCTACGTAATATTTTTGAAAATATGCTTGTCATATTATAATGTATGCGTTGTTGGTCAATATTTATGTAAAGCGATTATCAGCACAAGCACCACGCCTATCTGCATGACCGTGATGGCCGTGGGAAATCCTTTGGCGAGGAGATATTTGAAGAAGTTGCCTGTGCCTATTCCGACAGGTCTTCCTTCCGGAGTCTTGGTGTAGAGCAGGAATCCGAAAAAAATGCCAGCTACTGTGGCGACTATCATTATGCCGTAAAGCACAGACACCTGCGAGGCATAGGAGACGCCGAGAAGCCCTACCGCCATGCCGGCTATGGCTCCCACAATGATATATCCCATCCCTTTCGACGAACGGCGTAGAGGCAACGGCTGGAGAAGCGTGGCAGTCATGACCACGACTGTCATGCACAACCAGCAAAGCAGGATTGTGCCGTTGATCGGCAATAACGGGTAGCCTTCTCCCGTGGATGCCAGGCTAAGCAGAGTAAGCGCAATGAATGCACATGCCGGGGCAAGAAGCATCCTTTTAGGTAAGAATGCAAGCGATGCCATAAAAAGCAGGCATGAAAGGGTAATTGCTAATGCTGTCATGACTTGATTTTGTTACCGGTTGCGAGAGACGGTTTAAGGAAGATACCGACATCTCTACAGTATAGAAACGCTCCAACATCCAAAAATATTGATTGGAGAATCCTTATTTGGTCATTTCCTTGCCGTTGTCACCGCTTTCTTGACTTGGATTGTTTGCTGATTCTTTATGTCCTTCAGCCTCTGCGGTAGCGGTGTCTTTTTTCATTTCGGGGTATTGCACACGCGAATGATAGATGGTGGAAAGACGCTTCTTGAAGGTGTCTTTCACGGTCTCTACATCGCGGAAAGAGATGGGGGCCTCTTTCAGGAGTCCGTCGGCAATCTGCGAGTCGATAATCTTATCTACCAGATTGTTGATTGCCTCGGGAGTGAACTCTTTAAGGCTTCTCGATGCCGCCTCCACGGAGTCGGCCATCATGAGGATGGCGGTTTCTTTGGTCTGGGGGTCGGGACCCGGATACTGGAATTTCGACTTGTCGATAACTACGTCGGGGTTTTCGTTGACGGCGGTGTTGTAGAAATATTTCGTAATCCCTTTGCCGTGGTGTTGCGAAATGAAAGCCCTGATTACGGAGGGGAGCTTCTCTTTTGAAGCCATGGCGAGGCCTTCGGTGACGTGGGAGATAATTTTCTGTGCGCTTGTTTCCGGATTGAGGCCAGCATGCGGATTTACTCCATGCTGGTTTTCGGTGAAGAAAATAGGACTCTTCATCTTGCCAATGTCGTGATAAAGCGCGCCGGTACGGGTCAGGGTTGTGTTGGCACCTATCGCCCTTGCCGCTTCTGTGGCGAGGGTTGACACCTGCATGGAGTGCTGGAACGTGCCGGGTGCTTCTTCCGCGAGATGGCGTAGCAAGGGGCTGTTGATGTCGCTGAGTTCCACAAGAGTCACAGTGGAGGTGAATCCGAAGAGCTTCTCAATGACGAGAATGAGGATATAGGCGAAAGAAAGTATTACGGAATTGATGGCGAATATCCCTATTGTGCGCGGCACGAAATTGGAGAGATTGCCTTCGGTGAGGAGGCACGTGGCAAAATACGTCACTGCATAGGTGAGGAAAGAAAACATGGCGGTGCGCAGTAACTGCGACCTACGGCTGAGCTGGCGGATGCTAAAGGTTGCTGCGAGGCCTACACACAGCTCCATAAATATGAACTGGAACTGGTAGGTGGCGACGAGTGAAGATATAAGCACGGTGGTGAGGAGGGCGAATATTGCTGTACGCGAATCGAAAAACACGAGTATTATCACCGGGACGGCCGCAAAAGGCACAAGGTAGATGCCGTTTGCCACATATTCGAACATCACTATCGAGAACACAACAAACAGCGTGATGAACGACATCAGGAACACCATCTGGCGTATGTTGGAAAAGAATCTCGACCTGTATAGGCTCATGAAGCAATAGAGCAGGACATACACTATTATTATATAAAGCCCTTGCCCGATGATGAAGTACGTGTGGCTGTGGGCTTCGGCTTGCCGCGAGTTCATCATGTCGAGATAGGTGTTGAGGTTGGTGAAGATCTGCGGGTTGATTATTTCTCCGCGGTCAACTATCCTTTGCCCTTTTTTGATCACTCCCATCGCGCCGGTGACGTTGAGATATTCCTGGCTACGGTATTTATAGTCTGTGGCTGAATCCGTCACAATATTGGGTGTGAGGCAAAGATTGAGTGCCTTGCCGATTTCCGGCGAGAGTTTCCCTTCGCCTCCGTGGAATTCATGGGAGAATATGGAGTCGATTTTTCCGAATGCTTTTGCCGGAGAGAGCATCGACGAAGCGTTTACGGCAACCACCGATTTCGAGTCGCCCGATTCACTATCGACGAGCCTCAGTTCATGGTTTCCTCGTGCCGCCACGTCGGCATAAAGTTTGGCATCAAGGATTCCGTTGGCATATGTCTGCCTGACGAGCTTCATAAGTAGCGCCCTCTCGGAAGGGGTGGAATAATTCTGGATGATGTTGGCAAAACGTTCGACGTTAGCTTTTTCAGTTTCAACGTCGCGTTTCACGAACGGCACGAAAACACGGTCGATGCTGTCGCGCATCTTTCTTGCGGATGCGGAGTCGCGCAGAATCGGGGTGTCGAAATCCGCTGTCAGAAGCGGATATTTCCAAGGCTGGTTCTCTTCAAAAGAAAAACTTTGGTGGTCGGCTCTCGGAAGGAAAAGGAGAATCACCGCCACTGATGTGATGGCGAGGCCGAACCTGATGAGGTTGAGTTGTGAGAAAACTTTATTCCACATAATTAAAACACGAATGAGGCTCTGGTCTTAAACTTTTAAGAAGAACGCCGGGCAAACTTAATGTCTTTTATTTTTTTGAGGGCGTCGCATATTGTCTCTACGGTGTCGGCGTTGTCAACCTGCACCGTAAGGTCGCAGTGAAACACTTCCTGTTTTGCTGCAATGCTTAGTCCCCGTATGTTTATGGCGAGTTTTTTCGAAACCGTGGAGGTTATTTCCTCGAGGATGCCGTGGCGGTCAAGACCGTCAATGCTGATTGTGGCGATAAACTTGTCGGCCACGCCTCCCCATTTTGTGGCTACCAGCCTGGAACCGAACGCGCTTTTCAGTCTCATCGCGTTGGGGCAGCTCACTTTGTGTAGAATCACGTTTTCGTCGTCGTCAACGAATCCGAGCACGTCGTCGCCGGGAATGGGAGAGCAACAGGTGTCGAAGCGATAGTTGGTTTTTTCTTCGTCGGGATGGAGCACATACACCTCTTTTCGGTTTATAGGCTCTTTTTTCTGCTCGCCGGGTTTCTTTTTGGAAGAGAACGGGTTGCGGAGAATCTTTTTCATCAGCGACCTCCGGCTCTTGTTGAGTTCTTTCAGTTCTTTCGACGAAAGATTGATTTCATCGTTGGCGAGCATCAGGAAAAGGTCTTCGCGCGATTTCAGGTGGTAGTTGGCGAGAATCCGGGTCATTGTCTCGTTGGTGACTGGGATGCCCTCTTTGTCCATAAATTCGTTGAAAAGCTTTTCCCCGCGTGCAAGGAGTGGCTTGCGGTCTTTGCGGAGTATTGCGCGAAGTCTGTTTTGCGCCTTTGCCGTGTGGCAATACTGCATCCATTCGGCTTGTGGTTTCTGGGCTTCCGAAGTGATTATCTCCACCTGGTCGCCGCTGCCGAGTTCGTGCGAGAGCGGCACGAGGCGATGGGCTATCTTCCCGGCCATGCAGTGTATGCCCAACTGGGTATGTATGGCAAAGGCGAGGTCAAGCACGGTGGCTCCCGCCGGAAGGGTCACGAGATCGCCTTTCGGTGTGAAGACATATATCTCCGAAGCGAAGAGGTTAAGCTTTATGGTGTCGAGGAAATCGATGGCGTTGGGTTCTGGATTGGCGAGGATGTCTTTGATTGTGTTCATCCAGGAGTCGAGTTCAGTCTCGTCTTCTTGTACGCCTGTTTTATATTTCCAATGTGCGGCATAACCGAGTTCGGCTATTTCGTCCATTTTCCTCGACCGAATCTGCACTTCAATCCATTTCCCTTCCGGGCCCATCGCCGTGAGATGTAGGGCGCGGTAGCCGTTGGCTTTCGGAATGCTGGTCCAATCTCGCAGACGGTCAGGATGGATGCGATGCCCGTCGGTGAAGAAAGTGTATATTTGCCAGCATCTTATTTTTTCAAGCGAATCGTCGTCGTTTTCGAAAATGACCCTTACGGCATATATGTCGTAGATTTCTTCGAAGGGCACCTTCTTGGTCTCCATTTTGTTGAAAATGGAATAGGCGCTCTTCATCCTTGCTTTGATTTCATATTTGAAACCGGCGGCATCGAGTTTTTCCTTGACGGGTTTCACGAATTCCTCAACGATTTTTTCACGTTGTCCTTCGGTTTCGCTCAGTTTGCCCATAATCCAGGCGTAGGCCTGCGGATGTTCATACTTAAAAGCAAGGTCTTCGAGCTCCATTTTGATTTTGAAAAGCCCGAGACGGTGGGCGAGCGGGGCATAGACGTAGAGTGTTTCGCCGGCGATTTTATATTGTTTCTCAGGACGCATGGACCCTAAGGTGCGCATGTTGTGGAGCCTGTCTGCCATTTTTATTAGCACCACACGCACGTCGGCCGACATTGAGAGGAGCAGTTTCCTGAAATTTTCCGCCTGTATCGAGGCTTTGTCTCCGAAAATACCTCCCGAAATTTTTGTTAGCCCCTCCACGATGTCGGCAATTTTTTTGCCGAAGGCCGCCTCGATATCTTCACGTGTGAATTCGGTGTCTTCCACCACGTCGTGAAGCAACGCGGCGCAAATCGACGTCGATCCGAGCCCGAGTTCTGAAATCACAATTTTCGCAACGGCGATAGGGTGGAGGATATAAGGTTCCCCGCTGCGTCTGCGCACCCCTTTGTGCGCTTCTTTCGCGAAGCGGTAGGCACGTTCTATAATCTCCACCTTTTTCCGGTGGTTGCTTGAGAGATAAGCATGGAGAAGGTCTTGATATGCGGCCTTCACAATGTTTTCTTCTTCCTGGGGCGAATGAGGGAGATATTGGTTCATTGGCAAAATTATCGGAAATGTGATTACAGATTTACAAAATTAATGAAAAAAGAAGAAAAATGCAAAAAAACCGCCCACCTCACGGTGACCGGTTTTCCCCTGCCTCAGATTCCGGGACGGATACAGACTCAAGCAGGAGAGATGTGCCGGTATCCGTACCGGCTTCCGTATCTTTGGCAGTTGATAGAAATTACTAATGTATATAACCCAAAATTTAGACAATTAAGTTTTCCTAAGGCATAGTTCTAAGGCCCTAAAACATATCTAAGTCATGAAAAAAAGTTTTCTGTGATTTCCGACGCAAAGGTATTGCATCCGTTAGGATGGAGCATCGTGTCGGAATCTGATTGGTTTGAACAGAAGCAGTCATGTGCTGCGGGGGGAAATGAATGTGTCGTGTAAAACATGTCCAAATGATTTTTTATGTCAGGTTTCTAGTTATTATAATTTCACTTTGTTTTTGAACGGCAAGAAAGACTCCGTCTTGGTTGCTTTTGCCGTATGTTTCTTCCGGAGTAAGACAGGTGAGTGTGATGGCCTGTCTTGCCGATTCTGGATGCCATAAGCGGTTTATTGCTAAATCCGATATAGAAACGAGAGATGGCATGTAAATATTGGTGTAAAAATGTTAAAATGTGCATAAAAATTGCAGAGTGACATATTTTAGGAATACGTCACTCTGCAATATGGTGCAATAGGTTAAAACTCAAAGTTGTGCTTTCGGTAGCCCTCTCGTGGCGCTATTTCAGTGTGGCATGCAGGTTGGCCATTTCTATGGCGGCCACTGCTGCTTCCGAACCTTTATTGCCGAGGCTGCCTCCGGCCCGGTCAAGCGCTTGCTGAAGGTTGTCAACGGTCAGCACTCCGAAAATTACCGGGGCTTCACCGTTGGCGTTAAGTTGTGCCATCCCTTGGGCTGCCACCATGCAGACATAATCGAAATGTGGCGTGTCGCCTCTGATTACGCATCCGATTACGATTATGGCTTCGGTGGCATCGGGGCTTCCGGATGCCGCACGGTCTTTCGAAATTTTTCCGGCGAGGGCGGCCGCGTTTACAAGTTCCACCGTTCCGGGCACGCTGATGTGCCGGATTTTGTCTTTGGCAATACCTGCGCGACGCAACACGCCAGCCGCGCCGTCGCGTAGGGCATGCGTTATTTTAGGGTTCCAGTCGGCAGTGATAATATAAAAATTACCTGCCACTTTTTTGTCGATTTCGGGAATTTGGACCGACGATCCGTTGGTGTTAAGTATCGTTGACATCTTTTTTAGATTTTGTCGGCATTGGGTTCCATATCTTCTGCAGCTGTTTTCTCCGTTTTCTTGAATTTGGATTTGGCTGCCGTAGAGATTTTATGGATAAAGTTTTTCCAGGAGGATTCACGTTCCACGTCTGCGTCGATTACTTCGATAAGGGCGAGGATGTCTCTTTCAAGTTCGATGGTCTCTTGCGAAATCGCGTGCGGGAGTATGGCATTGAGCAGACGGCGCGCACGCGGGCGCATGGTGCGTATCCGCATCATTATTTCAGCCATCTCGATTGTCATCCTGATTTCCTTGCGGGTGACGCGTCCCGTGCGTTTTTTCGAATACTTGATTGCCTCTGCATAGAATTTCAGGGCAGCCTTAAGGTCGCCGGTCGAAGCAAGAAGCTGGCCGACATTCCTGAGGGAGTCAACGAGTTTGTCAGTGGCCGCCACCACCCCGGCGTTTACCTTATCATAGAGAAGGCCTGTGTTGATTTGCTGCTTTACAAGAAGGTCGAGGGCCTTTTTGCGGGAGCGGAGTATTCTGGTGGAGAGCTCCATTGCGAGGATATGGAATTTGCCGAAGCGGTTTTCGTCGAGTTTCACAAGATTGTCGAGCACCTTGAAAAGGATGTCGAGCTCTTTTTCGCTTTGTTTATAATTTTTGAGCGAGAAATGGATTTCCGAAAGGTCAAACAGAAGCGTCACAAGCACGGCGCGAAATTCCACGTCGTCGAAATCCGGGAAATTACGTAGAACCTTTAATGCGGCTACGGTACGCTCCATGGCGTCCATATATCGGTCTTCGGCTATGAGTTGCTCCGCAGTCTTGCGACAACTCAGCGCCTCCTTGAGAATGGCAAGTTCGCCGGAGTTCTTGTCGAATTTCTCAAGCATCAGGGGGATTTCAATCTGGTTCATATATTGATTTTTTATTAAATTCATGAATTGTGGCATTAACCTTTTGCTTCCACCTGGCATTTTGATTTATGGCCGAGATAGCCTCCGTGATGCCGTTTTGCATATTCCTCCACGGTGAATCCTATCGCCTCCATGGTGGCAACCACAAGGAGGTCGCCCATAACGGTCATCATAGTTGTGGATGTGGTGGGTGTCATACCGAGCGGGCAGACTTCCGGGGCACCCCCCGTGAAAAGCGCCACGTCGGCAGCCGAAGCCAGAGGACTCATGGGGTCGCCTGTAATGACAATGAACGGAATTTTCGGATAAAGCACTTTGGCGAGGTCTATGAGCTCGAGGATTTCGCGTGTCTTCCCGGAATTGCTCAGAAGCAGGAGCACATCGTTTCCTTGTAAAATGCCGAGGTCTCCGTGCTGTGCTTCCGAAGGATGGAGAAATACGGCAGGTGTGCCGGTGGAACAGAATGTAGTGGCTATGTTCATGGCAATCTGTCCGGCCTTTCCCATTCCTGAGGTGACAAGCTTGCCGCCGAGGCGGTTCACTCTCTCCACGATGAGCCCTACGGCACGGGGATAGCCGTCGGTCAATGGAATCGACCTTACGGCCTGGGCTTCGTCCTCAAGGATTTTCCGGAGGCGGTTTTCGAGGAGGGTATTGTCTGTGTTGTCCATGTCTTGGGAATTTAATTGGATTTTTCTTTAATAAGGGGGCGTCCTTCGAATTCTTCTGCACGTTTCTTCCAGTCGTCGGGCACGGGGGTGGTCTGTCCGGTGGCCGGGTCGAAGCATACCATTATAGTCTCGCAGGCCGATTTTATCTGCCCGGTGCCCTTTTCTCTGATAAACTGCAGAATACGCATGCTTTTGTTTGAAATGGAAAGGCATGTGGTGAGCACTTCAATGTCTTCTCCATAAAATATCGGGGCCATGAAAGAACAGTTGACGTTTGCGATAACCATGTCAACGTGTTTCCAATCAACGGGTTTGCCGCCCACCGAATTGAAATAATGAGCCTTGCCAGTGTCGTAGAATGCGAAATATACAGTGTTGTTGACGTGGCCGAGCACATCGACGTCGTTGAAACGTATCTGCACGTCGATGCGGTCATGAAAGAGAGATATGTCGGGTAGGTTGTTATAATCCATGTTTATAAAAATGTTTATTGTCTGCTTCGCGTTTTGTTCAGCAGCCCACAAACCTTATATTTGAAATAACGTCTTTTCCAAGCTGTCGGTTGATTTCGTTCAGAAGCTTTGTGCGCGACATTGTCAGTTCGTGGCGGAGCGCGGCGTTCGCCACCCCCACGGTCATGACCCCTTCCGCCACGTCAGGACGCCTGCATTGCATGGCAAGCTGCCTTCCCACAACGTCGCCCCATATTTGCACCGCGCGGCGTTCGTCGAGACGGTCTTGCATACAGTTTTCTTGGAAGGCGAGACGCAGGATATCGCCGATGCTTTGCGATTCTTTTCTCTCCATTGCGTTTTGTCAGCTTAGGCTTATCGGGGAAAACACACCGTCTGCCACGTTGATAAGGGTGCGTGGACCTTCCATCCCGGCGATGATGTCGTCGAGATGCTTACGGTTGGTGTCGGTTATGAAAATCTGTCCGAACGTGTCGGAAGTGGTGACTTCGTGCATTATGCTCTCCACCCTTGCCGCGTCGAGTTTGTCGAAAATGTCGTCGAGCAGCAGCAGGGGTGTTATGCCGCTCGCTTCCCTCAGATAGTCGAAAATGGCGAGCCTGAGAGCCACGGTGAACGTCTTCACCTGCCCTTGGCTTCCGAGGCGGCGCAGGCTATAGCCGTCGAGACTCGCCTCGATGTCGTCGCGGTGGGGTCCGGCCGAGGTGAATCCGAGCACGGTGTCTTTTGCGCGTCGGGAAGAAAGCAGGTCGCGAAGGGTGGTCCCCGTGAGTTGGCTGCGGTAGCTTATGGCAGTGGTTTCCCTTCTTCCGGAAAGACGCGCATAGCACTCTTCCACTTTCGGGGCGATGCTTTCCACCCATTCTTTTCTCGTGGCATGGATGGAGGCTGCCGCTTCTTCCATGCCTGATTCGACCGATTCGAAAAGCAAGGAGTCGCGCACTCCGGCACGCAACATTCTGTTGCGGCTTTCAAGTCCGCGCGTGTAGCGGATGAGTTGGGCGAGATAGTCGGGATGTGCCTGCGATATGACCATATCCATGAGTTTGCGCCTATCTTCGCCGGGGCCGCTCACCAGTTGTGAATCGCCGGGAGTGACTGTGACTATGGGATATCTTCCTATGTGTTCGGAAATCCTTTTGTATTCTTTCCCGTTGCGTTTCAGGCTTTTCCCCTTCCCCTTCGTGATGCCGCAGGCGATTGTGTCTGACATTTCCGAACCAGCCGAATACACGCCTTTGACAATCAGCATTTCTTCGCCATGGCGTATGAGGGCGTTGTCGGGAATCGGGGTCATTGGCCTGGCCATGCTCAGGAAGTGTATGGCCTCAAGAAGATTGCTCTTTCCCATGCCGTTCATGCCCAGCAGGCAATTCACTCCCGGACAGAACTCGAGAGTGGCCGAGGCAATGTTCTTGAAATTGAGTATGTCAATGCTTTGCAGAATCATTCATCAAGCTTTTGTCCGAATGCAAGGTCGCCGGCATCTCCGAGTCCCGGCACTATATAACTGTGGGCATTGATGTCGGGGTCGATGGCAGCTGTCCATAGGGTAGTTTTGCCGCCTGGGAGCACATTGCAGAGATATTCCACCGCCTGCCGTGAGGCAATGACCGACGCCACGTGTATCCTTGCCGGATTCCCTTTTTTTAGCAATGCGCGGTAGCCGAGTTCCATGGAACTGCCCGTGGCAAGCATCGGGTCGATAAGCACAAGGGTTTTCCCTTCGATGGAGGGCGAAGCCATATATTCCACGAGCACGTCGAATTGGTCGCTTCTCTCTTTGTATCTGCGGTAGGCGCTCACGAAAGCGTTTTCGGCGTTGTCGAAATACTGCAGGAAACCCTGGTGGAACGGCAGTCCGGCACGCAGGATTGTTGCGAGCACTATTTTGTCCTGCGGTTCGTGACACATCGTGAACCCCAGCGGAGTCTGCACTTTTTCCTGGGAATACTTGAGTCTTTTCGAGATTTCATAGGCCATGATTTCGCCTATGCGGTGAAGGTTTGTGCGGAATCGCATGGGGTCGCTCTGGATGGTGACGTCTCGCAGTTCCCTCATGTATCTGCTCACAAGGCTGGGCGTCGTGGCGAAGTTGATAATCTCTATATCGTTCATAGCATCGATGGTGTGGAATCGGAGGCCCTCATAGCCCTCGGGCTTTGTGGAATGCCTCGGAAAAGTTAACATTCATGCAAATATAACACTATTTCGGTGTTTTTGTCGCATCCGAAAGGAAAAGTTTTGCCTTATACGCGTCTTTTTCTATCTGCACCCTCAGGGCGTCGATGGAATTGAACTGTATTTCCCCGCGCAAACGTTCCTGGAAGACTATGGCGACGTTATGGCCGTAAAGGTCGCCGTGCCAGTCGAGGATGTGTGCCTCGATGGTGAGGTCCGTACCCCTTCTTACGGTTGGCCTCACTCCGATGTTGACGACGGCTCTTTCTTTTTTCCCGTCAGGAAGGATGGCGATAGCAGCATAGACTCCGTTGGCCGGGACCACAAGCCCCGGAGCCGGCATCAGATTAGCGGTGGGGAATCCGATGGTACGTCCCAGCCGGTTGCCTTCCACCACTATCCCGGGGAGCGAGAAGCGCCGCCCGAGCATGCGGTTGGCGTCTTTGACGTTGCCCGACGCTATTGCTTTGCGAATGGCAGACGAGCTTATCCCCTCTACTAATGGCGCCTCCGACACCGTTATGCCCGATTCTTCGCCGATGAGGCGATAGTCGGCAATGGAAAGTGCCACGCCGTCTGATCCGAAAGTGTTGTCGTAGCCCACCACAAGGTGTTCCACTCCCATCCGGTCATGAATCATGCGCATCCAGTCGCTGGCGGTTGTGCCACGTAGTTTTTCGTCAAACGGCAACACAACCGGCGTTACGCCGTTTTTTGTGATAAGGTCGGTTTTTTTTTCGAGGGTGGTTATTGCGAGCGGGGCACGGTCGGGGTTTATAAGAGCGAGCGGGTGACGGTCGAAAGTTATCGCTATGGGGTCCAGACCGCGTAGTTTTGCTATTTCCTTTACTTCAGACAGCACGGCGGCGTGGCCGAGATGGACCCCGTCGAAAGTGCCGACGGCGGCTACCTTCCCCGTCATCTGTGGCCGCCTTCCTCCAAAAGGCGTTCCGCTATTCCGAGAAGGGTGTCGGGGCCTGTCTTAGTGACTTGGATGGCGTTGAGCCCTACGGAGCGTGCGCTTTCGCAGTTGGCAGCCGAATCGTCGAGCATTAAGGTTTCCGAAGGGTTGAGTCGGTAGCGGTCTATGAGGTTGCGGAAAATTATAGGGTCGGGTTTGCATGTGCGTTCCTGGAACGACACTACGATGCCGTCGAAATAGTCGTTGACGGTCATACCTTCCTGGCGGAATGCAAGCTCGATCCAGTTGTTATACATCACCGGGTTGGTATTGGAAAGCATATATATTCTGTAGCCTGCCTTGCGCAGATTCCGGATTGCCTCAAGACGTGGCGTCGGGAGGGCAACGAGGAAGCGTTCGAAAGCGTCCTGGATTTCCTCGCAAGTGGTGCCTTGGCGGCAAAAGGAGAGGAGGGTGTCGTAGAATTGGCCGGCCGACATGCGTCCGGATTCCAAAAGAAGGAATGGCCCTTTTTGCTCGTATTGCCCGAGAAGGTTGTCGGCATCTGCCACTCCGAGACTTTGAAGGGCGCTGACGGCGCGTTCGCGGTCAAGGTCGATTACGACGCCGCCGAGGTCGAGTATGATGTTTTTAATCTTCATCGCTGAAATAATTATGAATGCGGCCACAAAATTAATATTTTTTTTGTCACTTCCCCGACAAAATATTACCTTTGTGAGTATAATTGGCTTGATATGGCGTTTAAGAAGTTGTGTAAACAGTTTCTGAGTCAGGAGATATAGATAGAAACAATCAAAAAAATATAGCTTGTTATGGAAAAGCAAAGAGCAATCGGCATCCTTACGTCGGGAGGAGATGCCCCCGGCATGAATGCCGCAATTCGTGCGGTGACGCGAGCCGCCATTTATGCAGGTTTCAAGGTGTTCGGAATCATGAGGGGCTACAAAGGCCTTATCACAGACGAGATTGTGGAATTTTCCACGCAGAACGTTTCGAATATTATTCAGCGCGGAGGCACCATCCTCAAGACAGCACGATGCAAGGAGTTTCAGACTCCGGAGGGGCGCCAGTGTGCCTACGATGTGCTCCAGCGCCATGGCATAGACGCACTTGTGGTTATCGGCGGCGACGGCTCGCTGACGGGCGCACGCATTTTCGCCAATGAATTCTCATTCCAGATTGTGGGGCTTCCGGGTACCATCGACAATGACCTTTACGGCACCGACTCAACCATAGGCTACGACACTGCCCTCAACACCATCATGGACTGTGTGGATAAAATCCGCGACACCGCCACATCACACGAACGCTTGTTCTTTATCGAGGTTATGGGGCGCGACGCCGGTTTCCTTGCTTTGAACGGCGCTATTGCTTCAGGTGCTGAAGCCGCCATCATTCCGGAAATTTCAACTCAGGTTGACCAGCTCGACGAACTTATCGCCAACGGTTTCCGGAAGTCGAAGAACTCTTCGATTGTGCTTGTGGCGGAGTCTCCTTCCACAGGAGGCGCCATGGGTCTTGCGGAGAGGGTTAAGAAGGAATATCCGGACTATGACGTGCGTGTTACCATTCTCGGGCACCTTCAGCGAGGCGGTTCTCCCACGGCGTTCGACCGTATCCTTGCGTCGCGTATGGGTGCCGCTGCTGTAGATGCCTTGCTCGACGACCAGCGCAACGTGATGATCGGCATAAAGAACGACGAAATCGTTTACGTCCCGTTTACAAAGGCAATCAAAAACGACAAACCTATCAACCAGGAATTGATGTCAACTCTCCGCAGGTTGTCGATTTAATGGATTAGGGATGATGGTTTAAAAATCAAAGTTAAGGCCCGGATATTGGCAAAACCTCTGTTCAAAGGCAGTTGCTGATATCTGGGCCTTTCTATGTTTTTAGCGGCAGGCGGGTATGGTGCTGATCTTGATTGAGGCAGGAGCGAACTCATCGTTTGAGACAGTCATGGACGTTTGCCCCGGGGTGTTGCCTGACTGCAAAAGAATCTGTGCCAGCCCATTGAATGTCTTTATGGTATAGGTTCTTGCGTTGGCATCATAAGGGCGTTCCGTGGTGTTGTATGCCGGGTTTCCGTTGCCGGTTCCGAGTATGCGAATATCTCCGTTGACAGAGATGGATAGTTCTACATTGGCATCCGGAACGAAACGGTTTTTGTGGTCAACAATCTTCACTGTTGCCACGGCAATATCCTTGTTGTCTGCATGTATGGCATCGCGGTCAAGTGAAATGACCGCTTTCGCCGGTTTTCCTGTTGTCTCGATTTTAGTCACCATCTTTTTTTTGCCGTCCTTGTATCCGACAGCCTTTACTTGGCCAGGCTTATATACGGCATCCCAGCTCAGGTGTCCGTTGCGGGGCATCTTTTTCCTTCCAAGGCTTTTGCCATTGGCAAACAGCTCCACCTCGTCCATATTGCTGTAAGCCCAGACGCTCACATTCTCCCCCTCATGGCCACTCAGATTCCAGTGAGGGAATATATGTAGCACCGGCTCATCTGTCCACCAGGATTTCAGGTAGAAGGCTTCATCTTTCGGGAACCCGCAGTAGTCAAGGACACCAAACTGTGACCCTGTAGCCGGGAATGACATAGGATTCGGTTCACCTCTGTAGTCAAATCCTGTCCAATAGAACAGTCCTCCAAGCCAGGGACGCTCATCATAGAATTTCCAGCCGCGTTCTATTGCATTATATATGCTGTCAGGTCCGCTTACTGAACGGTTTATCGCTTTCATAAGACCATTCTTATGGTCGTCGTAGTATATTCCTCTGGCGCCACACCCTGTGGTTTCTTCACTTCCCATAGCTTTCCTTTCGGGATAGTTGGCACGGTGCTGCTCTATTGGATTCTGAACGACATAATTATATCCGGCGACATCAACCGGAATCACGACGGTGGGGCCTCCGGAAGTTGCCATTGTCATCGGCCTCGATGGGTCGATGCGGTGACAGTATTCACGCATAGACTCCGATATGCGTTTCCCGAAATCGTTCCATTCGGTTCCCCATTCCTCGTTGCCAATGCTCCAGAGCATGATTGACGGATGATTACGGTCCCGTTCGATCATACGTCTTAGTAATCTCATATGCTCATCGTTGATTCCAGTGAGCCGGTTCTCCTCAATCACCAGGATTCCAATGGAATCGCAGGCGTCAAGCATCTCCGGTGTCATCGGGTTATGGCTTGCCCTGTAGGCGTTGACACCGTATTTTTTAAGCTCACGCAGACGGAACGCCTGAAGTGCGTCAGGGATAGCTGACCCGACTCCGGCATGGTCCTGGTGCATGTTGACACCTTTCAGTTTGACGTGTCGGCCATTCAGGAAGAACCCTTTGTCCGCATCGAATCTCATATCACGGATACCGGTTCTTGTAGTATAGGTGTCCACAATGTTGTTGTCTTTCAGCACCTCTGTTACGATTGTGTATAACTTTGGCGCTGAGATATCCCACAGTTCCGGGTTGTCGATTGTTGTGGATTGTTTTGATACCCTTGACGTTTTTGCCAGAACCCCCGTTTCCCTCAATGTCGGGATAAGAGTCTTTTCTCCGGAGGGGGAAATAAGAGTGTGGCGCAATTCATAGTCTGCGGGAGTGAGACCTTTGTTGTCAACGGTGGTCTCGATTGTGACGGTTGCCTTGTCATATGTACCGGATAGGCTTGAATGTACAAATGTGCCGAACGGGGCCACATGAACCGGGTCGGCCTTGTCAATCCATACGTGACGGTAGATGCCGCCACCCTCATAGAACCAACCCTCCTCAAGTGTGGCGTCAGCCCTCACCGCGATGATGTTGTCGTCGCCATAATTGAGATACTCGGATATATCATATACCTGGGTGGCATATCCGCTGGGTTCATGTCCCAGATAAAAACCGTTTACCCAGATACGAGCGTCACGGAATATTCCATCAAACTGCAGGGATATGTGCTTGCCGAAATCTTCAGATGGAATATGAAAAGCCTTTCTATACCAGCCGACACTTGTCTCCGGGTATTTATATCCGACGGTCTTGTAGCCATGACTGTGGCTTGCCTTTTGTTCAAAGGGAAGGTCCACTACCCAGTCATGCGGCAAGGTTACGCTTTTCCATTCCTTTCCCCATTCCTCAGCGTTGAATTTGCTGCTGTATGGCCCCATGTTGTGAATGGAGTTGGCTTTTGTGAGATAGTTGAAATACTCTGTGCCGCACCCGAAATCCTTGACAGGGTCAGAGGCATCGCCAAATGCGAACTGCCAGTTGTCGTCGAACGACTGGCGTTCGGCGGCTGTTGTTGACAATATGCCCGGCAATAAAAACAGAATTACCGGTAAAATCGTTTTTTTCATAAATCGGTATAAATTTAATGATAGTTGTCTTGTTTAATCTTCCATGCCAGGGTTTGTCTCAATCCCGAGAGACCTCATATATTCCCTTGGGGTAAGGTTGAATTCCTCTTTGAAATATTTCGAGAAAAGTCTCGGATTGTTGAACCCTACTTTATAAGCTATCTCGGAAATATACATCTGGCTTTTCCTGAGATATTGCTCCGCTCTTTTGAGCCGGATCAGACGTATGAACTCAATCGGCGTCTTGCCCGTGATGCATGACAGTTTCTTGTAGAGATGAGTGCGGTGCATGTTCAGTAATGAACTCAACATCTCCACAGAGAATTCGGGGTTCGTCATATATTCTTCCACTATCCTTATGGCATCAGACAGGAACTTCTCGTCAAGAGGGGTTATCGTGACTTCAGAGGGGGAGATGTCGGGAATCTTGCGGAACTTGTCCTGTAATTTCTTATTGTCGTCAAGACGTTTTCTCACCCTGAGTCTGAGCACCGGCATATTGAAGGGCTTTGTTATATAGTCGTCAGCCCCGAGTTCCAGTCCTTTCAATTCATCCTCAGCCATTATGCGGGCAGTGAGCAGGATTACAGGGATATGTGAAATCCTGATATCGTTTTTGATCGCCTTGCAAAGTTCAAATCCATCCATCTCGTTCATCATCACGTCAGATATAACGAGATCCACGGATTCATTATCCAGGATTCCCAGGGCCTCTTTGCCATTGTATGCCTTGTGCACATTATACTCATTCGACAAGGTGTCGGCCATGAAATCTATGAAATCCTGATTGTCCTCAACCAGAAGGATGGAAGTCTTTTCATCTTGACTGTTTGAGTCCTTTACACTGTTTCCGGATATATCTTCCACACAGTCAACTTGGGTTAATGAATAGTCCTCCTCATTTTGAATTGACTTGACTACTGGAATCTCCACGATGAACACGGAACCTTTTGGATTATTGTCAACCACATGGACATTGCCGTTGTGTAGCAGTACAAACTCCTTGACAATGTGAAGTCCTATGCCGCATCCCATGGTAGTGTGGTTTGTCTGTTCCGACTGATAGAAACGGTCGAATATTCTTTCCTTGTCTTTATCCGGAACTCCTTTCCCGGTGTCGGCAACACACAGTCTGACAGTTTCGTTTTCTGCCTGGATGCTGACTGTGACGTCGCCTCCATTATCGGTGTATTTGAACGCGTTTGAAAGCAGGTTCATCATGATTTTCGTGAGTTTATCTTTGTCGAAATACATGTTCAACGTACCGACATTGCTGTTCACATTGAGAGAAATGCCAGAATCCTCAGAGAAAAGCGTGAACGACAGGCAGATTTCCCTGACGAAGCCGACTATGTCGCTGTACGACATTCTTAGGGGTATCCCTGTAACTTCTAATTTCCTAAAGTCAAGAATCTGATTGACAAGGTTGAGAAGTTTCACGGCGTTTCTGTGGACTGGTATAAGGAATTTCCGGCTCTGGCTGTCGGGGTTGTCGTTAAGGAATGTCTCCAATGGGGTTATTATAAGGGAGAGCGGAGTGCGGAAATCGTGGCTTATGTTGGTGAAGAACCGCAGTTTCATCTCATTAAGCTGGCGCTGCCGTGCCACCTCTTTCTCGGCTTGAAGTACCCTGAGGTTTTGTTTCTGCCTGTCTGAGTAATGGTGGAATACAAACAGGATTGCCCCGCACAGGGCTGCGATATATGCCAGACACGCCCACCATGACAGGTACCACGGACTGAGCACCTCGATTTCGATAGAGTCAACTATTTCGGTCATAGACCCGTCAGGCGACATGGCGCAGACTTCCAGCCGATATTTGCCAGGGGCAAGATTTGTAAGTTCTATCATATTGCCGGATATTGCTTTCCATTCACTATGGGGCCTGTCAAGACGATAATAGTAGTCGGTTATAAAGGGAGAGTTGTGGTCGCTGGGCGAGAACAGCAGAGTGATGCTGTTCTGGTCATGACGTAGCGAAATGCAGTCAGTGAGGGAGAGCCCTCTTTCAAGAATCACCCTTCCCTCGTATTCCATTCCCGGGACTATGAATTCATTGTTGACCTTCAGTGCGGAAAACACTCCTGCCGGATGTGTGCTGACAACAAGCTCCTGATAAAGGTTGGGATTTATAATCTGGTATCCGTTGATACCGCCGAAAACAAGTTGTCCGTCAGGGAGACGTGCCGCCGACCTATAATTGTATGTGTTCGAGTGGTCGTCGTTGCCACGTATATGATACACATAGTGGTGGAATGAGAATTTTTTAGTGGCATAGTCGTATTGTGGCACAATATTGTAAATATCGTTTGATGACGCCAGCCACATGTTTTTGTTGTCATCTTCTATGATGCTTTTGAAATCGATGTCGTCCATGCCGTATATAGGGATTGCGGTTCCGTTTTTGAGATTGATTATTTCCAGACAGTTGCTATCTTTTTTACCAATAATCCATAAAAGCGACCTGCTGTCGCGGTAGATTGAGTTGAAATACTGGCATTCAATCGTTTTGTTTCCATCTTTGTCTGTCGTTATGTCGGTTACGGCAAGGGAGTGGGCGTTGATTGAGAACAATTTATTGGCAGAAGCAACAAGGATTGTGTTCCCCCGGTTGCAGATCAGTTGCTGGATCCATATCTCTTCTCCGAGGTCTATTCTCTCCGGAGCATTGTCCAGATCCGGGTCAAGACGGTATAATCCGTTGCCTGAGGTCGCCACATATATAAAGCCATTGATGTCCTCGTCAATGGAGAAGGGGGATGAGCCTGGAAGCATCTTGGAGATTCCTGTATTGCCGATACATGATAGTCCGTCGCGGTAGCAGCCAAGCCAGAGGCGGTTGCGTGAATCCACGAATGATGCGGTGACGCTTTTGTCGGTTATGTCGCCGAACGCCGGGCGCGGATGTCTCTGGCATGTGCCGTTGTAGGGGTCGATACAATATATCCCGTTTCCGTCTGTCCCTGCAAGGAGGCATCCGTTTTCAAGCGGGGTGAGCGATATGATGTCGTCTTTGACTCTTTGTTCCGCGAGCTGCTCGATATGGTGCGGTTTGGTCAGGTTGACGTGAGGGGAGGAGATGGAGAAATCGCATTTGTTATATATCAACCAAAGGTTCTCTGTATTGTCGATATATATACTGCGGCAGTGGTTGCTCAACGGGGAGTAGTCGTCAAACGGGTTGTTGCGGATGCTTTTCACTTTTTCCCCGTCATCCTTATAGTGTTTCAGCCCCGACATATTTGTCCCCGCATAAATGTCTTGCCCTGACTTCACAATCCCGGTGACAATAATCCCTTCATCGATTATTTGCCATTCCCCGGTCAGAGAGTCATGCATGTAAAGGTCACGGTCGCCTAACCATATATTTCCGTTCCTGTCTCTTATGACATGCCCGGCGTATGTGTTGTAAGGGTTATGTGTTTTCCTGATTTTTTTCTCAGCGAAGTCATACGTCAGGATATTGTGGCTGGTCAGTATATGGTAGCAGTCGTTATCGACACAGATTCTGTTGATTTCTTCACCGGTTTCCATAGCCAGGCGTGCTTTCCGGCTTGACGGGTCGAGAAGATAGATTTTGTTTTTTGTTGTGACCACCGCATCTGCGTCGGGATGGGAAGCGATTGATATTTCCCAGCCCCCTTCGGCATCTATGCCTGCATTGTTCAGCCAGTCTCTGTCAAGTTCCTCGGTTGCCCATGTTATGGGGTCGAAGATATATTTATCAAGTTCTATTGTTGTCACAATAAGCCTGCTGTCGGAGAGTCCGTAAATCATATATATGGGCGTGTGCAGGACTTTGATATCCTTGACAAGCGACGACCTGTCGTGTTTTAGATCATTGTAGGTCATCACACCCCTGGAGGTGCCCAGCCATGCCACCCCGTTTTTATCGACATATACAGATCCGACTGTGGTGTCATAGGTGAACGTGTGGATGAAGTCGTTGAAGACTGTTGCGCAGGTCAGGGCACAGTTAAGGACTGCGGCGACAGCCGTCGCGATTATCCGGGGCACGGGGGATTGTATCTTGCATGAATTGTGTGTCATGATAGCGGTGTCATTTGATTTGGTGAGATGACGGAAGCCTTTGTCGGCTGTTTGCAAAGTTAGGCTTTTCTATTTAAAAATCAATGTTGAAAATGGTGATGTATTGTTGCATTGAATGTATCCGAATGTATTCTGTGGGTGAAAAAGCCTGGATATAGGGTAAAAAACAGACGCGGGACTGTGTTTTCACAAATTCAGTACCGCGTCAAATAAGGAACCTGCTTCTTTACCTTAAGAACCGGTTAGAAGAAACTCCGTTGAAGGTAGCCCCTTTCTAAATAGGGTCGGCTTCCTTCCAAAATGTAAAACTCATATAATAAACTAATAAACCAATATTATTTTACGGCTGCGTGATTCCGGGCCATATAGACTGGATGTCACGATGTCCGTGGGCTATGGTTTTTAACCTTGATGCAAAGTTAGTGATAAAGGCAGTTGCGTAAAAGCCTCGTTTGTTGCCAAAGGAGGTATTGTTTGTGTAAATAAACATGTGCCGGATGTTGGCTCCGGTGGGTTTTGTACATATTGGAAACATTCGTGGCATATATATCTGGTGTTGAAATAAAGGGATTTAAGGGATTTGGCAGTAATTTAGCGGCTGGAAAAAGTTAAGGTGAAAAACTCGTTTTCCAAACCATGTCAAACCATGGGGCCTGTTGCGGAAAAAGCGGGGTCTCAATAATATTAACTAATCTAATTTATGATGAAATGAAGAAATGGGTACTGTTGGCTTTATGCCTATTGTCGCCACACCTGTTCTGGGCACAGCAGTTGCTCACGGTTACAGGTAACGTGTCGGACGGTGCGGGCGATCCCCTCATCGGAGCCACGGTAATGGTGAAAGGTTCCTCGCGTGGAACAGTGACCGACCTGGAGGGTAATTATATAATCCAGGCAGAAAAGAAGTCCACTCTTGTTTTTTCTTATGTTGGCTACACAACCAGGACTGTCAACGTGGGTTCGAACACGAGGGTTGACGTAGTCCTTGAGGTTGCCGACGCCTCCCTCGAAGAGGTTGTGGTGGTCGGTTATGGCACACAGAAGAAAGTTACTATGACCGGAGCTGTCAGCAATGTCAGCGGGGCCGAGTTGCTCAAGTCTCCAAGCGCGTCTCTCGGTAACGCGCTTTCCGGTAAGCTGCCCGGTGTGTCAACGGTTCAGTATTCCGGACGTCCCGGAGGAGACGATCCGACAATCCTTATCCGTGGCGTCGGGTCGTTTAACGGTGCCACACCTCTTATCCTTGTGGATGGAGTCGAGCGCAGCTTCAGTCAGATTGACCCGAATGAGGTGGAGGATATCTCCATACTGAAAGACGCGTCAGCTACGGCGGTTTTCGGAGTGCGTGGTGCGAACGGTGTAATCCTTGTTACTACAAAACGGGGCAAGTCAGGCAAGACCGACATCTCGGTTTCCGCCTCATACGGCATCCAGCAGGTGGCGGAATTCCTTGACATGGTTGATTCCTATACCTGGGCAAGCCTTTACAATAACGCACAGCTGTCTGACGGGTCATCGGAAAGCCAGGTAAGATTCTCCCCGGAAGCGCTTGGCCATTTCCTCAACGGTGACCAGCCTCTTCTTTATCCGAATGTGGACTGGCTCGGTTATGTGATGAAGAAGAGCGCGCCACAACAGCAATACAATGTGTCAGTAAAGGGTGGAAATGATGTGGCACGTTATTTTGTTTCGGTTGGTATGCTCAACCAGGACGGTCTGTTCAACACGTTCTCTACAGATAAGAATACCAACTTCTCCTATCACCGATATAATTACCGTGCCAACGTGGATCTCAATCTTGGCAAAATCAATGAGTTGTCGGTGAATATCGGAGGTCGTCTTGAGGACCGTTATGAGCTTGCCGAGGGGGAGTCGAATGTGTTCAACTCGCTGGTGGGTGCAGTCCCGTTCGCAGGTGCCGGTATTGACAGCGAGGGGCGCCGCATAGTCGCGAACAAGAGCTATGTCGGGGAATATACCAACGATGGTCTTTTTCCATTCTATGGCAGGGGCTACAACAGGCAGGCGACAAACGTACTTAACCTTGACCTCATATATAAGCTGAAGATGGATTTCCTGACTCCCGGTCTTGATTTCCGGATCAAGGGTTCGTATAACTCATATTATACCCAGCAGAAACGCCGCACGCTTTATGAGGGAGTAAGTTACGAACCTGTCATGACCCCGTCGGGTGATGTGGCACTCCGTAAAAAGGGGGATGCCTGGAATCTCGGGTACGAGGAGACATATTCTTTCGGAAGAGACTGGTATGCGGAGGCAAGTTTCAACTATGCGCGTACCTTCGGTTCGCATGACGTAACCGCGCTCCTTCTGTATAACCAGAGCAAATATTACTATCCTTCCAATTACGAGGATATCCCTCATGGATATGTCGGTCTTGTGGGCCGTGTGACTTATAATTATCAGACAAAATACATGGCTGACATCAATATCGGTTACAATGGTTCGGAGAATTTCGCGAAAGGATATCGGTATGGATTCTTCCCGTCGTTCTCTTTGGGGTGGATTGCTTCGTCGGAGAATTTTTGGGAGCCGCTTAACCGTGTGGTGCCGTATTTCAAACTGCGTGCCTCCGTTGGCCAGGTGGTTAATGACAATATGAACGGGCTCCGGTTCCTTTATCTGATGGGAAGCTATAAACTGAGCGCGGACAGTGGGGTGTCCGGAAACCACAACGGATACAACTTCGGTCTCGGCACCTGGCTTGGCAACGCATACGAGGAGACTGCCGGAAATCCTTTCGTGACATGGGAAACTGCCACCAAGTATAATTTCGGTGCAGATTTCCGTATGTTCGACAGTAAGCTTTCCGGAAGTGTGGATGTCTTCTTCGAGGACCGCAGGGACATACTTATCAACAATTCGTCGTTGCTCCCCGGCATAACGGCCCAGAAACCGTCGTCGGTCAATCTTGGCCGTGTAAAGAACCATGGATATGAGCTCACACTTACCTGGTCAGACAACATCGGTGATTTTACTTACAGTATTTCTCCCTCAATGGCTTATGCCCGCAACAAGGTAATCGAGAACGGAGAGGTGCCCCCTCTCTATGAGCATCTCTCAGGCAAGGGATACCCGGTAGGGCAGCGCACCGGCTATGAATTCTTTGAGTTTTATGAGCCGGGAAAGACGGAGGAGCGTTATCTTGCCGCATACGGAACGGATATGCCGAAACAGATGGTAGATGTAAAGGCCGGAGACTGTGTGTATGTGGACCTTACCGGAGACGGCGTGATAGACGAGAATGATGTCCATGCAATGTTCTATAGCGACAGCCCGGAATATACTTTCTCCGCGAATGTGAGCCTGGGTTTCAAGGGTTTTGATTTCTCTATGCTGTGGGTGGGAGCCACAAATGTCACCCGTAATCTTGGCTCACCTTATCGTTCCCAGTTCGGTTCGATGAACCGTTCCAACATGTTGCAGTGGGTGGCAGACAACAGCTGGACACCAGAGACGGCCGAAACGGCGATATTGCCGCGCCTGTCGTTCACAAGCAAATCCAACAATACCCAGAACTCCAGTATCTATTTTGCCGACGCATCATACGCCCGTCTGAAGAATCTCGAGTTTGGATACACATTCAGGAATGTTCCATACCTTCCCTGGATGCAGTCGTTGCGTCTCTATTTTTCGGCATACAACCTGTTGACATTTTCCAAGTTCAAGGCCAATGACCCGGAGAGCGCCACAAGTGGTGTGACATATCCTATAACCAGGGTGTTCAATTTCGGTCTTAACATCAATTTCTAAAAAAGGATTTCATGAAATCAAGAATAATAAATATCGCCCTTGGGACAGTACTCTCGGCAATGGCGTTGTCGTCTTGTGTGGATGATATCGCAGTTGGCGACAGCTTTCTGGAGAAACAGCCGGGCGTGGATGTCACCGTAGATACAATATTTTCCAAGGCGGAATATGCCAAGATGTTTCTATGGGAGTCGTATAAAGGACTTTATCACGGACATTCGCAGAAAAACTGCCTCAACTCCGTCATGCCGGAGGCAATCAGCGATGTCGCGCATTCCTGTTTGGGATGGGGCGGCATAATAGAGACGTATTACAGCGCCATGCATTCGGAAGCCGGCAACGGCAGCTGGGTCCGTGATAAATTCGCATTCAATGGCACCAATGACCGCCCCGGCATCTGGAAGACTGTGCGTGCCTGCTGGCAGTTTATTGAGAATGTTGACCGGGTTCCCGACATGGATGACAGTGAGAAGGCCCGCCTTAAAGCGGAGGCCCGCCTTATCATAGCTTCACGCTATCTGGACGCGCTGTGCCATTTTGGTGGCCTTCCATTGGTTGACCATAGTTATGCGACTGGAGAAAATTACAATGGAGGCTACATAAGTGGAAAGACAGGAGAGGGTGAGTTTGTGACAGGCCGTGCCACTGTTGAGCAGACGGCAACTTTTATCGACAACCTTCTTCAGCAGGTGATTGATGAGCCTCAATTACCGTTCTCAATACGGGACTATACCTCAGAGGGCGGCCGACTTACCAAGGGCGGCGCTTATGGACTGAGGGCGCGTCTCTGGCTTTTTATGGCAAGTCCGCTCTTTAACGATACAGAACCGTACCGTACTTTCGACGGAACACCGAGCGTGCCTTTTGGTGTCACGATTGAAGGAGATCCTATCCTTAGGGTATGGCTTGGCCGCAAGGACAACTCTCTATGGAATAAATGTCTTTCGGCTTGTGAGGCGTTCTTTAATGCCAACAGGGCGGCAGGGAACCCTTATGCTCTTGTACAGCCTGCGGGAACTACCGAAGCAGACTACCGGAGGGCTTTCCGTTCTGCATATTTTTCACGTGAGACTACTGAAAAAATCATAGAGGTCCGAGGCGAAGGCAACAATGCAAGCGATGGCGAGTATATTCTCGAATGGGGCTCGAACGTACCGGGCAATGTCTCACACTCAGGAGCCCATGCTCCAACGCTTGAATGGTTTGATATGTTCCCGTGGGCGGATGGCCGCAATTTTGACGGTCAAAGGGTTTATAATACCAATAACCAGGATAATATAGATATATTCGCCAACCGAGACCCCCGTCTTTACGAGAGTATGCTTGTGCCGCAACGGAATATCAACAACCAGTATAACACCTATCAGAATAAGATTATTGATTGCTGGATCGGAGGTGACATTATCACAGGAAACTGGTGGTTCAACAGTGGCTACATAGCTCATGGATTCGGTGAGTTCAAGTGGGTTCTTGATTATTATGACCTTTCAGACGAGCGTTATTCCTGGGGTTATCTCCGTATGGCAGACATGCATCTCATTTATGCCGAGGCTCTTGCCCAGACCGGCAAATCGGACGAGGCTGTGGCGGAGATAGACAAGGTCCGTGCCCGCGTTGGTCTTCCGTCGTTGAGTGTGAACACTGGTCTCAATCTGAAGGACAAGGATGTGCTTGTTGACGAAATCCTGAGGGAGCGTGCGTGTGAGCTTGCCATGGAAAACAGCCGTCTTCTGGACTTGATAAGGTATAAGCGCTCAGATATTTTGTGTGGTCAGCTTCATAGGATGAACATTTATGCCAAAGATTCCGCCACAGGTGAAAAAACGGAGATTCCTTTTAGCCAGATGAATGGAGTATGGCCTGATTTCATATATGAGACAGAGCCGATCACTTCTTATTCACGTGCATGGTGGAAAGGTGGCTGGGACAACAAGTGGCTCCTTTCTCCTCTGAGCCGCGATGAGATAAATAAAGGTTATGGATTATTCCAGAACCCTGGTTGGTGACAATGACACCGGATATTATTAAAACAGAAAGCATCATGAACAGATATATTGCTTTAATGTGGGCCGTGGGTCTCTCGGCGAATGCCGTTTCCGTCATGGCACAGAAAAAACTGATTGACGCAGACAGTGTCAGGGTCGATCTGGGTTTTGGTGTGGAGCAGACCCTCGCCAATAGCCCGGCGGCTGTGTCCGTCATAACAGGTGATGAGCTCCGCACCTCCGGCGCCGTCAACCTCTCTGATGCCCTTTATGGCCGTCTTCTTGGACTTACGGCGTTAAAGACCGGAGGATTCCAGGGAGATGATAACTATGGGGCCTCTCTCAACGTCAGAGGGTATCAGACTCTTTCCGAAAACAATCTGCTGATACTTGTGGACGGAGTGCAGCGACCTATTGACCGCCTCTCTGTCAATGAGGTGGAATCTGTGACGGTCTTGAAAGACGCGGCAGCGGTGGCATTGTTAGGCTATGAGGGGGTTAACGGGGCTCTCCTGGTCAAGACCCGCCGCGGAAAGGAGGGGAAGATGAAAATAGATGTGGGTTACAGGCATGAATTCCTGTTCTCACCTAAGGTGTCAGACTTTACCGATGCCTACGGATATGCCACAGCTCTCAACGAGGCGCGTCTCAACGATGGATTGGGAGCTGCCTATTCCCCTCTTGAGCTTGAGCTTTTTAAATCAGGGACTGATCCATACTATTATCCGGATGTGAACTGGAAGGATGCGGTCTTAAAAGACAATGCATCGGAGGATGAGGTGAATCTGTCGGTCAGCGGAGGAAACAAGAACGTGAGGTATTTTACAATGCTTGACTATACCGATGCCAGGGGCGCCCTCAAGGGTACGGACCAGACGGACTTCAATTCGCAGCTTAAATACTCGAAGGCGAACATACGGGCAAACCTTGATTTCAAGGTGACTCCCACCACGTTCATGAATGTGAACATGCTTGCCAGTTTCATAGAGACCAACCGTCCGGCCTCGGGATATGCCAACGATATAATGTATCAGATCTACAAGCTCCCATCAACGGCATTCCCTGTAAGCCTGCCTGATGGCACGTGGGGAGGCAACTCCACCTTCGGCGATGCGAACCCTGTGGCGCGAGTGCAGAGCTCTGGTAAGGAAAAGACTCACCAGAGAGCCCTTTATGCCGATGCGAAGTTGACACAGCGGCTTGATTTCATAGTTGATGGCCTGAGCGCGTCGTTGAGGGTGGCTTATGACAATATGTCGTCAATTAACGAAAGACATGGCAAAAGTTTCCAATACGGCTTCCTTTCCTATGGAGGCACAATAGGAGACAAGGATGAGACGGTTACCACCGTTTATGGCGACAAGATCAACAATCTCTCCTTCTCCAAGTGGCTTGGCAACCAGTGGCGGTCTAACCGATTTGATTTCACAGTCAACTATGACCATACTTTTGGAGACCATTGGGTGTCTGCGGCATTTATCTACAATACGGTAGGCATTGTGGGTATGAACAGGTATAACACCATAAACCGTGCCAATGTGATGGGTTATCTGGGATATGTCTGGAGAAAAAGGCTTGCCGCGAGTGTTACCCTTGGCGGCAACGGCTCCAACCGCTCATATCCCCATAAGTGGTCGTTCTCTCCGACAGCGTCTGTGGCATATACCTTTGCCAATGACATGGAAAATCCGGTCCTTAATATGGGTAAGGTGCGTGGCTCTTTCGGAATCCAGCATTCCGATTATGTGCCGGTCAACGGTATCTGGCTTGAGAACTATGACGGCGGCCATGGCAATATAGTTTTGAAGCCTAATTATGACGGCAACAACTGGGGTAATTATCTTTCGCATTACCCTCTTTCCGATTTTGCTCTTGAAACGGCATATAAATATGACTTGGGTATAGACCTGCGGCTTTTCGGATGTCTTGACTTCACCCTGGATGGCTACTATAACAGGCGGTCGAACATCATGATGAAAGCAGACGACCTTAATTCATGGATTGTGGGGCGTCCCAATTCCTATGCCACCGAGGGCAGGGTTGACAGCTATGGCGTGGAGGCTGGATTGAGCTTTGTAAAGAGTCTCAGCAAGGATTTCAGTATCAATGCCGGTGCCATGATTACATGGGGACGTAACGAGATAAAGAGTTACATAGAGCTTCCTGCGGAGCAATATCAGTCGCATATAGGGCAACGTACTGACCAGGCATACGGACTCCAGGCAATCGGCTTTTTCAAGGATGAGGCCGACATCGCTTCGAGTCCTGTGCAACAGTTTTCCAACGTAAGTCCCGGTGACATCAAGTATAAGGACCAGAACGGCGATGGCATCATCAACGAGCATGACGCGGTTTATTTCGGTTATGGCCAAAATATTCCGGAAATCAATTATGCCTTCAGTATCGGCGCCGAATGGAAAGGAATAGGGGTAAATGCTATATTCCAAGGGGTCTCCGGTCTGACCAAATGGCTTGGCACTACCGGGGTATGGAGCTGCCTGCGAGATAATACCAACCTTTCGCAGCATTATTATGACAACGCATGGCATCCCGGCAGCGACAATACCAATGCTCTCTATCCGCGTCTCACCACGCAGGACAATCCCAACAACAGCCACGCAAGCAGCGTGTGGTATGACGATATTTCCTGGCTTAAACTTCGCCATGTGGAGATATATTACCGTCTCCCTTCATGTTTTGTCAGGAAACTGGCTATGTCAGATGCCCGTATCTATGTCCAGGGTAACAATCTCTTCACTTTCTCCAATATGAAGGTGATGGACCCGGAGGTACTTGGCACAAGCTATCCTGTCTTCAAGGGGATTAACCTGGGACTAATTGTAAATTTTTAACAACCGGCCAATATGAAATTCACAAGATATCAACAAATTCTCTTGGGCTGCGCCCTGATGCTTGGTGCGGGGGCTTGTGCTGACCTCGATTACAACGAAATTACGACAAATGATGAGGAATGGATGTATGACAGCCCGATTTATGGTGTGGAGAAACTCATGAACGATGTCTATGCCCAGCTCATGAACGGCTTTGAGAACAATTATAACGGCGCCTTGCTCGCGAGCGCTACAGATGAGGCCTCGTATGCGCTTATCAGTTCCGGCATACATAGTTTCTATAACGGGGGATGGTCTGCCAACAACCCGATTGCCGATTACTGGAAAAACAGCTACACTGCCATTCACGAGGCTAATAATTTTCTTGAGAAGCTTGATAAGATTTCTCTTGAGGACTATATCTACAGTGTCACGGAAACTACGAGCTATGAGGAGCTTCGTGCCAGGTTTGAGCTTTTCCCGTACGAGGTGAGGGCTTTGCGCGCCTATTATTATTTCGAGCTGCTCCGGGCTTATGGAGATGTGCCTATTGTTTTGTCAACCCTGACTGTAGATGAGGCCAACAACGTGGAGCGTTCCTCCGCGGATGATGTGGTGGATTTTATTGTGAGGGAATGTGATGCTGTCGCAGAGTTCCTTCCTGTAAGCTATCGCGATGAGATGAGCCAGCAGCTCGGACGCACCACACGTCCGTTCGTGAAGGCCCTGAAGGCGCGTACGCTGCTGTATGCAGCAAGTCCGCTGTTGAATCCGGAAGGCGATGTGGAGAAATGGAAGCGTGCGGCGGAGGCCAACAAATATGTGCTTGACAATGCGGCCTCATGGGGTGTGTCGATGGGGACATATGCGGCTCTCTGGGGCAATGACAGTTTCACCAACAGGGAGTTTATATTCGCCATCGCCAAGACAGCCGACAATACATTCGAAAGACAGAATTATCCGGTGGGAGTTGAGGGCGGCAAGAGTGGCAACTGTCCGACACAAAGTCTCGTTGACCAATATGAATATCAGACAGGGGACAATGCCGGGAAAACATTCGGGGAGGTATATCCCGGAAGTATCGACATAACCGCCTCACAGCCTTATGCCGGGCTTGACCCGCGTTTCACAATGACAGTTGTGAAGAACGGTGATTTATGGCCGCTCAACTCTAACCAGCAGGTTGAGATCCAGACATATCAGGGTGGTTTCAACGCTTCTCCGAAAGTGAATGCCACACCGACCGGATATTATCTGCGGAAGTATGTTGACGGCAATACCGACCTGACCCCTAATGTCAACAGTAAATACCGCCATGCGTGGATATTGATGCGTCTCGCGGAATTCTATCTGAACTATGCCGAGTGTGTATATCACATTACGGGAAATGCGGATGATCCAGGAGAATATGGTATGTCGGCGAATGATGCCATTAATGTTGTGCGGGGGCGTTCGGATGTGAAGATGCCGCTTTTCAGTGGCAATCCGGTGGATTTCCTGAAACGCTACGAGCGGGAGCGACTTGTGGAATTTGCCTTCGAGGACCATCGCTTCTGGGATGTGAGGCGCTGGAAGAAAGGGAGCGAATATTTCGCTGATGTGAAAGGCGCATTTTTGGAAAGGAGGGATGACGGACATATTATCATGACGCGTGTCCCGGGTGAAAGAAAATGGGACGAGAAGTATAATCTCTTCCCGATTCCCTATTTTGAGCTGCAAATTAATGGAAAACTTTATCAAAACCAAGGATGGTAAATATTATGGATATAAATAGAATAAGTAGATATTTCATGACGTTTGTCGTTCTTCTTTTCTCTGTGATGGCAGTAGGCTGTGAGGAAGACGACATGTCGGGAGAGTCAATCAGAGGCTTGTCGGTAAAGGCGTTGGTGCCTTCATCGGTTATGGCGGGAATGGAAATCCAGGTTATGGGCACCGGTCTCGACAGGGTGACTGAAGTGGTTTTGCCCGGAGGCGTCAGTATCACGGATTTTGAAGCCGTTACATCGAACCTGCTGCTTGTGAAGGTTCCTGCCGGAATAAAAGACGGTACGGTAACTATTGTGGCAGGAGGCGAGGCGGTTGACAGCCCGCTGCCGCTCCGTCTGGCGCATCCTCAGGTCACGTCAATGGTGCCGGGCGATGAGGCTACGGAGTCACAGGAGATTACTTTCAAAGGGGAGGACCTGGAGTGTATCTCCAAGGTGTTTTTTCCTGGTGCCGAGGGGGAAGACCTGGTTGTGGATGCCATGGATTTCATGCGCAAAGGTACGAGCCATCTGAAGCTTCTTGTACCGGAGGGAATACGCAATGGAATGGGCTCAATCAGGCTCGTGGCTTTTGACAGCTCGGAGATTGTAAGCCAGGAAATCAACTTTGTGGCAGCTGCGAAGGAGCCGGAAGGAGCTGTGACCGCAAATATTATACATATTGGGTCTGGACGCTATCTCACACGGAATTCTTCTGAAGAGACTCCACGCATAATGAGCCTGACCGGTGGAAAGGAACAGCGGTTTGTATTCCTTCCGGTAGAAGGGGAGAGGGCTACCTATTATATAAAGAATGTGGCGACTGCGGAATATCTTGTCTGCGGAGATGATAACAACTGGCGTATGCAATGGGTGACGGATCCGACTTCCATCTCCAATCCGCTCAAAGGGAAGTACAGGATAGTGGAATTGGATGGCACTGACGGATATATACAGATACGCTGCATGGGAAGCTCAATGCTTGGCACAGATAGCAACGATGAAAATTCAGGTGTGTATGCCGATAAGAATGGCGAGGGAGAACCCCGTTTCCAATGGAAGCTTGATATCATCAGCGGTTCGTTTGAAATTCCGGAGCCTTCACCGGTCCTTTATGAGGGTAAGTTTGAGTTCGGAGACTGGAATGTGCTTGAGATTACAGCTGACCAGCTGACGGAACTTGTTGACGGAGACGTAATACGTATGAGTTTCTATCCGGAGCCTGACCAGTATCCCCAGATGGATTTGCGTGACAGCAACGATGTGTCGTTCCCCGGATTCGAGTGGCTTGGTCTTGACCAGTTCTCGGAGGATGGCTATGTGGATTTCACGGTTGACAGCAAGATATGCGCCCGACTCCAGAAGGGGGGCCTGCTGATACGTGGGTCGCATTACATAATTACAAAGGTTGAGATTTTGGTTGAAACCGAAGAATGATAATATTATGTTCAGAATTATTCGTTTATTATTATTGGCAATGTGTTTTGGGGTCATCGGTTGTGATGACTCCAAAACCGAGGCTGCTACGGCAGAGTTCAGGTTGGTCTCTGTCACACCGGCGACAGGGACTGTTGTCTCTCCCGGTACGGTTGAAGTGACTTTTGAGTTTGATTCGCCTGTTGAGATAGTCGATGCTTCCAGGATAACGCATAATGGGTCTGCCGTGGGGAAAGCTTACGCCGTGGCGGGCTTTGTGAAGGTTGCAATCGGTGTCAGGCCGGGAAGCGTGAATAACGTGGAGATTGCTCCCGGGGCGATTGCTCTATATTCCCAAGGTGTTACCAATACGGAGACGTATTCTACCAGTCTTGTCGTGAATGAGCAGACTTCGGCTCTGTCAACAGAGGCACAGCGTTTGCTCGACTTTATGCATGAGATTGACGGAAAGAAGATGATGTCGGGTGTCAGTGCGTGTGTGAACTGGAACCAGAACGAGGCCAGGTGGGTTTACAAGCATACGGGGCGTTATCCGGTGATTAATAATTTTGATTTCATCCATGATGTCTATTCCTCTCCCGGAGGTTGGATTGATTACAGCAACTCCACCCCTGCGGTTTCTTGGGCAAACGAAAATGGTGTGGTGGGTGCTATGTGGCACTGGGGGCAACTTACAAACGACGGCAGTACATATACCTGTACCCCGGGAAGTGGTCCGACGCAGACATCATTTCATCCTTCAGACATATTTAATCCTGAATCTGACGGGTATAAGAAGATGATAGCCGATATTGACCGTGTGGCAGAGTGGATGAAGCCGTTGGCCAGGCTCCGTATCCCGATTCTTTGGCGCCCTTTGCACGAGGCGCAGGGAAACTGGAAAGAGAACAGCGATGGCGCAGAATGGCGTAAGGCATGGTTCTGGTGGGGAATCGATGGCCCTGAGGCTTGTGTGGAAATTTGGAAAGTGATGTATGACCGTATGGTGAACTATCACGGACTTACCAACCTTATATGGGTGTATAACAGTGGAGACTCGTTGTTGTGGTATCCCGGCGACAAATATGTCGATGTCGTGGGATATGATTTCTACAACTCTTCTATGGAAGATATGGAACGTTGGTATTATTTCATGAAAGAGCATTTCCCGGGGAAGCTGTTGGCTATATGTGAATGCGGAAGCATTCCACTTCTTTCGGAGCAATGGGAGAAAGGGCTTCATTGGAATTATTTTATGCCATGGTGGGACAATGCGCGTACTGACAATGTGAATTCATCGGAGTTTGAAAGCAAAGAACATCGTAATGCGGATATAGATTTTTGGAATGATGCCTGGAATTGTGACTTTATGTTAAGCCGTGACCAGATGCCGTCATTCCGCGACTGACCTATAACGATAGCACAAAAAGAGTACCGGGCGTATCCTCACGGATACGCCCGGTATTTTGTTGTTATGTGCAATAATTGAATTGATGTCGTAAGTGGGTGGAGATGGATTCGAACCACCGAAGGTATAAACCAGCAGATTTACAGTCTGCCCCATTTGGCCACTCTGGTATCCACCCGAGCTTGTCGGCACCGGTGTCAGTGCCGATTTGCGATGCAAAGTTAATCAAAATTTTTTATTCCTGCAAATTTAAATTAACTTAAAAAAAGCGTGCGAGCCGTAATTTGTTGGAATCTGATAATGTAAATATCAGAATTACAATTTATTTCAGTCTTTCTGATGCTTCCTTTATACGTCGCATGGCCTCGCGGATGTTGTCGTCTGAGGTAGCGTAGCTGAGGCGCATGTAGCCGGGAGCGCAGAAGGCCGCTCCGTCAACGCATGCCACGTGTGCCACTTCGAGAAGATACATCACGTAGTCTCCGCTTGTGTTGATTACGCGGTCGCCGTCACGTTTGCCGATAAATGACTTCACTTCCGGGAAAAGATAGAACGCACCCTGCGGCTCGTTGACGGTCCACCCCGGAATCTCCTTGGCGAGGCTTACGATGAGATTGCGGCGACGCTCAAACGCCTTGCGCATTTCCTCCACGCAGTCGAGGCTGCCTTCGTAGGCGGCTTCCGCAGCTTTTTGTGCAATGGAAGATGCCCCCGAGGTATATTGTCCCTGAAGTTTCGTCACGGCTTTCGCTATGGGTAGCGGGCCGGCCATGTAGCCTATTCTCCATCCGGTCATGGCGTAGGCTTTCGAAACTCCGTTGATAATGACCACGCGGTCACGCACGTTTTCGAATTCGGAAATGCTGTGCACTTCGCCCACGAAGTTGATGTGTTCGTAAATTTCGTCGGCGAGGATGATGATGTCGGGATACTTGGCGAGCACGTCGGCAAGCGCCTTCAGTTCGTCGTGGCTATAGATGCTGCCCGTGGGGTTTGACGGGGAGTTGAGCATAATCATGCGCGTCTTCGGAGTGATGGCTTTTTCGAGCTGCTCCGGTGTGATTTTGAAGTCCTGTTCCACTCCGGCATACACCTCCACGGTGACGCCCTCTGCGAGTTTCACCATCTCCACGTAGCTTACCCATGCCGGCACGGGGATTATCACTTCGTCTCCGGGGTTGATTGTGGCGAGAAGTACGTTGCAGAGTTCTTGCTTTGCGCCGTTGCCCACCACGATTTGCTCAGGGGCGAACTCGATATGGTTCTCACGGAGAAGCTTCCCGGCTATGGCTTTGCGCAGCGACAGGTAGCCTGCCACCGGAGTGTAGCGTGAAAAATTGTCGTCGATTGCTTTTTTCGCCGCCTCCTTGATGAAATCGGGAGTGTCGAAATCGGGTTCTCCTACGCTCATGTTGATGACATCGACTCCCGCAGCCTTGAGTTCTGCGCTTTTTTGCGACATGGCAAGGGTGGCGGAAGGGGAGAGAGCGGCTATGCGCTGTGAAATCTGGTTCATATCTGTTGATGATTATATGTTTCCTGATTGGTCTTGCCGGGATGATCGGTTGTGATTTTTCCCTTTATTGCGCGAAGTTAGCGATTAAAAATGAGTGTGACAAGAATAAATTGCGTAAAGATAAAAATTTTAGTTAACTTTGCCGCCGCAGGGGCGCATGTGCAAGCCCCGAGGGCCGTAAGCCGGCCCCTTCGGTTTTCAGAAATCAATATTACAAAGATATGAAGACATCCATTATCAACTCGAAGGCTGTGCGCCTGATGGCGATATGCCTTATCGTGGGTTTGCTCCCGCTTTTCAATTCGTGTAAGAAAGAAGCCGCCGACGTGTCAGACCTTCTTTCAAAGGTGCCCTCTTCCGCCGGTATGGTGATGGGGGTGAATCTTGAATCGATTCTCGAAAAAATGGGTTGCGAGGTCAACGGTGCCGAAATCACGCCGGGAAAAGACCTTTCCGCTTTTATCGATTCTCTTAAGGGCTCTTCCGAAGGCAGCAACGAGGCGGTCAAACTCTTCCTTTCCGGCGAAAGCGGCATTGATCCGGCAGGGGCCATTGTTTTCTCCGACGCTTACGGAGTCTATGTAACCGCCATGGTGGCCGACACTCCCAAATTCACTGAATTCGTGAAAAAGCAATCGGGCAAAGATTTCACCGAAGAAAACGGTGTGAAGGTTTGCGACAATGTTGCCATGGTCGGCGCACATGTGTGGGTGAGCCTTACGTCATCGTCGGTCGATTCGAAGGCTATAAAGAATTATGCTTCGCTTGAGTCCGGACAAAGCTTCATGACCAACGGTTTTTCTTCCAATATATCCAATATGACCCACGACATCGTAGGCTGGGGCCAGCTTGGTGCGTTGACGCGCAACAGGATGGGAGTAGGCGATATGGCTATGTTGAATATGGTTGTCGGAATGCTTTTTGACGGGGCTACATCGTCATCGTTCTATGCCGATTTTCTTAAAGGTGAAGCAAAATGCGTTGCGACGGTGCTCAACGACAAAGGGGAACCTGCCAAATATCTCCTGCCCGCCGAGAAGGTGAGCGTTGCCGATATAAAATCGCTTGGCGCAAGTGCCGATATCGTGGGTGCCGTGTCAATCACGAAAGACCTTGTGAAGAAAATCGACAAGCTCAGTTCGTCGCTTGGTGGCGGTTTCGGGTCGATGATGTCGATTGTAGGGTCCCTCGACGGCACTTCGGCTATTGCTGTCAGCGATATGGAGAATCCTATGGCCGGGCTTAGCGCCGTCGTCACTACCGACGGCAATCCCTCGCTCGACCTCATGAACCTCCTTTCGCAACTCGCTCCCACCAAGAAAGATGGCAAATATGTGAGGATGAGCAGCGGAACTCTCCAAGGAGATATCGACATAGCAGAGGCTTCCGAGATTTTGAAAGGCTCCACGGCCGGTGTGGTGGTCGGTACGGGTTTTCATGGAATGGAAGGAGATAAAATGGGCTTGAAATCTGTGGCAGTCACATTGAGGTCTGAAAAGGGTGGAATCACCTTTGATGTCACGGCGAAAAGCACCGACAGCTCGGAGAATATACTTCTCACCTTCATCAAGAAAAACAAATGAAAATAGAGACAATCCATCTTTCAGGGATGCTGCCGAAGGTTTTCCTTTCGGAAAGCATCCCTGATTCCGATGTGTGGCGCAGCGAACTTACCTTCGAACGCGGAAAGTTCTATCTTGTTGAGGCGGCGAGCGGCGGAGGAAAATCGTCGCTCTGTTCCTATATATTCGGGGCGCGCATCGACTATGACGGCACCCTCCGGTTCGGCACGGTCGATGCCTCCACCCTCGGCATGGACCAATGGCAGGAACTGCGTCGCCGCAACATCGCCTATCTTCCGCAGGAACTTTCTCTATTCCCGGAACTTACGGCCCTGCAAAATATTAAACTTAAGAATTCTCTGACCGGATGGAAAACGGATGCGGAAATTGAGGAATGGCTCCGTATGCTCGGAATCGAGGCTCGCAGGGATTATCCGGTGGGGAAGATGTCGATAGGGCAGCAGCAAAGAGTAGGCATAATCCGTGCGTTGTGCCAGCCTTTCGACTTTATGCTCCTCGACGAACCCGTGAGTCATCTCGACGGCGGCAACAACCGCATTGCCGCATCTATAATCGTGGAGGAGGCCAGACGGCAGGGTGCCGGAATAATTTCCACTTCCGTGGGGAATCCACTTTTGATTGATGAATATATAAAACTGAAGCTTTGATATGCGTTTGGTTTCACGTCTTTTGCGAAAAAACACATCGCCGGCCCGTGTCATCGGGTTTGTGCTCTCCAATTTCATAGGGCTTGCTATCATAACGGGCGGTCTGCAGTTTTTTCAGGATTCGAAAAGCCTCTGGAGCTCCGACGACAGTTTTGTTAAAACGGATTTTCTGGTCATCAACAAAAAGGTGACTTCTTCCAACACGTGGGGCGATTCCGACACCGGATTTTCTCAAGAAGAGATAGCCGACATAAAGGGGCAACCCTGGGTGAGGGACGTAGGGGAGTTCGCCGCCACCGACTATCGGGTATGGGCTTCGGTGGCACAAGGGGGCAAAGGGATGTCAACGATGCTTTTCTTCGAATCGATACCCGACGCCTTTGTTGACGTGGCAGGGAGCGACTGGCACTTCTCTCCGGAAGACGACGTGGTGCCAGTGATTATTTCCAAAGATTATCTTACCCTATATAATTTCGGATTCGCCGGTTCTGCGGGGTTGCCGCAGATGTCGGAAAGTATTATGAGCGGTATCCCGTTGCAGCTTACCCTCACTTCCGACGATGGAAGCCGTTGCGAAAGACGCATCGGTCGTGTTGTGGGATTTTCAAACCGGTTGAACACCATTCTCGTGCCACAAAGTTTTATGGACTGGAGCAACCGTCTTCTCGGAAACGGCGCCAGCCGCAAGGCGTCGCGTCTTATAGTGGATGTGAGCAGTCCGGGCGATGTGGCGATAACGGATTATCTTGACTCGCATGGTTTGGAGGTGGCAGGTGACAAAAGCAATTCTTCCGCATCGTTCCTTTTGAAACTTGTGATTGGCATTGTCCTTGCCGTTGGGTGTGTGATTACCGTGTTGTCTTTTTTTATTCTTCTGTTGTCGATGTCGCTTCTTATGGAGAAAAACCGCGACAAACTTCATTCGTTGCTTATGCTCGGATTCCCTTCATCGGAGGTGGCAGCCCCTTATATAAGGATTGTCGTCATATCGTCGCTGGCGGCGTTTGTGCTTGCAGTTGCGGGATGTAGCATGCTTCGCATATACTATCTTAAGGCTCTCCAGGGGCTTGGCGCCGACGTAGGTGGCTGGTGGTTCGGGCCTTCGGCTGCCCTTGTGATAACGTTTATTGTGATGGCTTTTAACGTGGTTTCTGTTAAAAGAAAAGTAAGAGGCGCATGGCGACTCTGATGCTGAATGGTTTGTGGGTAGGTTGCTGCGTTCATAGAGAGATGGTGGCGAGATATGGGTTGTTAATAATGTTAATTAACATTGTTAATGCCCTTGAAAAAGTACAAATAAAGATAAATTAGTTATACATTTGCGATGATTTTATCGATTGCGTTCATGAAAGGCTCAACTTTACCGACGAAATCAGAGAAAGTCAACAAAAAATAGATACCCTCTTAATAGGATGTCGAACATTGCTTAACTAAAAATATAGAAAGGAAAGCCCCTTTGCTAATAGAAAAGAGTAACGATTTTGAGGGATCTACGCCATGACCACCTCACTCCTCGTTTGAAAAGTTAATTAATAACCAATATATCAATTAAATCAATTCTTGCATGAAGAACATCTGTTTTCATCTGAACAGGAAGTTGTGGGTCACGATGGCCTTGTTGCTGACCCTCGCGCTTCCAGGTTTTGCCCAGAAAATCACTGTTCACGGATATGTGGACGATGAGCTGGGAGAGCCATTGATTGGTGCCACCGTTATGGAAAAAGGCACATCAAACGGTACGGCTACAGACATCGACGGTAAATTCACGATTACGGTCGATTCCAATGCCACCCTCGTGGTCAGCTATATCGGCTACGACCCCATCGAGGTTGCAGTAAAAGGCCAGACCGACATCAAGGTAACAATGAAAGAGAACGCTACGACTCTTGCCGAGACAGTCGTAATCGGTTACGGCTCGGTGAAAAAATCAGACGCCACCGGCTCTGTAGCTGTAGTTAAACCAGACGAGGTGGAAGCCGGTATGGCAACATCCGTACAGGACATGCTCGTTGGTCAGACACCTGGCGTAGTCGTTACAAAATCTGGTGGTCCTTTCGGTTCTGCAAATATCAGAATCCGTGGTGAGGCATCTCTTTCGGCTAACTCCAACCCTCTTATCGTGCTTGATGGAGTGCCTATTTCTTCAGGCTCTGTCCTTGGTATGGATAACCCTCTTGCGATGATTGCCCCGGAGAACATCGAGAGTATGACCATTCTTAAGGATGCATCTGCAACTGCCATTTATGGTAGCCGTGCATCAAACGGTGTGATTATAGTCACTACAAAGAAAGGAACTAAAGGCAGACCTCAGGTTAACTTTTCTGCAAATATGTATGTGGACTATGCGCGTAAAACACAGAAGGTACTTGATGCCGATGGGTTCCGTAACTTTATAGCAAATGACCCTCGTTTTGGTGTGGAAAGTGCTGCATATCTTGGCCTTGGTAAATATAATACTGATTGGCAGGATGAAATTTATCGCACGGCAATAAGCTCCGATTATTCTCTTAGTGTGGGAGGTACTGCAGGGCTACTTCCTTACCGCGTGTCTGCCACTTATACCAACTCAAACGGTATATTGAAGACTTCATCTATGGACCGTGCGACTTTTGGATTTAACTTGACTCCAAAATTCTTCAATGACCATTTGAGCGTCAATGCAAATGCAAAAGGGTATTATATAAAGAGTAACTTTGCCGCTACTGATGCCATTTGGCAAGCGGTGGCATTTAACCCTACAGCTCCGGTGCGTGACAATCAGCCTATTGTGGGTGGGACAGCCTCTTCTCAATATAAGTATCTGTTCAATGGTTATACTGAGCCTTACAGTAACAATGGTTCTGAAATCGCACTTCTGAACGATGGTACGTATAATCCTGTTGCTTCTTTGGAGCAGACACATAATTGGGCGGAAGTTTGGCGTTCAAACGGTAATATTCAGTTCGACTATTCTTTCCATTTCCTCCCTGAACTCCATGCAAATCTTAACCTCGGTTATGATGTGACAAGTTCAAACGACCATTACAGGGTTGACGGCAACTCCCACATGGCTTGGAAAGACCATAACAAGTATGGAGGCGAATGGAGCCGTAAGAACAACGAATTCACTTCCAACACTCTTCTTGAGTTCTACCTTAACTACAAGAAAGATTTTGAAGCTATTGACTCTAACCTCGATGTCGTGGCTGGTTATTCGTGGCAGCGTTTTGCAGGTCGGGGCCATTCACAGGGTGCCAACTCTGACCAGGGTATTGCACTTACTCCAGGACTTCTCAACACTATTGTTACTCCGGACGGCCTGATGCTCGACTGGAATCCTGCAACGGAATCTCAGGTGGGGCAGGTATTTAAGAAAGACCCTGTCAACGAAGAAGGGAACTATCATTGGAAAAACCATCTCCAACTTCTCTCTTTCTATGGACGTATAAACTACACTTTAAAGAACCGTTACCTCCTTACTTTTACACTCCGTGGGGATGCTACTTCCCGCTTCTCGAAAGACAACCGTTGGGGCATATTCCCGGCCGTTGCCCTCGGTTGGAAGCTTAATGAAGAAAAGTTCCTTGCCAATGCGGATTTCCTTTCCGATCTTAAGCTCCGTCTCGGTTGGGGCCAGACTGGACAGCAGGATGTGGGAAGCTATAACAACTATACTCCTACATATAATATTTCCCAGCCCGGATCCTATTATCCCAACGGTGTCGGTGGGTGGCTTACTCCTTTCTTCCCGAATGGAATCAATCCTGATTTGAAGTGGGAAACTACTACTACATGGAATATCGGTATTGACTATGGTTTCCTCAACAACCGTATCAACGGTAGTGTTGAACTTTATCGTCGCGACACTAAAGACCTCCTTTCTACAGTAGAGGTTCCTGCCGGTTCTTCTACAGTCAATCGTCTTTCTCAGAACATCGGTTCGATGCGCAACTATGGTATAGAATTTGCAATCAATGCAAAGCCGGTGGTTACGGATGATTTCACCTGGACTCTTAGCTATAATGTAGGTTGGAACCATAATGAAATAACCGATCTTAACGGACTGCAGTTTGAAACCGGCGGAGGCTTCGGCGGCACAGGTGGTAACTGCCAGATTCAGAAGGAAGGATATCCTCTTTATTCCTACTATCTTTATCAGCAGGTTTATGACGAGGCAGGCAATCCTATAGAGGGGGCATACGTTGACCAGAACGGTGACGGTATCATTGATGGTAACGACCGTGTTGTCAATCGTTCTGCTCTTCCTAAGGTAACCATGACTTTTGGCTCCAATTTCCGTTATAAGAACTGGGATTTTGGTTTCAGCCTACGTGCTTCGCTTGGTAACTATGTATATGCTTCCTCAATTCGTGGTGGAACGGCAACCGACGGCGTATTCCGTAACGGCTACGGCAACCTCTTCGAGAGTGACGTATATTTCCAAACAAACCAAAACTATTCCGATTATTGGGTGCGTAATGCTTCATATCTGCGTTGCGACAACATAACACTCGGTTATAACTTCGACGACCTCTTGAAGAATAAAGTTAGGTTCCGCATGTTTGCCGGTGTACAAAACCCATTCGTGATTACAAAATACAAAGGCGTGGATCCTGAGGTGGCATCAGGTGTTGACGGAAATATTTATCCACGCGCTACTACATGGACTCTCGGACTCGTATTCTCCTATTGATTCCAACGGGTAGAAACAATTATTCTAACAGACATCTATTATGAATATCAGTAAATATATAAAACTCGGGTGTGTTGCCATGACTCTTGGTCTTGGCTCCTGTGTGGGCGACCTTGACTTGGAGCCTAACGACCCAAACCTGGTGAATCCCAACGACCCTAATTTTAATGCCAATTCAATAGCTATGTGCTATTCTGGTATTGCGGTTTCCGGTATTGATGGGTCTGGAAGTTCTTACGTTTCCGGTCTTGATTCCGGCACGTCGGCTTACTTGCGTTGTACGGTTATGCTCAACGAATATGCCGCAGACCAAATCTTCTTCATGTGGACGGATGCCGGAATACCTGATCTTGTGGCTATGACTTGGGGTGCAGAGAATTCAATTATCTCCGGTGCGTACTATCGTTTCCTCGGACATATCGCCATTTGCAATCAGTTCCTTGCAAATACGGCAAACGATGCTTCGGAGGAAGTTCAGGAAATGAGAGCGGAAGCACGCGTACTCCGTGCTTATTCCTATCTTAATATGATTGACTTCTTCGGCCAGACTTCTTTCATTACGGAAGAGGCAGCTATCGGTGAAAAGCCGAAGCAGATTTCGCGTGCCGAAGGTTTTGATTTCATTGAAAGGGAACTTAAAGAAATCGTTGACCAGAAACTTATAAGTGAAAAACCAGTGTATGGTCGTGTAGGTCTTGATGGTGCAGAGGCTCTTCTTGCCCGCCTTTATCTTAATGCGGAGGTTTATACTGGCACTGCACGTTGGAAAGATTGTCAGGACCGTTGCAAGAACATTATCGCCCGTCATCAGGGTGGAGGATTCCAAGGATCCGGACTTGCAAACAACTGGCTTTATCTTTTCTGCCGCGACAACAACGAGTATATGCCCGGCGGTGGCAACACTGCCGAGAACGAGATTCTTTTTGGCATTGCATACGATGACACCTACACTCAGAGTTACGGAGGTTCTACGTTCATCATCAACAGTTCGGTTCCCGGAAGCGCATATTTTACACCTTTCCAAGCCTACGGAACTTCTGCGGGCTGGGGATGTTTTCGTGGACGCCGTCAGCTTGCTGAACTCTTCTATGGAATGCCGAACGATGTTCGCCACTCTATGTGGAAGACGGGTCTTCTAAAGGGAGGCTTCCCGAATCCTAATGATCCGGAATCGACAGTCCCTGACGAAGATTATCGGGATGACATTGTAGGATATACCGGCGATTGGAATACGGTTGGGGGAAATCTGGTCGTTAAATTCACGGGGTTGAAGAAAAGTGCTGCCAACGATGGTACTTTCGATCTTGATTCCAACGGATTCTCTCCAATTAATACGGATTTCGCTACGACCGATTATCCGATTATTCGTCTTGCCGACATTTATCTGATGTATGCCGAGTGTAATGTCAGAGGTCAGGTTGGTAATATTGCGGATGCGGTGCAGTATGTAAATTATGTGCGCGAGCGTTGTAAGGCAGCTCCTATAACATCTTCAGAACTTACACAAAGCTTTATCCTTGACGAACGTGGCCGTGAGTTTTATTACGAGTCTATTCGTCGCACCGATCTTGTACGTAATGGTGTATATGTGGGACCAAGCCAAAAGGTATGGCAGTTCAAGGGTTCTACGGAAGATGCCAATGGAACTCGTGTAAATAGTCACATGGCTCTCTACCCTATTCCGAATGCTGTGCTGAATTCTCAGCCGGACTTTAAGCAGAATCCCGGTTATTAATAAAATTAAGAAATGAAATATATGAATGCTAAATATATATTAGGTGCATTTTGTGCTATGGCAATCGGGCTTTCTTCCTGTACTGAAACTTGGGACGACAGCCCTGTGCTCAAGACACACGATGGAGCGCAGACTGCTACTTTCCTTAACGAACCGCAGATGAAGAGTGCGTCCGTTATGATTACCCAGGACAATAAGACATCTAACCTCAATCTTACATGCTCACAACCTGACTTTGGTTATGCGGCAGCCGCGGCTTATCAGGTTCAGATGTCATTGACTCCGGAGTTTACAGACTATCAGGAAATTCGTCAGAGTTTCTACAACTGCGCTCAGATTAATCCTCTTTATAGTGACGTTGCGTCTGCTCTCGAATATCTCAGCGATGTTCGTTCAGAGGCAGACCTCCCACTTCCTTATCAGAAGGTGTATGTGCGTCTGAAGGCGTTTGTTCCCCAAGACCCGGACAACACAACATTCCTTTCGAATGTCGTATCATACGATGCTATTTCTGCTGATTATCTCGCTATTTGGGTGAGTGGCGTGCCTGTCAATATCTGGTTGCGCGGAGGCATGAACGGTTGGGGCGGAGGTCCGTTTGTTCCTGGCTCTACAACGGCAGCTGAATGGCAGTTCGTAACCGGCCCTGATCAAGATACGTGGGTATATAACAATGTTACGATAGCGGCCGGTGAGGAGTTCAAGATTGCTGATGATTCTTGGAGTTCGATAAATCTTGGTGGTCCTGGTGATGATGGTCCATATACCATTGAAATCAACAAGTCTGTAGCTCTTACAGATAATGGTAAGAACTTGGTTGTTGCAGAGAATTTCACAGGCAACATTACGCTTACTCTCAGCGATGGAAACTATTCTGTGAAACTTACTCCTGCTGAGTGATTCCCGAAGCAAACTTTAATGGGAGGGCCTTGGCTCTTTAAGGTTCTCCCAGTAATTAATCTTAAATTATTTAACGATAATTATGAATAAACTAAGCATATTTCTGTTAGGCGCAATAGCTTTGGGTTTCACTGCATGCGATGATGCCCCGGGTATTGCTCCGGTTCAGACGAATCCCCAGCCTCCCATGTATGAGGATTCTCAAATATCATGCGCACTTGACGGGGCTTTTGCTTCCGGTGATGCCGCATCTGTGATTGACTTGGATCAATATAAGACGGCGAACGACGGAGTGCCGGTTGTGAAATTTACCACTACCGATGCATTCCCAGTTGGGGCTTATCCGAGTGGAGTTCTTCAGATTTCAAAGTCCGATGAATTCGTTACCTATAAAGAAGTTGATGTGAATGTAGTCGATGGTGTAGGTTATGTGAATGTATATGATTGGAATACCGTTCAAGTGGAACTTTTCGGACGAGCAAGAAAAGAGAGAGAGATTTACTATAGAATGGTCGGATATGTTCATCAGGATGGTGGCGTATATCATATTGGTACCCCCGATACATATTTAGTTTCCGGAAATGCAAAAGTGCTTTGTCTGGATGAAGGCATTGCTATATCTTCGGCTTACTATTTCTTGAGCGGTTGCACTAGTTGGAAACTTAATACTGCTGATGCCGGTCAGTATAAGATGTATCATTCTTCTGTAGATCCGATGGATGATCCAGTCTTCCGTTTTTATTTCAATATTTCGGATGAACAAGGTGAAAACTATTGGAAAATAGCTCCTGCCGAGGCTATGGACGGCGATACCGAGGACTGGGCTGCGGTTTATGGCCCCGAGGAGGATGGAAATACTAATCCTACAGGTTTATTGGTAGAAAACGGGAAAGCCGGAAAAATTGTAGGATCAGGCACGTACTGTATTGAGTTTAACGCCATATCAATGGAGTATAACATCTATAAGACGTCAGATATGCCTTACATGTTTACTCCAGGCACTGCCAATGGGTGGAATATGTATGCTTCCCAGTGGCTTGCTTGGAACGACGGTAAGAAAGCTTATTTTGGAACAGTCAAAATTGAAGTTGGAGATGGCGTTAAGTTCGTTGATATCGTTAGAACCGGCACCGGCGGTCCGAGCTGGGACAACAATAATTATGGTGAAGGAAGTGAGGGCGTTCTTGTCAAAGGTTCAAATGACAACATTAAACCGGCAAAGACAGGTCTTTATTGGGTGAAAGCAGATATTGCTGCTTTGACTTATGAACTTACGGAAATCACAAGTGTTGGCCTTATCGGAGTAGGTGGCAATTGGAATGACGATATCCAGCTTACTCCTTCCGACGACCTTTTGAAATGGAGTGCAGAGGTTGATTTGTCTGGAGAATGGAAGATACGCATGAACGGTAATTGGGATTATAATTACGGTAACGCTCCGGATGATTTGATTTATGATGCAGGTAATATCAGTGGATATGACGGGCATTACACCGTAACAATGGATTTCAGTGGAAATCTCCCCAAACTTGTCATCTCTCAATGATATTATTAAAGAATGATGATAAGTGAATAAGGCAGTACATTCGCTTATTTGATTTATACGACAGAAAGGGCCGGCATTTGCAGCCGGCCTTTTTAGTTTATTTTTAGCTCCTTTTTAGGTTTTTGCTCCCTGGTTTTATCATTGCGGATTTGGCTGCGCGCACGACCGGCCCCGAGTGCCCGGCGCCGGAAAAGAGGAAAGGAGGTAGAAAAGAGTACATGAAATGGAATTGACTGATTGATGGTTTTTATTAATTTTGTGATTTGAAGGATGGTGATTTGTGTTACTGATAGTTTGTGCAATATATTATGGAAGATTGTATGAAGGAGGACGTCTTGGATAATTTGTTGACCTATGATGATTCTATCTCTTGGTGGAACCATGGAATTATTCATTCACAGCTAAGACGATCCTTTATCCATGATTATAAGAGACCAGGCGTTTATTTGATTACGGTTACTAAAAATGATTCCACCCCCATATTGTCTTCATTACATGGAAATCCATGTTTGAGAGGAGGAGAATGCCGTGCGGTGCCTAATGATTACGGGCGCTTGGTGATAGATGCGATCAACTACTTTAACCGAAGGAATGAAACGATAATGTGTATCAGACATTATATAGTAATGCCTGACCATGTTCATTTCACTGTAAGAGTTCTTCAGGAACTGAGATTCCATTTGGGGATATATTTAAGCTATTTATTTAAGGATTGCTCTCATAGGTTGTGGAATTTTATGAGTTATAGAGGTGAGTCTTTTTTCAAAGCCGGTTATAATGACAGGATTCTGTATCGATATGAGCAATGGCTGAATTGGGATGAATATATTGCGGATAATCCACGAAGAGCATTGTTACGATGTATGTATCCACAATATTATCATCATTCAACGATAATGAGGCAAGGGGGTGAATTGTATTATACTTATGGAAATTCATCATTGATAACCTATCCTGAGAAGGTTGTGGTAAGATTCACCAGCAAGTGTTCGTGGAAGGATAATCTTGTGCGTAATGAAATCTGCAGAGAATTGGCAGACGGTGGTTTTGTGCTTGTATCTCCTTTTGTGCATGGATTGGAGAAAGCACTTTGGAAAGAGGGACTTGAGAAGGGATGGAAGATGATACGAATTGTGGAAAAGGCTTATGGAAAACGAAGTCATCCTTCAAAGGAAATGCATGAGTATTGCTCCACAGGAAAGTTGCTGATTGTGTCGTTGAGAAAGATTGGGGAGAGGAGTGCACCGGAACTTAGCAATAGAGATATATGTATGGAGATGAATGCATTGGCAGAAATAATTGTAGGTGATAAATGGAGATATTGATTTGAAAAATAGGTGATTGTGATTTTGGGAGATGTTTGGTGGAAAATGAGTTACCGTGTATAAATCCATGGCTTTATACACGGTAACTCATTTTCCAATCATTTATTTTTCATTTTTTTCAATCATGCTTTTGTGTGCTCCTGAATTTTTGCAATTATTTATCGAGGAGTTGAAAACTTACACAATCTGTGAAGGAGGGGATACGGCGGAAGAGGGCATTTGTAAAAGTGAGGGATTTTCATTATTTTTGTGGCTTAAAACCGTGATTCCCTTTAACTGTGGGGGCGTCGTGGTTGTTCTTATGTTATGATGAAGGATAAAACAGATATGGAAGACGTCAGGAGCGATGCCGCCCCTGATAACGGCGACCTCCTGAAGCAGGCCACCGAATCGGAATATAAATATGGCTTTACGAGTGATATAGAGACGGATATAGTGCCTCCCGGACTTAACGAGGAGGTGATTCGCTACATATCGAAGGTGAAGGGAGAGCCGGAATGGCTTCTCGATTTCCGTCTTAAGGCTTACCGCTATTGGCTCACCCTGCCTATGCCCCGTTGGGCGCATCTCAACATTCCTGACATAGATTTCCAGGCGATTTCTTATTATGCCGCCCCTAAAAAGAAGGAGCTGAAGAAAAGCATGGACGAGGTTGACCCCGAACTTGTCAAGACTTTCAACAAGCTTGGCATTTCGCTTGAAGAGCAGAAGCAGCTTGCCGGAGTTGCCGTAGATGCCGTCATGGACTCCGTGAGCGTGAAGACCACCCACCGCGAGAAGCTTGCCGAACTCGGGGTGATTTTCTGTTCGTTTTCCGAGGCGGTGAAAGATTATCCAGACCTTGTGAAGAAGTATCTCGGATCCGTTGTCGGTTACCGCGACAATTTCTTTGCCGCCCTCAACTCGGCAGTCTTTTCCGACGGTTCGTTCGTATATATTCCCAAGGGGGTGAGATGCCCGATGGAACTGAGCACCTATTTCCGTATCAACGCTTCCGGCACCGGTCAGTTCGAGCGTACGCTCATCGTGGCCGACGATGACGCCTATGTCAGCTATCTCGAAGGATGCACCGCCCCTATGCGCGACGAAAACCAGCTTCACGCGGCAATCGTGGAGATTATATGCGAGGAGAGGGCCGAAGTGAAATACAGCACGGTCCAGAACTGGTATGCCGGCGACAAGGATGGTAAAGGGGGAATCTATAACTTCGTCACCAAGCGTGGCCTTTGCCGAGGCCATCGTTCCAAGATTTCGTGGACTCAGGTAGAGACCGGTTCCGCAATAACTTGGAAGTATCCTTCATGCGTGCTTAAAGGCGACGAAAGCGTAGGGGAGTTCTATTCGGTAGCAGTCACCAACAATTACCAACAGGCCGATACGGGCACGAAGATGATTCACATCGGACGCAATTCCAGAAGCACAATCGTGAGCAAAGGCATATCGGCCGGCAAGAGCGAAAATTCTTACCGTGGACTGGTGAAGGTGGCGAAAAATGCCGACAACTGCCGTAATTATACCCAATGTGACTCCCTGCTTATGGGCAACCAATGCGGAGCTCACACATTCCCTTATATCGATGTGCAGAACCAGACCTCGACGGTGGAACATGAAGCCACCACCTCGAAAATCAACGAAGAGCAGCTCTTCTATTGCCGCCAGCGCGGCATCCCGGCAGAAGAAGCGGTGGCACTGATTGTGAACGGTTATGCCAAGGAGGTTATGAACAAACTTCCGATGGAATTTGCCGTGGAAGCCCAGAAACTTCTTCAAATCACCCTGGAGGGGAGCGTAGGATAATTATTTGATTGAATGAACGAAAGAACGATTATAATCGACAGGGTTGACCCGCAGACTTTCTATGGGGTCAACAACAACAATATAAACCTCATACGCAACCTTTTCCCTAAGTTGCGTATGGCTGCCCGAGGCAATGTGATAAAGGTGATTGGCGAAGACAGCGAGACAGCCGAGTTCGAGCGTAAGATAAAGGAACTTGAGAACTATGCCGTGACCTATAATAAGCTCGGCGAAGATGTTATCATAGACGTTGTCAAAGGGGAGCCACCGAAACCCGTAGTGGCGGAGGGGGTGATTATCTTCGGGCAGAGCGGCAGGCCGATTGCCCCGCGCAATGCCAACCAGAGCAAGATGGTGAGGAGTTTCGCCAAAAACGACCTGACTTTCGCTCTGGGTCCGGCCGGCACCGGTAAAACCTATATAGCGATTGCACTGGCTGTGGCGGCATTGAAAAACAAGACGTGTAAGCGGATTATCCTTTCGCGTCCTGCGGTGGAAGCGGGCGAAAAGCTTGGTTTCCTCCCCGGCGACATGAAAGACAAAATAGATCCCTACCTGCGTCCGCTCTATGATGCGCTTGAAGACATGATTCCTCAGCTGAAGCTAAAGGAATATATGGAAAACGATACCATCCAGATTGCGCCGCTCGCCTTCATGCGCGGGCGCACGCTCAATGATGCCGTCATAATACTTGACGAGGCTCAGAACACAACCAAACACCAGATGAAGATGTTTCTGACCCGTCTCGGCGTGAACAGCCGCATGATAATCACCGGCGACGCCACGCAGATCGACCTCCCGCGAAGCGTGCAGAGCGGTCTGCTGCAGTCACTCAGGATTCTTCGTGGGGTAGAGGGCATCGGAATCATAGAGTATGAAAAGAAAGACATCGTGCGCCACCCGCTCGTGCAGCGTATAGTCGATGCCTACGAGGCGAGGGAGAAGAAGGTGGATGAGGAATTTGAAGAAAAACTTGCAGAAAGAGAAAATGGCTAAGATAGGCGATACGGTCCGCTTCCTCAACAGTGTCGGAGGCGGCAAAATTACGAGAATAGAAGGGCAGTTGGCATACGTTGACGACGGAGGTTTCGAAACCCCCGTGCTCCTGCGTGAAATTGTGGTGGTTCTTCCCGCCGGACATGAAGCTTCGTCGAAGGGCGCGAAAGTGATGTTTGACCAAAAGGCTTTCGACGACGGCCGCAAGGCACCGGAATCAGTAGCTCCTCCCAAGGAGAAGGAGAAATCATTGCCATCTCCACAGCCGGAATTGCCGGTTGAGGAGACGTCACATGGCGAGAAACCGAATATCGTGCTCGCATTCGAGCCGAGCGACGTGAAGCATCTCGACAAGTCGTCGTTCGGTGCTGTCCTTGTCAACGATTCGAACTATTATCTTGACTTCGCTTTCATGCGGCGCGGTGACGAGGAGCGCGGCTGGACCTTGGTCTTCGCCGGAAATGTTGCTCCAAACGAGCTGATTGACCTTGCATCGCTCACTTTCGAAGATCTCCCGGGATACGAAAGGATAGCTTTCCAATGCATTGCCTACAAAAAAGACAAGGTTTTCACGTTGCAGCCTCCGGTGAGCATATCGCGTAAGCTCGACCTTACCAAATTCCATAAGTTCCATTGTTTCCGCGCCGGTATTTATTTCGAGACCCCCGTGCTTGAAATCCCACTCGTATCCGACGGGGTAGCCACGCGCCCTTTGGAAGTGAACGCTTCGGAGATGGCCGCCGCCATGACGGGTGCAAAGCCGGAAAAGGACATGGCGAAAGAACTTTCCAAGAAATATCGTGTAGATGCGGGGCATAAGAAGCCTACGGCATACGGCGACAATCCGCGTAAAGTGCTTCCTCTCATTGAGGTTGACCTTCATATTGGAGAACTTACCGATTCGCTTGTCGGTATGGAACCCAAGGATATGCTCGAAATGCAGCTCGATGCGGTGCGCCGCCACATGCGCGACAATGCCGCGAGGATAGGGCAGAAACTCGTGTTTATCCATGGTAAAGGGGAAGGGGTATTGCGCAAGGCGGTGCTCGACTTGTTGAAAAAGGAATATCCGAAAGCCGAGTTGCAGGATGCGTCGTTTCGCGAATACGGGTTCGGCGCCACGCTTGTTACAATTCATTAATGCATAATTCATAATTCACAATGCATAATGCATAATTCAGGCAACGGGGCAAAACCTTAAACTTTAAACAAATCAATCGACAACCGACAGTTATGAAATATACCGACAAATGGTGGAGCTATCCTGCCGAAAGCGAATCGGGCAAGACCGTTATCGTGACCGGAAGGGACTGCATCGACGAATATCGCGAATGTGGCAAATACGGTTACCGCATCACTGTTTCGTGGGACTACAATGCGCTTCCCGACGGAATGCCGGAAGAGGATGATGCAAAATTGATGGAAGAGGTGACCGACGCTCTTCTCGACGCTTTCAAGAAAGACCGTGTGGCTGTCATGACGGGGATATATACCGGCGACGGTAAGCGAGACTGGGTGCTTTACACCAAGAACCTCAAGATATTCTCCTTGGTGTTTAATAAGGCTCTGGAACCGCTTCCTACCGTCCCGATTGTGATTGATGCCGAGGAGGATGCCGGATGGGAGGAATATATCGACATGCGCGAGGCCACTTACGTGCCCGACGAGGAATGACGGCCTTACGTCAATCAAACATGCCGGAGGGATGTCCCGGCATCTAATAAGACTTAGCTTTTTTATTAACTAAATATTTTCAAACCATGTTGAAAACTTACCTAATGACGTTGCTCCTTGTGGCGGCGTGTTGCCTTGGCTTAAAGGCGCAGGTCACATCGGAGCCTACTCCTCTCCAAGAGGATTCACAAGGCGTGACTATCTTCTTTCATGCCGACCAAGGCAACAAAGGATTGATGGGGCTTAACGGCTCCACGAAGATTTATGCCCATACCGGTGTACTTATCAATGGCGGGAATGAATGGAAGTATACCCCGAGGTGGCTTGACAATTCATCAAAGTATGAGCTCGTGTATGTAAGCGAAAATCTTTGGAAGCTCTACATTGGTGACATCCGTGAGTATTATGGCATAACCAATCCTGAAGAGAAGGTTACGAAGCTTGCATTCGTTTTCCGTAATTATAACGGATCGAAAGAGGGGAAAGGAGTCGGCAATACCGATATTTTCCTTGACGTACATGATTCGGGCTTGCAGATCGTGCTTGAGTCGGGCATTCAGGGCGGTCTGATAACAGACCTTACTTCGAATGCCACATTCAAGGTTTCGGCTACCAAAGCCGCCGACATTGCGCTTTTCGTCAACGATTCGCAGATAGCTTCCGTCGCCGGTCAGAAATCGCTTGAAACGACATATAAGTTCCCCGCTCCTGGCAACTATACGGTGAAGGCTATTGCCAAAGCCAATGGCGAAACAGTGGAAACCACTAAGGGATATTGCTATGCATCCGATTCCAAGGAAGTGGCTTATCCCGGCGGTACGCCTATTATGGGCCCGGTGAAGAGTGCCGACGGTTCCGTTACGTTCTGTCTGGGCGCCCCCGGCAAACAGAATGTAATTATCGTAGGTGAATGGAACGGCTACGAGGTCAGCAACGACTACGTCATGAATTATACCGACGTCAATGACTTGCGTTATTTCTGGATAACCGTAAAGGGGCTGGAAAATGACCGTATGTATGGCTATTATTTCCTCGTTGACGGCGACCTTCGTGTGGGCGATCCTTATGCACGCCTCGTGCTTGACCCTTACAACGACAAATATCTTCTCACCGATGTCTTTCCCGGGCTTCCCTCCTATCCTGAAGACAAGGTGCAGAACGTGCCTCTCGCCATCTATCAGGGCAACATAAACGACTATGACTGGAAGGTGAAAGATTTTAAAGGTGTAGATTCTTCGGACCTCATCATTTACGAGCTGCTTTTCCGCGACTTTACAGGCACGGAAGGGAAGGCGGATGGAAACGGCACCGTGCGTGGCGCCATCGAGAAGATTCCGTATCTCAAGACCCTTGGCGTTAACGCTATAGAGGTGCTTCCGATAATGGAGTTTAACGGCAATATTTCGTGGGGCTACAATCCCAATTTCTATTTCGCCCCAGACAAGGCTTACGGCACTCCCGACGATTACAAGGAGTTTATCGACATCTGTCATCAGAACGGCATAGCCGTTATCCTTGATATGGTATTCAACCAGAGCGACGGATTGCATCCGTGGTATCAGATGTATCAGCCCGGAGAGAATCCCTTCTATAACATGAACGCCCCGCATGCCTACAGCGTGCTCAACGACTGGAACCAGGGCAATCCAATGGTGCAGGAACAGTGGGCCGACGTGCTCCGCTATTGGATGACTGAGTATAAGTTCGACGGATTCCGTTTCGACCTGGTAAAAGGTCTTGGCGATAATGATTCGTACAAAAACAACGGGGATGCCGCCACAAACGCATATAATGCATCGCGCGTGGCCCGGATGAAGAAACTCCAGGAGGTGATGCTTGCCGTGAACCCGAACGCTTATTTCATCAACGAGAATCTTGCCGGCGCGCAGGAAGAAAACGAAATGGCGGCTACCGGACAGCTCAACTGGGCTAATCTTAACAATGCCGGATGCCAGTTTGCAATGGGATATCAGTCTGATTCGAACCTTAACCGTTTCTATGCCCCGAAAGACAGCAACAGATTGTGGGGCTCCACAGTATCATATCTTGAAAGTCATGACGAGCAGAGGTTGGCTTATAAACAGGAGCAGTATGGAGTCAACGGTATAAAAGGAACTTCTGATGATGCGATAAAAAATGCGATGAATCGTCTTGGTTCGGCAGCCGCACAAATGATTATGGCTCCGGGAGCGCACATGATTTGGCAGTTCTCCGAGCTCGGCAACAGCGAGAATACCAAGGATAACAATGGCGGCAATAATACAGACCCTAAAAGAGTATGCTGGAATCTTCTCGATAATCCGGACCGGGAAGGGCTATATAATTGTTATGCTGAACTGAATGCTATCCGGAATAACAATCATGAGCTGTTCGCTCAAAGCGCCACATTCGAAAATCAGTGTGGGCAGGGAAACTGGGCTAACGGAAGAACACTTAAATCCGTTCTTAACGATAAGGAAATTTATACGGTTGTAAATCCTAATTTCACAGGAAGCCTTACTGTGAAAGTCAATTTTATTAAGAGCGATGACAGCGCCTACCAGATTCTTTCCAAGTCGTATAATTCCAATCCGTCGTTCAGCGCATCGGCTAAAACTGTGACAGTCCCTGCCAACTGCTATGTGGTGATAGGCAGTCTCGATGTTTCAGCTGTAGATGGAATCGAGGCTGATGATGCTTCCGGATTGCGTGCATACGCTGCAGACGGTGCGATTGTCGTAGATTATGCCCCGGCAGGTGTCGAGATTTATGGTATTGACGGCAGCTACGTCGGAAGAATCGTTGAATCAGGCTCCGTTTCTGTGTCTTCGGGCATATATATCTTGCGTAGCGGTTCGGAGATTCTTAAACTCCTTGTGAAATAAATTTTGAAAACAAGTCAATAAAAAAGCGTCCGACTCCATCGGGAGTCGGACGCTTTTTTATTGATGTATGAATAATTATTTTTTCATAGTGAAATGCTTTGCTGCAAGACGATAGCCATCGGCAAAAACCTCTACGGTATAGTCGCCCGGGGTGAGGGTGGTGTTGACATCCCAATACACACTCAGACTGACCTCTTCGTTGGCGTATTCGATTTGGCGTTGTGCCGTATATTGCACGTTGGAACCGTCAAGGTTGAAAGAGCCTGCTCCGCCCAAGAGAGTCCCTTCGGGGCTGACGATGCGGATATAGAAGTCTTTCATTCCTGCAGATGCCGTGTTGTTGGGGCTCACCGTAAAACTTACGCCGAGCTGGCGTGCCTTGGTGATGTTTTTCTCGTTTTTTCCTTTTTTGTTGTATGCTTTAAGTGAAACGCCGGTGATATTAAGTTTCTTGGCCAACTTTACGGTCTGGGTGAGTTGCTCGTTTTGGGTTGTGGCAACGGTCACCTGCGATGCAAGCTGCTGGTTGCGCTGGTTCACCTGTTCGATTTCTTTGCGGAGACCTTCGTTTTCTTCTCCGAGCCGCTTTATTTCCTCAAGGTAATGCTTCACGATGCCTTTGAGGGTGGCGATTTCGTTTTCAAGGTCTTTGATGCGTTTGCGGTTGGCTGCATTGCTCTGCTTGGCTTGGTTGAGCTCTGTGAGAAGACCTTCCACCTTAAGCCTCGCTTCATTGTATTTTTGCACCAGAGAATCGTTTTTCAGATAAATCTGCTGGTCTTCATACTGGTTGAAATCAGCATTGAGCTGGTTGAACTCGTTGGTAAGGAGCAAACGGTCGTTGGCGAGGCGGAGGTTTTCGGTCTCGGCCCGCGCTTCGTTGACTTCGTTTGTGCGGTTTGCGTTTGAAATTATGAGTGCCACCACAAGGCCAACGAGGCAAATCAAGGCGGCACATCCTCCATAAATGATAATCTTCTGGTTCTTATTCATAGAAGGTGTATGGGCTATTGTTTTAATTTAGAATGCAAATTTACAACGAAAATCGTTAACCCCCAAGCCGGAGAAGGAATTATATAAAAAATTTTGACCGATGGTCTCATATGAGACTATCGGCCAAAACCTTTGCTTTTTGTCTTATGTCTTGCCTGTAATTATTCAGCAGCAACCTCAGCGGCAGCAGCAACTACAGTGTCGGCAGCAGCAGAATCAGCGGCTACAGAATCAACTGCAACTGCAACCTCTTCTGTTTCTACAATTACTACAGAATCGCTATCAGCAACTTCTGCATTCTTGTTACCGCCACAGCTAACCATGGCAACGCTGAAAAGAACAGCAAGTGAAAGAACTACTTTTTTCATCTCTTTAAAATTTAAAATAATAAAACAATTTTTTTGCTATCAAAAACGGTGCAAAGTTAACACTTATTTTTCTTTTTAGGATACTTTTAGGCAAGTTTTTTATCAAAAAATACTATTGAAATGAATTATTTAACATATTTAACTTAAAAATATGACGATTTAACGATAAAATCTCTTTTATTGGACAATTTTACGTTGGCCTAAAGTTGAGAATAGAGGGTCAGCGGATTTTTCCGGTGGGCGGAGAAGATGTCGGAGTATAGTGTTATCT
>CAJUCW010000012.1 GCA_910585275.1 uncultured Muribaculaceae bacterium
ACGCCCCTTATGGACTTTCACCATAGATGTATGACATGCCCGTCATACTAAACAAAAGGGCCGGAATCTTTGCGATTCCGGCCCTTTTATATTATGCATTATGAATTATGCATTATGCATTCTCTTAGAGGCTGTTGAGGTTGAACTGAGCGAATTCGAGGTCTTCCTTAGCCTGCTTGAGCATGTTGCTGTCGAGGCTGATAGCCTTGCGGAGGTTGCTGAGAACAGCGCTCTCGTTGTTGGTGCGTGCGCCGATGATTGCAGCGAGATAGTAAGTCGTTGCGTCGGGGTTGGGCACTGCGTTGAGCACAGACTGTGCAGCAGAGTAATCCTTGGCAAGAATCTTGGCGAGGGCTGCGTTGTTGGTCTTGGCATTGCCGAAAGCGGTGTTGGCCTTGGCAACTTCACCCTGGGTGAGATAGTAAACGCCAAGAGCGTCGGCAGTCTCGGGAACGCCGGCAGCTGCACCGAGAAGCTCGTTGGCCTTGCTGTAGTTGCCGTCGAGGAGCTGAACGAGACCGAGGTTCATGTCAACTTCTTTCGAGTTGGGAGCAAGTTTCTTTGCTTTTGCAAAGTCGGAAGCGGCAGCTGCATAGTCGCCTGCCTCATACTTGGTCATACCGAGGTTGTTGAATGCGCGATAGCTGTTGGGATAGATCTGAGTGGCTTTCTGATAAACCTCCATCTTGCGGGCGTTGTCGTTGGTGAGGGTAGCCACGTAGAGGATTTCGTCTTCGGTGAGTTTGGAAGGATCGGTGTTGAAGAGGTTGATCATCTCCTCGTCGCTCTTGCCGATAACGTTGATAGAAGCCTGGATCTTAGAATAACGGAGCTGGGGAAGAATCTGGTCGGCAAGCTCGTTGAACACGCCGGAAAGATTGCGGATTTCCTTCTCTCTCTGCTCGGGGTCTTTATACATGGAGAGAACGCCGAGGATAAGGTCCTTATCCTGGATGTTGCTCTTCGAAACGAGCTCCTGGAAGCCCTCCCAGTCCTCGGGAGTGAACGAAGAAGTAAGTTCGCCGAACTCGGTGATCTTATCTTTCTTAAGCTGGCCTTCCATGAATTTTGTAGTGTTCTTCTCACGTTTCTCGGCGAGTTCGGTGTTGAATTCGAGAGAACCGTCGGGAGAAGCATAAGAAGCGATGTTCACGCCGGCGATTTCCTTATTGGGAGCCTCGTTGGCGGCAAGGAGCTGCTGGTTGAGGTCAACATAACCCTGTGCGGAAATCTGGTTGGCACGGATATTAGCCTGGTTGATGAGGAAGCGGATGTCGGCGGAATACTTCTCATTGATGATACGCTGGAAGTTGTCTTTAGCGATTGCAGGCTGCACAGTAGCTGCGGAAGCAAGCGTAGAAGTAGCGATGATGCCTTCGCCCACCTTCACGCGGGGAAGAGCGTAAAGCTTACCTTTCTGGTCAACCTGGAAGTCGAGATAGAGGTTAGACTCCGCCATCTCGGGCTTATACTCGGTGTTGAAGGGAATCTGAACGGTGCCGCCGTTGTCATAGCTTACGACCTGGCCGTTGGCACGTACATTTTCACCCTGGATGGTGACGGGAGTGCCCTGTACGGAACCGCCGGCAAACTCAAGCACGGGGGTAGCGGTAACCTTGGCATTCTTTACCATGAATTTTGCCGGGATATTGCCGGTGATGGTTGCAGGCACATTGTTGCCCACAGTCTCCAACGGGGTGGGAGTTGTGTTGAAATAGTTGCTCTGGAATTCGCCGAGCTTCTTCGAGCAGCTTGTGGTTCCCAGTAGGGCAACGCCCAGAGCAAGATAAAGAACTTTGTTGTTCATAACTTGTGATTGATATTAAGGGTTAATTCAATGTGTTTATAATGGTTGCGGGGTGGAAGCTCCCCTATGAAAGCCACGCCGGGGCATAACTTTCAGAAATATCGTGTAAAGATAGATAAAAAATGCCATAGAACAGCTATAAATACACAAAAATCGCTCCTTTTTACCGAAAATTACATTTTTTCGAAAAAAATCGCAGAAATATTTGCACACTTCAAAAAAACGCAGTAACTTTGCACCGCAATTCGGAAACAACACCAACGCTCCGATAGCAAACAGAATGACTCCGTGGCTCAGTTGGTAGAGCAAATGACTCTTAATCATTGGGTCGTGGGTTCGAGCCCCACCGGGGTCACAAAGCCAAACGGCAAAATCAAGCAAATCGCTGAAACTAAGACAGTTTCAGCGATTTTTGTAATACCCCTATCCGGCAAAACAACGCACATTGTAGGGTTCAGCGGTGTGCAAATCGTGAACAGCTGAAATCGTGAACATTTTGTTCACGATGGTATTCTTTACATCGTAACTCGCTAATCTTCTGCGTTTTCCGCAATTTGCCATCGCAAAAATGGGGCCCGAACACTATACGCAAGGTTCACAGCCCCACTTTTCGGTTGATTTCGGATGAAATTTAACATCAATTTTCATTTTTAACTATAAAGTGGCTGATTTCATCTACAATTTAACTCCTTTGTGCCTATTGTCAGTGATTTGAGCAACGATTAATCGTGAACAAACGGGCAGAATGGTGAAATATAACGAAACTGCCGAACAATTATCAGTGAACAATTTTCGGAAGTTTCTTCCTGTTCACTGAACTGTTCACCGAATTTGCCATACAGCGTTGATTTCCTTGCGATTGTCTATTGTGAAATTGGGTAAAAATGATTATATTTATATAACCATTAATCCACAATTTCAAATTATGTTACATGATTCTTACTTCACCTTGTCGTTTATCGCAAGGAAAGCCCGAGCCCTACGCAACGGCGAGTATCCAATCTTTGTCCGCATAACCGTAAGCGGTCAAATCTCGGAAATGAACCTCGGTCGCAGTGTCGTCCCTGAGAACTGGGATCAGAAGCGTGCCATGTCAAAAGGCCGCTCACGTCGTGACCTCGAACTAAACAAGTATATCGAGGTGGTCAAAGCCCGTTTCTTCGAAATACACAACATGCTCGTGCGTGAGGGCAAGATGGTCAACCCTAAAATTCTGCGGGACCATTTCCTCGGCACTGTGGAGAAGCCCAAAATGCTCTGTGATGTGTTCCGTGAAGCCAACGAAAAGCGTAAGGAGGAACTTGAGCGTGGCGACATCGTAAAAGCCACCTATCAGCGTTGGGAGCGTTGCGTGGTTTACCTTGAGGAATTCCTCAAGCTGACGCAGAACACCGAGGACATTCCCATAAAGGATGTGACTTCCGGCATAATTGATGACTTCGAGCATTTTCTGCGAATGAGAAAAGGGTGTGCCAACAACGCCGCAGTCCGCTATGTGCGCTGTGTCAAGAACGTGATGCAGTATGCTCTCGCCCATAAATGGATAGAGCATGACCCGTTCATAGGCAAGAAATACCAGCGCACCCACACCGAGCGTCCGTTTCTGACCGAAACGGAACTGAAATCCATCCTATCGACTTAAATATTGGACATCATCTCACAACAAAAAATTGTTCTGACAGCAGGTCAACACTGTGGAGGCTCCCGCCACCGACAACAAAAAGTCAATGGTGGCAGAACCAGCCGACCACTACCAACAGCGAGAACCGCTGAGTTCCCGCATAATAATCGGAAGTTGCGGAGCAACACCACCCGGGGGCTTCTACGCCGCCGGTCCCAAACTATAATCGAAACAGCCGACTATAGTAGTGTTCGCTACTATAGTCGGCAATTATTGAATTGGTAGATCAAACCAGTTCAACCGTCTAAATCTCAGCAGTTTCATTGTGTAATAGAAATATATTTATCAATAATTCTCTCCGAATTCTTAATATAGTCCACAATACTCTTATTAGCTATACTAATGAAGAAACCTTAGGAAAGAGAAGAGTGTTAGAAAAATTTGAGAAAAGATAGTCATTCACAACCAGACAGATATATACATATCCAATAATTATTGTTAACTTTGCAATATCATGGATAGTTATACACTGTCAGTAATCAATGACAATAAATATAGGCTGTTTATTTCAATAGCTGTTATAGCTCTTCTGTTTCTTTCACAGGAAAGCCATGGCGCTCAATATGCCAATTCAGAAGTCCTGCGCATAGATAACACAACCGGACTCAGCAGTCAAAAGGTATATTCGTTTGCTGAAGATGAAAATGGTGCAATATGGATAAGTACCAAATCCGGAGTTGACCGTTTTAACGGTCGAGTTCTTAAAAACTATTCTCTGGAGAATAACTCTTCCTATGGGGATAGAGCAGGACGTATTATTCGGCTGTATCTTAATGGTAGGGATTTGTATGCATACGAAAGTACGGGTAAAGTTCACAAATATTCAGCTATACATGACGCGTTTATTCTGACAAGCAACCTATCTGATTTAAGTCATGGCGATGTCGTGTTGAACAAAATTCTTGTGAATGGAGATGGCTGTACTTTGTATGCTACTAATAACGGTCTTTTCAAACAATTGTCCGATAATGATCTCAGGCCAATTCTTCCAGGAGTAGAGGTTAACGACATAATTGTAGCCAATGACTTCTTGTTCGTTGCTTTATCGTCAGGACTTAAAATTATGCGTGGCGACCATACAATCAAAGATGTCGGTCTTCTTAATGATGCCGATATTCAAAGTTTGTATTACGATGAAGATAATAATTCTCTATACATAGGCGCATTCAACGAAGGTTTATATAAATTGAATTTATCGGATTTCAGTGTTAGTCAGATTCACGCGACAAACAGTCTTCTGCATAAGCCAATCCGCTCAATCATCAAACTTGAGTCTGATAAAATCGCTATAGGAGTAGATGGTAGCGGTGTACTATCATATAATTTACAGGAAAATACACTAAATCCCCTTGTAAATACGGAACTCGCACCTGAATTTTCATTTACGGGGAATGGTATATATGCCCTTAAAAAAGACAGTCACGGCAATTTATGGATTGGCAGTTATACCGGAGGCGTAACAATGGTAAATCTATCACCCTCGCCGGTCCATGTTATAACCCATATTAAAAATGAACATAATTCACTTAAAAATAACAATGTAAATTATATAATTGAATCTGCAGACGGGAATATATGGTACGCGACAGATTGCGGTATAAGCATATGCAATCCTCGCACAGGCAGATGGAATCATTCTTTGTCAGACATTGTTGTTGTATCATTATGTCAAGATGACAAGGGCAATATCCTGGCTGGCAGCTATGGTGACGGAATCTATCGACTTGACTTATCTGGAAAAATAAAAGGACATTGGGTTCAAAGTGACGGAGCATTGTCTTCAAACTATATTTTTGCTATTAAAAATGATACCAATGGTAAAATATGGGTTGGATCACCACACGGCCCACTGGTTGTCTTAAACAGTGATGGTTCATTATTTCATAAGTTTGAGATAAACGGCGTAATGTCAATAACTGTCATAAATGACAAATCCATTGCTGTTGCCACCGGTAACGGTTTTTACATAATAGACACTGAAACGAACAGTTATAATTGGTTCGCAAGTTTTCAGGAGCAATCCGAGCATAATGTCAGTGCATATATAATTCCAATGGTATTCAATCCGGACAGTACTGTTTGGATCGGTACAGAAGGCGGCGGAATCAATCTGTATGACCTTAAAAGCAGAGAAATCATAAGAGAAATCAAAGTCAATAATGGATTGCCGTCAAATGATGTATGTGGCCTTGTGCGCGATGTTAAAGGCCGCCTATGGGCAACCACAGGCAATGGCCTTGCAATTATAGGTGATTCAACAATTTCCAGCCTAAACTTCATCAATGGAATTGTCAGAGAATACAATAAGTCGTCAATTTTACGAACTACTGACGAAGAATTGATTTTTGGCAGTACGGCAGGTGCTGTCAGACTGTCCCCCGATAAAATTAGCTTGGCAGAATATTCCGCACAATTGAGAATAACAAGTTTTTTGATTGAAGGTGTCAGCGGCGAAGAATTAAATGAAATTCAGCCCAAACTCTTTGAGATGCTGCAAAGGCGGGAATTGATACTAAGTTCCAATCATAATTCTTTTGACGTTGATTTTGAAGCAATAAACATTGGCTATCGAAACGACATCGCATATCAGTATACTCTTGACGGATACGACCATGACTGGAGTGAAATGTCGATGGATGGTACTGCGCGATTCCGAAATGTCCCCCCCGGCAATTATACCCTTAAAATAAAAGCACTACGCAAAAGTGACGGTCATATAATAGATGAGACGAGTATTGGCATTACGGTGAAAGAACCGTGGTGGAATACAATATGGGCTAAGATATGTTATCTGGCAATAATTACTCTATTTATATACTTCATAGTCAGATACAAATGGTATCAGCTGAGAAAGGAACACGATGAGGACAAAATCAGATTCTTTATCAACACAGCTCATGACATTCGCACACCGCTTTCGTTGGTGATGTCGCCAATTGAAGAATTGAAAGGAGAGTCGGGTCTTTCAAAGAAGGCTCAATATCTCCTTGATGTCGCTGGGGCGAATATACGCAAACTCAATGCGGTAACCGCTCAGCTGTTGGACTTTGAGAAGATTGATTCGCGAAAAGCCAAAGTGAATGCAGTTCCTATCAATCTGAATTATCTTCTGTCAGAAGAAGTAAGTTGCTTCCGCAATGTTGCTGACAAGCGTGGGGTTTCTCTCAATCTTAATGTGCCAGATGAGCAGGTGGTTATCTCGGCCGACAGACACCTAATTGAACTCATGCTCGACAATCTCATGTCAAACGCTTGCAAATATACCAATAATGGAGGAAAAGTAGAGGTTTCCCTATCAGCCAACAAGTCAAAAGCTATTATATCGATTGCAGATACCGGTATTGGTATCCCGGTAAAAGAACAAAAAAATATATTCTTCAACGTCTACAGAGCTGAGAATGCCAGAGCATCACAAGAAACGGGCAACGGGTTTGGGTTGCTTCAGGTCAAGCGAATTGTGGAAATGTTAAACGGCAATATAGGGTTTACATCGAAAGAACAGTTTGGAACAACTTTTACTGTTTCATTCAAAAGGATATACGACGAACCTGTCATTCACTGGAATCCAAACAATCTGAATGAGGCCCTTAATGAGATACACTTGCCGTCACCTGTAATATCAAATATTTCTGAAAACAAAGATGAAACATTATTGATTATTGAGGATAATGACGATCTTCGTAACTATCTTACAGCTACTTTTTCGGCGGAGTATAATGTAGTCTCAACAGTTTCCGCAGAAGATGCCCTTAAATTTTTGGATAATCATTATCCTGACATTATTATATCAGATGTGATGATGCCCGGTATTCAAGGAGACGAACTATGTAGTATGATTAAGAGTAACCCGGATACCTCTGGAATTCCTGTTATTCTTCTGACTGCGAAGACTACCCATGACGCAATAGTGAATGGTATTGAAAAAGGTGCCGATGATTATATTGCAAAACCTTTTAGTCTTGATATACTAAAAAGCAAGGTTCGAGGGATGCTTCATAACCGCAAGCGTGTCCGTGAATATATGTTGAGACTTGCTTTGTCGAGAGCCGAGGGTGAAGTAAGCAGTCCAGAAACAAAATCCAACAATGCCAACGAAGTTCTTGAAGAAGTCCATCCCAATGTAATGTCGGAATCGGATAAGGCATTTATTGATAAGACTGTCGACATTATTATTACAAATATGTCTGATTCGGAATTTGACATTGACCAATTGTGCCGCGAGATGGCAATGAGCAGAACTCTATTTTTCGGGCGTCTGAAATCATTGACCGGGAAAGCTCCACAAGAATTTATCCGAATCCTTAGACTTGAACGCGCATCAGAGTTACTCAAACAAAATCTCTCAGTAGCAGAAGTTGCATTAAAAACCGGATTTACCAATTCCAAGTATTTTGCAACTGTATTTAAGAAGCATTTTGGAGTATCACCGAGTAAATTCGGAGAAGAGTCTGTATCATGATTGCTGTACTGCGTAGGTATATTTAGCTGCTACACATCTATTAAACCCATCTGATTTTCAGTCACAAAGAATATATTGTCAGTAATCAAACTATAAAATGTCAGTAAACAAACCCGACCGAATGTGTATGTGAGTAATTTTGCATCACCCGTATAATGTCTTATGGGCGCAAATAACCAAACATTATGTTCACATTCCATATCAAACACTTGTTCATTTCTGCTGTAGCAATGGCAGTCTTGGCTGGTTGCGACGATTCAAAAGAAGATCCGACAACAACGCCTCCGGTAGTTGAACCGGGTGATAATGTAGTATTCTTTGACGATTTTGATTCCTTTAATTCAGCTTATTGGTCAAAAGAAACCCATGAGGCTGGCTGGACGAATCAAGAGTTGCAATCCTATAGCACCAGTCAGGTCAAAGTAGGAAAAGACGACGGCAAGACGGTGTTGATTCTAACTGCCAAACGTACCGGGAATAAGATCGTATCGGGTCGTGTGAACTCAAAAGGGAAGAAGTATTTTAAGTACGGAAAAATAGAGGCGAGTATAAAACTGCCCGAAACAGCTAATGGCTTGTGGCCTGCTTTCTGGATGATGGGCAACAATAAACAGGAGTGGCCTGCCTGTGGAGAAATCGACATAATGGAAATGGGCGATGCCCAAGGCATCGCCGATGGGACAAGCAATAAGCGAGTGAATACTGCTCTCCATTATGGGCCGGACGTTGCCGGTCATGAACAACAGTATTTTGCGGGGAATGCTTCTGTAAATCTTCAAGATGGTAATTATCACACATATACATTGACTTGGGATGAAGCCAAGATTGAAGTCTCTATAGATGACATTACGTTTCATACATTTAATATCTCTGATAACTCATATTTCCATAGTGACTTCTATATATTGCTGAATCTTGCTGTTGGAGGGGCGTTTACCAATATCTATAACGCAGAGGACATAACCGCCTTAAAAGATGGTCAGACGACTTCAATGTACATAGACTGGATTAAAGTAACAGAAATAAACTAATCAATACACATGAAACAGAGAACTTTCACAAACAAGCTCTTGTGCGGTTTCTTGCTTGTAGGAGCGGTTTCTTTAGCAACACCGTTTCAAGCATTTGCAGAACCCAGCACAACAGAGACATCGCCATCACAAAAAATCAAGGTGACAGGTGTCGTTGAAGATGCTGAAGGTCCAGTAATTGGTGCCTCAGTAATGGAAAAAGGAACAAACAACGGAACAGTTACCGATCTTGACGGCAACTTTACTCTTATGGTGTCGCCTGGTGCAACCCTGAAAATCAGCTATGTCGGGAGTGAACCAATCGAAGTCAAAGCGACTGAGGCACCCATGAAAATCACATTGGAGCAGAGTACGCAGATGCTTAGCGAAGTAGTTGTTACTGCTCTTGGTATCAAAAGAGATCGCAAAGCTCTTGGATACGGACTTGATGAAGTAAAAGGAGATGCTTTTGAAAAAGCCAAAGAAACTAATGTCATTAACTCAATGGCAGGTCGTGTGGCAGGTCTTGTTGTAAGCCAGACTGCGGGTGGCCCCTCAGGCTCTACCCGCGTAATTCTGCGTGGTAGCACCGAGATGACCGGCAATAATCAGCCGCTATATGTTGTTGACGGCGTACCTTTGGATAATACAAACTTCGGTAGTGCCGGCACATCGGGTGGATACGATCTTGGTGACGGAATATCAAGTATCAACCCCGACGACATTGAAAGCATGTCAGTTCTGAAAGGTCCGGCAGCATCTGCTCTTTACGGTAGCCGCGCCAGCCACGGTGTGATTCTCATCACCACTAAAAAAGCAGGCAAGGAAAAATATTCAGTAGAGTATAACGGTACATTGACCTTTGACAAGCAGCTATCAAAATGGGATAACGTGCAGCAGATTTACGGTATGGGCAGTAATGGCACATACAGCATAGATGCTGTATCAAACACCAACAAAAGCTGGGGCCCGAAGGCAGATGGCAGCAATATGCTACGCTATTTTGACGGTGAGGAACGCCCCTATCTGATTGTACCCGATAATACCTCTGGTTTCTTCAGAACCGGACTCACCGCCAACAACACTGTTACAGTTTCCTCAAACTCCGGAAGCACGGGCATCCGCTTCACTCTAACCGACATGCGCAACAAGGATATTATTCCAAAGACTCACATGAGCCGTGACATATTCAATTTGCGCGCAAATACTTCAATGGGCAAGGTGGATCTCGATTTCACAGTGAATTACACACATGAAAATGTAAAGAATCGTCCCGCTCTTGGCGATAGCAAGTCGAATGTCGGTAAGAATCTTATGACGCTTGCCACCACTTATGATCAGCGCTGGCTCCGTACATATCAAGATGCCAACGGGGAATACTCCAACTGGAACGGCATGGATCCCTACAATGTAAATCCTTACTGGGATGTATACAAAAACTCCAACGATTCCAAGAAAGATCTCTTCCGCCTTCACGCATCGGCTATCTACAATATCACTTCTCATTTGAAGATTAAAGGCACAGCAGGCGCTGAACTCAACTGGTTTAATTTCAATGATTTTAAAGCTCCGACAACTCCCGGCTATGAATCCGGCTACTTACAGCAGAGCCAATTCAAAAATCAGATGTATAACTTTGAACTCATAGCTACATATAATAACCGCTGGGGCGACTTTGACTTTACCGGAACAGCTGGTGGTAATATTTACAAGGTTGATAACCGTACAAACATAACCACTGCTCAGGAAATGCAGATTCGTGATGTTGTCGCCCTTATGAGCTTCAACGAGACAAGTCTTCAGGAGAATAGTTATCGCAAACAGATTAACTCTCTGTTCGCCGCAGTCAATCTTGGATGGAAGAACCTATTATATCTTGATGCAACCATACGTGGTGATAAATCATCGACTCTGCCAACCGGTAATAACACATATATCTATCCCTCTGTATCAGGTAGCTTTGTATTCTCTGAACTGATTAAACGAGGTGACATTCTGCCTTATGGCAAAGTTCGATTGTCATTCGCGCAGGTTGGTAGTGACACCGACCCATATCAGCTTGGACTGGTATATACAAAATCCAAATTTACCTATCCCGGCTATACAATAGGTTTTATCGACAATACCACTATTCCTAACAAAAACCTCAAACCTACACGTACTAATTCATTTGAAGTTGGTTTTGAAACGAAATTCCTAAACAACCGTATCGGTCTTGACTTCACCTATTACAACCAGATAAGTAAAGACCAGATTATGGGCATGGCAAGCAGCTGGGCTACCGGTTATCCCTATCGACTTATCAATGCAGGTGAAATCCAGAACCAAGGTATTGAAATCGCACTTAACACACGTCCTTTGATAATCGGTGACTTCTCTTGGGATTTGGGCATCAATTTCTCGAAGAACAACAATAAAGTACGCAAGCTTGTCGATGACATGGATATGTTTGAACTTGAGAAAGCATCCTGGCTTGATGTTCAGGTCGCTGCGAAGGTTGGAGAAAACTTCGGTTCCATTGTAGGCCCGGATTTCCAGAGAAACGATAATGGCGATATTCTTATTGACCCCTCGACCGGACTGCCTATGTACGACAAGAGCAATCATGTACTTGGAAACGCATCTTGGGATTGGACTGGTGGTCTGAGCACAACATTCCATTACAAAAATTTTGGACTTACAGCTCTGTTTGATGTCAAAGTTGGAGCTGATCTGTACTCAATGTCAGCCCGAGCAGCACACGAATCGGGTAAGAGCCTTGCAACTCTTGCCGGTCGCGAAGAATGGTATAAATCAGAAGAAGAACGTCAGGCGGCAGGTATCCCTAAAGGTGCCTCTACATGGACACCTACCGGTGGATTTGTTGCTCCCGGCGTAATAGACAACGGTGATGGAACATACCGCCCCAATGACATCAAGATTAATCCTGAAGATTACTGGATGAGTGTCTGCCGAAATGCTCCCTCTATGTTCATTTATGATAACTCCTACATAAAGTGTCGTGAAATTACTCTTACCTATCAGTTCCCGAAGAAATGGTTAGGCAAGGTAGTACAGGATATGTCTATTTCGTTCGTTACTCGCAATCCGTTTATTGTTTGGAAGAATATTCCTGACATAGATCCTGACTCGAACTATAATAATACAACTGGTATGGGTCTTGAATATGGTTCTTTGCCTTCACGCAAGAGCTATGGTTTCAACCTGTATGTTAAATTCTAAACGTAAGATTACCAATGAAACTACATAAGATATTTACACCTGTTTTGGCGGCTCTTGCGCTATTTGCAGGTTCTTGTAGCGACAGCTACATGGAGGATCTGAACACAGACCCTTCAAAAGCAAACGGCATCGACCCCAATGCCCAACTGACTACCGCCCAGCTTCAGACATACGGTGACCTGGGTATGGTGGAAATCTATCGCAACTATCATTATGCCTTCTCTCAAATGCTGATGGGTTGCTGGAACACAACTAACTATGGCGGACGCCACACGATCGACAACAACGAGATGTGCCGCATCTGGACTTCGCTATATCCCAACTCGATAAAGAACCTGACTGATGGCATACACAACAGTGAGGAAGATGGTCAGACTAACGTAAATGCAGCCCTTCGCATATATCGCGTTTATATGATGTCTCTCATAACCGATGTTTATGGCGATGCCCCTTTCAGCGAAGCCGGTCTCGGTTATATCGCAGAGAAATTCAATCCCCGTTACGACACTCAAGAGGAGATTTACGCAGCTTTCTTCAATGAACTTACGGATGCCTGCGGCGCCCTGTCACTGTCTGGCGACAAGATTACGGGTGATGTAATCTATAATGGTGATGTAACGAAATGGAAGAAACTGGCTAACAGCCTGCGCCTCAGATTTGCCATGCGTATATCTGATGTAGATCCTGATAAGGCTAAACAGGAATTTGAAGAGGCTCTCATGTCCGATGGCGGTGTTTTTACAAGTGCATCCGATGACGCTCTGATAAAATATATGGACGTGTCATTCAGTTTTGGTCAGGATACATACTCCGACTATCGTGGAAACGCACTCTCCAAACTGCTCTTCGGCAACGACCCCGCCAACAACCCGAGTTATCTCTGCTCAACTTTCTTCAACCAGATGTATAACACCGGTGACCCTCGTACATTTATCTTCGCTCGTTTCTATTATGACGGTATGATGAGTTTGACAAGCCCTGAGAACCGAATTGACCTTACCGAGGAAATCATCTCTAAGGGTATCCAGATGAACCCGAGAGATCCGGGCGCTTACTCATGGGAGCCGTGGCCTACCGGCTATGACAGCGACATTATGAAGGAGATTGCCGAAAACAATCCTTCTGTCGAAGTTAGTATGGCGCGCGAAACAGAGCCCAAACTCGCAAACAACTTCCTGAAAAGTGATAATCCGGGCGTAGTAATGACCTTTGCCGAAGTTAATTTCCTTATGGCTGAAGCCGCTCTTAAAGGTTGGGCTGTGTCAGGTAATACTGACGACTTCTATAAAACAGGTGTACGTGCATCAATGGATTTCTTGACTGACAATTACGGTTGTCGCAAGGTGACGGATGATGAGTTCTCTACATTTATTGCAAATAATGGTATCGGTTACACCAATGAGCAACGTAAAGCAGCAATCAACACTCAGGCGTGGATACTCCATTTCACAAATCCCTCAGAAGCCTGGGCAAATGTACGTCGTTCAGGTTACCCCAGATTGAAATCACCGGCCGAATATGGTTTCGGTCAGTTCCTTACAGGAGGACAAGAGATTCCGGTTCGCCTTTGCTATCCCGTTCTCGAATCTTCGTATAACAAGGCCGGATATGATGAGGCTTTGAATCGAATGGGCGGCAGCAACAGCTGGTATATACCCATGTGGTGGGATGTAGAATAATAACCTTAAAAAGAACTACAATGAAATATTTATATAAGACTATAATGACATTGCTGCCGGTAAGCTTGATGCTTGCATCATGCAGCAACGACGAGCCTTTCTCAACAGCAGGTCCTGACGACGAGCCTCACATTTTGGCCCCGACTTTTCCGGATCGTAACAACGGTCAGCTTCCTGTGGTGGCCAATATAAATCGTGATGCCAACTTCGCAATGGAGCTTACTGTAACTCCGGCCGATTACGTTGATGTGGCATGGTACATAGATGGCGAGCAGGCAGCAACAGGAAAGGCAATTGATATGCCTCTTCTTGCAGGCACATACGAAATGAAGATTGTGGTAACAACCACTCAAGGCAAGTCAACTTCTCGCGAAGGTTTGATAAACGTCAATCCACTGGATGGTGACCCCTGGTCTTCATCTGTGTCTTTCGAGCGCATTGTGGCGCCTGGTCAAAGCGCAGTACTCTATGGCAGCAATCTCGCATCTGTCAAGTCTATTGTAATCGGTAATTCCGAGCAAATCCCCGTGACTTACTCTGCCGAAGATGGCAATGAAATGCTTTCATACACAGTGCCATCCAATGCTGTGGCAGGCACATTCCGGTTGGAACTCATCGATGCCGAGGGTGTGAACTATGGCGCAGACAAGGTTACGGTCAGCGCATCAGCTCTCATAACCTCAGGTGCAGATCGAATCACTGCAGGAGCTACCACTACCATCACTGGCATCAACCTCGACAAAGTTGCTTCTATTAAAATTGGCGACATAGAAATCGCTGAAATCATCGAAAAGACACCTACATCACTCAGCTTCACAGCACCATCTCTTGAGGACGGCGAATATACAATGTCAGGCGTCATGACCGACGGCAATGAAGTGCAGTTCTACAAGAACGGTCAGGTAGAGTCATCGGCAAGCGTAGTCATCTCATCGCAGCAGACGTTGTGGTCAGGTCATCACTACGTATCATGGGATATGCCTGATGATAGTCCTAACAAGACTTTCAACCTCATCGGTATGGATGTGTTTGCCGGTATAAAGCCGGGGGCCGTAATGTCTATCCATTATTCTATAGAACCGACTGCTGAATATCATCAGCTGCGTACAACTACAGTATGGTGGAACGACCTTCCCGGCACCGGGACAATCGAATTCTCAACTGATGGCGTGGCAGATATTACTCTTACAAAAGAAGCTCTCGATATGATTCAGGAGCAGGCCGGGTTCATCTGCGTCGGTCATGGCTACTATGTTGATCTCGTAACACTTCGCTAATATGTTTAAACACGTAATGACATTACTAACCGTTACTGCAGCAGCCTGTTCCGTACAGGCTGCTGGAGCAGCGATTCCCTCAGATCCCGAAATTGAGACAGCAGTAGAACGCACTTTGTCTAAAATGAGCCTCGATGAGAAAATTGGTCAGATGACCGAACTTTCCATTGATGTGTTAGGTGCCTGGAAAGATGGAGAGTTCTATCTTGACCCCCAGAAACTGCATGAGGCAATCGCAGTATATAAAGTGGGATCGGTTCTGAATGCCCCTGGTGGACCTACCGCACAGACTCCGGAAAAATGGGAGCAGTTAATCTGTCAGATTCAGGAAATATCAATGAAAGAAATTGGTATTCCCTGTATCTATGGACTCGATCAAAATCATGGTACGACCTACACCCTTGGTGGAGTTCTGTTTCCTCAGAACATAAATGTCGGAGCCTCTTTCAACCCCGCATTAGCTCGTAGAGCGGCTGAGATTACCGCATATGAGACACGTGCTGCAAATTGTCCGTGGACATATTCTCCTACCGTTGACCTCACAAGAGATCCACGTTGGAGTCGAGTTTGGGAAAACTACGGTGAGGATCCCCTGGTAAACGCTGTCATGGGAGCTCAGCAAGTTAAAGGCTTTCAAGGCGAGAATCCTAATCAGATAGGCAAACACAATATTGCGACATCTGTAAAGCATTATCTGGGTTACGGTGCTCCTCGTACAGGAAAAGACCGTACCCCCGCATATATTTCGCCCTCTGATCTCCGTGAGAAGTTCTTTGAACCATACCGAGCCTGTATCGAGGCCGGCGCATTGACTGTAATGGTCAATAGCGGCTCAATAAACGGTCGTCCGGTACATGCCAACAATGAGCTTCTTACCAAGTGGCTTAAAGAAGACCTGAAATGGGACGGAATGATTGTGACCGATTGGGCGGATATTAACAATCTTTACACCCGTGAATATGTAGCTCACGACAAAAAGGAGGCTATTGAAATGGCAATCAATGCAGGAATCGATATGTCGATGGAACCATACGACCTCAATTTCTGCACCTTGCTGAAAGAACTTGTAAATGAAGGTCGAGTGTCTCAGGAACGTATTGACGATGCCGCACGTCGTGTAATACGACTAAAATATCGTCTCGGACTGTTTGATACCCCCAATACCTATCCCAAGGATTATGCTGACTTCGCTTGTGATAACCATGAGAGTACCGCTCTTCAAGCTGCCGAAGAATCAGAGATATTACTTAAAAACAATGGCGGAATCCTTCCTTTGAAAAAAGGAACAAAGATTCTTGTTACAGGTCCTAATGCAAACTCAATGCGTTGTCTTAATGGCGGTTGGAGCTATTCATGGCAGGGTCATCTGACAGATCGCTTTGCGTCAAAGTATAATACTATCTACAAGGCATTGGTAAATAAATTTGGCAAAAAGAATGTAGTTCTTGAACATGGTGTGACTTATCCGGCTGAAGGAGCTTACCATGAGGAGAATGAGCCTGAAATTGAAAAGGCGGTGGCAGCCGCATCTAATGTAGATGTAATTGTCGCTTGTATAGGCGAAAATTCTTATTGCGAAACACCCGGAAATCTGTCAGACCTCGCTATTTCGGAAAATCAGCGCAATCTTGTAAAAGCTCTTGCAGGGACAGGCAAGCCAATTATCTTGATTATCAACGGTGGACGTCCGCGTATCATTAGTGATATAGAACCATTAGCAAATGCAATAGTCAATATACTTCTCCCAGGAAACTTCGGAGGCGACGCACTTGCCAACATCCTTGCCGGTGACACTAATCCAAGTGGCAAAATGCCCTATACATATCCCCGCCATCAGGCCGAACTCACCACTTACGATTATCGTGTGAGTGAGGAAATGGATAAAATGGAAGGCGCTTACGACTATGATGCGGTCGTATCTGTGCAGTGGCCCTTTGGCTATGGACTAAGTTACACTACATTCAAATATGACAATCTGCGTTGCTCCAAATCTGAATTCGATGTCAACGACGACCTCGTTTTCACAGTTGATATCACAAATACCGGCAACTGCACCGGCAAAGAAGTTGCAATGCTCTTCAGCCGGGATATGGTAGCATCTTTGACACCCGATAATCGCAGACTGCGTGCATTTGAAAAAGTAGAGCTAAAGCCCGGTGAGACAAAAAACATATCATTACCTATCAAAGCGAGTGATCTCGCATTCGTTGACTACGATGGTCGGTGGGTACTTGAAAAAGGTCAGTTCCGTATGCAAGCCGGCAGCTGCGTAATGGATATAAAATGCACAGAAACACACAAATGGTCTACACCAAATAGATAAGATTGATAAGGTAAAAAAGATTGAATAGATTCTATATAGGCTTGCCCATAAAGGCAGGCCTATATATTTAAAAGATAACACCAACTTTAATTTCAATGAATAAAATTTTAATTGTTGATGCCTCCGACTCCGACCGTCGGCTCATGTCTGGCTTGCTTGTCAGGTCCGGCTACGAGCCGATTGCAGTTGAAAGTATGGAGGCGGCAAAGGAAGAGGTGGCAAAGCTGCCACCCGGCGCAGTGATCGTTGCGGACTATAAGCTCCCCGACGGCTCCGCCAAAGAGTTAATCAACTGGCAAAAGACCGAAGGCTTCAAGTTTCCGGTTATAGCCATAGTAAACAACCTGAATGGCTTGGACATTCTTGAAGTCATGAAAGACGGCGGCGCGGTCGATGTCGTCTCCGGGGTCACTAATTAAGACCACATAAAGTGGGAAAACGCTGAAAATAAAACATTTTCAGCGTTTTTTATTTTCCCAAATCTCTAAAAATTCGGCAAATATAGGGTCAGCGGATTTTCGTAATTTTAGAGTGCTTTTCGAGGGCAAAAAACGCACAAAAGGTTATATCGATGCAACCTTTTTCGAAATTTATTACTAACTTTGTGCGGATATAACACGAATTCCGCATGAAGTATCTCAATATCAAAAAGGCACTTGCCGCTTGGCAGAACATACAGCCTCTATCTGAGAAAGACAGGGAGAGGCTTAGCCGTCGTTTTACCGTAGATTTCAATTACAACAGTAATCATATCGAGGGCAACACGCTGACTTATGGGCAAACGGAAATACTGTTGCTATTCGGCAAAGTAATCGGCGAGGCCGATGTGCGCGACGTCGAGGAAATGACGGCAAGTAATGTTGGTCTGCGGATGATGACAGAGGAAGCCGCCGTTAAGGATATACCGTTAACGCAGAATTTCATACGGACATTGCATAAGACCCTTTTACGCGAAGATTACATAGTCTATCGTAATTTGCCCGGAAGTGTGCAGACAAGCTATGTTATACACGCAGGGCAATATAAGACGAGGCCCAATAGCGTAATCACAAGATATGGAGACAGATTCGAGTACGCTTCACCGGAGGAAACACCCGGACTTATGGCAGACTTGGTTGATTGGTACAATACCGCTGAACAGGAAGGAAAACTATCTCCGGTTGAGTTGGCCACGTTGTTCCACTACCGGTATATCCGCATCCATCCCTTTGAAGACGGCAACGGACGTATAGCTCGACTGATGGTGAATTATATTCTCACTCGCCACAATTATCCGATGATTGTAGTCCGCAGCCGCAAGAAAAGCGAATATCTCGAAGCACTCCATCAGGCAGATCTCGAAGTAGGTCCTGTGCCGAGCGACGGCGCTCACGCCGACATCAAGGATATACGTCCATTTCTAAAATATTTCAACGATCTGGTAGCGACAGAGGTGTATAACGATGTATTGTTTGTCAGCGAGAAAAATGAAAATGTATGGTGGTATGACGGAGAGCGTATTGCCTTCCGCACACCCAATTATACTAAAATTCTGAACGCTATGCGCACCCAACCGACACTGACACTCGCAGACATGAAAAAAGAAACCGGAATCAGCATTACGGCAATCCAAAAACTGCTCGACCAGCTTATCTCAAAAAAATATGTGGAACGCGGCGAGAAAGAAGGAAGCTGGCGAGTGTTCCTGACGCAATAAATATACGCTCCATCAAGGCAATAAATACAAAGGAGAGGGCAACACATTTATTCCACACTGTCATATTCGATATAAACAGGCGCTCCGAAAGGGAGAGTTTCCCATTTAGACTGGCTGGCATATCTGCATCGGGTCTTACCGGTCAGAGGTTTGGATTTCATGATAAAGTATTCATTCGAGAAATTTTCGAGGAACTCAAGTTCTACGTAGAAATCACCATCCTCCAACATGACTTCCCGGGGGAACTTATATGTGAACAGTCCGTCATGAAGTTGTGATTTATCATAGTCAAAATATATCGGACGTATGTTCTCCAATGTATATTCATTGTATATTTATCGCCTTCTTTCCGATAGATGTCAACCCTAAGAGCGTTCCTTAAAATTTAGGGGATGTTCAGCCGACATGATAATTTGTCCCCATTGTAAACGCCAAATCATGCTAAGACAGGGAATGATGAATTGATATTTTCAGTAACACACAAATAGCCTTATAACAATTCCCGGAAAAGGTTATAGGAATACCACCTTTTTCCGGGAATTGTTGCTAACCATGTGGGGGCACTACACGAATTATATCGAATGCAGGGACATCTTTCCGACCTATAATATCTGAAAATAAAATTTCCAACCAGACGTGCCGGAGGCATGCCCCTACATAAATCAATTATAACAAAGCCTCTTTCCGTTATCCGGGGTTGCGGATTATTCCATCTTGCGGTACCAGTCTTCCAGACTCATGGAGTCTTCGGCGATGCCGGTCTCACCGCCATACACCTCATCGTGCTGCGAACGGTCGAGCCCGATTTCCTCGTTCTTGCGCGACACCCTCATGGGGATCATCTTATCGGTTGCCCAATAAAGGGCGTAGCTAACCACAAACGTATAGCCAAACACCATCAGGAGCACAAGTATGTGGTTCCAGAAAAACGTGCCGCGTGAAACCATCTCCGGGTCACCGGCGGCAAAGAAGTCGTATGCGAAAATTCCGGTGAGCACGGTGCCGATTATTCCGCCGAGTCCGTGGGTAGGGAAAACATCGAGCGCATCGTCGAGCATGTGTCCGTAGCCCTTCCAGCTGCAAGCCATGTTGCAGCAAACTGTGATTATAAAGGCTATGCATACGCTCTGGCCCACGCTCACCCAACCGGCGCACGGGGTGATGGCCACGAGCCCTACCACCGCACCAATGGCGGCGCCCATTGCCGAAGGTTTATGGCCGCGGAGGCCGTCCATGGCCACCCACACCACCATGGCGGTGGCTGCCGCCGTGTTGGTATTGAGGAAGGCGGATATGGCTATGCCGTCGGCGGCAAGCGACGAACCGCCGTTGAAGCCGAACCAACCGAGCCACAGAAGGGCAGCCCCGAGAAGCACAAACGGCACATTGGCAGGTTTCGAATGTTCTTTTTCAGTTCTTTTGCCAAGAAACAACGCTCCGGCGAGGGCGGCGATACCCGAAGCTGCATGCACCACTATTCCGCCGGCATAGTCATGCACGTGCATCTGGCCGAAAAGCCCCTCCGGATGCCAGGTGCAATGCGCGAGCGGACAATATACGAGCACGGTCCAAAGCACCATGAAAAGGAGATAACCGGCGAAATGCACCCTCTCGGCAAACGAACCCGTAATGAGCGACGGGGTGATGATGGCGAACTTCATCTGGAAGAGAGCGAAAAGCGCCAGGGGAATCGTAGTGGTGGCAATCCCTATTTGCGAAATCTCACCGTCGGGGTTGGTGACGTTGGTGACACCGACATTGTCAAACATAAAAAAATCGGCGGGGTTGCCGATGACGTGCCAGATATCGTTGCCGAAAGCGAGACTGAAACCGAAAACCACCCATATCACACTCACCACTCCCATCACTATGAAACTCTGGAGCATGGTTGAAATCACGTTCTTTACCCTCACCATGCCGCCGTAGAAGAAAGAAAGCCCCGGGGTCATCATCAGCACGAAAATCGTGGCGGTAATCATCCATGCCACATTGGCGAAAAGATGGGTGTTCGCCATGTCGAAGATTCCCTCCCGAGGAGTCACGATGCATCCCACGATGCTCACGCCAAGCATGACCAGAAACACGAGCAGCCATGCAAAATTCATCTTTTTTACCTGTAGATAAGTCATAACCTATAAATTAAGAAACCAAACAAAATACAATCCCGAAAGCAATAATCGTGGAAATTTATTTCCACAAAGCCATTATTACTATCTTTTATCTATTATAGATGCAAAATTAGTATAAAAATTTTAATAAATAATAAAAATGGCAAACATTTTTCAAGCAATACACCACACAAGCAAGAAACGCGCCCAACTCGAACGAAATATAATTCTAATATAGAATAATTTAACATAAACATATATAAAAATGAATTATCCGAATGAACAATCGTGACGGGTTGCGGGTTATGATTTAGGAACTAAACAAAAACAACTTCTATGGACCTCATTAAGAAAAACAGCAACACTTTGCTCACAAGAATGTGTGCAGGCTGCAAATATACTTATAAAGAACTCCTTAGGATCTGCGGCCTTACCGAAACCCAACTCTGCTTTGCAATCATGAGCCTTCTGAAGGAAGGCAAAATATGCCAGTACCGCGAATCGCGCGTGGTCTATGAACTCATTCCCTGAAATATAAAAAGCCGGGAGCGTAACGCTCCCGGCTGATTTGTAATCTTTCTTTTGTTTGTAAGAATCAATCGGCGGTTTCGGGCCTTATGAGGCGCACATGATATATGCCGCCTGCGGTCTGTCCTTTGTCGCTGGCGAATTTCACACGTATCGATTCCTTTCCGTCAACATAATGCGGAGGAATGGTGTATTCGGCATCCACGAAACCGTCTTTGTTCCATTTCCCGGCGATATCTTCAGCAGTGAGCACATTGTCATCAACAAGGATATTGAACGCCCTGGAGCCGCTCTCGTTGCCCCAATAGCGCACGCGCAGGGTGAGGTCGTTGCGTCCGCCGGTCTTCATCTTGTAGGAAAAGAAACCGCCGTTGGAAGCGTCGCGCCAAGGCTCGCCGTTGAAATTGCCGCTTGCCGATGAACGGGATTCCATGAAATGGTCGGCCTCCGGCTGTTGTTCGCCCGTGTTGACGGCATCCACGGTGCGTCGGTCAAGGGCAAGGCGCATCTCTTCGTCGCGCTGTGCGTTGACCTTATAGCTTGCATATTGCGCGGGGGTCATGGAAAGCCAATACATATTGTAGCGCGAATCGTGGATATTATAGAACGGTTCGAGCACCAGCCCGCTGTATTTCCCTTCGAAAAGTCCGGCTATAGTGAATTTCATCCCCTCGCCGGCAGGCTGCATCTTGTTGAGTTTCTTAAGAAGGTCGGCGCGCTTGCCGATAAGAAGCGGCGTGTCGAAGACCGACACCAGCGGGCCGTGGGCGATATGCGCCCATCTTGAATCATCAGCCACGAGCCCCGTAAGCGGGGCGTCGCCACCGGTGCGGGCTGCCATCACGATAGGACCGCGAAGGATACTCACATAGTCGGGAAGATAGTTCAGTTCCTCTATTGTGACCTTCATAGGCATCTCCATCTCGATAACGTCTCCGTCTTTCCATTCGCGGTTCAGCGCGAGATAAGACGACGGTTTCGATGCGGTCTTCACCCTCTTGCCGTTGACCTTCACCGTAAGCTTGTCGCACCATCCGGGATGGCGCAGCAGAAGGTTGAGGTTTCTGGCGCTGTCGGTGTTCACGGTGAGCTTCACGTTGCCGTTCTCGGGAAATACCGTGGTCTGCGTAATCCTTATCCCCTTATCCGCCCAATTGAGTTCGGAAGGGATGAAAAGGTTTACCCAAAGGGAGTCGGAAGAATGGGTATAGATAAACTGCCCGTACTTGCCATGGTTTTCCATACCGGTGCCTACGCAACACCACATCGCGCTGTTGGGCCGGGAATAGACCCTGTAATGCCCCGGACGGGCGGATGTGAAATAAACGTATCCACCGTGCTCCGGATGGATGGTGGAAAGTATATGGTTATACAAAGCACGTTCGTAGAAATCGGCATAGCGCGCATCGGGGTTCATGCGGAAAAGCCCTTCGGTGAGTTTCAGCATATTGTTGGTGTTGCACGATTCCGGGCCCTCGCGGTCATCGACATAGCTTTTGGCATCGGCCTTGGAGGCGAAATGCTCGCGGCGGCTGTTGCCTCCTATCGAGAGGGAACGGTTGTTGACCACCGTATTCCAGAAGAACTCGGCGGCCTTTTCATAGTCGGAATCACCGGAAAGTTCCGCAATTCTCTGATAACCCACCACTTTCGGCACCTGCGTGTTGGCATGGCGGTTGTCGAGGTTATCGACACCGGCGAGCATGCCGTCGAAAAGCTGATGGTGGGTGAAACGCTTGGCGGCGTCAAGATATTTCCTGTCGCCGGTGATGGCGAAAGCATCGGCATACACCTCGTCCATACCACCGAATTCATTGTCGAGCATCTGCTCCATCTTTTTGTCGTCAAGATTGGCAATCACATCGATACCCCAATCGCACATTCCAAGGAAGAGTTTCTTTCCCACCTCGGAGCCGCCGTAAAGCCAAGCATCTCTCAGACCGGCATACATCTTATGCACGTTATACCAAGGCACCCAATATTTCCACACCATTCCCGGTTCTCCGGCCTTAAGTGCTTTCCAAAGCGGCTCTCCGTTAGGCACACCACCCACATATCCGTCGCCGCGTGCCACGGCACACATGGCCAGCTGGCTCAGCATATAGTCCATCCGCTCTTTCAAAGACTTGTCGCCCGTGGCAGCATAATGGATGGCGAGGGCGGAGAGGTAATGGCCGCCAACATGTCCGTCAAGACCGTCCCAGTTGCTGAAGCTCGGAGCTTTCGGTTCGAGACCGGCTTCCTTCAGATAAGGAGCGAGAAGGCGGTCAACATCGTAAGCCAGCAGAGTCTTTACGTTCAGGTCCCTGGCATGCTGGAACGGACTCTCGAGAAGCGTCACCTCGGAGAGAGGGAATTCGTTTGGATATAGTTTCGTTTGCGCGGAAGCAGACAGAGACGCCGCCAATGCAAGCGAAAGCAAGTATTTTCTTTTCATCTGAAAATATTTCATGTTGTTATTTTTGCGAAGTTAGCAATTCCCTCACAAGTCTGCAAACATAAAGCAATGAAGCGGGCTCTTTTACATAAAATTATTACAAATGCTAATTAATATGTAACAGGAGCGAAAAAAATCCCGCCTTGCAAGCGGGATTAACTGGTGGATAGCAGGCTGAAGGAAAATTTTAAGGAACACTCTAAAGGTTATTGACAATGCCAGCCATCAGCACGGTACCCGTGACCTGATTACGGATCAGATATGCAAACGGCCTGTTGAATTCCATAGTCACTGGTTGAGGTTTGGGAGCCGGCATGTACGACTCTACTATTTTTATGATTGTGGCAGCAGCAGATTCCGCGCCTTTCTCATTGACGCTTGTATTCGTAAACTGGTTTACTATAAAAACATTATCCTTATTATCACCAAGTTTCTGAAGTTTTGCAATCGCCGGCATACCCATGACATGCAACATCTGTGTCATTTCCATTTCGGTCTCAATTTTGAAACGAGGCAATGACAACGTGACATCTGCCGTATTTCCCAACCGGAGAGCCTCCTTGTAGTCTTCCGATGTGAGTCCCGACATTAATTCCGTTACGTCCTTTCCATTCTTGGGAAGAAGGAACTCCATCGACGTGTTGCCGTTAAACTTAAGCTCTACCATTTCAAAATCCGTAGCATCCACATATCCAAGATTTTTCCGGTTATGCATCATATCCACGGTGGAGCTGCCATCCTTTCCATGAAAGAGCTCTTTTTTGGTAAGAGCATCGTCGAACTCATCCTGCCATCTACCAAGAAAGTACAAGGCGTTGACAAGAACACAGGTTGTATTTTTTTCAAATCCATCAACCACATTTTTAATCAGTCCTTTTGTATGGTCTGATACCCAGCCGTTAACCACATCCACGCTTTTGGGGTCGGTGAAATCAATACTCTTTGTTTCGGCAAAGAATACAGAAGCCATGGCATTCTCCCACTCCTTCAGAGGTGTAAGGTCCTCTTTATACCATGCTGAATTTGCCATAAGTAGTTCACCTCCATTAGTACGCTCCGGCAGATATTCCATAAGTTTGTTGCATGTGGAGTTCAGATGCGAAAGGTCCTTTTGCCCCAACATTTTCGCAATAGCCTTTTCCATCTCGTCGTCGCAGGTATTAGCCAGCATACCAAGTGCTATCGAAGCACTCAACGGCGAGACGGCGATGTTCCCATTACCATCACCCTTATTCTCCGTGTCAGCAGAATTATTAAAATCTCTGACGACCTCATTTATCAATTTGAATCCGAAGTCATTCAAGCCATCGTTCACCTGTCTCTCCTCCGGTGTAAAATCAATAATATTTGAAATGCCGGGAGTCTTGTCCTTCTCCTGTACATTCTTGTCGGGGGAATTTACCTCTTCCGACTGTGTGCAAGCCGCCAGCAACAATCCCATGGCGGCAAACAATACCGTTTTTCGTTTCATAAGGTTAATGGTTAAGTTAGTATTCAAGCATATAGCAGACAGTTATTACATTTGCAACGGCAATATGCTAATTATATTGCATAAATTTCTGTTCAAAATAATATTCCAGTTACTCCCTCATCGTGAAATAGAGAATTATGGGAGTGTCGGTGCCCGGATAGGGGACGAAAGAGAGAGCAACGAAGAGGAGTAGGAAAACAACAGTTATCACCACCGTCCCCCATCTCACGGGAGCCGGAGGCTCCTCTCCAAGCAACAGCTTTACCTTATCGCTACGCTCTACACTGTCAAAGGTTGCGGGCATACTATTCTTTATTTTTTTCATCAGAAAAATTTAATTTCATATATCTATCAACAGTTAGAAAAACCACATCTTATTGCTTGCTGTCATTAGTTTCCTAATTCGAGCTGATTACGCACCAGAGTAAAATAGTTGCCCTTTAACGCTATCAGCTCATCATGCGACCCCGACTCCACCACACGTCCGTCTTCAAGCACAATAATGTTGTCGGCGTTCCTCACGGTTGAAAGACGGTGTGCCACTACCACCACCGTCCTTCCTTTATAAAAGTCTTCGAGGTTCTCCACAATCTCGCGCTCGTTGCGAGCGTCAAGGGAATTCGTCGCCTCATCAAGGAAAATAAAAGCCGGATCACGGTAAACCGCACGGGCTATCAGGATCCTTTGCTTCTGCCCCTGGCTAAGCCCCACACCGTCGCGCCCTACCTTTGTATCATATCTCAACGGAAGCGACATGATGAAGTCATGGATGCACGCCGTCCGTGCCGCATACTCCAGACGCCCGCGGTCCACCTCCCCGTCACTCACGGCTATGTTCCTCTCTATCGATTCCGAAAATATCACCCCGTCCTGCATTACGACCCCGCACTGTCTGCGCCACCACCGCAGGCTATACTCCTCAATGTCATGCCCCGCTATTTCCAACTGTCCTCCGAGCACAGGGTAATAACCGAGCATAAGACGTATTAGGGTAGTCTTTCCGCTTCCCGATGCCCCGACAATTGCGGTAACCTTTCCGAAGGGTATGTCAAAGGTCACGTCAGAGAGGGTATTACGGAGCGCATGAGGATCATACCTGAACGTCACATCCCTTAACGAGATACCGCCACTGGAGCCGAAATTTGACCTTCTCCCCCTTTCCGGCTCTTCATCGCTTCCGCAGTGAATCTCGTTGATTCGCTCAAGCGATATGCGCACGTCCTGAAGTGAATATATAAACGACATCAGGCTTTCAACCGGCGAATTGAGCTGTCCCACCATATACTGCACCGCCAGCATGGCACCCAGTGATACACGTCCGTCAATCACGGCGGTGGCTGCCACCACCGTGATGAGGATATTTTTCAACTCGTTGATAAATATAGCCCCTGCCTCCTGTGTTTGCTGAAGCTTCAGCGACTTCATCTGAACCTCGAAGAGGGAAGCCTGGGTGTCTTCCCATTCCCAGCGCCTACGCTTCCCGCAGTCCTGAAGCTTTATCTCCTGCATCGACGTTATGAACTGGTAGGTGCGGTTTTGATTTTCGGCAGATTTCTCGAACATCTCGTAGTCTATTACTTTCCTGCGGCTAAGGAATAGCGCTGTCCAAGCCCCGTAGGCAAACGTTCCGCCCATGAAGACGGCAAAAATCAGTGGGTCGTATAAGCAGAGCACCACACTGAAAATCATGAAACTGAAGACAGAAAACAGGATGCCGAGCACTTGTCCGGTCAGGAAAGACTGCACCCGGGAATGGTCGCCCATCCTCTGAAGGAGGTCGCCCGTAAGCTTGGTGTCGAAAAACGACATCGGAAGCTTCAGCAACTTTATGAAAAAGTCGCTGAGAAGCGATATGTTAATACGCATCGACACGTGGAGCAACAGCCATCGCCGGATGAAGTCGGTGGCGGTTCTCCCTGCCACTATCATCAATTCTCCGAAAAGCACAAGCCAGATGAAGCCCACGTCTTTCCGGTGTATGCCCACATCCACTATAGCCTGTGTCAGGAAAGGCATAGCAAGCTGCAAAACACATCCGAGGATAAGACCGAGAAGCACCTGCATGAAGTGCCGGCGATACTGCCGGAGATAGCCTAACAGGAAACCCAGCGAGCGTTTCTCGCCGCTGCCGGTCTCCTTGACCGTGCCGAATGAGGCGTTAGGTTCAAGCAGCATTACCACGCCCTTGGCTTCCGCGCCCTCGTGTATGCTTCCCCAATGCTCGAGAAAGTCACGGCGGCTGAATGCCACACGCCCTTTCCCGGGGTCGGCTACATGGAACCGTTCTCCTCCGTGAGACACACGGTAGAGCACCACGAAATGGCGTTGGTCCCAGTGAAGAATTGCAGGGAGAGGACACTGCGAGAGTTTGTCAGCCGTAAGACGTGCGGAAACAGTGTCGAAGCCAAGCTTCCTCGCAGCGTCAGTCACCCCGAGGAGCGACACCCCCTCCGTTGTGGGATGGCACAACGTGGAGAGGAACCTCAGCGAATACGCTTTGCCAAAGTGACGGCACACCATCGCGAGAGCAGCCACGCCACACTGCATGGAGTCCTTCTGTCTTACGAAAGGGAAGCGCCTCTTCATTTCGACACGTTCGATTGTGCCCCCGACACGCTACCGTCAAGATTGTCACGCCGGTCTATCTTTTTGCCGTAGCCGAAGGTATAGGTTACATCTATCCTGATCTTCTGTCGATATGATTGGTTCATATTTATATATCTCGCTTCATAGACCGGGGAGCCGGTGAAGACCGTTTCCCCATCCCAGGAGGTGTTGAATATGTTGGCAAGAAGCAATGTTATGTTCACATTGCCGTTTCCCCATCCCCCCTGGATGTAGTATGAAGGTTTGGTCTTGAAAGTGGAGTCCATGAGCGGGTTGGCATATTTCCTTGGGCTACGGTAAGAGAGTACGATGTTGAATTCACCCAAAAAAAGAGTGCCTGCAAGATAATAGCTCAGGTTAGAGAAATTCGGGATGTATCCGCCCTTTCCGGAATTGTAAATATTGAGGCTCGGGATTGCGTTTATCCAAAGATTTTTGTTAAATAGGGCAAGTGTTGCGGAGGGACCTATATAAAATTGGTTGCAGTCTCCCGTATTTTCATAACCTCTGACCACAGCCTGCCCGTCATCGGTGAGTGAATAAACCGTCCTGAATCGGTCGTGCAGGTGCGTCATGTCAGTACTAAAGTTGAGGAACAACATGTCGCGAACGCATTCCCAAGTATAGGTCGCTCCTGCCGTCATGGAGGAGTATGGTTTGATGTCAGGGTTGCCGGCAGAATACATCAGCTCGCTGACACGCGTCACGGCAGGGTTTGACGACGCACTTACCGGGGAGAACACCGAGTACTGGAATTTAACATTAAGATTATGTGTTCTGTTAGGGTTGTAATTAAATGTGGCAAACCCGAAAGGCCCGGTATAGCGGGTCCTGATTCCGTTAACGTCGCTATGCTCTGTCGTGATTCCACCTTGCACATTGACATAGACCCCGTTTCCTCTGAAAGAATAACCTATTCTCCCGTTCCAACCATAACGCAAGTATGACGTACGGTCGTTGGTGTCGCCGTAATAGCGTGCGTTTGAATGATATATCTCGCAAAAGGCATCTGCAAATATCTTGTGGCGGCTGCCGAAATCTCTTGTCGCCATCAGGGTTGCGGTTGCCGTCGTAGCGTCTTCCCGGGTCTTTCTGTCGATTTCAAATGGCGTTGAGGTGACGTATGAATAATAATTGTTATTGTGGGAATATCTCAGGTTATAATCGGCGGAGACTGACCATTGGGGGGCAGGTACCAGGGAGACGCTACCCAGGAGTTCGAGCGCATTTTGCCTGTCGGGCTGCTCGGTGGTGTAAGTGGTGGAATGGTCGAAGCCGCTGCCGGAGAAAGTCTCCGTTCCCTTTGAGGTTTGTTTGCCTATGTTGCTGAAAGAGTAGCCTATCCTGTTTGAGACGTATGTGCTGCCGTTGCGGTATAATGCCCTGAATTGCACGGGATATCTGGCAGACGTAAGTTTATAATCGGTAGGTTCCACGGTTCTGGTTACGTCGCCGTCCTTAAGGCGGTAGGTCTCCACGGCGCGTTCACCGTCAAACTTATATTTTGACTGCATCGGCGCCACACAGACGTCGTATGTCATCCGTTTATAGGAAAACTTGGAGTTCACCCTCTCGGTGAATTGCTCCACGCTGAGGAGAAAAGCTTTTCCGTAGAGTTTGGTATATCCTCCGTATTCATATTCCTGAACGATGAAGTCAACCACGTATGGTTTCCCGAGGTATTTTGCATCGGAGGGGTTTTCGAGACACACCACGCTCTTCACATTTTTCATGAACATGCCTTCCAGGTCGTCACCGGTTGCCGGGACACCGTTTACGAAATATGATACAGGCAGCCCTGAAGCAGACGTGATTCCGGAGGGAAGCATCAGCAAGTCGGGAATATGCATCCTTTTCAGGAGCGCGATGGCGTCGGCAGAGGCGTTCTTCTCCTTTGTAGTGGGAAAGTATTCCGCACTTCCGGGCTTCCGGATAACCCTCTCCCCCTCTACAGTAACCTCGAGCAACTCATGAGCGATTGTGTCGTTTGGCACGGAATCCTTCCGCAGATCAGCCTTTTTTATTGAATCGGTGGGATTGACCGGCACCCCGCCGGCATAACAAGAAGAGGAAAGGGATGTAAATGCCGTGGTTGAAAAGGCAGCAAGCGCAATTATAGGGAGTATCTGAAATTTCATCTTTGTTGTTGTTTTGACGTCAGTTTATAGTAGGTGTATAGGGCTTCTTCAAGGCCACGTCCGTTCTCGTCGCTATATACGGAACAAAGGTCATGGCTGTCACCATCACACAGATTGGCTATCCTCTTGTCGGGACACCCTCCGGAGCATATCGGCAGCAATCCGCATTCAAGGCAACGCGGGTCGCTAAAGCAAGTGCCCCTAAGCATATAGTCGGGATATCTCTTTGTGCATACACCGGGCGTTCCGTCTATGTTGCCGATTATCTTTTGACTGTTGCCGGCATGTTCCCAGCACAAGTATAGCTCACCCTTAGGCCCTATGACATAACTTGAGACAGAAGTGGCGCAGCATCCTTTCGACAGATGACAGGGATACATGGACTTTATGTTGTTTTTCCATAATTCCGTATTGAATTCAAGATGCTGGGAAGAAGTAAAGAATGTCTCGTCTTCACATCCCTTGTTGGCACGGAGTATGCCGGGATAAACCGACATGAAATAATCCTTGAACCTTTCTTTCAGCATATTATGCACGGATATATATTCCTCCTTATTCGTATTGTCAACGTTGACACGGAATGTGACCTGACATTTAGGGTTAATCCTAAGGAATTCCGCCACATTATTAAGAATTATGTCAAAAGTGCCTTCCCCGGACTGGAAAAACCTTTTCTTGTTGTGCGATGCCTTGTCGCCATCAAGAGTAATCTGCATTGAATCAAGCGGGAACTTGCTGAACAGTTCTGACGCCTTTTTGTTTAGGAGCGTGCCGTTCGTTATAATCGAGTGGTCTATTCTTGAGAGACCCTCCTCCTTTTCAAGCCTTGTCAGAATATGTTCTATTGCAGAAAGACCTAAAAGAGGCTCGCCTCCGAACCAAGTTATCGAGTATTTGCCGGTAGTTGCCCTCGATTTTATAAAATCCACTATGTTGTCGGCATCCTCCACACTCATGATTCCGGAAGGCTTGTTTTGCTCAAAACAATAAGGGCATCTCAAATTACAGCTTACCGTAGGAAGAATGGTAAATGACATATATTCATGCCCAAAGTTATCTTTAAGGCAATTCAGTTTCAGGAAGTCGAGGAAACAGTCGTCCTCTTCCTTTGTTGTCAACACCTTCTTCAAACGTAAGGTGGATAACAATTCCTCCGGTATATCGTTTTGATGGAGTTCCTTTTTCTTGAGCGCATGCAACGTATCGCCAGAGAGTGTGTAAAATGAATTGGTCCTTGCATTATAAAGGAAACATTCTTCATCCCTCTCAAACAGGAATACATAACGGGAAACTCTAAGCTGGTTATTTTCCGGCAGTGTCAGTGTCATAAGTATATTGGAATTATTGTCGGATAATAATTAAATGTAATATAAGGCGAACAGAGAATCCATACCAATCATCTCATCGGATTAACCGGATAAGATGATTGGTTAGATAGACACCTTATATTTTGTGACCTTACATTAAGGTTTAATTATTTGGACCTGGATTTACCGGATCTGGTTCTCCCGGTTCAGTGGGTAACACCTTATCTCTATGTATGATACAAATATTTGTTCCACAATCACTACTATTAGTCTGACATTCATTTTTGATTCTACAATTTCCTGAATGAACATTGCATTTATTGTCCGCACAATCATTGGTTGATGCCACACTTCCTCCGGTAATAAAACCGAGCATTTCATCCACGATGATTTCATCCTCGTGGATTGGAATAAGATATTTACTCATATTATGATGAATTTAATTAGTGAACTGATTCTTATGTTTTTTAGGGAAATTTATATAATCCTAAGGATTCAATATTCTTGTAATAGTTTATAGTGGGTAAGCTTCAAGCAATAACGGACATGTTGATATGATTCTTCCGATAGGCTTACCGAGTTTGCTTTTACATTTTTTCTTTCGATAGGCAAAGGTTTTTATGTTAATATTTTATTTTCAAAAAAATTAGAAAAGTAGAGTTTTCAATATAAGTAGATGTTCAGATAAAATGAAACTTAAAACAAATTATCATTTTAAGTTTGGCAGCCACTTAAAACTTAACCACAGGGCATTCTACGAATCATGAACCATATTATAATCGTCAGACCGCGACATCGGGTTCTGAAGACATAATGTATCTTATTTTGCAAAGATACAATATAAAATCAAATAAAATACAATTTATGTATATAAAAAGTTTATATAACCATTATTTTAACTACATTCTCTTGATTTTACTTTGGTAAAGTTACTAATAACATTCTTTTTACGCTCAACCTCTTTAATTGCAGCTAATCCTTCATATAAAATACATTATCATAGTTTTTCTCGCTATAAAAGCGCTATATGCACTTATAAAAGTCATATTTTTAAGATAACGAGACATTCAGCAGCTTTATTTTCCAAAGAGTGCCGGACGCTATAAAAACAACGAATCCCGCCATGGCGGGATTCGTTGGAGTGTGAAGAAATATTTATTAATTGCGTATGGGGATAGGGAATCAGTCGTAGAGGGGGGTGCCGAGCCTCTGCTCGCGACGACGGATAGCCTTGGTGAGGAGGATGTTGCCTCCGGTCCATATCACAACGTCGCAGATAAGGAGGACGGTGGCGTTCACATACGGCGACATTATGACGTTGAAACCAATGAACACAAGCGACGCGCCAAGAATCATAAGCAAAGCCAGACGCTGGTTGAAACCGAGGGCAAGAAGCTTGTGATGGATGTGGCACTTATCCGGCAGGAATGGATTGCGATGGCGGCGCACTCGATGGAAATAGACCCTGAACACGTCGAAACAGGGAATCACGAGGGGAGACACTGCCACCATGCCCGGATTATACTCAACGTCAAGGAAATCAGGTTTGGCACACATCACGGCGATGGCGCAGAACACAAGCACCATGCCCGTGGTGAGAGCGCCGGTATCGCCCATGAATATCTTTTTCTGCTTCTTGGGGTCGCCAAACACGTTGTAGTAGAAGAATGGGAAGAGAGTGCCCGCAGTGGCTGCGGCTATCATGGAATATACGTATTCTTGTCCGTTGAAAAAGACTATGGCATAAAACATCAATGCAATCGTGCTAAGACCGGAGGCAAGACCGTCAATACCATCGATAAGGTTTATCGCGTTGACCACATAGACAACCAGGAAAGCTGTAAGAATCCATGACAGCACCATCGGAATCTCATGAATCCAAAGGATGCCATACAGATTATGGATATACATTCCGGAACATACAAGCAAGATGGCGGCTATTATCTGCACCACAAACTTGGCCATGTACCTAACGCCCACAAGGTCATCGGCAAGACCCACAAGATATAGTAAGATAATGGCGCATATCTCAAAAAGGAAGGGGACGAGCTTTGGCACAAGCGCGAGGTCCATCAGCTCGCTTCCGCATCTCAGATTCAAAGCCACTACAAGAGCAATGGAAAAGAGCATCGCAGGGAAGAAAGCAATGCCGCCAAGGCGGGGCACTACTCCACGATGTATTTTTCTTTCATCGACTTCATCGAAAAGCTTGCGACGGAACGCGATGAGAAGAATCTGCGGGATAATTATACCTGCGAGAACAACCGACACAGCAAAGACCAGAAGGTCATTTTCAAGCCAGAATAAAAAGTTGCCGTCCTGTGGTAGCATAAATGTTGTACGTTAAATTTTTGCTTTGGTTATTTTAATTCAGCTCAGTGTGAGTCCCTGAAATCCGACAATCACATCGCTTCCGACGTGGCTATCGCTAAAATTTAGATTTACAAATAATGGTCTCGCAAAAAGCTCATTGGCGCAAAGGGAGCCGTCCATACAAATCCATCGAAAAAAAGACGATAGACAAGACAGTCGCCCATTGAGATATTGCAAAATTAATATAAAAAGTTCATTAAATCAAAAACACAGCGATTTTTTTTATTTTGTTTTTAATATTGTGGAATACAGACCATAATATACTAAAAAAAGGCACGACCGAAGCCGTGCCTTTCTGAATTCGTGATATTGCTTATAGCCCTATCCGATTAGCCATTGTATTTCTTCATGATGGCGATGAGGTCGAGCACCTTGTTAGAGTAGCCGATCTCGTTGTCATACCAGGAGATAACCTTAACGAAGTTCTCGGTAAGATATACACCGGCGTTGGCATCGAAGATAGAGGTGAGGGGGCAGCCGAGGAAGTCAGAGCTTACAACAGCGTCTTCGGTGTAACCGAGCACGCCATTGAGTTCGCCTTCGGCAGCCTCTTTCATTGCAGCGCAGATAGCCTCTTTGGTAGCGGGCTTCTCGAGGTTGCAGGTGAGGTCAACTACAGAAACATCGAGAGTGGGGACACGCATGGAGATACCTGTGAGTTTGCCGTTGAGCTCGGGGATAACTTTACCAACAGCCTTGGCAGCACCGGTAGAAGAGGGGATGATGTTGCCGGATGCGGCACGGCCACCACGCCAGTCTTTCATAGAAGGACCGTCAACGGTCTTCTGAGTAGCTGTGGTAGAGTGAACGGTGGTCATGAGGCCTTCCTTGATGCCGAACTTGTCGTTGAGGACCTTAGCGATAGGAGCAAGGCAGTTGGTGGTGCAAGATGCGTTGGAAACGAACTGCTGGCCGGCATAGGTCTGAGCGTTAACGCCGCAAACGAACATCGGGGTGTCGTCCTTAGAAGGAGCAGACATCACAACATACTTGGCACCAGCCTCGATGTGAGCCTGAGCTTTCTCTTTAGTGAGGAAAAGACCGGTTGATTCAACAACATACTCGGCGCCAACTTCGCCCCAAGCGATTTCAGCGGGGTTCTTGCATGCGGTTACGCGGATAGCTTTGCCATTGACGATGAGGAGGCTCTTCTCCATGTCATAGTCAACAGTGCCGTCGAAACGACCATGCATTGTGTCATATTTGAGCATGTAAGCCATATAATCAACTGGGAGAAGGTCGTTGATAGCTACAACCTCGATGTCCTCTCTCTTAGTAGAGGCACGGAACACGAAACGTCCGATACGGCCAAAGCCGTTGATACCAATTTTTGTCATTGCTTTTAAAATATTAATTGGGTTCTAAGATTTTGAATTAAATGTCTTTTTTCCTTAAGCAAAGCATGTGTGGGCTACACACATTATATGTTTTAGAATTACGCAAAAGGTGTGATTTCTCTTTTACGCAATGCAAAATTATAAAAAAAAATCGGTATATCAACGAGAAATGAACGATTTTTAACCTAACGATGTTTTTACTGCGAAAAAATAGACGTTTTTAGAAAATTTTTCAGTAGTTTCGCACAATAATCCCTTCGCAACCTTCATTTCGCGGCATAAGGGAGAGCTAAAACACAAACATACACACAAACCATCAAATAAATATTCTTATGGGAAAATTCTTGGCGGATTTCAAGGAATTCGCATTAAAAGGAAATGTGATTGACATGGCTGTCGGTGTAATCGTCGGCGGTGCTTTCGGAAAAATCGTATCGTCGCTCGTCAACGATATCATAATGCCCGTGATTTCGCTCGTTACGGGCGGTTCGGGCTACGAGAACCTGAAATACGTTATAAAAAACGGTGTTCCCGCCGGGGCCGACGGCACAGCCGCAGTTGAAGAAGTGGCCATACACTACGGCACGTTCATTATGAACATCGTCGATTTCTTCATTATCGCCCTCTCCATATTCGTGGCAATCCGCATAGCTATGAAGCTTAAGAAGAAAGAGGAAGAACCGGCTCCGGCACCCGCCCCGGAACCCCCTTCGAAAGAAGAAGTGCTTCTGACCGAAATCCGCGACATCCTCAAGAACCAGAATACCAAGTAGCCCGACCGTAAAAAACCGGACTTCTTAACCGCAAACAAACGGGACACGACTCACGTCGTGTCCCGTTTTTCATTATTAACAATTTAAAACTAAAAAAATGAAAAAAAGTTTTTTATTTAAATGCTTTGGGAAAGAGGGGAGAAATGAAATACGAATAGCCATATTCCCCCTCATCGAGGAGATATGGGGAATGGGGACCACGTCCCCAACTGTCGTCGCCGCCAAGCCCACGTTGGGCAAGGTCAACGTTAAGATAGACGCGCTTGCGGTCGCGCACCACATCGGTCGAATGGCGCTGCCCTTTCGACATTCCGGGATCAAGGGTTTCAAAAGCGAAGTCGAGGGCCGTGACATTCAGAGGCTGTCCACCTGTCACCCTTATGCCGTAGCCATCGCTGTCGGTGAGTTCCGCCCAACGCACGTCGGTTTTGTTGCCGCTCTCCTGCGGGCGGATATAGGGGAAATACTGGTCAGCCACTTTCCCGCTCCAGATTCCCATGAATGAAGAAGTGTTGCGGTCGCTATAATTTTCCCAAGGTCCCCTGCCATACCAACGGAAATCGTCAAACGACGACGGCAAAGACATCCTCATGCCGAAACGCATAAGGCCAGGCGTAGCGCCGGCAGCTTTCCAGTCGGCGGAGACACCGACGGTGCCGTCAGGATAAACGGTATATACATTGCTATAACCGGACCCACCCACATCGGGAAGCGTCCAGGAAACCACCACCTTCACCACGCCGTTTTCCTCAGAGATGGAAGCCCCACCGCTTTTACGGTTTTCTGCCGCAGCGCGCCATACGTTGGAACGCAGATGTGCCTTATTTCCCCAATCATTGTCGGTAGGCGCACGCCAGAACGACGGTTCCGGACCTTTGTCGATAACGGTTCTGCCATTCACCTCATATTTGCGCAGTTCGCCGGTGGCAACATCGAATGTAGCCACCGCAGGTCCCGCCTTGACAATCCAAAATTTATCTGTCGTCGTGACGACGGGTGCCATGCCTTCCGAGGGATGCCATCCAAATTTCTCAGAAAGCCGGAACTGTTCCCTCGCCACCTCATGGCGTGCGGGAATCACGCCGCTTCCCTCGCGGGCATACGCATAAACGGAAAGGAAAACGTCGCCACCGCCGCCGATGGCTGAAGAACCGGCTTCCGGAATCCCCACAACTTTAGAGCCTCCGGGCCTGACATCGCCGACAGGCAGGACTCCTTCATCTATAACTTCACCGTCTTTCAGGAGTTGCCACACGAAATCATAGTCGCAGAGCCCGGTAGATATGAAATGGTTTTCCACTCTGATTTTACCCGAAGCCAAGTCAAGAGGGGAGAACCGTATGTCTTGATAGACCTTCTTCACTTCCATCAATCCCGGATGGGGAGTACGGTCGGGCTGCACAAGCCCGTTGATACAGAAATTTTCATCATTATTATAACCTTCCGCTCCGAAATCGCCGCCGTAAGCCCAATAACTGCGCCCGAGGCCGTCTGTTGTAAGCAAGCCTTGGTCAACCCAGTCCCAGATAAATCCTCCCTGCATGTGGGGTGAACTGCGGACAATGTCGAAATATTCCCGGAAATTACCAGTACTGTTGCCCATCGCATGGGCGTATTCGCACATTATATAGGGCCTTGCCACATCCTTTCTCGCTGCATATTCCGCCATTGCCTCAACGGTGGGATACATCGGGCAAACGATATCCGTATTATTCCCTTCCTTCGCCTGCTCGTATTGCACAGGGCGGCTTCCGTCAAGTTTTTTAACAAAATCGTAAGCCTCCACGAAATTCACCCCATTGCCGCTTTCGTTCCCCAAGCTCCATACGATGACAGAGGGATGGTTCTTGTCTCGCTCTACAAGCAGAAGTTCCCGGTCGAGGATGGCATCCTTGAAGGCAGGGTCGGAGGCAGGATGCTTAGGATTGTTTTTCCAATCTTTCTCCTTTACGCCGAAACCGTGGTTCTCCACGTTCGCCTCATCCACCACATAAAGCCCGTAGCGGTCGCAGAGGTCATACCACAACGGCGATTGAGGGTAATGGCTCATCCTCACCGCGTTCACGTTATGCAGTTTCATCAGACGGATGTCGGCCAACATCGTTTCATAGTCAACCACATGCCCCGTCTTTTCATGATGTTCATGCATATTGACGCCATGCACTTCTATAGGAGAACCGTTGACCATGAGTTGCGCCTCTTTTATCTCGATTTTGCGGAATCCCACCTTCGACGACGTGGACTCCACCACCTTCCCTGCCTTGTCATAGAGGGTTATGACTGCGGTGTAAAGATTGGGATGTTCCGCATCCCATTTAGCCACATCCTTTATATCCGACGAGAAAACTGCATTACATGATCCGACGGCAGGCACAACCACACCATCCGACTTATCATACACTAATTTTCCCGAAGGAGAGTAGAGGGAAACCCCGACTCGGCCCGAAGCGGAGGAAGAGGAATAATTGCGCAGTTCCACTTCTACGCCGAAGCTGCCCGTGCGATAGTCCGATGTAAGATTCTGTGTAATGGAAAAATCGCGGATACGTACCGAGCCGGTAGAATATAGATACACGCTGCGGTCTATGCCGGAAAGACGCCAGAAATCCTGGTCTTCAAGATACGACCCATCGGTCCACCGAAACACCTGACACGCAATTTCATTGTTGCCGGAACCCAATAAATCGGTTATATCGAATTCGGCAGGGTTCTTCGTGCTCTGAACATAACCCGCTTTCTTGCCGTTGACCCACACATACATGCCGGCGGTGGAACCGTCGAAATGAAGAAACACACGCCTTCCTTCCCAAGAAGAGGGAATAACAAAACTCCGTCGATAGCATCCTACGGGATTATCGTCATGAGGCACAAACGGCGGATTGATCGGGAATACATATTTTGTATTCGTGTATATGGGGACCCCATATCCCTCCATTTCCCAATTCGACGGCACCCGGATATCATCCCAGAATTTCACGTTATAGTCCGGGAGATAGAAACCTTCGGGCACACCTCCGGGATTTGGAGAAAAATGGAATTTCCATATTCCGTCAAGGCTCATGAACCATGGGGAATCGGCATAACGGCCATCATAGGCACTTCGCGGGGAAGGGAACGGATAAGAAGTGGCACGCGGACGTTCGCGCCCCTCCGCAAACATAAGGGGGTCTTCCCACTCGCGTGAGGCGGCATATGCAGCAACCGAAAGCACTATGGAGAGAAGCAACATCAATGTTTTTTTCATACCGTTCCAAGGTTAGCTATTAAGGCGATTGGATTCAAAAGGCCAGCCACAGCTTCTCTACTGAAATCCAATTCTTTTGCAAATGTAAATAAAAATTGCGATATTTCCACGACGACAGAATAAAGAAATCAATTTTCACATTCTTTCACCACCAAATACTCCTAAACGGTGCTATTTAAATTAATTTAACTAAACCAAACCACCCCTTTTGTGGTTGTAACGAAAAGACATCGGATCATCTCACCATTCCGTAATCAATCAGAAACCATAAAGCAGTAAATATTCCAGACACATGAACTTTAATCTCCCTGACCGAAGCAAGTGGATTAGCTTCAAATCGGTGATTCAGAAAATAAAACCGGGAAACCGTAAGAGCAAGAGGGCATGGCTCTCTATAGTCCTCATAATCCTTATCATAGCCGCCGCATTGTTTTTCCTGATGAAGCCTAAAACCCAGATTCCGCCCCTGCCGAAAGTGGAGGTGGAAGAAGTAAGCACGGAAGACGTGAACATCTACGGGGAGTATGTGGGCCGCATACGCGCGCAACAGTTCGTTGAAATCCACGCCCGCGTGGAAGGCTACCTTGAAAAGATGCTGTTCAAAGAGGGTTCATACATAGAAAAAGGACAGACCCTTTTCATAATTGACCCCAAACTCTACGAAGCCCATGTCAACAAGGCGAGGGCTATACTCAACAAGGCGCAGACCCAGGAAAGAAAAGCGAAACACGACCTTGACCGTATCACCCCCCTTTTCGCCCAGAACGCTGCCTCGCAGCTCGACCTCGACAATGCCATGGCCGCCTACGAGAACGCACAGGCGGAAGTGACCGTGAGCAAGGCCGACCTCACACAAGCCGAACTCACCCTTGGCTACACCAGGGTGACGTCGCCCATCTCCGGCTACATATCGGAGAGGGTGGCCGATATCGGAACCCTCGTAGGCCCGACAGGAGGGAAATCGCTGCTGGCCACCGTGGTAAAAAGCGACACGGTGAGAGTTGACTTTTCGATGACCGCGCTCGATTATCTACGTGGCAAAGACAGGAACGTCAACCTCGGCAGCGCCGACCCCAACCGCAAATGGAATTCATTCGTGACCATCACGCTTGCCGACGGTTCGGAATATCCCTATAAGGGCCTTGTGGATTTCGCAGACCCGCAGGTTGACCCCAAGACCGGCACATTCTCCGTGCGTGCAGAGATGCCCAACCCCGATAAAAGCCTTCTGCCCGGTGAGTTCACTAAAGTAAAGGTACTTCTCGATGTAAGGGAGAAAGCCATCGACGTGCCGACCAAAGCCCTTGTAATCGAAAAAAACGGCGCTTATATTTTCGTGGTGCGTCCCGACAGTGTGGTAGAAAAACGCTTCGTGGAAACCGGTCCGGAGGTTGGCAACAACACCATTGTGGAGAGAGGGCTCGCAAAAGGGGAGAAAATCGTGGTTGAAGGTTATCACAAGCTTTCGCACGGCATGAAGGTTGACCCCGTGGCAGCCCCTGTCAGCAAAGAGAACGGCAGCACGCAGCCGACCGCGAATAAAAAAGAGGAGGACTGACCATGAAAAAGAATTTTTTTCTCGAACATCCCGTTTTTTCGATTGTGCTCTCGATTGTGATATTCATAATCGGCATAATCGGACTTGTGATGCTTCCGGTGGACCAATATCCCCAGATTGTGCCTCCGGTGGTAAAAATCACGGCATCTTATCCGGGTGCGGACGCCATGACCGTGACCCAAGCGGTGGCAACCCCCATAGAACAGGAGCTCAACGGCACGCCCGGCATGATTTACATGTCGTCGTCGAGTTCGAATTCGGGAGGGTTCTCCGCACTTGTCACCTTCGACATCGACGTTGATCCGGAACTCGCCGCCGTCGATATCCAGAACCGCATCAAAAAAGCGGAATCAAGGCTCCCGGCGGAGGTGGTGCAGAACGGCATCTCCGTGTCGAAGGAAACGGCAAGCAAACTGATGACCATTACCATCCTTTCCGACGATCCGAAATTCGATGAAGTCTATCTCAGCAACTACACCACCCTCAACGTAATCGACCCCATAAGGCGTATCCCCGGCGTGGGAAGCGTCGGCAACGTAGGAAGCCGTTATTATGCCATGCAGATATGGGTGCAGCCCGACAAACTCGCCAACCTCGGGCTGACCGTAAAAGATATCCAGAACGCACTTAAAGACCAGAACAGGGAATCGGCGGCGGGCACACTCGGGCAGGCCCCGATGACCGACATCGATGTCACCATGCCTATCATAGCGCGCGGCCGTCTGTCATCGGTCAAAGAGTTTGAGGATATCGTGCTCCGCACTGCTCCGAACGGTTCGCTTATCCGCCTTTGCGACGTAGCGCGCATCTCGCTCGAAGCGTCGAGCTATTCTACGGAAAGCGGCATCAACGGCGGCAACGCCGCCGTAATCAACATCAACATGCTTCCGGGCTCCAACGCCATGGAAGTGGCGGAGGCGGTAAAGGCGGAAATGGAGACCATCTCCAAGAACTTCCCCGCCGGAATCTCATATTCGATTCCTTTCGACATGACCACATACATAAAGGAATCGATACACCACGTATATCGCACGTTTTTCGAAGCATTGCTGCTTGTAATCGCCGTAGTTTTCCTTTCATTACAGAACTGGCGCGCCACCCTCATCCCGGTCATCGCAGTGCCTATTTCGCTTGTAGGAACTTTCGGAGTGATGCTCATATTCGGGTTTTCGCTCAATATGCTCACCCTTCTCGGTCTTATCCTGGCAATCGGCATAGTCGTCGATGACGCCATCGTGGTGGTGGAAAACGTTGACCGCATAATGAATTCCGAAAAGCTTTCCCCTTACGAGGCAACGGCCAAGGCGATGAAAAACCTCGGAAGCGCGTTGATTGCAATGTCGCTCGTGCTCTGCGCGGTGTTTGTGCCTGTAAGCTTCCTTCCGGGCATCACGGGGCAGCTTTACCGCCAGTTCTCAGTGACAATAGCCGTCTCGGTGGTAATCTCAACCATAGTGGCTCTCACGCTCTCCCCGGTGATGTGTGCCAAACTCCTCAAACCGGCATCACATAAGAAAAAGGCGAAATTATTCCGGCTCGTCAATCTCTGGCTCGGCAAGGGCAACAGATTCTACGGCCGCGCAATAGCACGCACGCTCGTCCACCCCAAAAGGATGTATGCGGCATTCGGACTCGCCCTTGTTTTCATCTACATAATGAATGCGTTTATGCCCACGAGCTTCATGTCGCAGGAAGACCAGGGATATTTCACCGTCGAGCTCGAACTCCCGGAGGGGGCCACCATCGAACGTACTCGCGAAGTCACCGACAGGGCGATGGAATTCCTTATGGCAGACCCCGACGTAGAATATGTGCTCAACGTCACCGGTTCTTCTCCCCGTGTCGGCTCAAACCAGGCACATTCCCAGCTGACCGTAATATTGAAGCCATGGGAAGAACGCTCGTCATCCGACATCTCGGAGGTGAAAGAGAGAATACACGAAACCCTCGCCTCATATCCGGAATGCACGGTATATATGTTCTCTCCGGCAATCATTCCGGGCCTCGGAAGCTCCGGAGGCTTCGAAATGGTGCTTGAAGCGCGTGCGGACGCAACCTATTCCGACCTGCAGAACGCCGTAGATACACTCAGGCATTATGCGGCATCATGCCGCGCAATAGCCGACCTTTCGACATCGATGCAGGCCGACATCCCGCAGCTCTACTTCGACGTTGACCGCGACCGCGCGAAGATGCTGGGCATCCCGATAAGCGATATTTTCTCTACGATGAAAGCGTTTACCGGTTCCATTTACGTCAACGACTTCAATATGTTCAACCGCATTTACCGAGTGTATATCCAGGCAGACGCACCTTACCGTTCGCACCGCGAAAACATCGACCTCTTCTTCGTGAAGAGTGCCGACGGCACGATGGTGCCTGTCTCCTCGCTCGGCAATTCGAATTTCACTACCGGACCGGGCACCATCGGACGTTTCAACATGTTCAATTCGGCCACTATCTCGGGCGAGGCGGCACACGGCTACAGCACCGGCGAAGCCATGGAAGACCTCGAAAACATAGTCAGGGAGCACTTGCCCGACAATATAGGCGTGGAATGGAGCGGCCTCTCTTACCAGCAAAAACATGAAAGCGGCAACACCGGACTCGTGCTCGGACTCGTTTTCCTGTTCGTATTCCTGTTTCTCGCGGCTCTGTATGAAAGCTGGTCGGTGCCTCTCGCGGTTATCCTTTCGCTCCCGATTGCCGGGGTGGGGGCTTACCTCGGCATATGGCTCTGCGGACTGGAAAACAATATATATTTCCAAATCGGATTGGTGATGCTCGTAGGTCTCGTGGCGAAGAACGCAATCCTTATCGTGGAATTCGCAAAAGAGGAGACCGACAAAGGCACCGACCCTGTGCATGCAGCCCTTACCGCCGCACGTCTGAGGTTCCGCCCGATCGTGATGACCTCTCTGGCGTTCATGCTCGGACTCGTGCCCCTGCTCATAGCCTCCGGCCCGGGGTCGGCCGCACGTCGTGACATCGGAACAGGTGTGTTCTTCGGAATGGCCGTGGCAATCACGGTGGGAATAGTGTTCGTGCCGTTCTTCTTCGTGGCGGTCAACAAGCTTTTCCGCAAAAAGAATCAATGATAAAAAACTTCCTTAAATGAAATATACACTTTTTTCTATAATAGCCATATTGTTGATGTCGTCTTGTTCGGGAACCAAAAACCTGACGCGCGCGAACATCGATATGCCGGCATCATATATGACGGGCAAAGACTCAATATCCGCCCCCGACACCCTCACCCTGGCCGACGTGAAATGGTGGGAATTTTATTCCGACCCTACGCTCACCGCCATACTGCGCACGGCACTCGAAAACAACCGCGACATCCTTAAGGCCGCTGCGAGGGTGGAGCAGATGAGGGCGCTCTACGGGGTGGCGAAAGCCGACCTCTTACCACAGATAGGGGCAAACGTGGCTTACTCTTACGAGACCAATAAATATAACGGAGGCAAAACAACCACCGACCCGGAATATGACCTGAAATTTCCGATTTCATGGGAAATAAACTTATGGGGTTCGATGTTTCAGGCAAAAAACGCCGGACAGGCACGCTTCGTGGCTTCGGTAGAAGACTACCGCGCCATGCGTATGACCATCATTGCCGAAGTGGCGACCGCCTATTTCAAGCTACTCTCGCTTGAGAACGAACTGTCAATAGTAAGACAGACCCTCAAGACCCGTGAGGAGGCGCTTCATCTTGCAAAGATAAGGTTCGAGGGTGGTTTGACTTCAGAAACCATCTATCAGCAGGCGAAAGTGGAGTATTCATCCACCGCTTCGCTGATTCCGGACCTTGAACTGCGTGTCACATCCATGCGCAATTCGCTCACCACACTGATGGGCGAATATCCACGCGAGGCGTTTGAGAACCGCGACATTGTTTTCGACACGGATTTCGCCGACAAACTGCCTGCCGGCATCCCCTCCGAACTCCTTAAACGCCGTCCCGACCTACGCGGCGCAGAGCAACGTCTCCGCGCCGCCATGGCAGACGTAGGAGTGAGCTATGCCGACCGTTTCCCCTCTTTCAGAATCGGCTTCACCCCCGGTTGGGAAAACGACGGCCTGAAGGATTTCTTCAAGTCCCCTTTCACCTACACCATAGGGCAGATTACAGGCACCATCTTCGATTTCGGAAGGAAAAAGAGGAAATATGAAGCGGCTATTGCATCATACGACCAAAGCCGCTACGACTATGAAAAAGCGGTTATCACCGCTTTTACGGAAGTCAATACATCCCTGACCGCCTACAACAAGTATCGCGAGAATCTGCGCGTAAAAACGGAACTTCGCGATGCAGCCGCCAAGTATGTGCAGCTCGCATGGGTGCAATATCGCGGAGGCCACAGCTATCTTGACGTGCTCGACGCCCAGCGACGTTACTTCGAAGCCCAGATCGGGGTCAACAACGCCCTCCTCAACGAATATCTCGCCCTCGTCAACCTCTACAAAACCCTCGGCGGCGGCTGGAACTGACCGCATTGTCCGGACATTATAATAACAAATAGGGGATGCATCGGAATCATGATGCACCCCCTATTGTTTTTATAACAGGATACTAAGCGTTTACTTCATTTCGGAGTAGGGGACTTTGTCCATGTCGGTGTAGTCGAGGTTCTCGCCACCCATGCCCCAGATGAACATGTAGTTGCTCGTGCCGGCTGCACAGTGGATGCTCCATTCGGGAGAAATGACGGCCTGCTCGTTGTTCATCCAGATGAGACGGTTTTCCTGCGGCTCACCCATGATGTGGCAGATGCGGTTACCCTCGGGCACATTGAAGTAGTAGTAAGCCTCTACACGGCGGTCGTGGGTGTGGGCGGGCATCGTGTTCCATACGCTGCCGGTCTTAAGCTCCGTGAGACCCATCTGGAGTTCGCATGGACCTTCCTCAAGCACGTTGTTCACGATGAGCTGGTTGATGACACGGTCGTTGCTCTCGGCGAGCGAACCGGCTGCAAAGCTGTTGGCTTTGATGGTGCCCTTGCGTCCGTCGATAGATATGAGCTGAGTCTTGTAGTGCTTGTGGGCACGGGTAGAGTTGATATAGAACTTAGCGGGATTCTTCGGGTCTTTGCTGCGGAAAGTCACCTTCTTGTTGCCCTGACCAACGTAAAGGGCATCCTTGAACTGGAGTTCATAGTCCTTGCCGTCAACGTTAACGATGCCTACGCCGGCACCGGTGTTGATAACGCCAAGTTCGCGGCGTGCGAGGAAATACTCAGCCTTCAGAGGGTCGATGGTTTCAAGTTCCACGGTCTTGTTCACCGGCATCACGCCGCCATACACGAGACGGTCATACATGGTGTAGGTGAGGTTGATTTTATCGGCCTCCATCACCGTCGGCATGAGGAAATGGGAGCGGAGCTGCTCGGTGTCGTAATGTTTCACGTCATCCGGATGGCAGGCATGGAGCACCTGATAGCTTGTCTGGGCCTGGCCTGCGAGGGCTGCAAGGGCAAGGCACGATGCAAAAAGAAATTTTTTCATTGTTATGATGTATTATTGTTTATTCGGTTTTCTGGAGTTTATCGGAGTTCGCGGCAATCATGGCCTTCTGGTTGCGGGCAACAAGGATTCTGTTCCAGATAGCCATTCCGAGGGTTATGACCACGAGGATTCCTGAACCAATCCACTTCAAAGATACGGAGCACTGGTAGATAACCCAGGCAAGGGGACTTGAAGCGAAGTCGAGCGCGCCGCCTTCGAACCCTGCGGGGATAGCCACTGCAGCATCGCCCGTAGCATCAAACACGTCTTTGGCAGCCAGCGTAAACGCCGGGGCGAGGCTGGTGACGAAATAAAGTCCGATGGTGAGGATCACGAGGCCCACTATAAAGGTCTTGACCACGTTGCCCTTGGTGTAGGGGAGCACGAGGGGGAAGAGATAGAACATTCCCGCAAGCGAGGCGAGGGGAAGGAACTGGTTGCCCGGAAGCACCACGGCAAGGACAAGGGTCACGGGGATAAGAAGGATGGAAACCACGAGGGTGGTGGGATGGCCGATGACAAGAGCCGGGGTCATACCGATGTTGAGACCGTCGGCACCCTTGAACTTGCGGGCGATGAGCTGGCGTGTAGCCTCGCTGATAGGTTTCAGACCTTCGATAAAGAGCACTGTAACACGCGGGATAAGTTCCATGACGGCACCCATCTTGATTCCGAGACCGAGGATGTAGGGAATCTTATCGACGATTTCGGCACCCGACTTGCAGGTGAGGCAACCGATGCCTATGCCTACAATCACACCGAGGAACAACGGCTCTCCGAGAAGGCCGAATTTCTTCTTCAATCCTTCGGCATCGATTTCAAGCTTGTTCATGCCAGGAATCTTGTCGAGCACCCAGTTGATACAGATGGCGAAAGGCACGAAACCGGCGCAGAAAGGCTGCGGCACGGAGATGCCGTCCATATCCTTATAGAAAGTCTGGAACTTGCGCGCAGTCATATCCGCAATCACAAGAGTGATGATGTAGCATACGATGGCTGCAAAGAAACCCCAGGCAAGGGAGTCGCTTGCAAAAAACACCACCGCACCGATGAAAGCGAAATGCCAATAGTTCCAAAGGTCGATATTGACCGTACGGGTGGTCTTGGTGACGAGCATCAGCAGGTTGACGCCAAGACACACGGGGATGATAAAGGCTCCCACGGCGGTGTTGTAGGCAACGGAGGCCGCCGAAGGCCAACCCATATCGAACACCTTGAGCTGGAGGTCATAAATCTCCACGACGGTGTTCAACGCGGGTCCGAGGGCGGAGGTGAGGAGGGCGGTCACAATCGAAAGGCCGATGAAACCGACCCCGACCTTAAGGCCCGACTTCAACGCATCGCCTAATTTGATGCCGATGCATACACCGAGAATGGTGAATATCACGGGCATCATGACGGCTGCGCCGAGTCCGATAATATATTTAAAAACTTCTTCCACGTTATGACAATTAGTAATTAGAAATTAATAGTTTAAATCAATTCAAGGCTTTTCAGACACGGTGACTGACAACGGATTGAGCAGGCAGCGGCGTTTATGGCGGAGCGTATCGGTCCATTTGTCGATATTCTCCATGCCGCCTTTGCTCCAGCCTGAACCCCAATAGTAGGTAAAGGGAGCGGCATTGGCCACCTTCCCTTTGAGCACAGCATGACCTACGGCATCGCCCACCGGTTCCTTCAGAGGGAGATAGACAGGCTCGGCATCGGAGAAAGCCACGGTGCCAACGAAAATGGTGCCGTTGCCGGCATCGGCATTCTCGGTAAGGTCTGCGTAAGCGGTAATGCCGTTTTTCTTATCGAGCACATACCCTTCGGGGTTCTGGCGATGAACCACCTGACCCGCAACGATATCGCGCGGGGCGTCGAGTCCGTAATATGTCACGTCCGTACGATTGAGCCAGTCACCGGCATCGAGGGTGATTACACGCGTCTCGGCTGCCGGAATACCTTTTTCGGCGGTATTGGCGGGATATACGAGCATCACCTTGAAACGCAACGGCCCGTTGTCGAGGATTTGATATTCCGAAAAACACCACGGATAAAGAATCGAGCCGTCGGAATCGAGCAGGGCTGCGGTGCCTCCACCCAATGTGGGGCCTACCGTATATACGTCCATACCCTCGCCATGGTCCTTATGGAAAGAGATTCCCTTGCGGTTGTTGAGCAGATAGCGTTTCTCGATTACAGGTTCTTCAACCGACTTGGTCCAGACATCGTAGCCGAAACCGCGTTCCCCCGTTTTCTGAAGGGCCGGGCCATAGGCACGGTATGCCGCATGCTCGTTTTCCCAGGTCATGTCGTCGGCACGCTCTTTGAAAAGACGGCCATAGACTTTCGGGGCAACAGGCGACGCCTCGCCCGGCAAGGCGGTATATACGGCAGTGCCGTTGGCAGCCACGTCGGCCGGGAAGATAATCTTTCCGTCGTGGGTGGCCTGCCACGCCACTTCCTTCCCGTCGCCGTCGCGAAGGATGAACGACCGCGAGCCAATACGGCTCTTCACGGCAGATTCATCCACCTCCACAATCTCATTGACACGGGGAAAAGAGGCGGGGTTTGATATAGAAATCTCCACAGTCTGCGCGTGTGCCCCGAAAGCACACGCGAGAACTGTGGATATCACTGTCTTTCGCATGAAAAAACAATATGGATTATTTAGGCTGCTTGCCGATATAAGCGAGGATACCGCCATCTACGTAAAGCACGTGGCCGTTGACGAAATCACTTGCTTTCGAAGCGAGGAACACGGCGGGACCTTCGAGGTCTTCCGGATTGCCCCAACGGGCGGCGGGAGTCTTGGCGATAATGAACGAATCGAAAGGATGGCGGCTTCCGTCGGCCTGACGCTCGCGGAGCGGAGCGGTCTGTTCGGTGGCTATATAGCCGGGGCCGATGCCGTTACACTGGATGTTGTATTCGCCATATTCGGAAGCGATGTTGCGGGTAAGCATCTTGAGACCGCCTTTGGCGGCTGCGTATGCCGAAACCGTTTCGCGACCGAGTTCGCTCATCATCGAGCAGATGTTGATAATCTTTCCGGCACCCTTCTTGATCATTCCGGGAATCACAGCCTTGGCGCAGATGAACGGCCCGATGAGGTCGATGTCGATAACCCTGCGGAAATCTTCGGCAGCCATCTCCTCCATAGGTATGCGCTTGATGATACCGGCATTGTTGACGAGGATGTCGATTGTGCCTACTGTAGCCTCGATGTCGGCTACCATAGCCTTTACTGAAGCCTCGTCTGTTACGTCGCAAAGATACCCTTTAGCGTCGATTCCGAGTTCCTTGTAAGCGGCGAGACCGCGGTCAACGGTTTCCTGACGTGAACAGTTGAACACAATTTTTGCGCCGGCCTTTGCAAGAGCCTTAGCCATTGCGAGGCCAATACCATAAGCGGCACCTGTGACGAGAGCCACTTTCCCTTCAAGGGAGAACATATTTTCCATGTTATTATATATTATGATGTTAGTTCTTCAATTATCATTTACTACGGTTGGACCGCTCACCATGTTGGCGCCACAATCAAGATTTGCCGGTTCGTCCGCCACCCGATTATGCATTATGAATTATGCATTCTCAATTCTCCAGCACTATCGGAAAGTTCAGAAAAGGTCTTTGATGTGCTTCGCGTCGTCGCTCCAGTGGTGGTCTTTCGGGAAAGGCACGCCGTCCCAGGCCTTCTTGGAAGTCCAGGGAAGGGCGGCGTCGCTCCAGAAAGGATGCGCGGCCGGCAGCCCCAAAGGCATGAACGCAAGCGATGTCATGTAGAGCGAACCGTTGTTGGTGTACCAGTCCGCCACATTGGGTTGTCGTCCTGCAAAGCCGATTGTAAGGAAACCTCCGTCGTTGAAATTCTCCTTATCGTCAAACATACGGTGCATCACGGCGGTAAGGGCCGCCCTCACCTGGCCGTTGGCCACTCCTGCCGGAAGCTTTTCATACCATGCCATAAGGGCAAGTGGCTGCATCGTAGCCATGCGGTAGGGGATGGAGCGCCCGAACACGGGGAAAGTGCCTTCGGGAGAGATAAGGCGTTCGAGCACGATGGCATATTTCTGGGTGCGTTTGAGCGCACGGTCGTAATATTTCGGATAATGGATGCGAGTGCGGGCGCCGGCATCCTTCATGTTGGAGAGCGTCTCGAGATACATGGGATGGAACACGTAGCTGCTGTAATAGTCGAAAGCGAATTCCGGGCCGTCGGCATACCATCCGTCGCCGGTGTACCATTCCTCCGTCTTGCGTATGGCGGAATTCACACGATATTGGTCGTAGTCAGCGCCGGCCTTTGCAAGGAAACTCTCTATAGTAGATGAGAAGAGCACCCAGTTGGTGTAGGGTGGGTCAACCCTGCGCAATCCCTGGAACTCTTTGATGTAACGCTGTTTGGTTGTTTCGTCGAGAGGCATCCAAAGGGCGTCATATCCACGGATAAAACTTTCGGCGACGTATGCGGCGTCAACCAAGGCCTGTCCTTCTCCCTGCCATGCGAGATAGTCCGGGCTTGCGGGGTCAACCGCGTTGACGTAACTCTTGAGCGCAAGGTCGCGCAGCTCGGAACGCATCTTACCCTCGGAAGTGCCGTCGTCGGGCAGGGAAAGCCATGGGGCGATGCCGGCCATGAGGCGTCCGAAAGTCTCCATATAGGTCACCTTCTTGTTACGGCCGTCCCAGTTGGGGCTCACCTCCACCTTCATATTTTTCTGAAGGTTGCCTTCCGCCATATTGCTCAATACGGGGTAAGCCATCTTGTAGGCGAGGTCTGTCCAGTATTTTCTGTCGGCGTTCTGCCCCTTCTCGAGCATCCTCACATATTCGCATGCGGCAAGAAGAAAAGCACCTACTCCGAAATCGGAAGTGGATTTCGCATCGACCACCTGTCCCGGAATAGCCTTCTCGCCTATAGGCTGCACGTAGCCCACGCTGCCGTCTTTCTGCAAAGCTTTGTTGCGAAGGTAGTTCCAGCCTTTCTGTGCGGAGGCCAAATACTTGGAATCGTTAAGATAGCCGTTGTTGATGCCCCAAAGCAGACCATAGGTGAAGAATGCGGTGCCGCTTGTCTCAGGCCCCGGAGCATGCTCCGGGTCGAGCATGGAACGCGTCCAATAACCCTCCGGCTGCTGCGAAGCCACCACGGCGTCGGCAAGCTTCACATATTTTTTCTCGAAGAAGTCGCGGTGCTTATAGTCGGCGGGAAGGTCGGCAAGCACTTTGGCCAGGCCGGCAAGCACCCATCCGTCGCCACGCGCCCAGAAATCTTTGCTCCCGTTGGTGCTTTTATGCTTGGGATAGACGTATTTACCGTCGCGGAAATAAAGTCCTGTTTCCTCATCGAGCATTATGCTGTCGCTCACGAGCACGTAGTCATACAGTTTGTCAAGATATCTGGGATTGCCCGTGATTCTGTTGAGCTTAGTCATCACCGGCATGACCATGTATAGGCCGTCGGCCCACCACCAATAGTCGTTCTGCGGTGTTGACATCTCATATTCCATCACTTCTTTCGCACGCCTTATGCGTTTGTCGTCGGGAAGAATATTATAGAGGTCGGCATAAGTCTGGAAACAAATCTGCCAGTCGCCGAAAAGCACATGCTCGTCGGTTTCGCCATAGTTGTATTTCCATTTACTACGGTCGTTGCTTTTGGCACCTTTCCAGTCATTGTGTTCCGCCCATGCAATGGAATAATCGAGATACTCCCGATTGCCGGTGAGCTTATAGGCTTCCATATTTCCCGTGTGGTAGGCAGCCACATGCCAGAACGGGGTGGCTTCGGCAGGATGGTTTTTCTGCCAGTTTGTGTTGACCTTGTCGATGATGACACGCACATCACCTGCCTCCTTTGTAGCCTTGGAGGGTGCCGCCTGGGCAACCGTACAGGAGAGGAGGATACCGCCGAATAGAAGGTTTCTTAAAATCGCGTTCATGGAATGAAGGTTTTGTTTCTAAGATTTGCGTTGTCGGGCCAATTAGTATTGCAAAGATAATAAAGAGCACCGATGAATTAAAATATTTAATGAATAATGAACATTTATTACCCTCTTTTTGGTTAATTTTCCACTATTTTTTGTAAAAACACAGGATTACCACCAAGTAGAAGGGGACCATTCCGGTATCCACGCCACGGAGACAGCCCCCCCGTTCAGTTGCACCGGAAGCCACAGATATCTGGAATCCATAAGGCTTTTGGGATTCCAACGGTCGAACATGGCGATGTAGGCGTTTTCCTTCCCTTCCACCTTTAATATGTAGTTGCTTTGTCCGAGGAATGTCTTTTCAGCGTTCTCTCCGACACACGGATTGGGCAACCGGGTCCATTCACCCATCATGCTCTCGGCCACCATGAGGCGCGCCTCGTTAGGCTCCCACCCGGTGCATCCGGATGCGATCATCCAATATTTGCCGTCATATTTCATGAGGGCCGGGGCTTCGTTGTGACCTCCCGGGAAAATACGGATGTATCTCCCGCTATGGTCGAGATAGTCATCGGTAAGTTCCGCAATCTGAAGGGTAAGGTTGTCTTCCGACGAATATATGTGGTATGCCTTCCCGTCGTCGTCCACGAAGAGGGTCATGTCGCGCGACATCTGTCCGCCATCAAGGTCGCGCAAGGTGAACATACCTTTTTCAATTTCACTGCGCCATTCTGGCGTCCACCACTCCATTTTCTCTCCAGCCCTCACCGATGCGTTTTCCTTTGAAAGGTTGAGGGGCATCTTGCCGGCGTTGACACGGCCGGATTTCACGAACGAGAAAGGTCCTGCAGGAGAATCGCTGACCGCCACCGCACATCGGGCAGCCCCGTAGCCCTGTCCTTTCAATTCCAGATGGAACCACATTACGTATTTCCCCGTCCTTGGGTTGTAGATTACTTTCGGCCGCTCGAAAATACAACCTTTCTCGATATCGTCGCCGGCCTTTTCCGACGCCTTTAAGGCAAGGCCTTCATAAGTCCAGTCAACCAGATTCGGGGAAGAATAGACCGTGACACCCTCCTGGGGGACAGGACGCACGGCGGCACGATGTTCACCATACCAGTAATATTTCCCTTCGGAAAAAAGCACGCAGCCGCCATGTGCATTTATAGTATCGCCCGCCACATCTTTCCACACCTCGCCTGGCACTATCTTAGGCGTGGCTGACTCCGACATTACCGACGCGCAGGGGAAAACAGGGAGCATCATCAAACCCGCCGCCACCGATTTTAGAATCACATTAATCATTTCGTAATGTTTTTTAATAGTTAATTCATTTTCCATAATATGCCGCCTCTCTCTTAAAAAAGAGAAAGAGAACGCATATTTTTCCACAAAGTAACTAATAATTCGGATTCCAATTTATGTCCAAATCGTGATTTTTACGTGTCCAAATCGTTCAAAATTACCTAAAAAAGCCGGATGTGTCATTGAAATGACACATCCGGCAAGATTTGAACGATTTGGAAAGGTGGCAATCAATACTCCTTCCAAGGAGTGATGCCGATATTTTCGACGGGCTTGTTGATGAAAGCCTTTACAAACGCGCTTGCAAGGCGGGCATTCGTAAGAAGCGGGATATTGTGGTCGATAGCCCAGCGACGGATGCGGTAGCCGTTGGTAAGCTCGCGTTTGGTATGGTTCTTCGGAATGTTTATGACGAGGTCCACTTTATGTCCGGCAATCAGGTTGAGCACATTCTCTCCCTCTTCATCAGGCCAGCATACGGCTTCCGCCTCAATTCCGTTGTTGTTGAGGAAAGCGGCGGTACCTTCTGTGGCATAAATCTTGAATCCGTTTTCGGCAAGCAGGCGGCATGCCTCAAGCATATCCACCTTGCCTCGCACATCGCCCGAGCTTACAAGCACGGCATTCTCAGGCACCTGATGGCCTACGGATATCATGGCGTTGAGAAGCGCCTCGTCGAAGTCCTTGCCAAGGCAGCCTACTTCGCCGGTTGACGACATATCCACACCAAGCACGGGGTCGGCTTTGTGGAGACGTGCGAAAGAGAACTGCGAAGCCTTCACGCCGATATAGTCGATGTCGAACGTAGAGGTATCCACCTTCTCCACCTTCTCGCCAAGCATGATGCGGGTGGCAGTCTCGATGAAGTTCTTCTTAAGCACCTTGCTGACGAAGGGGAACGAACGGGAGGCGCGGAGGTTGCACTCTATCACCTTCACATAGTTGTCTTTGGCAAGGAACTGGATGTTGAAGGGGCCGGAAATGTTAAGTTCCTTGGCTATGCGCGCGCTTATCCTCTTTATGCGACGTGCGGTGGCCATGTAAATCTTCTGGGCGGGGAACACGAGGGTGGCATCGCCGGAGTGGACACCGGCAAACTCCACATGCTCCGAGATGGCATACTCTACAATCTCACCGTTGCGTGCGACAGCGTCGAACTCTATTTCCTTGGTGTTCTGCAGGAATTCGGAAACCACCACCGGATATTCCTTGGAAACCTTCGCAGCCTGCGAGAGGAATCGGTGGAGTTGCTCATAGTCGTAGCAGACGTTCATGGCGGCGCCGGAAAGCACGTAGCTGGGACGCACGAGCACAGGGAATCCCACTTCGGCTATGAAACTGTCGATTTCCTCGGTGGTGGTCAACTCCTTCCAACGGGGCTGGTCGATGCCAAGCTGGTCGAGCATTGCGGAGAATTTATGACGGTTTTCCGCACGGTCGATGCTGATGGGAGACGTTCCGAGCACAGGCACATGCTGACGGTAAAGCTTCATCGCCAAGTTGTTGGGAATCTGACCGCCCACGCTGACAATCACGCCACGCGGGGTTTCGAGGTCGAGGATATCCATCACGCGCTCGAAGCTGAGTTCGTCGAAATAGAGACGGTCGCACATGTCATAGTCGGTCGAAACGGTCTCCGGGTTATAGTTTATCATGATTGCCTTGTAGCCGAGGCGGCGGCAGGTGGTGGCGGCGTTGACCGAACACCAGTCGAACTCTACGGAACTACCGATGCGGTATGCGCCGGAACCGAGCACTACAATGTTGTTGCCGGCGTTCATGTCGTAACGTATCGAATTCTCTTCAGCACCGTATGTGACGTAAAGATAATTCGTAAGCTCCGGATATTCGGATGCCACCGTGTTGATGCGGCGCACGCACGGAAGCACTTCGAGGCTCTTGCGGTGATTGCGCACGCGGAGCATGTCAGCCTCCATGTTGCCTTGTGGGTTCTCCACGAAACGTGCAATCTGGAAATCGGAGAAACCAAGGCGTTTCGCCTCTTTAACCACGTCTTTCGGAAGATCTTCTATTTTATTGTAGCCTTCGAGCACTCCTTTATAGCGTACGATGTTGGCAAGACGCTCGATAAACCATTTGTCGATTTTCGTAAGTTCCTCGATGCGGTCGATGGAGTAACCCTCTTCAAGGGCCTGGGCAATGGCGAAAATGCGGAGGTCGGTGGGGTGGGAAAGGACATTGTCGAGGTCGTCGAAACGGATGTCGTTGTTGCCTACAAAACCGTGCATGCCTTGGCCAATCATACGGAGACCCTTCTGGATAATCTCCTCAAACGACTTGCCTATAGACATAATTTCGCCCACCGACTTCATGGAGCTGCCGATTTCGCGGTCAACACCCACGAACTTTGTGAGGTCCCAACGCGGAATCTTCACAATCATATAATCGACCGAGGGAGCTACGTAGGCTGAATTGGGTGTGCCCATCTCACCGATCTGGTCGAGGGTATAGCCGAGGGCGAGCTTCGCAGCCACAAACGCAAGGGGATAACCCGAAGCCTTCGACGCAAGCGCGGAAGAACGGCTCAGACGGGCGTTGATTTCGATTATACGGTAGTCGTTGGTCTCGGCGTTGAAAGCATACTGGATATTGCATTCCCCGACGATGCCGATATGGCGCACCACCTTTGTGGCGATATCCTCAAGCATCTTTATCTGCTCCTTGGATAGGGAGACGATGGGAGCCACGACGATAGATTCGCCGGTATGGATGCCGAGGGGGTCGAAATTTTCCATCGGGACCACCGTGAAGCAATGGTCGTTGGCGTCGCGGATAACCTCGAACTCTATTTCCTTCCAGCCCTTGAGGCTTTCCTCAACGAGAATCTGCTTGGAATAGGCGAGGGCGCTTTCGCAGTGTGTGCGGAATTCCTCGTCGTTGGTGCAAATGCCGGAACCGAGGCCTCCCAGTGCATAGCCGGAACGCACCATCACAGGATAGCCGATGCGGTGTGCCACCTCTACGGCATCTTCAATGGACTCGACTGCCTGCGAAACCGGGGTCTTGACATCGATTTCGTTAAGCTTCTTTACAAAAAGGTCTCGGTCTTCGGTTATCATGATTGCCTCTACCGAAGTGCCGAGCACCTTTACTCCATATTTTTCGAGAGTACCGTTAAGATAAAGCTCCGTTCCGCAATTGAGGGCGGTTTGACCTCCGAAAGCCAAAAGGATTCCATCGGGACGTTCTTTCTTTATTACCTCCTCGACGAAATAAGGGGTGATAGGGAGGAAATAAACCTGGTCGGCGACACCTTCCGAAGTCTGGATGGTGGCGATGTTGGGATTAATAAGCACCGTGGAGATTCCCTCCTCGCGCAAGGCTTTCAGTGCCTGTGACCCGGAATAGTCAAATTCGCCCGCCTGCCCAATCTTAAGGGCACCGGAACCGAGTAGCAATACCTTCTTCATAATGATTTATCGATGATAAGTATAATTCGCCCACAAAATTACATAAATTTTCACTTTCCCGCAACAAAGAGGTATTTATATCTCTAATACGGCCCATAGTTTTTCTCTTTTTTAAGGAGTAAAAAAAGCGGACCCGCATTCGCTGTCGGGTCCGCTTTTTAGTCTTTATATAATCGCCGATTACTTTTTGGAGTCTGACCATTTCTGAAGACGGTCATATTCCTCCTTGGTGAGGCGCATGAACGAGCCGTGCTGCGGGGCTGCCACGCCGCGGATGTCCTGAGGGTCGCGGAAGTTGCGCATATTTTCATCCGCCACACAGATGCGGTAATGTTTCGGCTTCGAAGAGTATTCGATATACGCAATCCTCCAGGTAGGGTCGCCGAAAAGTTGGAAGGCAGAAACGCCCTCGCATTTCTTGTTGCCCTCGAAATCTACATAATCCGTCTCGTCGGGTTCGCTCCAGGGACCGTGGAGTGCAGGGGCTGTGGAGGTGAATATACCGGGCGTGCCTCCCTCCTTCTTTATCATCATGTGGTAAAGGCCGTCGGTGTCAAGATAGTTGATATCGGCATCGATTGTGGCATATCCCCAGTCGAAAAGCAGACGCGGTTTCGTGAGTTTCGTAAACGATTCGTCGGCATAGGAATAATACATGCGGTCATATTCTTCGCCGCCCTCCGGATTCCAGAGGGAATAGTAAATCATATATCCCCCCTTCTTGCCGTCGGGCCAGACGTATTCGGGATTCCAAAAAATCTGTGGCGCCCAGACGCGCACAATGGAAGAATAGTCCTTATACGGGTCGGGCGATTCCGGGTCGCAGAAAATCTCGGCACCTTTACGGAAATCGAACGTCGTCGATTCCCAGTTGATAAGGTCGTCGCTACGCAGAAGGTCGATGCCGTAGTTATGCCATTTCTTGCTTTTCCCGACGTTCATGTCGGTCGTGACCATCAGATAGCCGGAGCCGTCGTGCTTGCGTGTGATGTAGGCGTCGCGTGTTCCGCCCTCAATGCGGGCATGTTCTTTCGGGTCGAACACCGGCTTGCCGTCGATGAGGTCATGGAAGTTAAGACCGTCGCGGCTTAAGGCATAAGCCGTCCATTCGCCGTCGCCGCTCATGTGGCAATAAAGATAGCCGTAGTCGCCTTTCTGAAGGTTCTGTGCGAAAGCGCAAACCGGGAATGCGGCAGCAGCTACAGCCACACTCTTCAGGATATTAGTCAAGGATAGTTTCATGTTATGGGGTATGATGATTTTATTGTCACATTTGATTCATCTGCAAATATAGCACTAAAAAATGAAGTCTTCCACATCTTACAAAAAAATAAATTAGAAAAAAAGACATAGGCAACATGAAAAATGTTTGCCTATGTCAAGTAAAACAACCATTTTATACCAATCAGACCTAACCTGTATTAAAAATACTCATATAAATCACACATAATGGCTACGAACCGGATTCATATGAAGCAACACCTCATTATTGAGCGACACCAACTCTTATATTCTTCCCCTCAGCCAGGATGGTGAGTTCTCTATTATTCCGGTTATAGTTCCATGACGTGGCATTTTCCACCTTACGCACGTTTTCTATACCTTTTATCACGATATTTATCTTTTCTTTTGCCGGACAGTCAACGGTAAGGGCACCGGATGATGAATCGAACGAAACGGTGTAGTCGTCATATTCTGTCCCTTCCCCTTTAGGAAGATGAAACTTCTCTGACACTTTCCCCGCTGGATATATCACAAAGGAGCGCAGGCTTTTGTCAACAGGGCATCCGGCACACCAGAAAGAGCCTTCAGAGACCTCTATGGGTATCACGGCTCCACGCCTTACATAGAGAGGGAATTCCCCTATCGGGTAATCGTGCCTTATCTTGCTGCCTCCCGCCAAAATCTGTCCTGACCAACAGTCAACCCATTCACTGTCGGCGGGGAGCCGATACTCCACTTCCCCATTGTCTGAGGTAATCGCTTTCGTGAAAAGCGCATTTCCCAGCATGTGGCTTTCAGCCTCGAAATCCACGTCCTTCAGGATTGATCCGCCATTAATGTTTGCATCGACAGATGAAGAGAACAGATATGGCACAAGTTCTTCGTGCAACACCACACATTTCCTGTATATTCCTTCTGTTTCCTTGTCATGCCACCATGGTAGATGATTTGAGAACGCACCATTCTCGCCTCCGTTGATCATGGCGGCGGTCATACATCCGAACTGCGCGTATCTTATGAGCTGAATCTTTGAGGAGCGTGCCTGGAAGAAGCCACCAACCTCGCAGGCAAGGGAGCCGTATCCTTTCTCCGCAGACCTGTATATGTTGTCGATCTGTAGCTTCAGGCCGCTCCAGTCTCCTGAAAAGTCGCCACACCAGCCCATGTTGAGTTTCCCGACACTTGCGGCATATCCTCCCTGATGCGAATAAGGGCGGGCTATAATTATTCCTGAGGGATTCTTTCTCACGGTATAATCATACATGGCGTCGTAGTAATACGGGCGAAACTCTTCATTGCTCATTTTGCCGGCAGACGTGTCGATGGTATCGCCAAACCAGAACTCTCCCTGATCTACTTTCCAGCCATACACTCCGTCGATAAAGACTTTGTCGAGTTGCCTGTACCACCAGTCCTTGGCATCCGGATTGGTAAAGTCGATATGTATCCCCTCGCCTTTCCACCACCTGCCGAGACGGCTCCCGTTGATTCCATAGTTCTTTGCTACAGCTTCATCGTAGGTCGCGGATTTGTCAAGCGCCGTGTCCTTGCATTTATAATTCACTGCCCCAGAAAGCCAGAGTATCACTTTTACATTCCGGTCTTTAAAATAGCCGACCATTTTCCCGGGCTCTGCATAACGTTTACGGTCCCAGTTGAAATCATTGTAGGATGTGCTCCATGGGCTGTCGATAATAACGGACCCGACCGGAATATTGTGTTCCAGGTACCCGTTCACTATTCCCATGGCACCCTCCGTGGTGTTCAGACTGTCTTCCCAGACCACATGACGGAATGCCCATGCCGGTGTAATGGGAGGTGTGGCAAAGCCATGTCCGATAGACAACAAAATAACACATATCGCTAATAAAAATATCCTCTTCATAATTATATCTGCATGTTAGTTTATGTATCCTTCATTCTGTTTGAAATCCATGTCCATGGCTTTGTAACTATTGATTACAGAGAGCGGCACCGGACGGTTTATGTGATAGGGCTTGATTCCAATCCCAGGACCAGAATTCGAGGGATACGTATCGGGGTTTTTCTCTTTTATCCATTTACAGAATGCCTCCTTGTCAAGACATCTCTTAAGCATCTGCCATCGAAACAGCTCGCCTCCGAGCTCACGTGCCCATTCATCAATTATAAATTCTATTGTCATATCCTGTGGCCGGACTTCCAGGGCGTCTTCATGCCCGGGAATCAAAGCCCTTTTGCGCAACTCCTTTATTGCGGCGGCAGCCTCTGAGGCATTGCCGAGCCGTATGTTGGCTTCCGCAAGAGTCAGATAAACCTCTCCAAGACGTATCAGTATTGCATCCTTGTACGAATATTCCTGCTTTGCCGTGAACCGGCTGTTGTCAAGCCATTTTGTCACTATGTTGGCACAACTCCTGACATTTGAATTGTCAATCACTTTGCCGGAGGCAATGTCATAAACATCGGCCACATCATCACATATTATACCTCTTGATTCATAAGAATCCTTGATTTCTTTCGGCAAGACATCAAGAGACCGCACAAGTATCGTGTCGTTAAAGTCAGGAGGGAGATTCCAGTCTGCCGTGCGGCAGTAGCCCGTTATGAAGGTCGCGTCACGTCTGCCATCATATTTGTCAAAGACTTTGATAAAGTAATAAGACGGCATGACCGCACGGTATTCACGACCATAGAACACGCTGTGTGCCTGAAGTCCGTCAATCGTTTTTGAATATGACCGTACAGAACGGTTCACTTGCGACACAAAGTATCGGTGAATGTAATTGTTCTGGCTGTCAAAAACGGAATTGCCATATTGAATGGACCATATAATCTCACTGTTCTCTATTGTGGAGGGGGCAAATACAGACGCGAAATTATCCTGCAGCCTGTATCCATAATTGGAGATTAGGTCGGAAGCTATTGAGGCGGCCTCTGTATAGCATTGCCTGCTGTCTGTCTTTCCGGCTCCGGTGATTATGTCTTGAGGGTATGCAGCCAAAGACATGAGCGTTCTCATCCTCAAGGCTTTCGCGACCCCGAGGTTTACCCTTCCAAAACTTCCGGAGGGCATCTCGCCGACTTTTTTGAGAGCCTTGTCTGCGATGTCAAGGTCCTGAAGGATTCTTTTATAGAATGTGCCAATCCCGGGCTGGTCGGCCTTGATTGCCCCGGGGCTCTTTATGGGGGTTTCCGAGAAGTAGGCGGCAGGTCCGTAAGTCTCAACTATCTGGAAAAGATAAAATGCCCTGAGTGCGTGTGCCTCCGACCGTAGTTCATCCCGTTTGTCTGCATCTGCGAAAGCGGCGTTGTCTATCGACTCTATTGCAGTGTTTGCAGTGGCGAGACCCACATACAGCCATTTCCATAACCCTTCGTTGCTCGTGTTGTCGCACATATATGTCTCGTCATACTGAATGAGACCTTTCCAGTAATCTCTGACGTTTCCACCGTATGCAAGCAAATCGTTGCCAAGCTCGCCGACCATAAACAATTCCTCAAGAAGAGTGGTATTGATTTGATAAAGGGAAATGACCTCCGCCTCGGCTCCTTCCTGTGTCAAGGCATAGTTGTCGTTGACCGACCCTTTGGGATGTTCCTCAAGAAAACTGTCGCATGCCGACAACACCATCGCCGAGAATACACCCAACGATAATAATATTTTATTTAGTTTCATAAAATCAAATTGTGTTAAGATTAGAATGTAAGGTTGATTCCGACGTTATAACTTTTTGGTACAGTGGATTCAATCGAAGGGGATTCCGGGATAATATTCTCTTTCGCCGCGCGATAGATATAGAACGCGTTTCTCAATTGCACGTACAGACGAAGTTTGCTGATCGGGAGCGCCTTTTTGACGTATGGAGCGAAATCAAATCCAACCGTAAGGTCCTGCATTTTTAGATAGTCGCCCTTCATGTTCCCGCAAAGCTCACGTTGGTCAGCCCATGTAGCGTCAGCTCTGGGATAATCGTTCGATGGATTGTCAGGGGTCCAATAATTCACATCCGCCACCCAACGTGTGCCCGTAAGTATCACATGCCATCCATATCCATCGTGATGAATCATGTGCCCCCATCGTCCCGACATGTTGAATGAGAAATCGAGATTCTTCCATTTAAGCGAGCTTCCCAAGGATGTGATAAACTTGGGGTCTCTGCTTCCGAGAATCTGTTTGTCGGCTGCTGAGATAACTCCGTCTTCTGTAGTGTCCAGAATCTTCACATCTCCTGGTTTTCTCCCATAGCGGGAAGCTTCCTCTGATTCGAAAGTCTGCCAGATGCCGGTCTTGACATAGTCATACATCACATTTATCGGCTTGCCGATGAACCATTTGTTGGTTATATCATCGTTCTTACCGTTTGTGAGTTCCACAATTTTATTATTATTGTATGAAAAACCGAGATTCGCTTCCCACTGAACATTACTGTTGCTGATTATGACTCCGCTCAAAGCCACTTCCACTCCATTGTTCCTTGTTTTGCCTATGTTCTGCCATATTCTGGAGAACCCTGTAGTGGTTGGAATCTGCCTTTGCATGAGAAGATTATCGGTTCTCGTATCATAATATTCTATAGAACCACTGATGCGATTATTAAAGAATCCGAAATCAATCCCCACGTTATGGGTATGTGTTTTCTCCCACCCAAGATCCAGATTGACCAGTTTGTCGGGACGATATCCGTATCCTCCCGTACCGTCATTTCCGAATTTATAAGGATAACTCCCAAGATTAGCGAGAGTAGAATACGGATCAATGGCTTGATTACCCACGGTGCCATACGCATAGCGTAACTTAAGGTTCGTAATCCAGTCGATATCGTTCATAAATCGTTCCTGCGAGATTCTCCATGCCACGCCGCCGGAAAGGAATGTGGCCCACTTTCGCCCTTTGGCAAGTCGGGAAGAGCCGTCAGTACGTATTGACACGTTAGCGAGATACCGTCCGTCATAATCATATCTTACACGACCCATGAACGAAGCGAGAGACCAATCGGAATATCCACTTCCAATTTTGATATTCTCCGTATTATTGCCAAGATTGTTATACGATAGGTTCTCTACAAATATGTTCTTACCGTCAGCACTAATATTGTCAGTGTCATATTTGTATATTTCGGAAATTACATCGGCGGTCAGACCATGTGCTCCCCATGAATTATCGTAAGTCAGGGTGTTGTTCCAAGTCAAAGCGTAAGAGTTTGAACTTGCCTTTCCCGACCTGTTCAAGCCACCGTTGGCTTGGAACGAGTCGGAACTGTGAAAATACCCTTTGTTCCAATCACTGTACTGATAGCCGAAGTTGCTGACGAGTCTAAGCCATTTAAACGGATGGATATTAAGAGACAGAACAATGTCTGCGTTGGCGCTCTTCGTATCCGATGCATACCGGCCCGGTTGATAGTCGGCAAGAATATTCACAGCCGCCTCCTGAGGATTAGGGTATTGGATAATATTGCCTTCCTCATCATAGGGACGGCAAAGAGGCGTGCCATAGAATAACGCCTGTCCGTAGGATGCCCCTCCGCTGTGGTCCCTTTTTCTTAGTCTTATTGTGGCGCCCATGTCAATCCAGGATGCTATCTTATGGTCAATCGCCGAGCTAAGGAAATACTTCTTCGCATCGTTGTTCCTGTTGTAGCCGTTCACGTCCTCGTATGCGAACGATACGGTGAACCGTGTCCGCTCGTTGCCGGAACTGACTGATATATTATGCCGCTGAACAGAACTGTCCCTGAACACAAGGTCCTGCCAGTCGTAGTATTCCCCCTTGGAAATCATATCCAGTTCCATATCGGAGAATATTTTACTGTCATCCACAGGCTGCCCCCACAGATTGTTTGCAATCTTGTAGGAATCCCGCCGCATCTGTACAAAGTCCTCTCCTTGCATCATATCCATGAAGTGAGGTTTGTTTAGTCCTACGAATGCATCATAACTGATTGTTGTGCCTTTCGACTGCCCTCTACGGGTAGTCACGATAATCACACCGTTGGCCCCTCTCGACCCATAAATGGCTGCGCTTGACGCATCTTTCAGTACTTCTATTGATGCAATGTCTGAAGTATTTACCACATCAAACGACCCCGGGACACCGTCCACAATCACGAGCGGAGCGTTACCGGCATTGAGCGAACGCACGCCGCGTATATGGATTTCACGGTTGTCTCCGTCTTCCCTGGACGACATGACATCCATACCGACTACTTTCCCCTGCAACGCATCGGTCAGGGAAGTTGTCGCAGACGCACGTATGGCATCTCCTTTTACAGAAGAGACAGCGGCGGTAAGGTCACTTTTCTTTGTCGTACCATAACCTATAACAACCACATCTTCCAGGTTGGCTGTGTTTTCGTCAAGGATTATTCTCAGATTGCTTTTTCCGCCGGTCCTCACGGTCTTCCCGTTATATCCGACACAGGAAACCGAGATTTCGTCGTATCCCTCCAGCATTGTCAAAATAAACGCGCCGTCAACATCTGTGGCGGTACCGGTCTTTGGCATCCCTTTAACCACAACATAAGCGCCGACCAGAGCCTCTCCCTTCTCGTCAACCACTATGCCCGATACATTGGTCTGTGCCGACATCGTCAGGAATGTGGCAAGAAGAAAGGTAAAAGCACAGGCGACTCTCTCCTTCACATTTTTGTAGGTTAGTTTCATAAATATTAATTTTAAAGTTAATAAAACCTATGGCAACAGATGCCTGCCGGACTGGCAGGTTCACTGTGACCGATACAAAATTAGGCTATATCAAACTTTAGTCAAATATTTTTACAACCAACTCTATGTCATTTGAACCAATGAAATATCAAAAATATGGATATTGATTACTATTAATACTTTAGAACTAAATCAACAAGGTTGTCAAATAATTGTTTGAGATGAATTATGAGCAGCGATATCTTCATTTTCCGCTAATGCTCCCTTAATATATTCGTTGGGAGTCATTCCGGTCTGTTCCTTGAACGATCTGAAAAAGGTGGAATACGAGCTAAACCCGCATTGCTTGGCCAACGACTGCAATGTATATTTGTTTCTGTCTTCTGAATCGATAGTCTCCTTAAACTCTTCAATCCTGAACTGGTTTATATAGTCATTGAATCTTATATTGAGACAAGTGTTCAATACTTGCGAAAGTATCTGAGGCGAGACTCCAATCCTGTCGGCCACATTTATCAGTTTCAAGTCAGGATTCATATACGGACGTTCCGATTTCATATACTCTTTCAATCGTTGCGTAATATCATCGGCAACTTTCTCATCAAGCCTGTTAAAACGATATTTTTCCGTTTCTTGCGAACTATCCCCGGATAGCTCCACAGGTTTTTCCACTTCCTTCTTACTTTCTCCCATTTTACGCTGCCTCATAAACAGCACACCAATGTAAATGACCGCCATAATGGCAATCAGGCCGACAATATAATAAGGCCATGGATGGCTGCCGTTGACCCTTATGTGAATCTGCGATATGCTTGAATTGTCCATCTGCTTGCGTACGACAAAACAATATTCGCCGGGACGGAGGTTATTATAACTCACACTGCTGATACCCCTTAGAATCTTCCATTCATCGTCAATACCTTCAAGTTTGTATTCATATATCATACGGCTTGGCATATCATAAGACAGGGTGGCAAACTTAAATGTAACGATGTCGTCATCTTCTGAAAGGCTTATATATCCACCTGATTCGATAGCCTCAGAGAAATCCCCGATTTTTGACTCTCCATTTACAACAATGTCTGTAATCCTTGTGGGAGACCAGTAGATTGTGGAATTGATATCAGTGTGTAGCACACCCTTGGGTGTTGTCACCCACAGTGTATCGTTATGAATCTGCCCGTCGTTGGAATACGGCTCTATAAAACCTTCCGTGGAAGAAAACAGGGTATAATATGACAATGACGGATTTCCCTTGACTACGCCGCGGGAGCCGATAAACCAGTAATTTTTGTGTCTGTCTTGAAGAACTTTCTCAATAAATAGCCCAAGATATTCGGCATCCTTTGTTGAACAGATTCTTTTCTTTTTGCCACTGCTTTTTATAAGAAACGCGCTTTGACGGTTTTTTATGGCAATAATGCCGCCATCGTTGTCTTCTGTCATAAATGTGACCGGCACAATATCTTTGAAGAGATTTCCGGAGTCTTTAAAACAGCCGTGTCTGAAATCAAACAGCTGTACTGATTCCGATGTGGCTACCCACACACGTTCCTTTCTGTCAACAAAAATATATTTGACAATATCTGACGATAATTCCGAGTTTGAAGTGGAATAACATTCAATATGTCCGCCACTGTCAAGTCTGACAATTCCCGAATCAGAGGCAATAAGCATGCTTCCATCAGGCAACGATGATATCATATTTATACTCCTGTTGGAAAGGTCCGGATAATTTCCATACAGCTTGAGTGCTTCGCTGTCTGTCCCGTAAGTATATACTCCACTTGTCGTGCCGACCAGAATGTCATTGCCGAATTTGAAGAAACACTTTACCTCCTTGTCGATATTCCTTAACAGGTTTGGGAAAGAATAATGTCTGGCGACACCGGATTTGTCAACTGAATATACACCGTTGAACGACCCGAACAGCTTCACGGAATCGTTGACAAAGATTCTGGAGAATTCAATATCCCCCGGAAGCTTATCCCTGCCGGCAAATGGATTGAAAGCCTTGTTGTTGAATTGTATATAATCAAACCCGACATTCCTTGTATAACCAATCCAAATAATATTGAGGTTGTCGATGAAAACATCCTTGACACCGTCAAATGCCAGATGACGCCCTTTTTCATCTTGATTTGAATCTATATGTAAGATTCCTTCATGTGTATGTCTCGGAACTATGGCCACACCCGTTCCAGTGGTGCCAACAACAATGATATCCATGTTTGAAGACAGTGACGAGACATCGTTGTTGCCAATATCAAGATAATGGCTAAAACATCTGGTCTTCTTGTCAAACTTATACAGTCCGCCGCCGTCTGTTCCCAACAACAGATAATCACCAAGACTTGTCATACACGTAAAACGGTAGCTGATATTGCCATTCCCCAAATCTGTCACACCGCCACCGGAACATAGCAATATTCCGTAGCTTTTAAGAAGGTAAAATTCATTATGGTCACCTCTGACTACAGAAAAATATTCTCCACTGCCCATCCCGGTTTTCTTTATATTGCCGTCAGGCGTAACCGAGTAAACGGCATCAGATGCCAAAACAAGAATCCCATCACCATAGTCCGTCATATCTTTGACAGAAGTTTTTATTCCAGCATATATCCTCTCCAGCGACTTATTCCTTGGATTAACCTTCCATATGCCATTATTACAACCTACAAGAATCTCTTTTCTGACGTTCTGTAATATTTTGTTGACACCTGCCTTCTCACCTAGAGGGAACGTATAACACTCAGTGCCGATTCCATCAAAGCGCAACACATTGCTCAAAGTCCCAAACCACATGAAACCGTCGCAATCTTTCATCATACAATTTATCCACGCGTCCACTATTCCGTCTCCATGCCTGAAGTTACGGATACTCATATTCTCATATCGGTCAATAGCGGCAGAAGGGAACGCCCAAAAGGAGACAGAGATAAATACAGCCATTAACATCATTTTGAGCGAAACACAACCACCTTTTATAATTGACACAAATTGTATAAAGGATTTAATGTATGACATACCTTTACCAAGGTTAGAACAATTTGATATTACAGGGTTTAAGTTTTATCCACCTCGGGTTGCCATTCAAATCAGCCGACGTGATAAGCGTAAAATTAATCAAATTATTCCTTATTTGCAATGCACACTGATGAAAAATCTTTTTATTTATCAATTGCCTTCTCAAGAAGCTATAACCAACTTAAAACTAACTATTAATAACTTATCTAATTCTCAGATATTTCAGTATTAGGCATAAAAAAAACGCCCCTTTCTCAAGGAACGCGTAGTTAAAATTAACAAAACAACCTGTAGAGGTAAATATGGCCTCTACCAAAATCTTTCCGCCTTATTTGCGATTTGCCTCGTGGAGGTAAATCTCCGTGCGTGCAAGGCAATAGTTTACCGTTACGAACGCATTGGCGGCTTTCTTGAATAGTTTAACCATAATAACTAAATTAAAAAACCTAAAAACCTGTAAAAAGCATCGGATCGAAAGAACCTCAGCTTAATAATGACCGACTCTTCGGTCTTCTCTCTTTTACCTTTCTGAATAATTAACGCTGCAAAATTAATAAATGTTTTTGAATTATGTTGTAAAACATATAAAAAATTTCACTTTTTATTGATTTTTTGTTAAGACAGCTTAATTTTTACCTCAAAAATCAGTGATTGGCGCCACTATGCCTGTAATCTCCACCTTATGGCCCTTGCTTCCATAAATGATGCGTTTTTTGTCGGTCCAGTTGGGTTTCATGTCGGAACACTTCACTGTAAGGGTATATAAGCCGTGGGGCAATACAGGCGACAACCATTTCAATCCTTCCGTAAGCGATTTTTTATCCGGATTGCCGTCAGGCATATCTATTTCGTGGCAATAAAAATCTATATAGGTGTGGAAAACCTCTTTGCCGTCTTTCCCTGCAATCGAAACTTCCGCATAGCCGCTCCCTTTGTCCGATTTCCCTGTGATGCCTATACGGCTACCCTTGAAAGGAATGCTGTATTCGTCTCCGGGACGGAGAAGGGTACGTCCGTCGGCTATCTTACGCAGCGAAAGGGGAGCGGGCTTGCCGGCCGATACTTTCCATGACTCCATGTAGGAAGGAATCGCCATGACACTGTCCGAAGCCTCTACCGGTAGCCACACATAGGTTGCGGCCTGTCGCTGACGGGGGAACGACCAACGGTCGCCCATATACATCCATTCCCCGTTGTTGAGAGGCAACAGAAAAGAACATTGGGAATTCCACGTAAGCGAACCGGAAGGACAAAATTCGCCACGGTATGTCCACGGGCCGGAGAGTGATGCAGAAGTCCAGTACATATTGTCGTTGCGCTCCCACGAAGTAGTGTGTGACGATATCCAATAATATATCCCGTCTTTTTTCATCATGGCGAGACTTTCACCAACACCTTTCACCCCGCTCGCCATGCATGAATCAAGGCTATGGAAATCTTCCGCAAGCCTATAAATTGAACCGTGATGAACAAGCAGATATCCTCGCCCGTCGTCATCCATGAATGACCCGATATCCCATTTCTTCACCGGCTTCCCTTTATAGAGCAGGGGACCCCGGAACTTATAGGGGCGGCGATGTTCTCACTTGTGGCATAGCAGGTGCAAGGGTCTTTGTATTTGAGATTGTCCGTGTGCATTAGCATCACGTATTCCCCCGTGGCAGGGCAACGCAAAACCTTAGGACGTTCCCCCACTCGGTCGGGACCCATCCTGCCGCTGTCCTGCCGCTCGAAGGCCATACCCTCGAACTTCCATTGCGCCAGGTCAGGACTTGAATAGCAGCTGAAGCCGGTGAACACATTGGCGGAATCGGTTTTAAATTCGCCGAACATATAATATTTGCCGTTCTCCTTAATAATATTGGCTCCATGGGCGCTAACAGGACGGCCGTTTTGGTCATACCAAGGGATTCCGTTGACAACAGTCTGTGCCAACGCGCTCGCAAGCAAGATCAGAAACAGGAACAATGCGGTTTCCCTTCTAAAAGGGATTCGTGCGGAATCTCTTCCCATAAATACGGATAGTTTTTGTCATGGTTAATCGTTTCGTCTGCAAAGATAGCCAACGCCGCCGACATCTGCAAACCTTTTCCCCCGGCAATCACAATAAAAAAATAATTTGGACCACCCCGGCAAGTCAAACACCTATCACACAAGGTGGTAACGGGGTGGTCCAAACAGGGAATACAAGGTGGTCCAAAAAATCAATATACCATGATTCTCTTGCCATTGACGATGTAGATGCCTTTCGCGAGGCCGGAAATGCGTACGGCGTCTCCCCCTCCCAATACGCCCGCACCCACAAACCCCGCTCCAAATAAACCCTGAAGAATCAGTGCCAACATCCTCACCCGAAGCATGGTGAAGATTGAACAGATAGATGGTAAAACCATTCTGGTGGTGCGGGTCCCGCGTGCCGAACGCGCTGCCCGTCCTATATATGTCGGTATGGATCCGAAATCCGGAACCTACCGTCGCAACCATGAAGGAGATTATCATTGCTCGCTCGAAGAGATGTCGCTCATGTTCCGCGATGCCTCTTTCGTAACACAAGATGCAAAGGTGCTCGACAAGATGGATATTTCGGTGTTCTGCATGAAGACAGTCAAACACTACCGCAACTTCTTCCGTTCAACCCATATTAACCACCTTTGGAACAACGAGGACGACGAAATGTTCCTGCGCAAGATTGGAGCAATCGGAATCGGCGAGGACGGCAAGTATCATCCTACTGCTGCCGGCCTATTAATGTTCGGCTATGAGTACGAGATTACCCGTGAGTTTCCCAACTACTTTCTCGATTATCAAGAGAATCGCTCATTGGGAGCGACACGTTGGACCGACCGCATCGTCTCCACCTCCGGCGATTGGAGCGGCAACGTGTTCGACTTCGTAATTGAAGCCTTGAATCGTATGCAGCAAGGGCTAAAGATCCCATTTGTGCTGAAAGGAAACCTACGTGTTGACGATACTCCGATTCATAAGCTACTCCGAGAAGCCATAACCAACGCTTGCGTACATGCTGATTTCTATGGCCGTCAAGGGTTGGTAATTCAAAAATCGGAAGACGGTTATCGCCTCTCAAATCCGGGGACAGTGCGTATATCCATATCAGATGCCATTGAAGGAGGCATTTCAGACCCTCGCAACGGAATCATGCTGAAGATTTTTTCACTGATAGAATTCGGAGAACGAGCCGGCAGTGGTCTAAGCGGCATCTGCAAACGTTGGGAAAAGGTCTATCACACTCCTGTCACCATTGAGGAAACACACAAAAACGGTGTTGACCGCACTGTCCTAACCCTCTCCACCGGAGGTCACGAGCAAGACGTAAAAGCAATGCTCGAACTCTATGCCGACCTGATTGACACTCCTGAACCCCAAACCGACCAAGAAACTCCTCAGACAGACACAAAAACACCCCCTAACACAGTAGCTGAACCCCAAAATGAACCCCAAAACAAGAAAAAAGCCTCCCTAAAAAGAACACAAGAGGTTCATGAACCCCAAAAATTATTAGAAGCAGTTAGAATGAACCCCACAATCACGAAAGCTGCACTTTCTGAAATACTGGGAATTTCAACTTCAACTCTCAAACGCTGGCTAAAGTCCAATAATATAGTCTGGATAGGCCATTCTAAAAACGGTCATTGGGAAACCGTTTTGCCAGAATGAATATATAACACGAATATGGACCTTAGTGATAAAGTAATCAGGTACTTTCTAAGATAAAAGGGGTACCGGCCTCCTAAAATTATGGGGGATTAGTTGTAGGCGTGGAGGGAGTCGAGGTGGTTGACGCCGAAGTAGGTCATGGCGACGGTGAGGATGGAGAAGAGCAGATAGAGGTGGTAGTTGCGCGGGGTGCGAAGCCAACGCAGGGATGCGTGGAGGGGGACGGCGTAGGTGAGCATCGTTATCAACGCCCAGGTTTCTTTGGGGTCCCACGACCAGTATTGTCCCCATGATACGTCGGCCCAGACCGCGCCGGAAAATATACCCATTCCCAAAAGCCATACGCCGGGATAAAGCATCGCCAACGACAGGCGTCGCATACGTTCGCCTGTCGAGGGGCGCACCAACGCCATCACAGCTATCACAAACGTGAAGCCAAGTAACGAGTAAGCCGTCATCACAAGCGAGACGTGGAGCGACAGCCAGGAGGAATGAAGCACGGGCATCAACGGCGTGACCACAGGATTCACCTCCACCAAATGCGCTACAAGAGCCAAAGCCCCGGCAAACAACATTCCAAGACCTGCAAGCACCGCACCGCCTCGTGAAAACAACAGGACAAGCAATTCAAGCACCATCACCGAAAACCGGAGGGTTTCGAACGTGTTGGAAACGGGGAGCCTGTCCGCCAGAATCCATTGAAGGACGAAACATGCCACCGACAATCCCAACGACACACAAAGAACCGCCTTAGCCACCCTCCTCAACACCGGCATACCCAACTGTGAAAGAAATGCAAAGATTGCACCTACAAAAAGAAGGATAAAGATTAGTGTCGAGAAAGGCACGGCATTGTAGAAGAGCTCCAGCCGCACGCACCAGTCGGGCAACGGTTCTTCGGAAGGGGAGGGGGTTACTATCAGTTCGCCCGAATAAAGCATCAGCACTATACCTACTTTCTCGTCGAGTTCCTCCACGGCGCGGCGACCCTTCTCGCCAAGACGCCCATACAACGGCTCGACACGGTAATTGCCCACAGAGTCGAAAAGGTCGGACAAGGCGGCATATTTCCCCTGCAACCCCAAAGCATCACGCACACGGCGGTCTTTTACGAGCAAGAGGGGTTCGTTTTTCCATTCCCCAGGATAAAGGCGCAGGGAGAGGAGGGTCTGCTCGGGAGAAAGCCCCCGGTAGGAGGGTTTGCCGTAAAGTTTCGTCACGACATCGCGCGAGAGGGTGTTGAATGTGACGGTCCTGCCGCCATATACCACCTGCCGCGTTTTAAGACTGTCTGCCGTAGAAAGCGGCACACCCGCAATCTTCGAGGCTGACGCACCAACGCCGCCCGACGCCAACAGCAACGCCACCACGACAAGCGAACGGAGCAGCATACGGAAACGTCCACGCGGTGCGACGAGCACCAGAAGCCCCCCTACGGCAAACATCGCATAGCCTGCGTAGCTGAGCGGCATCCCATAGGGGTCATGGTTTACCGAGAGCACGGTGGCTCCCGAAGAATCGAACGACGACTGGCAGAAGCGATAGCCACGTAGGTCCAGAATATTGTTCATAGAAACGGTGAACGGCTTGCCGGCGACGGAAAGATGCGACACATAATCGCGTGGCGCAACGCCGCCGGGATAATACAACACCTCAAACCGCTCCAATTTAATATCCTCCGGAAGAGGGGCTTCCCGGCCGTCATCGCACACAAATGCACTAACCGACTCCCCCTCGGGAATCCTTGCGCTGCCTTTCTCGCGGGTGAGCCACGTCAGTAATCCTCCGCCGAGCATGGCTATGAACGATAGATGCAAGAGGAACACGCCGGGACGACACCACATACGCGATACGACCGCAGCCGCCACCAGCCCCCCTGCGAACGCCACCCACAGCAAAATGAACCACCATGAGCCATAAACCGCAGGCGAAAGAAACGTGGCTACGGCAAGCGAAACCACAACAGCCGTATAAACTATAGCCGCAATCCTCTTCATGACGCATGCATGGCCATGCATTCCATCTCTATCAGCCACCCCGGACGGCACACGGGCGCATAAACAATGACGTATGGAGTGGAAGGGAACCTCTCGGCAAACATTGCACTAACAACAGGATAGTCGGCGGGGTCACGGAGATAAACTATTATCTGGCCTACGTGTTCCCAGCCGAAAGAAGCAGCCTTAAGAAGGGATTCCACGTTTTCCCACATTCGGAAAGTCTGGCGGCGTATATCGCCTTTCCATACCACCTGTCCGCGGTTGTCGATGCTTGCGGTGCCCGACACGAAAAGGTGGCTGCGGTCGTCATAATCCACGCTTGTGGCCCTCTCGAACGCCACGCCATATTCGTAGGTAGGGTTGAGATGGTCCGGGGCGTTGACCTGACGCATCTGTCCCTCTTTAAGGCCGATAACGGAATAGGAATCCATCCCCACGGCAGCCGTGCGGTCTGCCTGTCGGCCACCGATGCCTGTGCTCGCGATGAAACGGGTGGAAGGGGTAAGCCCGAGCGCCTCGAAAGCCTGGTTGCGTCCTTTCACCACTTCGGCATAATCCACATCAACGTTCTGCACGAAAAGCCACGTGCGCACGCAACTGTCGAGCAGACTCCCCTCCCTCTCGCGAAGCGCCTCTTCAGTGGCTGTAAGCATGAAGAGCATGGCGTGGTAAGGGTCCATCCCCGGGCGCGCGCATCCCCCTTCGAAAATATGGGTATGTCCGAAGGCTTTCACCGAGAATCGGCCGTCGTCCATCCGCGCCACTTCCGCGTCTTCCACCATCCATACCCAAAGGGCGAGTTTCGTAAGGTCGAGCGGCGGCTGCTCCACAATCGACGTGGCGCAGGCATCGTCGGCCGGAAGCGAGGGCTGCTGGTTGACGGCATCGCTCAGGAACCAACGCCTGAACACCGGCACCATAGTCGCGCCCAGCGACTCCCTTAACCTTTCGTATTGCTCCATTACCGATTCGAGTTGCTCCTCGAAGGTAAGGGCGGAATTGTCAACTGTAATTATAGTGTGGGCTTCATGTTTTCCGGAAGAAGCCTCAAGTATTTTGGTTTTAATCATTTCGCTCCGTTGTTAATCCAGTTTTTGATAAAATCCTTTTTATTGTCGGTGAGGAGATTGGCATGATTGAACGCCCACGAGGCCGAAACATCCGTTGCCACCGCTTGCCAGAGGACAGACGCGTCTGCATCACCCGGTACTACACGAGTCTCTCCGGCGACCACAGACGACGATGCATTTACCAAATCGTCGTACGACGCCTCCGGCCTGAGGTCGAGCGAGGCGGCCGCATGTCCCGTGGCTCCATGGCACTGCGTGCAGGAGCTTGAGAAAACTTCGCGCTGTATTGCGGGATACATCGCCACATCGAGTTCTCCAATATTGAATATCAAAGCATTGCCTGATGCATCGGAAGCATCCGTAGAGGCGAATGTCATCACCCTCTTGCGAAGCCTGTCGATGAGGCACACTTCTACAGTGTTGACATCGAGCGGGATATTCGACAACACGACATCATCGTCGCCGTCGCCGACGGGTTTCGAAGACACGGCGAAATCGTCGCCGTCGCGGAAAGCCGCCAAGGCCACGGAATATTGTGGCAGACGGTCGTAGTCGGAACAACCCGACACCACACCGCGCATCGACACCGTAAGCCCCTCGGAACCGGCGGAAGCGCCCCCTTCGTCATAGATTCTGCCGTCGTCGCACGATGCGAGGGCGGCAGCCATCAGCAAAACAAGTGAAATAGAGCAGCGCATATCTATCAGAAGGTATATTGAATCTGTACGGTTGCGTTATGCTGCGCCAGGCCGAGGTCGTCGTTGTCGCGGTCGAGCTGCGTCTTATGGCCGGTGCGTCCGATATAGCGATACATTGCCTGAAGCTTCAGATTGACCCCTTTGAAATAATAGTTTACGCCCACGGCAGGCATATTGAGGAATCCTCCCTTGTCAAGACCGTTGCGGTCGAGGAAGTCGTAGCGGAGGGCGGGTTGCACACGGTCGCTGACGAAATAACCCGCCTGCACATAGCCGCCGAAATAATTGAAAGAATCGTCGATTTTCTGACGTTTGGTAAACCCTACGTGCATGTAGTAGGCCTCGCCGGCAAGGTAGAGGCGGTTGTGCATCCACGCCATTTCGAGACCGGCACGGAAATCGTTAGTGCTCTCGTTTTCACTCTCAACATTGATAGAGGCGGAAGCACCGATAAGCAGCTTGTTGAGGTTAAGTTGGTTGGGATTGCCTTGGGTGGCGGGCATTACGCCGAAAGGCTGGAACGTGAGGCGTCCGGCGTAGAGGAGCGACGGGATATGCCAGTCGTCGCTGAAAGTTTTCGTCGCGCTGTTGGTGGCGGAACCGGTACCGTTGAAAATACCCGCCTGATAGCCCCATTTATCCTTGACCATACCGTGCAATTCCACGCCGAGGTCAAACCCCGTCATCATGGAAGGGGTGACGGCATTGAGGGAATGGGGAAGGATGACCGGCGCGGTGAGCGAAACGGGCAGGGTGGGGAAGAGGGTTTCACCGAGGGTGGTGAGGGTGGCGTGGGTGAAGGGGGTCTTGAACTTACCGATTCTCACGCCGAACTCATCGCACACCCTCATGTCCGCCCAAGCCTGCTGAAGAAGCGCACCTCCCGAGGCGGCGGCGTTTATTGAAAGGTTGTAGGTGATAAAGCCGAAGGCGCGTCCCGTGAAGCCGAGCACGGCATAAGGGATTGAGAAGCCGGAGTTATGGACGTTGTCTTGGTTGTATGCCGGGTCAAGTCCTTCGGAATCGTAATAGTTGAAATCTGCGGCAGTCTGCACCATCAGGTAGGGTTTGAACTCAAACTTGCCGTTGCCGCTTTGCCAGACAAACCCTTTGCGTCCGGCAAAGGATACTACACCGTTCTCAGTGTCGGCGTCATATTGCGCCGAAGCGGAGAGGGCGAGGAAGGAGGAAAGTATAGTTAGAAATATCTTTTTCATGTTGCTTGATATGGAATTGTTATTTTGGAAAGCAGGGTCTTTAAGGACTTTAGAGTCTTTAAGGACTTAAATCTTAAACTTTAAACCTTAAACCCTAAACTTTAAACCTATAGGCTTTCGAGGAAGCGGACGAGGGCGTCGCGGTCGGTTTTGGGCATCTTGCGGAAGAGGTTTTTCGAAGCCTCCCCCTCGCCGCCATGCCACATTATCGCCTCCACGAGATTGCGGGCGCGTCCGTCGTGCAAGAAATATGTGTGGCCGTTCACCTTCTCCTGAAGACCGATTCCCCAAAGAGGGGTGGTGCGCCATTCGTTGCCCATTGCCAGGCCGGACACATAGTTGTCGTTGAGACCCACACCCATAATCTCCGAACCCATGTCGTGGAGAAGGAAATCGCTGTAGGGATGGATGGTCTGGTTGCCGAGCCAGGGGAGTTGTGTACCGTTGAGCAGGGTACTTCCGCCCGGGCGCGTATGGAGTGTGGTGACGTGGCAGAGATGGCATTTGGCCTCATAGAATTTCTGCTCGCCAAGCTTCACCTGAGGGTCGTTGACATCGCGCCGGGCAGGAACCCCGAGGCATTGGAGATAGAGGTCAACGTTTTCCATCTCTTCGGTCGAGATGTCGAGTTTGTCGTAGAGCAGCCCCATCATTGAGCCCTGCGACATCTGAATCTGGCCTTCGCATATCTCTTCGGGATAACGGCTGTTGGTGACGCCCATGTCGCTCGAAAAACCAAGTTCCACCGTAAGGTCGGCATGCTGCGCCTTGTTTCCGGAGAGCCCGAGGCATCTCACGCCACGCTCCGTGATATAGTTGCAACGGCCGGAGATGCCGTATTCAGGGTAATTGCTCTTGCGCGCGAGGGCCTCGATTTCAAGAGGGTCGAGAGCCATCATCTGCCCCATGCCTACATGGCGGAGAGGGATGCGGACAGTGCAGAATAGGTCTTCTGGAGCAATCTCTCCTTTATACCAGTCGGTGATAGTGTAAGTGGGTTTTGCAAGCTCGTAGGTTTCACCGTCGGGGAAAGAGAAGGTCTCGTAGTCCCAATCCACATGCAGCTTCCCTTCCGGTTGCACCCCATAGATGGCTTGGTCGTGGATAACGCGGCCATAGTCCTGGAAGAAGGCCCCGTTCTTGCGCGTGACATAGACCAGCATCGAGGAGAACCCGTAGGGACCCGACCCTTTGTCGGCCCATCCGGCAGGCTTGGTGCGTCCGGCGTTGCTGTGGCAGCTTCCACAGGAGTAGCCGGCATACACCGGACCGAGACCGCCGCCAAGACCGTTGGAGCTGGTGCGCATGTCGTCATAAAGTTTGTCGCCGCGGATGAAGCGGGAGGAATACGTGCCGCTCACCCAATCGGCGGGACTGTCGTAGGCTTTCGACGAGTTCATGAAAATGGACGATGTCCCGGCCGACAATTCATAGCCGGCCGGAACTTCCACGTCAAGCACATCGAGACCATCCTCATTGCAAGAGGAAAGGACAGCCGCGACAGTTATGATTGCCAAATACTTTCGTGTCAAAACGTTGTTAGTTTTATTTTTGGGTTTAAAGTTTAGAGTTTAAGGTTTAGATAATAGTATTATAATTCCATAGATTAATGGGATTTTCGAAATAGGCATTTGCACTTATCTAAACTTTAAACTTTAAACCTTAAACTATTATAGGACTTGTCGGGAATCAGTTGACTTTGCGGGGTTGGCCGTTTTTGAAGAGGAGGAATTCGAGAGTGTGGAATCCGCGGACGTTCTGGGCGGCCTCTACCTTTTCCTCGTCGTCGCCTTCACCCCAGTGGAGGTCATCGAAATTGCCGGAATTGATGTGGTTTACGATAGCATCCTGATCGAGGGGCCAGCTGTCCATATTCGGGTCAAGGCCGAGGGCATCGACGGGACCGAAGAGGAACGCCTCACTCTTCTCCCATGGTTCACGCGAAACGAGCCATGCGTTGCAAGCGTCTTCAAACGCCTTGTTTGACGGAGTCTTGGCAAACGTCTGAATAGAGGCAAGAAGGGCTGCGTTCTTCTCAGCAAGGTCTTTGTAGGTAGGAAGCACCACGTTATCGACGTAGTTCGTCACAATGGCGTCAAGACAGCTGTCGTAACTTGCGTCAAGATTGGACAAAAGGGGCTTGAGTTCTCTATTAATCATATTTTCAAGCACCTCGCATGCATCCTGGGCTGCCTCCGATTCCGTGCATACGATGTTGTTGCGGAAAGGTTGCGGAATATTCAGGATAGCGTTGTATGCCTCGGTAATGGCAGCAACGGCACGGGTATCGAGATCGGCATCAAGAGATTTCACCAGCGCGGAAATCGAGTTTGCGGCAACAGTGTTGTCAAGGCTTCCGAAATAGGAATTGCGGATGGAAAATATGTTGTTGGAATAGTCGTCGCGAGAATGCCAGCTATACCAGGATTCAACGGCATAAAGAGCCTCCTCAGTTTTACCTTCCTTATACAACGTATATGGATCACCGATCTTTGAAGTCCCGACCTCGTTGGCAATGTCGGCGCAACCATCAAGAATTTGCTCAATACAGCTGACTGCGCTTCCGTAAGATGAGGTATTGTGGTTCTTAAAAATGTCTTTGAATGCAACGCCCCCTTCATAGCTTTCATTCCACGAATCGTAGAGCGACTTCGAGTCGGTGGCAAGGAGGTTGGCTACAGCCACGGCATAGTTGCCCCAGCTTTTCGCATTATCGGCTGAATAGTCAAGGTCTTTTGCATCTACAGTCGGCGTGTTGGGATCATCGGGTTTGGGGTCGTTGCTGTCGCCACAAGAGGAGAGGGATGCCGCAGCGAGAAACATACCGCCGCAAAGGAGTGAAATCGTTTTTAAAATTTTCATATTTGTTGTTTTTTTTGGTTTTCGGTTTTCAGTTGTCCGTTGTCTGTTTTCAGTTGTCAGTTTCAGTTGTTGATTGTCGGACTGGTCGGACGTGTCTGACTGGTCAGACGACTAACGACTAAATGACTAATGACCAATCAGCGGCGGAAGAACCAGCCGATGTAGGCCACGCCGATGGAGAATTCGTTTTCGCTGGTGTAAGGACCGGTGCCGAATACTTTCGACGTGCCTATCTGACGGGTGGAATAATCGGCCTTCACCACAAGGTTGGGGAGTGCGAACCAGTTGAGACCTGCAGTCCATTTGCTGACCTCAAGGCGGCGGTCGGCAGTGGCGGGCTTCTCTACCACCTTCTGTGGATTGACATATTCATAGCGACAGAAAGGCATAAGTGTGGGGCATCCTGCAATGGAAAACACGTTGCCGAAATTGAAGCCGATTTCTGTGCCATAGCTAAGTGCATTTTTAGCAACGGGGGTAAGGCGGCTATAGGGGGAAGCGTTGGGGAGACGGCCGTTGCGGTCGTTGACCGCGCGGGTGTTGCCGATATGTCCATACGTCACATCGGCACGTGCCGCCAGATATTTGTTGCGGTATTGTGCGTCCCAGGTAAAAATTTCCACCGGAATGCGTCCGAGGCCGGCGTAGGTCTGCGACTTGTCGGAGTTCGACCCTGCGTTGCGGCAATAATAGAAGGAAACGCCGGTGCGCAGACCCGGCACCCCGCGCCAATCGATGCGCGCCACATATCCGGGGGAAGTGAAATTGTCGTTTTCAAAAAATCCCTGCTTACCGGAAGCCACCCATGTGTCGCGATCAAAACCGTTGGCGTTCAGACCCGTCACCACCATTGCCTGGTAGTCGAATGTGGCGTAACCTTTTCCGAACGTACCGAACACTTCTATTCCGGTTTCATGCCAAGTCGAGGGCATCATAACGGTCTGGCTTTCGGGGCGGATGGTGCCGAAGAAATTGATAGGCTCGTGATGGGCGTTGGTGAGGCCGACGGGAATAACCATATGGCCGGCCCTGACGTTGAACTGCGGCACTATGAGCCGGGTGATGTGGAGTTGCTCAAGGGCAACCTCGCCACCTTTCTCTATTTCTGTTTCATACTCGCCGTTCTCGTTGCCTTCGAGTTCCACGGCAGTCCCTGTGCCTCCGGCCTCGAATTCTATTTCCGCACCGAGAATCCATTTCGGAGTGAACTTATAGTCGAACCCGAGAGTGAAACGGGGGATGGCGATTGTGTTGCGATGGTCGCGGGTGGAGCCCTCCTTCTGGAAACGGTTGATTCCGTAATCTTTAAAAGAGGCTACCACCTCGCCGTAACTGCCGAAACGGAACCGGCTGTAGCCGGCGGTGTCGGCATGTTCCTGCGCCGAAGAATGGAGGGGGGAGAGGAGGGCGGCAAACGCCGTGGCGATCATGATGTGTTTGACGGTCATTTCTTAGATATGTTTTTTACACTGCAAAATTACTGCCTCCAAAAGCCCCGCGAAATACACACGAATCGGTAAATTTTCGCCCCTCAATACCTATTTTTGATGATTAACGAACAGTTTCCACGGGCAAACAATGACAAAAGGACACAATGGCGGATTGTTTTCGGAAGAAATTATAGTTACCTTTGCATATTGAAACACAACTAACCTCCCGATATGAAAAAACTAATGGTTTTCGGCATGACTTCGCTCTTGGCGGCGAGCGCCGGCGCCGATATTCTGAAGGTCGATTCGTTCGACTATTACGGACCGTTTCCGGTGCATACACCGCTGATGATTGACTCCGTGGATGTAAAAGGCAAGAAATTTCTCGACGAGAATATCTCAGCGGCCCCATCCTCGCTGCGTCTCCCCGGGGAAGGCACGAAAATGAACGGCGTAATCTCAGCTCCGGGATACGATTCACCCGCCGTGCATATCCTCTCGTTCAACTTCGAAAATGCATCTTACGCCACCCCGACTCTTTCTGTGAAAGGGGTCGGCAATTATACCGCCTATCTCGACGGGAAAAAGACCGACGGCGACAAACTCACCCTGCGCCCGGCCACACACCGCATCGACATCCGCTACGTCTCCCTCCCCGGAGCCTCTGCTGATTCGCTGAAAGTTGAACTAAAGGCAGACAACGACGCTTGCCTCACGCCGAGGAACGACGGCAAACGCAGGTTCACGCTCGAAGACGTGCTCCACGGCAACCGCATCAGTTCCGCCGCCATTTCCCCCGACGGGAAATATATGATCAACGGATATGCCACAAACCGGCGCGGGGGCCAGACGAGCCACGTCTATAAGGTGGTGTCGCTTTCCGACGGCAAGACCGTGGCGGAACGCTCCGACTATCTCCGGTGGATGCCTTCAGGCTCGCGCTATTACTTCACGCGCTACAACGTGGAAGGGACGGAACTCGTGGCTGTGGATGCTGCCACAGGGGCGGAACAGATTGTGACGGCCTCGCTCCCCGGCGATGCATGGGCAACGATAACACCCGACGAAAAATCGCTTATCCTGACCTCCTCGGAAGAGGGGCGTAAGGAGGACCCGGGGGTATATGAGATAATCCAGCCGGAAGACCGCCAGCCGGGCTGGCGCAACCGTAGCCGACTTTCGATTCTCGACCTTGCCACAGGCGTTGCCTCTCCGCTTACTTTCGGCAACCGCAACGTCTTCCTCCACGATATTTCCGACGATTCGAGCCGCCTGCTCATCGGCACGAGCCAAAGCCGTCTGGAGAAGCGTCCCACCACCCTCAACGCGCTCTATATCCTCGACCTCGCCACAATGAAAGCCGACACATTGGTGAAAGGGGACGGATTCATCGGGAAGGCCCTGTTCTCACCCGACGGCAAGAAGGTGCTTCTCGCAGGTTCGCCGGAAGCCCTCGGAGGCATCGGGAAGAACGTGCCGGAAGGGAGGATTCCGAGCATGGTTGACAACCAGCTCTTCCTCATCGACGTGGCCACGAAGACCGTAACCCCGCTCACGAAGGAGTTCAATCCGTCGGTCAACGATTTCGCTTGGAGCCGCGCCGACGGCATGGTCTATTTCAATGCCGACGACCGCGACAGGGTCAATCTGTTCCGTCTTAACCCCGCCACAGGGGCCATAGCCGCCATTAACCTTCCGGAGGAGAACGTAAGCTCCTTCTCGGTAGCCGACAACGGGCGCTCCGTGCTCTGGATGGGAGAAAGCGCATCGTCGCCGCTGGCCCTTTACGCGCTCGACACCAAGTCGCTCAAGTCGCGCCTGCTCGCAAGCCCGAAAAGCGAACATATAGCCGACGTGCAACTCGGCAAGTGCGAGGCATGGGATTTCGTCAATTCGCGTGGCGACTCCATCTGCGGACGTTTCTTTCTTCCGCCGGATTTCGACCCGTCGAAGAAGTATCCCCTCATCGTTAACTATTACGGAGGTTGCAGCCCAACGAGCCGCAACTTCGAAAGCCGCTATCCCCACAACGCATACGCGGCGCAGGGGTATGTGGTGTATGTGATCCAGCCGAGCGGAGCCACGGGCTTCGGCCAGGAATTCTCTTCGCGCCACGTCAACACGGCCGGCGAAGGGGTGGCGCAAGACATCATCGAAGGCACGAAAGAGTTCTGCCGCCAGCACCCATACGTGGATGATAAGAAAATAGGGTGTATCGGGGCATCATACGGAGGGTTCATGACCCAATACCTGCAGACCGTCACCGACATTTTCGCGGCGGCCATATCCCACGCCGGCATCAGCGACCATTCAAGCTATTGGGGCGAGGGATACTGGGGCTATTCCTACAGCGAAGTTTCCATGGCGGAGTCATACCCCTGGAGCCATCCCGACCTCTATGTGAAGCAGAGCCCGCTCTACAATGCTGACAAAATACACACTCCGCTCCTATTCCTGCATGGCGATAAAGACAACAACGTGCCGGTAGGGGAGAGCATACAGATGTTCACCGCCCTTAAACTCCTCGGACGACCCACGGCATTCGTGGCGGTTGCCGATCAGGACCACCATATCCTCGACTACGACAAACGCATAAAATGGCAAGACACCATCTTCGCCTGGTTTGCCCGCTATCTGAAAGACGACCCCTCCTGGTGGGACGCCCTCTACCCTGCCACCCCGCTCTGACAAAAAACGCCTGAATGTGTAACGAAGGGAAACGGACCGGTTGTCCGTTTCCCTTCGTTTTTAGAGACCGGGAGATGCCTTTTTGGGAAAAAAATGACATCCGGGCATAAAAAAATGCAATCCGTTCTCAAATAAATTTTCACACCCGAAAACCTTGACGCCATAAGGCCTCAACCGCGATTTCTAAAGAGGGGTGTGAATTTTTACAAAATTCACACCCTTGCAAAATATTACACTACAAGACTTTACAACAACACCATGTGAAAACAATGTGAAGTGCTTTTTTCATTTTCAAAATTGGATATGATGCGATTACATTATAATTTTGCAGCAAAATTAACCATAATAAACAAACCTATCCATGAGACTATTCAGATTCATGATTCCGCTTCTGGCGATTGCATTCCTTATCCCGGAAATCAATGCGGAAGAACAAAAGGCTAAAGAAAACGAAGGAACTCCTATAACGCTTCCGATTGTGGTCAGAAAAGAGAAGAAACCGCCTACGAAGTATGCCCCATCAAGGAATATTGATATCCTTGCAACCATCGACAACGGAGCCATCTCGTTCGTACTTCCCTTTGAAGACTATCCCATATACGTGGAGATTGAAGGAGACGGCACTACGTTCGGCTATTGGACGACCACGTTCACCGACGCGGCATCATGCGAAATGCCCTTCGACGGCACCGTCGGCGACTACCGCCTCACCCTCACCACCGCCGACAACTCCACCTACACCGGCTATTTCACCCTCGAATGAACCGCCCCGATGTGACCGGATTAATGTAGGGACATGCCTCCGGCATGTTTGATTAAATCGTTGAATGGCAATTATAACATTTCGGAGCAATATACCTACATAAATTGAAAAACATGGACATAAAGGAACTTTCAATAAATCGATGTCTCATCATGAGGGGGTGAATCCACAATGCGAATGGTATTATTCCGGCAATAAAGTTTTTTCTTTGTAAGGAATAACTCTAATTATCCATTTATAAAATAACAAAATGAATTGCCTATGGTAAAAACATTGAATTAAAAAAATTGATGTACTGCTGAAATGATATATGCAGTAAAAAAGAATGTCTAACTAAAATAAAAGAATATGAAGAAATTACAATTGATTATATTCCTTTTGGTTGCGATGAATGCATCTCTGTATGCCCAGATACGTCAATCAGAAGTGGAGAGAGATACGATAGTCATGGAGGAAGTGGAAACCTTGGCTGAAGAAGAAAGGGACGGAGACTGTTTTATTTCAGGCGGTCCTGGATCGGTTTCATGTTCCATGGGAGGTGGCGCCGGTTCGATAGATGGAAACTGCCAGGTATCGTGCGACTCATCGTATTACGCATGCTGCGGTTTTGGATGTCATTGTAAACCATACTCTCATTGAAATGCTTTCATCGACTAAAAACAGGATTTACTCGTGAAATTATATTTTTCTATGGGGTAAAACTGTTTTACCCCATAGAATTCTAATGGATTACTATAAATTTTATCATTTTTCTTAGTTTTTAATGATTAACAAATGAAACGTGTTTTATTATTACTTGCTACAAGTCTGTCGTTGTTTGCCGGGTGCTCCGGTGGGGATGACTCCGAAGGCTTATCCACATTATCGGTTGACCTTTCAAAAACGGAAGACCTTCCCCTGTCAAACGGAAAAATCCTGACCATAGAGACCTCCGACAGTTCCTTGTTATATTCCTATGCCAACGTATTGAAGTCGGACGGCAGGTTGTTCATACATTCACGCGACCTTCTGAAGGTATTTGATCCGGCTACCGGGAAATATCTCGGCAGGCTTGGCCGCAAAGGTAACGGCCCTGCGGAATACACCTCCATAAACCAGGTATGGACGGAGGGGGACACTGTCCGGCTGTTTGATTTCAACACCCGTTCCGTACTGAGTTTCAAACCCGACGGGACATTCATTTCAAAGGTCAACCCTTATGTGGGTGACAATCCCCGGACCAACAACCTCAAGTTTCCCGTCTATGTCATGAAGTTCCCCGATTCGAGCGCGTACATCGGCCTCAACTGTTTCACCGACGGCACTACCGAGACTAACCCTACGGCCTCGTTATATGACAACGATCTTGGGTTTGTGTCCGACATAAGGGGGCGCGAACTCTGTGAGGGGGGCAATCTGAACGACAGGATGTCAATTGACAGGGAAAACGGCAGAATGCTTATGTGGGAAGGACTGAAGGATACGCTCTTTACCGTCACCAAGACGGATATAAGGCCGTTGTATGCCTTCGATTTCGGCAAGAACAGATTCCCTCCGGAATACCAGAATCTTCCGGAATTGTTCGAAAGGGCGCAAAAATTCATGGAAGGGAAGGACGTGCCATACGCCTCCGCCATGCACTGTTTCCAGAAATATGGTGACAAGATATTCTTTTCCTTTTCCACATCCGACGAACGCTTCTTTCTCGGCATGATAGATACCGGCAACAAAACGGTAAAGACGTTCAGGCTTGTCTCGCCTGACGGCAGGTATTCCCAAGCGTCTTATATGACGCTGATGGAGGGCAATCTGTATATCTCGCTGACCGACGGCGATAACCCTGAATCTAACCAACCTTTGTTTATAATCTCGACAGATTATTTTGACTAATGAAAAATATACTTATAGCCGCGATAGTGTTGCTATCCGTAATTTCGGGATGGCTCGGCGGCACGCTTTATCATAAGAAACAATCCGATGGCAGCGGGGATATTCAAGTACCTGCCTATATTGCACAGGAGTTCAATCTTTACAACGACGGAAGAATCCCTCTGATTGACAGCCTTGAAACGTATGACGGCACGGCGGTCTCCTTTAAAGAAATTTCCGGTGGGTCGGACTTGTTTGTCTATTTCGATACGTCAGGTTGTCCCCCTTGTAAGGAATTGGCCTTCAGAGCACTTTCCGAATATAAGACAAAAAAACCGGACTCAAGGATTTCTCTCCTGCTTGAAAATGTAAGGAACCGTGATTTGCTTGTAATGCAAAAGGAACTGAATGACAGCTACATGTTTTTTAAAATCCGTAAATTCCCCTTCAAGAAAGTGGATAAGGAAGACGAGATGCTTTCCCCTGTATTTTTCCAAATTGATTCCACCGGCGTATTTACGAATTGTTTTAAAGTGGACCTTAACCACCCTGAAGACTTGAAGGAATACATCGATAGGATATGAAGTATGGATGTGGCATAACGATATTGCCGGGGCTGTTGATTTTATATTTGACCGCCTGTTCTGACTTGTCTGGTATGGATGCCGTGTTGGATTCCGCAGGTGAAAACCGTGTTGAGCTCGAACGGGTGCTCGATCATTTCAAGGGAAACCAGTTCAAGTACGATGCGGCGTGTTTCCTCATATCCAACATGGGCGGCAAACACCACTACGTAGGGTGGCAGCTCGACAGCCTAAAGGCCGTCAAGCCACTCGGACGCATGGACGACTGGGAGCTCGCCCGGTGGGACGATTTCGATTTCCGTAGGGACTGCCGTAAGGTCATGGACATAAAGACGGTTGATGCGGAAGTCTTGATTGAGAACATCGAACTTGCCTGCGACGTATGGCTTTCGCGCCCCTGGCAAGGGAGATATTCCTTTGAAGATTTCTGCGAGTACGTCCTTCCGTACAAGGTTGGCGACGAACCTCCCGAACGGTGGCGGAAACTATGGCACGACCGTTACGCCCCCCTGATGGATTCCATACTTTCCCGAACCACCGACATCGTCGAGGCTGCCTCAATGATTGCGGAGAGGTTGAAGTCGGAAGGATTCGACAACCACGCCGACGTCGATGTCCCCCACCTCGGGGCCTCGTTCCTTATGGAGCACCGTGTGGGGTACTGCCGGGAGAACTGCGACATCGCCGCCTATGCCATGCGTTCGCTCGGCATTCCCGTCGCCACAGACAGGTACGTCACCTCCCCTTCCTACAACAGCCGCCATTTCTGGAGTGCCGTAATCGACACCACAGGGCTTGCCGTGCCGTTCAACTACACCGAAAGGGGGATAAGCCGAACCCCGGACCCGCACAGGAGGAAGATGGGGAAAGTGTATCGAAGTTTCTACGGCAAGCAGGCGCGGAAGTTGGGTAGCGTGCCGGAGAAATTGCTTCCCGAACTGTTCCGCGACACCCATACCCGCGATGTCTCGGAAGAATATTTCCCCGACGGCAAACCCGTGACAGCGACGTTTCCCGAGGGATGCCGGGTCGGGTATCTGTGCGTTTACAACGGAAAGAGATTCGATGCCGTCGATATCGCCCCGGTCGAAGACGGCAAAGGAGTGTTCCGTTACATAGAAGACGGTGTCCTTTTGTTTCCCACAGTGTATGAAAACAGGGAAATGCGGCCTTGCGGCTATCCGCTTATGACCGGCAGGGAGACACACAGGAGATTTATCCCCGACAAAGAGAAAAGAGGGACTGTCGTGTTGAAACGTAAATATCCCATGGTCAATACGGGGCGTTTCCTCGCCAACATTATAGGGGGACGGATAGAGGCTTCGGCTGACATCCGGTTCAGGCATCCGACGCTTGTGGCGGAATTTACAGACACGGCACGTACCAACCGGCTTGTTTACCATCCGGATTTGAAAGGGGTCAGGTACGTGCGATATGTCTCGCCGCCCAACCGCCGCATAGAGATAGGCGAGATGCATTTTTATAACAAGGGGAAAGAGATAAGGCCCTGCAGGATAACGTCGGACCGGGAACTCGACAGCATCCATATCCATAATTTCAGGCTGATTGCCGATAACGTGTGGCATTCTTTCTATCTTTCGCAGGAAGGGGAGGCGTTGACATTCGATTTCGGGAAGACTGTAAATATCGAGGATGTGCTTTTTGTACCAAGGAACGACGACAATTTCGTGAGGGAAGGTCAGGATTACGAACTGTTTTTCCATGACGGGGAAAGGGGCTGGTGTCCGTTGGAAAGGAAAAAAGCACCTGCGGACTCAATCGTATTTGACAACGTACCGGACAACGCCGTCCTTTGGCTCCACAACCATTCCGGAGGAAAGGAGGAACGGCCTTTCTACATGGAAGGGGGCAGACAGGTGTTTATATGATGTTTATATGATAGGTGTAAACCGTTGCCTTCCGCCTTTAGGAGGATGGTTTCAAGTATGGAATAACCGTAAATAAATGTGACTTTAACTGCCCTTACAGTCATTTTGAAACAAATGTATATCATCGCGAATTTAAATAATGGTTAATTTTGCGGCATCAAAACAACGTGACATCATGACCTGTAAAATTTATGCCTCTTTTTTGTTTTTATTCATATTAATCCTGACTGCCGGATGCGGCGAGATAGGCGCGGACAGGGAAGCGCGGGAGGCGTTGGAGCGGGCGGACGCAGTTCTTGACGCGATGCCGGATTCGGCGATGGCGATAATCGCGGGGATTGACACGGCAAGACTCAATACCGAAAGACTCAGGGCCGATTATTCCTTGCTGCGGACGATGGCTCTTCTGAAGACCGATCCTTCCGCTGCCACGGAAGAGGGATTGAAAGCGGCTTACGACTATTACGGAGATTCCGACGAGCCGTCGCGACAGACAATGCTCACCCATTTCGCGAAAAGCGGTATAGCCGAACAATGCGATTCCACACATATCATGATAAGCGAATTAAAGAAGTGTATCGACTTGGCGGAGGGACCGAATTGCACAACCTACAAGGGTATGGCCCAACTGAATATGGGAAACGCTTATCATTCGCTTTACAACTCCATAAAGGAACGGGAATGGATTGACAAAGGGATGAAGACAATCGTCTCGACCAAAGACACGGCCAATATCATCCACGCATATATTGTCTCTGCCACTGCATTCACCGGCGACGGTGATTGCGGGAAAGCAATCCTGGAATTGCAAAAAGGACTGGATTTAGCTTCCGGCACGGGAGATAAGAACATAGAAAAAAGATTACTGACGGAAATAGCATACAACCATTCCCTCAACAACCGACATAGCGAGGCCGCTTCACTCTATGACAGCATTGCGAGGAGCGGCTATAAATTATCGGAACCCGATATCAACGCCTACGCCATGTCGGCTTATTTAGCCTCCTCACAGCCAGACAAGAAGCATATTGCCATCCCTCCAATTAATTCAGAAAGTGCGAAAGCGTCATATTTCAATGCTTTGGCACAAATGTATTTAACCGACGGCGACTACCGTTCGGCTTACACCGCGCTCGACTCTGTGGTGGGGTTGCAAAACGCAGAATTGGGGGACGTGGCGGCGAAAAACCACCATCTACAGAACCAACTGGAGGAAACTGCCATAAAACTACAAGTACTGGCCGACAAAAAAGAGGCGACGAACCGTCTCCTGATTGTTTTCGAAGCCTTGACTGCTTTACTATCGGCAGTTTTGCTGGCAGCCTCATGGAAATATTGGAGAAAACGACATAAAAAGAGCGAACTTCTCTTCGAAACCAAAGAGTGCGACTATAAAATGGAAATCGATTCGATAAAGGACGAAAAGAATACCCTCGAAGAGAAGAACAGGGATATATTGTACAGACTTATACGGGAAGAACAAACCTTGTCGGAGATTGGAAAGCTGAGTGAGGCAATGACACTGTTCACCAAGAAGAACAATGAAATACAAGAGAAGTTTCTTAACGAATTTTTGTTCGCCGACAATGATGATGACGAATCAAAAGAACTCGATTATTGCATACGCCTCCAAAGGGATGAGTTGGCCAAAAACTTCAAAATGTATCACTCCACAATCGCCCGATATTGGAAAAAAATGCCGAAAGGTCTTGACGAAAACGGGAAGGAAGAATTCTGCAAAAAACGTGAAGAAGCACTGGCCGCATATCGCGACAGCGACTATCTTGCATCGCTTGAAAAGCTAATCGATACATTCTGCGAAAATGTAATCGGAAATCTGAGAAAGAGCCATAAAATAACGGAAGAAGATATCAAATGGGTTATTTATGACATCTGCGGGTTGAACTATACATGCACCGGAATCATCATGGGAGTAAGCGAATCGGCGGCATCGACAAAAAGAACAAGGATTAAGAAACTGCTGACGGAATTCAATGATAGCGATAAATCACTTTTCCTTCGTCATATCCCTATGATGCAATAATGAAACTGCTGCTTTGCTTCTATTCTCAAGCAATACATAGTTTTAGTCTGTGTTATTTGAGAATCAAACCGTTAATCAAACATGCCGGAGGCATGTCCCTACATATCCGCCGGTTTTTCAGTATAAGGTTAAAAATTTTTTTAGTATGGAATGCAGTATCCGAAGGTTTTGCGTATCTTTAAAGTGTGAAGTGTAACCTGGACATCGACAACCGAAAGCTTGTGGAGGAGTGTAAGGCGGGGAGTAAAGAGGCGCTAAACCTTTTTTATACCCGTTTCGCACCCCGCATGCTTAGTGTGATACACCGCTACGTGGCCGACCCGCAGGATGCCGAAGATATCCTCCACGACGGTTTCATAATAGCCTTCACACGCCTCAATTCGCTGCGTGATTTTGACCACGTGGATTATTGGCTGGCCACCATCATGAAAAATCTTTCCCTGCGCTTCCTTCACAACCAGGATGTGGCCTCGATGCTTTATGAAATACCGGAAGTGGAAGACACCCCCGAATTCGAAGAGATAATAGATTTCACAACCCTCGAATCCTTAATCAAGAAACTGCCGCCGGGCTACCAGAAGGTGTTCCGTCTGGCCGTGCTCGAAAACAAATCGCACAAGGAAATAGCCGGCATATTGGGCATAGCCCCCAATTCCTCTTCATCGCAGCTGTTTCATGCCAAGCTGATGATGCGCAAACTCATCACCGACTACAGGAACCAGACCGGACTCCTGTCGCTACTTGTGCTAATCGTAGCCGGAGGGTTATTACTGTTCCAACCTCCACAAACCAAGGTTGCCGACAATATCTTGAGCGACAACCTCATATCCACCGGAAGCAATGTTATAAAAAGCAACGAGCCAACCGACGCATCTCCCCTCGCCAACAATCCCCACCCCGAAAACAGAAAACGGAAAACAGAAAACGGAAAACAGAACACAGAAAACGGACAACCGGAATCCATTCCCTCCAATTTCATTGCAAAGGAAGACAATAGTATTCCCGACTCCGAAACAACCACAACGGAAAACAGACAACGGACAACTGACAACGGACAACTGACAACGGACAACGGGCAACGGAAAACGGAAAAACCTCACCCCGAACTTCCGACCGTAGCAAGCGGATGGTCGTTCGGAGCAGGTGTCAATACCGGAATAGCCGGATTTGCCAACTTCAATTCCAGAAGTGACACCGACAATATGGCAAATTCCGGAGATTGGGCAGATCCGGGAAATAATCCGGATGAGGACGGACAGACATCCTCCACAAAAAGTATGCTCCCCTTCAACGCGACAAGAGCACAGACTCCGTCTTACAGAAACTACAACAACGTTTCACACCACAATTACCTTCCAATCTCGTTCTCGCTGACCGTAAACAAAGCCCTCGGAAGCGCCGTAAGCGTGGAAACAGGATTGACATATACCTACCTTCATTCCACTTTCGAAACCACCGTCTCGAAAAGCCATGCACATTGGCACTATCTTGGAATTCCATTGAAAATAAAACTCGATATGCTCTCAGAGAAAAGATTCAGGCTATATGGATCGGTGGGAACGCAGGTGGATTTCCCGTTATATTCGGAAGCAAACGTGACTACAATCCAAGGAACTCCCGACCTTAAAGCGGGACGCTTCAAGGCTTCTACGGTATGGTCGTTGTCGGCAAGCTACGGGGCAGCATTCAAAATTTCAAACAAAGTAGAAATTTTCATAGAACCCACATTGCAATATCATTTCGAACATAACCATCTGGTACCCAATATATGGACTGACAATCCATGGGGCTTTTCACTCCCCATAGGTTTCCGCCTCAACCTATAAAAAACAGCCTCGCCATGCAGTATCGGGGCAATTACGGTATCATCTAAATAAAGACCATAATGTTTTTAAATGATGATTAAACCATATTTCAGAATCTCCACATTGCTTTCCCGTCTCTGCGCTGCAGGGCTGGCAGTACTCGGCTTCGGATGCGCCTCCGACACTCCAGACAACCCAGAAATATGTATGTACGGCACACCAATCGGATCATTCGAAATCAAAGGAATCGTGACCGATGAGAACAACAATCCGATAGGCAACGCCGAGGTCAGGGTTACCGCTCCTGAACTTCCATCGGGCGTATATAGCATGGCGACTGCAAAAACAGACTCTCAAGGGAATTATACGGCACAAGGAACTGATTTACCATTGAAAAATCTGAAGGTGGTTTGCCTGCCCGAAGATGGTGTGCTCGATGCAGATTCTACATCGGTGGAAGTAAAATATGTGAAAGACAAGCATGACAAGAATGAATGGAACGTCGGGAAAGCCGAAGCAACAGTCAATTTCAAGCTCAAAAAGAACCCGTAAGGAAAGAATCAATAACCGGACAGCAGGCTAATGAAACCTTTAAATCTCAAGCAGAGAATCGCACTCGAACTCAATCGCAAAATCAGATCGGAACGCCGGAGGGAACACCCCCTCCGGCAACTGTTCTGGGAATGCACCTGGCGTTGCAACCTTTCATGCCGACACTGCGGCAGCGACTGCAAGCACGTTTCGGCGGTGCCCGATATGCCGGGCGAAGATTTTATCAAAGTGTTGGATTCGCTACTGCCGCATGTGGACCCACATCATGTCAACATCGTGATAACGGGGGGCGAACCGCTCATGCGCGATGACCTGGAAACGATAGGACGCCAAATATATGACCGGGAATTCCCATGGGGGATAGTGACAAACGGTCTCTTCCTAACTCCCGAAAGGTTTGATTCGCTGCGCAGGGCCGGACTCCACAACATAACCATAAGTCTTGACGGCACCGAAGACACCCACAACTGGATGCGGTGTAATCCCGAATCTTTCTCCAAAGCTTACAATGCCATCTCGATGACGGCAAAAGCCACAGACCTCAACTTCGACGTGGTTACATGCGTAAACCGACGCTCGCTACCGAAACTGACGGAACTGAAAGAACTTCTCATTCAGGCCGGAGTGAAACGTTGGCGTTTGTTCACAATCTTTCCCTCGGGCCGCGCAGCCCTTTATCCTGAATTCGAACTGACCGCCGAAGAACTTGATGCACTGATGAAATTCATCTCGGAAACCCGCAAGGAAGGGAGAATACACCCTTCTTTCTGCTGCGAGGGATTTTTGGCAGGATACGAGGGGGAGGTGCGCGACTATTTCTTCGACTGCCAGGCAGGCGTGACGGTGGCGTCGGTGCTTCTCGACGGCGGGATAGGGTCTTGCCCGAGCATACGCGCAGACTACAGGCAGGGTAATATCTATAAAGACGACTTCTGGGAAGTCTGGCAAAACAGATATGAAAAATACCGCAACCATGACTGGATGAAAACCGGGGAATGCACCGACTGCCGATTCTGGCGCTATTGCGAGGGCAACGGTATGCATCTGCGCGACGGAGAGGGGAAACTGATGCATTGCCATCTTACGGCCCGGCGTGATATAGGCCCGGCGTGATATAAAGGAATGAGTATCACGTGGGCGCATTTGTTAATGTTAAAAAATAAGGGTTAAAGGATATTTTTTCAGATTGAATGAACCAACTTGCCATCGGTCATGTTTTAGAATCATAACAAACGCAAAAAATCAAAGATTATGAAAAAGTTATTCCTTACCCTTATTGCAGTAATCGCCACAAGTATGGCGGGCTTCTCCCAAATTACCCTTGACGATGCCTACACATCATTGGTGAACCTTCCGGGCATGACCGAGAAGCAGGTTGACAACGTGCAGCTGACATCCGACGCTCAGATTACAAATCTTCAGGCGGTGGTGTGCAACACATCGCGCTATAGCCAGGAGTTCGTTTATACCTACGAAAGCCTCCCCATCAACAATATGCTTATCGGCGCCAACAACCAGGAGGAAATGGCATGCGCCTTCACGGAGCCGGCTGTCAACGGAGTCTATAACGTGCTCTTCATAGTAGGCGAGAAAGGCGGAAAGATGGTAGCCGCCTACGGACAGACAAATGCCGCCGGAATCGAAGCAATCAGGAACTGCGAGGTGAGCATGGAGGGCGACCAACTCATAATGGCGGTGGCTCCGCAAATCGACGTGGTGGAGGTAATCACCATGCAATACGCCCAGCAGTAATCATCCTGCACCTCTCTCCATCATTACCTACGCCATCGCGGCGAAAGGTAGAAATATAATAACCCATCACGCTAAAAATCAAAGATTATGAAAAAGTTGTTTCTTACCCTTATCGCAATAGTAGCCACCGGTCTCGCCGGATTCGCACAGACCACATTGGCAGACGCATATAAATCACTGTCGGGCCTTTCCGGAATGTCGGAGCAATCGGTAGGTAAAGTTGCCGTAGGCCAGTCGTCGGCCATCAACAACGTCAAGACCTCTTCCGTAAGCGTAGGCCAAGGCCAGGTGCAGGACTACCGCGACAAATTCGTATGGATGACCGAGAATCTTCCCGTGCGCAACATGATTATCGGGGCCAACAACCAGAGGGAACTCGCCGCCGTATATGCAGTGCCCGCAGGGGGAGGACTCTATAACGTGCTCATACTTAAGGGTAACACTCTCGACGGCACATTCTCCACTTCCTACGGACAGACCACCAAAGCAGGCATCAACGCAATACGCAACTGCCAGGTGACAATGGACAGTTCGGAACTCGTACTTACCCCCGCAGCAAGTTCCGGTTCGGGAGCGTTCATCAGCATGACCGACTGACACACCAATCCATTTTTATATAAGTCTTTATTAAATTGATTCAGAAAAATCCCGCCCGTGGTTACGGAGCGGGATTTTCCCTTTGAACCCTTATAGGTTCAGATACGTTTTCAATGCCTCCACATATTCTTCAAAGGCTTTCACCCCTTCCGGGGTTATCGAGCAGGCAGTGCGGGGTCGCTTTCCCGACATCCCTTTTTCAATCGATATATAACCTGCCGAAGAAAGTTTGTCGAGTTGTACGCTCAGGTTTCCGGCCGTAGATTCGGTTTTCTCCTTGAGATAGACGAAATCAGCTTCCTCTACATTCATCAGAATAGACATGACGGCAAGCCGGAGCTGAGAGTGCAGAAGCGGATTAAGTTCTTTCATCTTTGTAATTTCGCTTTATGATTTAAAATATGACCCGGAATCACCATCATGCAGACGAACGCCAACATGAAAAGCGGCATGAACCAGTGGGCATACAGCGTGATTCGCCCTATGATGCAACACAACGAAAACATCCCGATCGCCAGGCCGACACATCCTCCGAATATCAACGATTTTTCTTTAAATACAATCCCTTGGGCTATTTCGGCAAATGGAACTATAATCAAAGCGAACACAAACCATGAACTCCATGTGTCAATCCCCTCTATAAAAAGAAATCCCAAGCATACGGCAGTCAGGGCGATGCCGCAGAAACCCACTACTGACCAAATCTGCGACGTGATCCTGTCGGAATAGTTCTTTACGTTTCCGTCGGTCTTCAACTTGCGCGACATGATGGGAGTAAGCGTCCCTCCGATAATCCAAATGAGGAACCAGAGCCAATTCCACGAGGGGTTGTGAGTTGCAGCGACCATTATCCAGACGAGGGCGCACACGGCCACACACACATAGCCCCACATCAGCATGATGTTGCCATTGCCGATATAGCGCTGTTTCGTACGGGCTATCATCGAAGTAATGACTTCGAGACTCTCCTTTTCAGTAAGTTTTCTGTCTTCCATTTTAAGAAACAATTTTGAGAACATAGCGTGAAGTTCTTTACAACCACTTCATGGCTAAATATATCCTCAGGTTTTACATTTGGTTTATTTTATAAACCATTTTACTCTGAAAAAAGGGCGGTCGCGCGATTCCGCCCTTCATTCAGCGGCAAAGTTAATACGGTTTATAATATAAACCAAATTTTATCTGAAAATTTTACGAAAAAATCTTTGAGACTCGAATCCCTCTTTCATATTAATTTTTAATGATAACAACATAAGCATCCGAAATAATAGGCACATTCACGCAAATAGTATCGTAAAATGTTGATTTACCGAATATTTTTCATAACTTTGCGATATAATATATTACCAACCCATATATGGAAGGGAACGATGATACCAAACTTAAACCAATAGATAGCGGCTCTAACTTGCCATTACTGCCTATTGAAAATCTAATTCATGTTATTCGAGGTCAACAGGTTATGCTTGACAGCGATTTGGCTCGATTGTATGGCGTGGAAACTCGTGTCCTAAACCAAGCAGTAAAGCGTAATATTGAGAGATTCCCGGAAGATTTCATGTTCCAGCTTACCAAAGAAGAATCTCAGAACTTGATATCGCAAAATGCGACATCAAGTTCAAGATCACAAAATGTGACCTTGAACGTTGAGAGAGGAAAGAATATAAAGTATATGCCTTATGCGTTTACTGAAAATGGGGTTGCCATGCTAAGTAGTGTGCTTCGATCAAAAACAGCAATTGAGGTAAATATACGCATTATGAGGGCTTTTACTTCCATGCGGAGTTTTATGATGAATAATGCCCACGTTTTCCAACGTATTGAAACAATCGAGCACAATTATTTGCTAATTAATCATCGTCTATCGGAACATGATAAGAAATTTGAAGAAATTCTAACTCGTCTTGACGATAAGGAGTCGGAACCCATAGAGGGATTTTTCTTTGAAGGTCAGATATTCGACGCATATTCGCTCATATCCGATTTAATCAGAAAAGCCAAACAGAGAATTATTCTCATAGACAACTACGTAGATGACCGTATTTTGAAAGTTCTTACAAAACGCAAAGAGGAGGTGACAGCAACCATCTATACAGATCCTCGCCATTCACAGATTAATACCGATTTAAAACGCCATAATGCCCAGTATCCACGAATCGAAGTAAAAGCCTGCACAAATGTGCATGACAGATTCCTGATAATCGACGATACCGTTTATTTCATCGGCGGCTCCATTAAAGACCTTGGAAAGAAAATTGTGGCATTCAGCCGGATGCATCAGAATCCCGATAGTATTCTTACAAAACTTAGATAATCTTTGCATTTACCCTAACCTGTATTAATTTAATTCGCTGATTTACCGATAAATTTTCGTAAATTTGCATTTACATGAACAAACTCTATGGGAGAAAACAAGAAAAAAATATTCCAACCGATAGTCGAAAGTTAGGATACATTATCCGGACAAGTAACAGAAAATGAGATAATCATCTATCAGCCAGACTCTACGATAAAACTCGAAGTAAGGCTTGAAGATGACACCGTATGGCTTACCCAACAGCAGATTGCCAATTTATTCGGGACCAAGAGACCTGCTATAACTAAGCATCTGGCAAACATTTACAAGTCAGGCGAATTAGAGAAAAATAGCACATGTTCCATTTTGGAACATATGGGTAACGACGGTAATCAGCGATATACAACAAAGTATTATAACTTGGATGCTATCTTATCTGTAGGTTATAGGGTGAACAGCCGAAATGCGACATTATTCCGCCAATGGACTAATAAAGTATTGAAAGAATATCTTTTAAGAGGTTATAGCGTAAACCAGCGACTTCTTTATATGGAGAGCCGCATCGACCGTCGCCTTTCGGAACATGACCAACAAATCCGGGAGCTTTCCGGTAAGGTTGACTTTTTCCTTAAAACATCGTTACCACCACGCGAGGGCGTTCTTTTCGACGGACAGATATTCGACGCATACGTTTTTATTTGCGACCTCATAAGACGTGCCAGTAAACGCATCATTCTTATTGACAATTATATTGACGAGACAGTCCTGATTTTGCTGAACAAACGAAACCGGTGTGTAATCGCCACAATATATACAAAGAAAATTGACGATAATTTACGGCTGGATATTGAACGTCATAATGACCAATATGTTCCGATAAATGTACGTACCGCTCCTAATATCCATGACAGGTTTCTGATTATCGACGATACGCTTTATCATATCGGGGCTTCCATAAAAGACCTTGGCAAGAAACTTTTTGCATTCTCACAAATGGAAATTTCCCCCGATTTTATTCTCGCAAATATTTGAGGTGCAAAAACTGCACCTCAAATATTAAGCTACGTCAAGATTATACAAGATAGAAACGGTTGCTTTAATCTTAACCGGAATCAGCTCTATTTCTATCTGCCGCCGGCTGTTGATTGGTCGGCGTTGGCATCAACATCTATAAGTTTCCGAGCCCCGTTTTTTTGACGTCCCCACTGAAGATTATAGGACACGGAGATGTAGGGAATCCGGAGATCCATACGCATGTGCTTCACGTTAGAGTTATAGCGGTTGAGTTGTTTGGAACCTTGGTCATATTTTCCGAACGGCATCAGCATACCGACTCCAAACTGCCATTTACGCCAATTATAAGACAGATTGATTATCGACACATCCTCATTCCATGATATTCTTTCCCCAAATAATGTGCGTGGGGACTTACTGTACTGTGCTGAGAGCACAAACCCCCAATGAGCCAACATCAGTTGTGCGTTTCCGCTCCAGTTGTGGTTATATAAGGTATATCCCGAGCCTTTCATACGTTCGGTACGATATTCTATGCATCCTGCCACGGTGAGCCATTCAGGAATGACTTCCACCTGTGGTGAAAAGTTAAAAACGATGTTTTGAAGTCCACGACTGTTCTCAAAGGTAGTGATCAAACGGTCGCCGTCCCAATAAAGACAGGGAGCGATTGCATCGGGCGACGTGAATGCGCGGATACCAAATGTGCCGTCAACGCGCAGTAGGCTGAAACTGTATCGGCAACTCAACATGTACGAATTAGATGTTTTAAGTTCCGGATTTCCAATCTGCCACTGGAAGCCGTCAATCTGCTGTGGCGCTATGTTCGTTTCAGACAACGAAGGTGTGGTCTGCCAAGATGAGAATCCCATGCGTAACCGATGGTTCGCGTTGATAGAGTAGGTGAGAGATGCCTGAGGACGAAAGTTCCAGGAGTGTTGCCCTTGATTGGATTCACGAAAATGGAACGCGGTGTATTGAGCACCCATGCCGACCGTGAATGTGAAACTATTGATGCGTTGATAGTATTCGGCAAAGAAATAAGCTTTATCCTGCTTTTGATGAAATACACTGTTGTCCAAATTACGGTAAGTAGAGCGGTTGCGGTTGGCTTTGTATGAAGACCCTACAGTAAGACGCTTACTCTGCCATTGCTTTATATAGTCGATTTCGACTGCGTATGCCTGATTGCGGTCGATGATATAGGTGGAAACATCGGTCAGGAGGTTATCTGCCTCCGAAAGTCGTTCTCTATAGTCGGAAAAGGAATGACCGTTGTAGAAAGATGCTCCAAAATCAGCCACGAGAGTCTGTTGATGTGGAAAATGATGCTCCAAATAGGCAGAGAATGAAGGTGTGGTTCCTTGCGAGCCGTTACTGTTGTCCAGGTAAACGTCGCTGCTTGAATCACTTAGTCTGAGAAGACCTCGGTATTCTTCTTTAGAGGATATGTTTCTGTAGCCATTTAACGACGCGTAAAACACCGTGGTATCAGGTTTAATATAGCTGTAGGTCAACCATCCGAATACCTTACTGTCATCAGCCGAACCGGAAAAGGGAACCTCCGTACGGGTGAGCGAATTACCATCCGGATAGGTGAAAGTTTCTTTATAGTCACGATGGCCTTTAATATCGTCGGTCATTTTATATGAAGTCCCGGCACTCCATTGTGACTTACCGATGTTAAGTTTCACATCGACGGAATAGTTACCAAAACGCGTAGTCAGCGCCGGGCTGGCGCTGAGCATAAGCGAACCTCCCGCCGATGGATTGGCCACAATGATATTAAGAACATACGCGGCACCGTTATAGCGCAGTCCGGGATTATCAATCCACTCCACCCGCTTTATAGACTCAGGCAAAAGCGAGCGAACCTGTTCGACAGTTGTCTCCCGACCGTTTATGCGTAGCTGCACGGACTGGCCGCTCGCAGAAATCGAACCCATCACATCATTAACGGTGAGCGTGGGTATCATAAGATTGTTAAGCAACTGCATCCCGTTTTTTGAATTCCGGACTGCACTTTCCGACGGATAGAGTACATCCATGTCTGGCTTGCGGATTACTTTCGGAGCCTGAATTACGATTTCATCAAGGTTTTGTAACGCGATGGTATCGACATTTTCCTGAGCGAGTGCGACAGCAGGAAGCAGAAGTGCGAACGCCGTCGCAATGTTTTTTCTGAAGATTACAGTTTTCATATTGCGATATGTTTTTATTGATTTCACATCGCAAAATTAGTGCTTATCCAATCTTAACGCCAAAAGTAAAAGTCTTAATAAGGCACTCTTAATATCCTGATTATCAATAGGGTCAAAATTTAAAAATCTAAATAAGGCTATCGACAATCAAAATGGGTCTTAATCATTCAGTGCCACGTCGTAAGAAAGCCACTATGTCTTCTTTTCCGGGCACTCCGAGTTTCTTCCTGACCGATGACTTACGGACATAGATAGTGGCGGCAGTCTGCCCTGTGATAACACTGATTTCCTTGGTGGAGAATCCGGCCACCATAAGCGCAATAATCTGTTCCTCCTTATCGGTAAGTATATCCCCGTATTGTTCGTGTAGTCGGGAATAGAAACCGGAATACAGATTATCAATCATGTCATATACATTCTGCCAATTTACAAGGGAACCGTCTGTGCCATTTTCAACTGAAGATATCTTGCGCAGCATGTCCCTATTTTGTTCCGTCGGTGTCTCAGCAACCATTTTGATTATGCCGAGTTGTTGAAGCATGGCTCTGCGCAATGTCTCGTTTGCAGAAGAATCTGTCTGCGAAGATTTCGACTCATCGACTAATTTCTGCAAGATTTCATTGCGTTCCAATGCTTCCAGAGCCTTTCGTTTTTTGTTTAAGGCATACCATATCAATCCTCCGCAAACAATCATGGCTGCAAGAACTATTATAATCAGCCAAAATGTCTGCCTGTCACTTTTTGCTTTGATGGTAAGCCTTTGATTTTCGATTTCGAGAGCCCGTTGGGCCGCCTCGCGGCGCATGCTTTGCTCATCAGATAAGTTGTTGCGTTGGGCATTGTAAATTCGTGCCAAAGGCATAAAACTTACTGTGCCAGTGGTTCGAAAATGAAGTACAGAATGGAGAACCGTCGCAAAGCTGTTGTAATACCATTGTTCGTCATAAGACATGGGATTTGCCAAGCTATCGGCTTTTGCAAGCACTGCGGATGCTTCCGCATAGTTTCCCAAATTAAGCATTCCAAGCGATTTCCATAGCAAAAAATAAGGAATAGCCGTTTTGTCATCAACCTCATTAATCAAACTTTCAACCAGATTTATACTTTCCCTATATCTTGCCAACTCCATCAGCACTCCAGCCTTTTCATATTTATAACGGAAAAGCTCTTCATCGTCGCCATTACGAGCAGCTGTGTCGATAAACTCATCCATTATTACAACAGCCGAATCATTTTTGCCACTAAATAGGAAATCGAAATAAAGCCAAAACTTATATTGAGAATGCCAGGATTCATCCTTGTCAATCGCCATCAACCGCTTGATACGAGATTCATTCGGACCATCATACGCTCCCAATCGAACCCTGCTACGCAACGGCTCAATCAACAGACTGTCGGGTACATTATTTAGCGACGACAGCGAATCAAGTATCTGGAGAGCGGCCTCCCTTTCTCCAATGCGGAATTTATAGGATGCCAATAACGTAGCGCTGCGTATGCTCCGCTTAAGATCCTTGCCTCGGTAATAGTCGTTGGAAAAACTTATCATCGAATCTGAAAGAGCGATGCGGCCTTGCCCGTCACGCACCGATGCCATAACAAAATAATATTTTGCCTTTAACGAATCTATCGTCAAATCTGCAGGATCAATTTCCACCAAGAGTGCCAATGCACTGTCCGGATACCCGTCGGCTATACTTTCGGCATCCGCCAACACTTGTAATTGCCTTTGTGACTGAGAACACGACACTACGATACTTGCCACGATAACAGCGAAAAGCATCAACAGCAACGGGCATCTATATAATAATTTCTTTATATCCATATTCAATTTCAGGACATTATGAAGTCACTTCAGACTGCAAAATTATAAAAAATCGGCAAATCAGCGGCATGCTTATCCCAATATCTATAATATATAAAAACACCCGACTTTGACCGAGCAAGGTACAAAATTGGGTGCAGATACAACAAAGGCCTGAGAAATCAGGCCTTATTGCGGAGAGGACGAGATTCGAACTCGTGGATAGGATTGCTCCCATCGTCGGTTTAGCAAACCGGTGGTTTCAGCCACTCACCCACC
>CAJUCW010000013.1:0-62621 GCA_910585275.1 uncultured Muribaculaceae bacterium
ACACGATCCATTTTAAGCTTGAATAATCAAGCCATTAACTGAATATCCCTATTTAACTTTGCAATTGAACTCCAAAGAAATTTCGGATTTTACACGCATCCGGGATTTCCACAGATTCGGACAACTTCATTGCATTCCTGAAAAGGCAAACCGGAAAAACTCACATTTCCTTTGATCCCGCCCTGCGGGCCTTGCCACGACGGAGACCGTACGAAAGAGACTTGATACTTTTCTTGAATTAAAAACCTATAAAAAATATTTTATGAAATGCTTTAAAAGCGACAACGACAAACTATCCTTACCCCGCGTCTTCAGCAAGACAGGTGCAACGTTTGCCGGGGCGGCATTCCTATTTTTTATCTCCGCCATGCTGCAGTCTTGCGGAGGCAATACAGGCTACAGAACCTATCTCGACAAATATGTTGAGCTCGAGAGCGTGGAGAACGGTAAAACCCATGCCATGCAGCCGGGTCTGTCGGTATATGTGGATTTTTCCGACGGCATGAACGCCGCCTACGGCACCCAGACCTCACAAAACGCCCTCCGAAGCGTAATCAACGTCTTCACAGGCGCCAACAACCAGGCTTCGTTCTTCTCGCTCGCCAACGACCAGATTACTCCGCTCGATCTCCCTCAGACCGAAGTGTATAACGCCATAATGTCGGGCAAAAACTATACGAAGCCCAAAGCTCCTATCGAGAAAACCCTAAAGGAAATCACCGAAAAACGTCAGCCAGCCCTCCTTATCACCGACTACGAGGAATATAACGGGGCCGTAATCCAACAGCAGAACTACGCCAAAGATTATTTCATAAAATGGCTCTCGTCGGGCTACAACATAATCTTCTACAAGCTCGACTACAAGGAAGGCTCCAAACCGAAACACCTTTACTTCACCGTATTCGATTCGCCCGATAACGCGCTCGGTTCTGAAGTGGAGAAAGCCCTCTCCCAATATATGAGCCAGGGGATGCAGAAGTTCGTGCTCGGCGGCAAATGCTTCTCGCTTGACCTCCGCACCGCCTACCCTTCTTCCACCCAAGGCGGCAACTATCACAACACCAACGGCGAAGACCTCGTGACGGCTGTAGTGGAAGACGGCAAAGAGGAAGCTTACAGAAGCTATACGCTTACCGCCTACGATCCCTTTACCGAGTATTACCCCCTCGGGGAGAACTGGGAAGGGATTGTCTCCAACATGAACGCCACCCGTGAAGAGGGCGCACCCGTAGCCGACCGTTTCGCCCACCTACTCTCGAAAGTTTACGTCAACTTTACAACGCAAGACGGCTACGACATAAAGGGAGTGGCGGCGCGCGCTGTTGATTTCGACCCCGCCATGCAGCAGATTATCGTGCTCAGCGATTCCCTTGCCCAGGAAGGAAAGGAATTCGCACTACCGACTACGCTGCCCGACGGTACGCCTGTGCTCGACATGTTCACCGCCTCGATGGCCCCTGCCGAAAACACAACCTTATCAGGCACGGGATGGAGCGAAATCACTGTTGACTTCGATTCCCGTTTCAGCGGCACAGTGCCCGCTTCGATGTCGGCACCCACCGACCTCCTCAAAGTGGATATCGTCATAGCCGACGCCACCCCGCGACTCGACGGCATAAACGACTTCTTCGCTTGGCCCGGCAACAACTCTCTCGCCGAGTCTGTGAGAAACGCCCTCAACAGCAACGAGGTCAACCCCTTGGGAAGAGCAATCATAACGTATTACCTCAAAGTAATCTAATGGACATCATTCCGTGACTAACAGCGGCGCGGACCCCGAAGCCCGCGCCGCTTTTTTATAATCATCAATATTTTTTTAACCAACCATCTAAAATATCTGAAACAATGGGTACAAGTGTAATCACCGCCTATGCATGGGCGATCGTAATCTGCAACGTTTTTCTTCTCATAGCCGCCATTATAGCAAACCTCATTCCCAACAAACCCGGAGGCAAAGACATCTCTCAGCGCAAAACGTGGTATTGGATTTGCTTCGTGCTGGTTGTGCTCCTCTCGTTCGGCATCAACTGGATTCTCGCTTCCGACATTAAAATTCCCTCCAAACACGGCGACTACATCACCGCCACCGCCATCTCCACGGGCATTGCAGCCATCCTCTACATCATACTCGGAATCGGCCTGAGCAAGGGGATGAAACGTTCTAAACTCGGTTCCTGGTTCTAACATATCATTCTCCCGACAATGGAAGACAAACTTTTTATCATTGCCATAGGCGGGACAGGGATGCGATGCCTCGAATCGTTCGTGCATCTCTGCGCCGCCGGCATGTTTGACAACAAAACAATCGACATCCTTACGCTTGACACCGACCAGGCCAACGGCAACAAAGGTCGTGTAGAGTCGCTCATCGACCTCTACAACACCGTCAAGACCAACGATAGCCAGAATATAGGGGGCGTGCCGCGCTCCGACACGTTCTTCTCGGCGAAGCTGAACCTCTACAAATTCTTCACCGACTACTCCACGACGAGCCGCCGCACATACAATCTACTGTCTGATACGAGCAGCCTGTCGCAGGAAAAGCGCGATGACAACCGCGACCTCTCCGACCTTTTCTTTGACCACGACTCCGTTCAACAGTTCCCGCTCGACCATGGCTACAGGGCACAGACCCACCTTGGCTCTATGCTGATGTATCATGGCATCATGGAAGCCGCCATTAAGGCGAAACGAGGCGGCGACGACGTGAAGCAGCATGAAAAGCAGCTCCAGGAATTCCTCCAGCTCCTCAACCAGAACGCATCCAACGCCCGCGTATTCGTGTTCGGTTCGGTGTTCGGAGGCACCGGGGCATCGTCGATACCTGTAATACCTATCGCCCTGCGCGACGCGCTTAAAGTAATCACCGCCGGCAACAACGAGCTTAACCTCAACAACGTGAAATTCGGCTCGACCCTCCTCACCGACTATTTCACATTCGACATGCCCGACGACCAGCAACGCAGCAAAGACAAGGTGATAGCCGACGCCACAAACTTCGCACTCAATTCGCAGGCCGCCATGACTTTCTATGACGGCGACCTCACCGTGCGCAACACTTACAAGATGCTCTACCATATCGGCTGGCCTTCGAGCATGAAGATAAACTATTCGCAAGACCAGCACGGCGACGTCATCACCGGCGGACAAGACCAGAAAAACGCCTGCCATTTCGTAGAGCTTATGAGCGCGGCGGCCGCCTACGATTTCTTCACCCGCCAAGACTTAAATCAGGCGAAAGCGGAATACGTGTTCCGCAGCGTGGAGTTCGCAAGTTCAAGCAACCACGAGGCCCTCCGCCTCACCGGTGCAAGCTTCGTGGGCGAAACCGACGGCCCGCTATTCGAGCAGAAACTCGGCACCCTCCTCTCACTTAGCCATCTTATCCTTTCCCGCTATAAGGGAGGCCAGGACGGCACTTGCGGCACAATCGAATTCCTCAAAGACCTCAAGGCAAGAAACGTAGAGACCTATAAAGACATTCCCGACGACCAGGCACGCAAACTCGACGACTATCTTAAGGAATATGCCTATAAATTCGTCAACGGCAACCTCGAAGCGGGATGGCTCCACCAAATCAACCAGTCGATCGGGCAAGGCTCATTCATTTTCTCGTCTGACGCTCTCTCGACAAAAGCGGACATCCTACAGAAAGTGGATCCGGGCGCAATATACAGCGACGACAAATATAACTGGGAAACAGGGTTCGGACTCGGTTCGAAAGCCGACAAACGTCTTAGCAAGTTTATCGACATCCTTAAAAGCAACGACTCCGCAGCCACTGTACAGCAAGGAGGCACGCTTAAAGAAAAATTCCTCGGCAACCTCTACAACGCGATTGTGAAAGCACAGAAAACATCTCATTTAAAGCTCGGATAACAACATGGAAAATAAAGCCTTAGTAATCGATGTGGCGGAAAGGTCAATGCCTAACGGCGATGTCAACAAATGGAACGTACTTTCCAATTCGAGCGTATTCATCCGCGACATCATAACCCCCGAACTGAGCAAGAATGCCAACGTGGGCACGCTCGTGTCGGGTATCCCGACAGCGTTCGCACGTGTTGACCTCTTCAAAGCGGCGTTCGATTCATCATCTACCAACGAACAGACCACCTCGCGCAACCTCGCCGCCTACTACAGCGACCTCGTGAGCGAATGGAGGGGCTTTGTGGCTGCACTCGCACTCGACTACACCAACGTAAAGGTAAAAAGAATCGACCTTGCATATTCCGATGGCAAACCCATCACGGAAACGACAAACATCTATGAGCCTGCCGGAGCCTTCGGCAACATGCTTCTCGAACGCAAAGAGCGTTGGTGCGAACAGAATGTGGCCGACAACGATGTCAAGGTGCCCTACCTGAACCTTATCAAATATTACAACAAGGTGGTAGGCGCCACTGCTCCCGAGAGCCTCCTTTTCACTTCTTCCGCCTACGCCATCTCAGAAGAAGGTCTGCCATGGGTTGACATAAAGACACACCGGTTTATCGACCCGCTGAAATCGGAACTTTCGCAAGACCAAGTCATCTCCCTCTACGCCTACGTGGAGCACCTCATAGCCAATCTCCACACCTTCCAGCAATATTTCCCGCCGGAACTCGACGTGAAAATGGGAGGTGTGAAAACCAACCTCGAGCATTGGAAAAGGGAAATCGAAGACTATGCCCGCAACCGCAACTACGCCATCAAGGCGGGCGCCATACCTCCGGTTGAACTTGGCTTCTCCGGCCCATTCTCCGACCTTTTCAACTACAAGGATTATCTTTATGGCGCGGAAGGACAGATTTCGGAAGACGGCGTAGGCATAGAAGGCGCCGTAGGATTCAATCCGAGGGAACTCCTTCTCCCCGAGGGTGCAAAAATTGCAAGGATACATCTCGGCCCCGAATTTACCAGGAATCCCCAGAAACTTAAAGAGATGCCGGTGTTCCTTCTCACGGCCGAGAAAAAAGGGGCTCCGGGCGAATATGCATTCTTCGCCCTTCCTCTGAGCGCACAGGGTCTTAACGTTTATGGCAAGTCGATAGGTCCGCTCGTGGGCATGGCTCACGAAGGGCTGAAGGTGGATTCCACGCTTACCGCCGTTTTCGACCCCGACAGCGAGGAAGACAACCTCCTCGTCACCCTCAAGATAAAGACCAAATCGGGCAAAGTAAGGCCTTACGACCAACACTATACGGTAGGAAATTCCGAAGCCATGCGCAACAAGGATATCCTCATTTGGCCTAACTTCATCTCCAAGCAATGGAACAAGTATTATCTCTATTCCGAGCTTCCCCACAACGGCACGATGCAGACCTACAACGCATTCCCGTTTGTAGGCGATCCGGAAGACGCCTTTTTCCGTATTCTTACAGATGAAAACAAGAAGCCGATCCTTCTTTACGACCAGGGAGCCAGAATCGCTCCGGAAGATAAAGTAGATGTGGAGCTTCTCGTCACTTCCGGCAACGCCGTGGCCGAAAACCAGTATAAATACGAAATATACAGGAGCGACAAACCCTTCAAGGGAATACGCCTGCAAGCTCCCGGCGGAGAAGAAGGCGGCTATCTGATTGTAAACTATACCGGCGAATCTGATTCACAAGCTTCGCTCCCACTTGACCTGCGCGGCCATCGCGAACTGGAGAAGGTAACGGTAGGTTTCGACTTCGGAAGCACTAATACATCAATAGCCTACTCCACAGCGAACGGAGAACCCGAAGGATTCAGTTTCACCAACCAGCGTGTGTCGCTCTTCGGCCATGAACGCCCCGGAGCGAAAACAGGGCTAAGGGAAAACAAGGTGCTCTTCTTTCAAGGACGCACCACGCCGTTGAAGAGCAACGCAATACACAGCGTGCTCACACTCCACAACGAACGTCGCCTGCGCAACCTGAAACCGAACGAAAGCAACGCATCAAGATTAAGCCAGGAATTGGTGGGCGGATTCCCGTGCTTCATGGACAACCTCCCCGTGCATAGCGTGACGGCCGACAAGATATTCCTCCGTTATCCCAACATCGGCACGATAGAGCAAATCCACAACATGAAATGGGTGAACTCGGATGTGGAGAAAGCCCATAAGAAAGCATTCCTCCGCACGCTCATGCTACAGGTGTATGCAGAGCTTTTCCTTCTGCAGAAAGTGCCTACCTCGCTTCGATGGTCTTATCCGTCGTCGATGAGCAGCACACTTTTGGGTTCTTACCAGCTTATATGGGACGAACTGAAACATCTTCAGCCTGTGACGGAAGACAAGCTTGACGAAAACGGTAAATATAAGGTATATCTGCTCGACATCAGCAAAGAGAAGAGCGTATATAACAGAAACGACCGCGGCGGACTCAGTGCGAATCCCGGCACAGCATTCGGCACCGGCAGCCATAATAAATTCGGCGGCGGACTCGGCGCGAACCCATATAATAACGGAATGCAACAGCCGCAAGGTTATCCACAACAACCCATGCAGGGTTACCCACAACAACCCGGCTATCCGCAACAGCCTATGCAGGGTTATCCCCAACAACCCGGCTATCCGCAACAGTCGATGCAAGGGTACCCCCAGCAACCCGGCTATCCGCAACAGCCCATGCAAGGCTACCCCCAGCAACCCGGCTATCCGCAACAACCGATGCAGGGTTATCCGCAACAGCCGGACTATCAACAACAGCCGCAACCTGAGAACCAACAGGCTCAAAACGCCCAAGAACCGGCTCAGGAACAGGCAGTCGCCCAGTCTATGCCACAAGGAAACCTTCAGCAACCCATACAAAATAACTATCCCCAACAACCGGGTTACCAGCAAGGTTATCCCCAACAAGGATATCCCCAGCAACAGATGCAAGGTTATCCCCAACAACCCATGCAAGGTTATCCTCAGCAGCCCGGTTATCCACAAGGTTATCCTCAACAGCCCGGCTATCAGCAAGGCTACCCACAACAGCCGGGGTATCCGCAACAGCAGATGTACGGTCAGCCGCAGATGCCGACAGGGTCGAGAAGCATGTTCGGAAGTTCACAGCAGCAACAACAGCAGCAGTCGCCGGCCTGTCCCAACCTTCTCCCCGACAATCCTTATCGAGTAATCGAATACAAACCGATGCACCTGTTCTCGGATCCGGAACACAATTTCTCGCTCACCGAGGCCAATGCAGTGGCAAACTTCGTGTCGCAGAAACAGGGAGACCGAGCCAAAAACTTATATCTTTGTTTCGATATAGGAGGAAGCACCACCGACATTTCAGCCCTCTACAAACTTAATTCCGGGCTCACGATGATAAAGCAGAACTCCATCCGTTTTGCCGCACAGCGTGTGTCGGAAGCAACAAGATATGTGGAAGGGTTCGAAAGCGTACTCATGCAGATTTGTGAGAAATTCAATATCACAATTCTCGGTCTGAACCAAGGCGACCGTCGTTTCTCTTCGGAAACAGCCCCATACTATTTCAACCAGATTGTAGATAAACTCGAAGACGACCAGCTTCCGGATTTCTATAAGATAATCGCAGCCGATTGTCCGCAGCTCATGTGGATAAACATGTATGTCACAGGCCTTCTCCTCTATTATGCCGGACAGATTGCAAGTAAACTTGTAGATGACATCCGCCATACAAGCCAGAACGAGTTGACACCAATCAATGCCGTGGCTCCCAAAGTGACTGTGGTCTTTGCAGGAAAGGGATCACGCCTTCTGCAGTGGCTTACCACGACCAAAGGCGATGCCGGAAAAGACTACTACAACCAGCTTTTCGAGGAAGGGTACGTGGGTCAGCGGCAGGAATTTCCGCCAATCGAGAGCCTCACGATAGAGTATCCGACTATAGAAAATTCCCACGACATTAAATATGAAGTGTCGAAGGGTCTGGCGAAGAGTGCCACGAAACTGTGCAACCCCACCGACGACACTCCCAGCGAAATCATCGGAGAGTCGGGATTCACAGTGAGGTCGCTCGACGGCTACGTGTATCCCCTGGAATATGTCAATTCCATCACTCCCGACATGATTGAATGGATCGGCAATCTTTTCGACCACGATGACACATATCCTTGCGCCAAGTTCTATGATTTCTGCAATATATTCTATAGTGCGGCCCAGCAGTTCTTCGACATGAAAGTATCGCAGGAAGTATTCATGGAAGGTTTCCAAAAAATGAATATCGTGCAATATGTGCAGAGTCTTCCGGAATTCGTGGAGGCACAGAGGGATAAAGACAAGAACAACGGAAAGTTCGATTTCGTCGCCCCGATCATCATTCTGGAAGGAATGAAATTCTACGACAGTTATTTGCTTAAATCTTTGAGATGAGCACACCTGGAATTATAATAATGCTGTCAGGGAAGAAAATTTCCCTGGAATATATCCGCGAGGATGGAGCGGGGGTGCCCGCTCCGTTTCCCCGTGGCAACTGGCCGATGCCGCTTTCAGCATTTTCGAGGAAAGCAAAAGCGGCATTCGGTACGGACTTGGTTTTCGACATCACCGACAGACTAAAGACACTATTCGAGGAAACGTTGTCGGCATCCGGCGAGTTGGAATCGTTAAAAGAATCCCTTCCAATCGTCATTCTTATCGAGAACGATGTCACCGACGAAGAGGGGGATTCAATCAAAGAGAGTTTCAAAAAACTCGGCTATAGCAACGTCGCAATCCTACGCCCTGACCTTCTCGCGGCAGACTATTACCGCAGGGAATATCATCCACAAGGAGTGGTCACGGTGAATTCCGACGGCACCGACCTCTACATATCCCTCTCGCTCGATTCACAACCGGGAGGCGTGGCACGCAAGGTGATGCCGGGCGACGGCTACGACCCTCGCACGGAAGCCCTTGCCGTGAAAATATGGGAACAGGTGCGCGACTACACTATCGACCTCCGAATGGAAAACGAAATGGCGGCTCTCGAACGGGCAGCACTCGAATATCTTTCGAGCGGAAGGTCGGAAATGGAAGGGTCTGTCAGACTTTCGGACGGCGGGGAATACGATTTTTTCGTCAACCGTTCGATGGTAAACAACGACGGCACCCGCAAAATACAGTCGGCACTTGCCGAATTTCTCACAGAATTCGGCCTTGCCGACAGAAGCCGGAGCGTGCTCGTTCTCCGAGGCGACGCCATCGGGAGCAACTACCTGAAACAATCGCTAACACCCGGTTTCGGTGAAGTGGCAGAAATGAGCGGAAATCTCCGTGATGCCGTAATCCGGCTCGCCCTTTACAATGCAGCCGGCATGGTTCAGACGGAAATCGTGAAACCGGAAAAGGAGCCTATATCGAATCTCAGACCGGAACCGGCAAAACAAACATTCGGCTTCGCGTCGCCACAACCAACAATCCCCACCGAGCAACGGACAACCGACAACGGACAACCGACAACCGATAACGGACAACCGGAAAAAGGAAACGCCCCTATGCCGATTAAAATCGAGGCGACAGTGGAGACTGTAAAGGCAGGCTTCCTCAAAAAGAAAAAGGTGCTGAAGGTGCGAATTGAAGGGGAAGGTAGCGAGAAACTGAAATGGCATAGCGTGCTTTGCATTCAGGAGAAACCGCTTTCCACCGTGGAAATGGAAAACGTTGTCAAGGACTATGACCGAGGTTCTAAACTGCCGTTCAGCCACGACATCGACCTCCCTTTGAAACAGTGTCCCGACGCTAAAAAGCTGCGGATTTACTTCAAACCGCATCCCGACGAACCCGTCGGAATCAACAATGCATACGAGGTGGCACCATACACCGTCAACCTCGGATAAGTGCTTTTGCAAATCGTAGGGTTTTCTATAAACGAGCCAATCCTCATTTGCAATCAAACATGCCGGAGGCATGTCACCGCATTCGAGACATGCCTCCATTTCACAACATTAAAACCTAACACTATGGCTTCAAAAAAAATACTTTGCCCTTACTGCTTCGAAGAATTCGACAACACACAGGCTTGGTACCAATGCGAAAGCGAAGAACGTGACTCCGACGGCGAATACCGCTGCAAACGTGTCACAAGCTCTGAATACGACCAATACTGGAAAGGCGAAGACTTGCTCATGCGAAACGTATGGCCGCAGAAAAGCGGGTTTCTCGCTCGTCTTGCCGGACCGAAACTGAATGAACAGAAATGTCCGCAATGTGGCTACAGGTCCCGTCGTTTTGTGTGCCCGCACTGCTACAACTGGCTTCCCACCGAAATGATTGAGAACGGCGCGGAAATCATCTCTGTCATCGGTAGTCCCTCAAGCGGCAAGACCAACTATATTATAGCCCTCATCCATCAGCTTCGCAAATACGGCTATAAGATGAACCTCCAGGCCATCCCGACCCAGATTTATCGCGACGGCCACAAAGAAGAAGCAACCCAGAACGTCTTCAAGAAGATGGAAACCCAGCTTTTCAACGAAAAATCTGTACTTCAGAAAACCTCGGATAAAAAGACCGACATCCCTTGGATTTTCCATCTTTCCCAGCCTACCAGCGGAAAAAGCATTTATCTCGTTTTTTACGACACGGCAGGCGAGAAATTCCAGATAGACATTAAAAACAACACGAAGTATCTGAAAGAGTCTTCGGGAGTAATATTGATTCTCGACACGCTCTCGATCAATTATATCCAGAATATTCTTAAAAAGAAAAATCTTGACGGACTGGGCGGAGCAAGTGCCAATTATGAAGATATCCAAACTGCTCTTAACCAATTTAAGACACAATCGGGAATAAAAATAGAGAATAAACCTTTCGCCTTCGTTTTCAGTAAATTCGATGCGATAATAGACAATAAGGATGAACTTGATTTTGCTGCCGATGAGTTTATTACAGGCAATAAAAAATCCGACAGTTCATATATAAAAACCGGTACGCTTGACCTATCGAAAATCGATTCAATCAGCGAATCGATAGAAGAAGCCCTGTACGGACAGTGGGGAATGGGTCCTCTTGCATTATATGCAAGCAGTTGGGGAGCCAAAGAAGGAGTCAGAGATCCCAACAATCCAGCCAACAAATACAAATTCTTCGGGGTCTCGGCCTTCGGCTCGATGCCCGATGAGAACGGCTTGCTTGAGAAGGTGGAGCCTTACCGCGTTATGGACCCACTTTTGTGGATACTCCACAAACTCGGTCAATTCAACATTCCAACAACAAAATAACCACAGCCATGAAATACGCCCACGTAATTTACAACTCTTCGGAGAAGAGCAAGACTGGATCGGTAGGGTTCGGCGTAAGATGCACAACAGAAGGGACTCCTGTAGAACTGACAAGTGCTATGGAAGAAAACGACATCTTCTCGTTTGCAGAAGCCGGGCCGTCACTCTCTCCTTCCGCCTTGGCGGCAAATCCCGACTCCATCAGGCAGATTGTGCCTACATATTTCTTCAGGTCAGTACCCCTACCCGACAAAAGCCGGGCATTCGTGCTCGGTCGTAAAATCGCCGTGGGCTTCGACTATACCTTCTATCTAAACGGCAAGCCGGGGCGTCTGGGCAACTACGTGGTGGATTCCTACGTATTCCCCCAGCCTCCGACAGCCAAAGAATTTGAAATCCTCCTTGAAGACGCCGAATCGGGAAGCAACCATTTCATCCCGTCGTCGCCCGTGCCAACCCCCGACAACCGCGAGATGATTGAAATATCGCTCGGACATAAGCCCGACCTTCCGGTGGAAGAGCGTCCGTTCACTTCGCGTACCATGCTGAAAGTGAGTCCGCAGGCCATAGAGCTTCTCTTCTCGTTCATCCAATCACGCAAGGAAGAAAAACCGGTGCTCGTAAAAAGCGACATCGCAACCCCACCGCGTCTTATGGCGGAACTCGCCATGCTCATGCCTGAGAATCAGATTGAAAACCTCACCTTCATCACCAACCATACCGACGAAGGGAAGAAGAAGGGCATAAACATCGTGTTTATCAATGAGTATTACACTTTTGAGATATTCAAGAAGCAATGGGTGTGGCTCGACCTTGAAGCCAATGCGCAATGCGAAAGCGCTGAGGCTACACTTTTCCGTGAAACAGTGAAAAAATACGTGGAGCAGGGTGATTTCGAAGCTATCCACAAACTCGTGGGCTGGTGTCTCTCCTCCATGTATGAGAAAGGAAAATCTTTCCCTCGCGAAACGCAGACGCAGCTCTATAACTACGTCTATAATTATCCGGAGTTCCGCATCAAACAGATTGCCACCGACCAGAATCTCCGCCTCACCCTCAACGACTATTTTCTCTCCAATCCCGAGGAGAAGAAAAAATTCGACATCTCTCTTCAGGAATGGTTCCGCAGCATCCAAGAACACGACCTCGACGAACTATGGCAATGGATCGAATATATCATTGCTGTCAGTCCGATTGATTGCAAGGATACAATCAACGTTTACAAAACGACCATAACCCACACAGTGTTCGAGACACAGGAATCCTTCGCAGCATTCTATAATCGTTTCAGAAACCGATTCCAGGAAGTATTGAGATTCGTTGACATGGCGGCATTCCCGGAAAAAGACGTTTATCTCTCGGCAATGCCTGCCGATTGGGAAAGGCTATATCCTCTGTTCCTCGGCGACAAAGTAAGGAATCATGAATACCTGGCGGGGAGGATGATATCCGACAATATCGACCCTACGATGCGTCAGCGCATCGTGGCGAAAGAAATCAGTCAGCAAGAAGGCTACATCAAAGCCCTCACCGGCATTCTTTCCAAAGGAGCCGGAAGGATTGAAAGCAAAGTCACGAAGATTCTTTTTGAAGAACTTTCGAAACAAAACCGTGTGTCGCCCGACTTTTTCGAACTCTTTCCCTCGAAATTAGACGACGGTTTCTACACCAGCCTTTACATCTGGCAACTCCAGAATTTCCACCCCAGAAACCCGGCAGACGTAAAAAAACTCGCTGATTATCTAATTCTTTTCCTTAAAAACGACAGGGCTACGACATGGGCTTCCGAAACAATAGGCGCCAACGTCTTCACGCAACTGTATGCGGCCGTTAAAGAATCGCTCAAACGCAAGGCAATAACCCGTCAGGAAGCGTCGGCAATATGCGTGACGATGACCGGCAGCCCCTATCCACGCAAAAACGTAGAACCGTTCGAAATATTGAACAAAGTTCTGAGCCATGCCGACACACATGGGGAAAGCCGCGTAGGAAGTCTCTGGGAAGTGAGCAAAGAACTTGGCGACAAAGAATATCTTACCAAGATTACGCCTTCTATGCTGGCTTATGCTGAAATGGTCTTTGCAAAGAAAAATCCCGAGCAATTCTATGAATTGTGCGGATACATCCTTGATAAAGGAATCCTGAGCCATGAGAGACTTATTGAGGTGGCAAAGCATTCACTTTTCCAAAACTATTATTACTGCGGGATACTCCGTTATGAAGACAAAAAACCGCAGGAGCAACTTGACTTCCTTATAAACGAAACGGGCAAAAGCGATGAAGAGGCACTGAAGTTCCTTGAAAAAGCTTTCCCGAAGAGTTATGAAAAAATCCTCAAGAGCCGGCAACCCTCGCTGATGCAAAAAATGTCGGGCATGTTCAAGAATATGTTTGGCAAAAAGCAGGCTGAAAAAGAGGTGGATTCCGACAAATCAACGTATTCCGGTAAAAAAACGGATTCCAGCAATAAGGAAACCTCTAAAAAGATTGATTCACGCGCTAAAAAATAAGTTTACCTTTATGAAACGGTTACTGAATATAATTATGCTTTTCCTAGTGACTCTTTCCTTCTCACCGGGAATAAGCGCCGCCGAATTCGGGGAACATCCCGAAAGGGCGAAACAACGTTACGTGATTTCCTCCGGGAAAAAACTCAATGTTCGCACAAAACCCTCTACCAAAGGGAAACTAATCTATCAGCTCCGTCCGGGAGACGTAGTGTATATCGATTCGCTGCGTGTCACTTCCGCCGGAGGCTATGATTGGATATCCATCACCGACAAGTGGGGGCAAGGTTTCCCGCAAGCAGGCTACGTCACCAACCTTAACCGCTTCGTGGCGGAAGACAATCCCCTCTACGACCCACCCACTGAAGAACAGAAAAAAATAGAGGATGCCGTGGAGAGTTCGCAGAAAGTGGCGAAATGGATTATGCTCGTGCTCTCCATAATATTCGCCATCTGGTTCATTTGGGCTTACTTCGCGGAAGAGGGCAAGGAGAAGCTTATCGGCTACAAGGACAACGGCATGCGCCGCACGTTCTTCTTCAACGCACAGCCTTACACCGCCATCATCTACATCACCCTATTCCTTGTTGCCGCCATAGCGGCCTCGGTAGTGTCGCTCATAGCTGTGGGCGGAGTGGTGTTCGTGCTCTTATGGATAGTAAAGATTCTATGCTACGCTCTTGTATGGATTGGCATTATCATGTGTATTCTATGCGTCATCGGCACAATCGGGGGTGCGCTCGTATGCATAGTCGGAATAATAATCGGAGGTCTGATATGGTATTACGATGATGCCATAGAAAGCTTTGCGGAGGCATGTGCCGACACAGGCCTTAATTTCTTCAACGAGTTCAACATCTTCGGCTTCACCGTCGATATGGCTGTGGAATACTGGCAACCGGCCCTCATTGCAGTGGCTACGCCTATTGTACTGTTCCTTGCGCTTGCCGTGATATGGCTGCTGGCCGCCGGTGCGTTGATACTCTTCGAAAAAATAATGACCAAGCGCTACAGCATCAAACATCCGTGCCCGCATTGCCACCAGCCTTCCGAACCCGCTACGTATATGTCGAAAGGTCCCGACGGCTATGAATATATCCCCAACGATATCCAGCTACGTCCGGGAATGTACGGATTGTTCCATATCACCCATCCCGTCACCGAAGAGAGGATGCCTACAATGATTCTAAACGGACGTGACAAAATGCCTCGCGAATGCGCCAACTGCGGAAAACGCATCCAAGCGGACGAAGGCACCGAACTCCATCTCGCAATGGTTGGCACAGCACAGTCAGGGAAGAGCACCCTCACCTACCGTATGATTGCCGAGATATTCTCTCGGGCCGGCGAAGACAAGGTGGATTTCACCGATGCTCGCGACACCATCAAAGACCGCGAAATGGTGCGCAAAATCAAGTCCATAAGCAAGCGCGGTTACATCGCCGACGACGATATGCCGGCAAAAACCGCCACAAACGACCTTGCATCGACCCAGCTCATAATAAAGCGCAACCACATGCCGGTGCCCTACCGTCTTTTCATCAACGACGTTGGCGGCGAGCTTTTCGACCCGGAAAACAAGGCTCAATCAAGCAACGCCACTCGCTATTTCCGCAACGTGGATACCATCCTTATGATGATTGATCCCATAACCACCGACCTTTCCGACTGCGACACTTCCGACGCTTATACGGAATGGCTCACCCGCTTTGACAAGGATGCCGCCGTAAAACTCCGGATAAAAGACATCCAGGACACTATCGACAACCAGATTCAGCAACACGGCAACAACCCGAAGAGAATCCATCTCAATCTCGTGCTCCCGAAGAAAGACCTCGGATATATCCCCGGCGACATCAACCTCGATTCGCAGGAAGACCTGAAACGTTACATGATTGAGGAGATGGGGCTCGGCGACCTCTTCAACTGGGCCTCCAAGTTCGCTTCCATCACGCTTTATGCCGTAGGCGCCACCTCAAAAGGGAAAGACTCCAACATTTCGCCGATAATCGACAAAGTCATTGTCAATCAGCTCGGAATAAAGATCTAAAAACGCCCTAATACTGAAAGCCGCCGAAGTGAATCTGATTCACTTCGGCGGCTTTCATACGCCCCTGTCTCCCAAGAAATTGAAAGCAATGGCGGCTTCAACAATAAAATGAAAGACCCATTTTCCGGCTTAACAAGGAAAATACAAGGCGATGGGTATAACCAACATTCTTCACATCGAAGCCCTAAGTTCCGAACTTTTTTTGTCACGTTCAGCCAGCCTCTGCAACGCCTCCAGATAATAATAGTCGGCATAGATTATCGAAGCGTCGATTTCAGATCCTGCCGGATGATGGCCGGTGGAATGCAGCAGGAATGAGGAATGGTCGGCGGCGGTCTTATAAGCCGGCGATGAAAGCGACGTAAGCATCTTTCTGGCGCTCGCTACGTAACGTTTCCCGAGTGTCTCGTCAACGTAGCTGCTGAGTTCAAGAAGGGCCGAAGCCACCACACAAGCGGCCGAGGCGTCGCGTGGAGCATCAGGAATCGCGGGATCGTCGAAATCCCAATAGGGTACATAATCTTCCGGAAGACGCGAGAGGTAGGCGTCTGTCACTTTTTTGGCGAATTCGAGATATTTGGGGTCTTTCGTTTCACGATAAACCACCGTATAGCCATATACAGCCCATGACTGTCCACGCGCCCAGGTACTGTTGTCGGCATATCCCTGATGGGTACATCCTCTGATAAAGTCTCCCGACTCAGGGTTATATACAGCCACATGGTAGCATGTACCGTCAGGACGGAAATGATACTTCATGGTGGTGTCGGCATGGCTCACTGCTATGTCATAAAGACGCTTGTCACCTCCGTTTCTCGCAGCCCAGAATAGCATTTCGAGATTCATCATAGTATCCATTATGGAGTTATGTCCTCCGAACATTTCCACATTCCTCGGCCATGCCATCAAAGTCCCTACATTCGGATTAAAAAGTGTGGCAAGCGAATCGGCGGCCGCTATGATGGTTTTCTTGTATTCGTCATATCCGGTCTGCTCATACCCTTTGCCATAGCTGCAAAAGAAAAGGAAACCGAGGTCATGGTCGAAAACGGGAAGGTCAAGGATAGGACCGACCTCAGCAGTATAACGTTCCGCCTGTTTTCTCACTTCGGAATCTTTCGACGACGCATAATCCATCCACAAAATTCCGGGCCAGAATCCGCTGCACCACTCTTCGGCACACGATTTGCGGCAATGCCAATCCCTGGCATCGCCTTCGACGTTGCGTGGCATCATCGAATAATCCACCGAATCCGTGCCTGCACCAAGACGCGTCAACGCAAGCGTCACCTTGTCATGGCAGCAAGAAAGTTCCTTTTCCACGTCAAGCGCTTCCTCGGCTGAAGCACTGACACATGAGTAAAGTCCCACCCCGGCCAATACGCTTAAAACTCCTGTTGCAATATGTTTTATTTTCATTATTATAAAATTTACCTTTTCATTTAATCGATTATGCATTATGAATTATGCATTTTGCATTTTGCATTCCTCAACGGCTAATTGTAAAATCATCGACGTCTATCCATCCTCTGTCGGGGCAATCAGCAGGCTGCACACTGAAGAATCCCACCTTCGCACCAACCCATTTCCCTTCGCGGGCTTTGAAAGTTTCCCTGACTTTGTCGAAATGTTTTCCGTCCGTACTGTAAGAGAATTGACAGATTCCTTTATCAACTTTCAATCTCAGCCAAAGGGTGCAATCATAATTCGGATGGAGGCCGGCACCGTAAGTATGTGCATCAACCGTAGCAACCGGGACCGCTGCCTCTTTTCCACCTTTTTCGGCATCCTTGCAGGTGATAAGTTTCAGTTCGAATCTGTCTCCGGTCTTCTCTACAGCAAGGCGCGCATAGTCCCATCCCATAACGATAAGCCCTGACTGTTGCCCGTCGTTTCTCGCCGATATTTTCACCTTGGCCGTAGCCGTAAAAGAATCGGAAGGGAATTTCTGTGTAAGAAGGTTGGGAACCTCCCAGAAATTCACAAATTCCGGACTCAGAAAATGTCCATAGACTCTCATAAAGCCGTCGCTCGAAGGGAACCCGAACAAAGGTTGATAGTTCGCGCTCCAGCTCCATTGAGGTGCAAGCATCGGAGAATTGAAATCGTCCGATTCCTGAGGAGTCATTACAAGATTTGATTTCACAGGCTTGATTCCACCTTTTACAGGTTCGCCGCAGCCGTCACCGTCTTTGTCGGTTCCCATTACGGGCCATCCGTCAACCCACGTCACCGGATTGAGATGGATCACTCGACCCAAGAACCCTTTGTCCTGGAAATTGATAAACCATGATTTTCCATCGGGAGTATCAACGAGTCCACCTTGGTGCGGGCCGTTGATGTCTGTATTTCCCTGTGCCATGACAATTTTACTTTCGTAGGGGCCGAACGGATTTTTCGAACGCATCGCAAGCTGCCACCCCTTATCCACACCGCCGGCGGGAGCGAGGATGTAATAGTAGCCGTCGCGCTTATAGAACTTGGGCCCCTCCACAGTATGGTTGACACCGTCGTTGCCGTCAAACACTATAACAGGGTCGCCGATAAGGCTCGTACCGTCCGGACTCATTTCCGTCACGGTAATTATGCTGTTCATGCCGCTGCGGCTCGCCGCCCAGGCATTGACCATATAGGCGCGTCCGTCGTCATCCCACAGGGGTGTGGTGTCGATTATTCCCTTATATGCCTTCACATGCACAGGTTTCTCCCATTTCCCTTTCGGGTCTTTGGTTTTCACCATATAGATTCCGAAATCGGGGTCGCCGTAATAGATATAATACTCCCCGTTGTGATAGCGTATGGATGGTGCCCACACCCCTTTTCCATGACGCGGCACGGAATAGAAATCGGCAGGTTCAAGCGTAGGAAGGGCATTGTTGACTATTTCCCAGTTCACGAGATCCTTCGAATGGAGAATCGGCAGACCCGGCGACTGAGAAAAACTCGATGCCGTCATATAGAAATCATCGCCCACAGCCACTAAATCCGGGTCGCTGTAATCGGCATTGATAATAGGGTTGACATATCGTCCGTTTCCTTTATCCGCCACCCATGCTTCCGACACGTATGCGTCGGCTTCTGCCAAGGGCGACACAAGCATCAGAAATATTCCGGTTTTAAGGATTGTCATTTTCATCATATCAATTTTTAGGTGTAAGATATATTGCCACTCCCCCTTTGGGTTGGAGTTTGAACGGAATAACATCTTTCGAAGTGACCGTTTTGGTGGAGCAACCGACTTTTGTAGCTGTCTTCGCCTTCGAATCGTCGGCATAGATGTGTGCCGTGTATTTTTTACCTTCGGGAAGGAATCCGAAGTCGATTTTCGTGGTGCGGGCTTCATTGTTGGTCATCGACCCTACCCACCATTTGTCGCCTTTGTTCCTGGCTATGGTGATGTTTTCACCGGGATACCCTTCAAGCACCTTCGTGTCGTCGAACGTGGTCTCCAGATTCTCGAACCACTCGATTTCCGGCTCCCCGTGATAACGGTCGGGAGTGTCATACCAAAGGATAGTCTGGAGCGGACTGAAAAACACTATGGAGGCAGCCAACTGATGGGCGTGGGTATTCTTAAGCCGCTTATCGAAATAGCATATCGTGTAATCCGCGGCTCCGTTGAGCATACGGGTAAACGGCAAAGTGACGTTGTGCGTAGCGTCGGGCCATTCCTCGTTGCCGCAGATTCCTTCTTGCGTCAGAAGGTTGGGATAGGTGCGGGAGAAGCCGGAAGGACGGAATTCGTCGTGGATGTTCATAAGCAACCGATTGTCGGCTGCCTTGCGCACCATATCGTGAAGCCAGGTTGCCCAACGATGGGAGGCATATTGCACGAATCCCGATTTCACACCCACGATGCCCCACTCTCCGAGCAGCGGAAAAAGTTCGTCCATCTGCTTCATAAGGGCATGTTGGTTGACGTATAGCCATATCCCAACACCTTTCTCCTTGCCGTAATCCACCACGCGCTTCATGTCAAGGTTATCCACCACTTTCGTGGCGTCGCCGTCATGGCTCGTGCATGGGAGATACCATAGCCAATCGAAAAGCATATAAGGGATTTTGTGTTCGGCGCAGAAGTCTATGTTGCGCAGGCCGGCTTCGGTGTCTATTTTCGTGCAACGCATAATTTTGCCCAGCTTCACCCATTCGCCGGCATCCTCAACCTCGCAAGGGGGGTTAAGGTTCAGCACTATGTCGTTGTTTTCCAAAAGTTGTCCCGGAGAATCGGCTGTCATGATTATCTTCCACGGAGTGGCATAATAAGTCACAATATCCACCGGGGAATACATCACCGACGAAAGCGTGTTGTGCTTCCCATCGCGTGCCACAAGCTTGGTCAGACACCAGTCATCGACATCCGCGTCAAGAAGCGCAACCCATTTGTCGCCAGGCAATTCAAGGGTTAAGGCACGTTCCACCGGGCGCGAGATACTATCGACAGGCGTGTGTTTGAAAAAAGACTGCGCCCATTCCTCACTCCATGCCATCGTACCATCCGGGAAAGTATAGTCTGTAAGATCACCCACCACTTTGTGGAAGATGGCGGCAGGATGCTCCGGAAAGAAATAACGGAAAGCCAACCCTTCGTCGTAGGCGCGTACCTCCACGTCGAGACGATAGTCGCTCTTGTCTTTGCGCGACATGTGGAGAGTGGCGGAATTATACTTGTCTTTCACCGTCGAACGCTCCCCGTAAAGCGGATGCCACACATTATCTACCCCGGGGGCATAGCTGACGCTATCCACAGTCAAGAGGTCCATCCAGCACTCCGGTTGCTGCAAGTCGCGCTTGCCGAGAGCCATTTCCCAGGTGCGATTGTCGAGGTCAACCCCGGCCCTCGAAGAAAGAATGAGAGGATTGCCGTCGCGTTCCACGGAATATGTCAGTTCTTTGCCTGGTTTTGAGAAGCTGATGCAGTTCCTGCCGTCGGGCGACTTCAGCACAAGCACATCGTTGTTGGCTGCCGTCACCATCAAAGGAAGCATTGCGCCAACCGCCAATATTTTAATTTTCATATCAATTATTCTCATCGTTCAATTAGGTAAATTCGTCAGTTTAACAGTCAGTTCCTGAACCGCAGACTTGTATTCACCGTCGCAGTCAGCCTCTAAGCACAATGTGATGCCGGCCCATTGGCGATTGGGGTCTTTGCCGAAATAATCGGGGTCGTAGCGGAATGTATATTCGCCGGTCTGTAGCGCCGGTCCCGACACAAGGGTGACACGCGGCCTTACATCGGCATGCGAATCGCTCAGGGCATCGCGGTTCTCATTGACAAACACGGGAGTCAGCGTAAATTCGGGCGTATCCACCTTCACGTTCATCTTGACATGCATGGTGGAATCATACGGAATCATTTCACCGCCAATCATGGCAGAAAGGTATTGCATTTTCTTGCCTCGGCTCTGTTCGTAACGAACTTTGGTGAGAGCCACCATCTCCGCGTCATGATACCAGAACCGGTCATGGGGATCTTGGCTTTCCGTGCCGTCTTCAATCCAGCGCGAATAATATTCGCCGCCGGCGGGGCGGGGATTATCCAAGGATTTCGCAATGAACTTCGCAATGTAGTCCTGAGTCTCCTCACAAAGGTCGAAATGCCCCTTCCCGGCATCACACAAAAACGATATCCGGCTCTCGGGATACATCATGCGGAAAGCAAGTGCGGGACGTACCCTCGCCTCCCACCATTCATACTCACCTTCAATCATCAATCCGGGGATGCTGTCGATATTACGGGTGCGTCCCCACTCTATGTTTTCCCGACCGTAGCCGCAAAGGTTAGTGCGAGGAGCGTCGCCGTGATAAGATATGATGCATAGAGTCCTTTCAGGATTCCACGCCGCAAAGTTCCAAGGGAAAGTAGCTTGCGCCGAGTGTCCGAATGGAATGACCGGAGCCGTAGCGATTTCAGGATGTTCGCAACCTTTGGCGAAGTCTTCCAGAATCTTCTCAAACCTCTCCTGACATCCTTGGGACACATCCCAATTCTGCGACCCCCTTTGAACGAAAGCCATTGCCACTCCAAGGCTGTCCATTGCATGGCAAAACCTTTTGCTCCTGAACAAAACCTCTTCCGTCATATTCTGATGGCAATATAAAATGGCCCTCACGGAATCCACCCCTTGCGGAAGGCGGAGATAGGCACGGTTGCCCTCGTCGCCCGTTTTGTAATCGAACGACACCTGCGCCATGATGAAAGGACTGATGCATCCCAAAAGCAAAATGATTATACTATGGAAATACTTTTTCATAACCTTATTACTTTTCCAAAGTCCAATAAACCACATAGCGGCAACGGTTGGTATCGTAAAGAGGCCGCACCTCTACGCCTTCTTCCGTGACAAAATGCAGAGGGGAATCTCCTTTATTGATTCTCACGTCTCCACTCTTGGAATCAACCCTCAACTTGTCCGGGAGATTGGATGGGATATGATAGTTGTAGGTATAATAGTCGTTTCTCACCGTGGGGTCGGAAAACGGTGCGGGAGCGGCCATCTGCTCAGTGCCTAAATTTCCGGCAAGCACTACCGGGCCATAAAGAAGAGCCCCACGATTGGGATTGTCGGGGGTAGTCTCCACGCGCAGACTCATAGGATAAGTGATTTCCACCTTGTCGCCCTTGCGCCATTTACGCTCTAAGGGGATATAAGATGAAGGTCCGGACTTGACAGCCACGCGCTTCCCGTTGACTTTCACCACCGGCTTGCCGCTCCATTCAGGATAGCGCAGATTGAAACGCAGATTTTTACCCGAAGCTTCCGTAACTGTCAATACTACCTTTTCCGACTCCGGAAAAGAGGTCTCCTGCTTCAAACGCATCCCTTGGTCAGCCCAGTTCAGTTCCGAAGGGATAAACAGATTTACAAACAACTCGTTCCCCTTATGGTAATAAATACTTTCGGCATATTTGGCATGGCTCTCGAAGCCGCTACCGACACAACACCAAAAAGATTGCTCCGGAGTGCTATACACCTTGTAAGAGCCTGTCAGCAATGGGAGGAAATAACAGACCATTCCCGATTCCGGGTCTTGCTGGGCCAGGATGTGGTTATAAAGTGCGCGTTCGTAATAGTCCGCCACGGCAGGATCTGTATCCCAACAAAAAATGTGACGCGACAGTTTGAGCATATTATACGTGCAGCAGGTTTCGCCTGTGTAGCCGTTGATAAACTCCGACATTTTATCGGGATTGAAATAATGCTCTTTCTGGCTGAGCGAACCCGTGGCAAAAGAATGGCGTGTAGTCATCTCGTTCCAAAAACGTCTTGCCATTTTGGCGGCGTCGCCGTTGCCCGTAAGTTCATAATTGCGTGCCTCACCGATCACTTTCGGTATGAAAGTGTTGGTATGCTTTGTGCCGAAATCGAAGTTACCCTGTTTGAGAGGATCGAGCACATCGTTATGGTAAAAATATTCAGCCATCTCCTTGAAATGGGGATTGCCGGTGATCGAATAGATATTATAGAAAGCCTCGTTCATACCCCCGAACTCGTTTCTCAACATCAGTCGGCGAGTCTCTTCGGTCTGGGGTGAAAGCTTGCGCCACGCCCATTCTCCCATGCGCGTAGCCACGTCGAGAGCTTCACGGCTACCTGTATAAAGATACTGGTCGATAAGACCCGACATGATTTTATGAAGGGTGTACCACGGCGCCCAAACGCTTTTCCCTTTCAGGTTGCGGTTGATAAGTTCTTCGGGATATGCGCTCAGATAGCCGTCGCCGAGCGCATCCTGCACCTCTTTAAGCCCGGCCACGAGACTGTCGCCTTTTTGCTTGAACAAATCTTCGCCCGTTGCGGCATACATAAGTCCGTAAGCCGAAAGGAGATGTCCTGTAGTATGTCCGCGCAGGTCACAGTCAAGCGATTCCCAGCCGCCAAGTTTCTTTACACTCTCGTAGCCACCTTCCAAGCCGGCATATACTCCCGCATTGTTGCGGAAACTGTGCAGGAGTCTGTTGACCGAAATCGAAGCCATCCATGCGGAATCACGCCTGAGGTTGTCATGCACGCGGCCCGGCAACAATCGCACCTCGTTAAGATTGAAACATTCAGCTTTTACCGGGGAAACGTTCTCAATCTCAAATTTTTCCGCAGACAAACCCGGATAAACCGATTGCGCCGCTACGGTCAAGCCGCCCGCAAGAAGAAATGCCGTCAATATTTTTCCTTTATTTTTCATTGCGAGTCTTGATTGTGAATCTACCATTCGTTTTCGTTGCGTTGTAAGGTTTGCCGTTGACTGCAATCGATTTGCCGTCGGACTTGATACTCAGATTTATGCGAGGCTGTCCGGTAACTTCAAGGTTCTTTCCGTCGAAGATATAACTGAGTTTGGCGAGCGATGACGAATAGATGTCGTTGCCGCGCTTCAGCGAACTGCCGTTGGAAAGGAATATGCGCGACGGCTTCTCTGGTGTTCCACCCACGGGATAGGTTATGGCAAACATATATGCATCGGTGGTCCAGCCGTCGGCATCTATCCAGGAGTTGAGATGCATGAGCCTTCCGTCGGCAAGCTGGTTGATGTATAAGTCGGTTATGTTCTTGCCGTCGTTGATTGTCAACCCTATCCAGTTCTTCCCGTCGGTGCGTGTAATGGCAGGAAGTTCCTTTTGGGCCGGAGAATCTTTCAGTATTATCGCCGTCACACCTTTCACTCTGTCGGTTGTGGCGGGGAGGTGCAGGCTCCAATATTGTTCGGTGCCGTTCACCGCCTCATTTGGGGCATCGATTGTTTCCCAATAAAGCATGTCGGGATAATCATGCACGAAATTGCTCGGGGCGAGAGGCTGGGGATAAAGCGGACGGATCACTACCGACGATTCCCCGCTTGTCACTTCAAGGTCGCCTCCGCGTTTTTTCACTTCGCCGCCCGGATGCCAAAGCCATTCGAACTTACCGGGTTCGTGGCTTTCGATGTCATCTATTACGAAAACCACATCGTCAAGCCATACAAAATGGCGGAAATTTCTCGAAAAGAGATGAGACATAGGGCCGGTGCCGTTGGCAATCACATACCTCACTCCGCTGCCATCCAAAAGCCCTGACATCGACCCCGGCAACATCGAACCCTGGTACTGCTGACGGCGCGGCTGTCCCTCCCCGTTGAATTTTACAACGTTGTGGGCGTCGGTCTGGAAGAAATAGTTGCGATATTCCGGCTTGCCATAGCTGCAGTTACCTGCATCTTTTATGATATCGACTCCCTTATGGAAAAGGATAAGGGAATTGGCGTCGGCATGTGAATGATTCCAGGTCATGCCGCTCTTCACGGCAAGCATTGTTGCGTCCTTATCCCACGAATCGCGCATCGTAGCCCATCCGAAATCTTTCCATATCTGCGATTTTGAAAGGGAAGGAGTCTTCGGTGCGTTCTTAAGATCGGGGGTATATAGGAAACCCATAGGGAAATGGCGCGGAAATCCCTCGCGGTGCTGCCCTGCCTCCACCTGGTTGATATACCAAAGCGTAGCGGGATCTTTTTCCCCCATTTCGTAGGCAAGAATCATCGAACTCTCGCCCGTCACGTTCTTATGGCTATCGCCGAAGTTGATGCTATAAAGCATCCCCTCTCGCGGATAGCTGACGTGGCTGAAAAAATCGGCGAGTTTCCCCATCTGCGGAATCTTCTCCAAAGCCGCGCCGGGGTGTGAGTTAAGCCATGCAAGACGGAGAATAAGGGCTTCGGTGGTGCCGAAGCTCGCATAGTTAATGCTCTCATACATACCCCCGGCATCATCGAAAGTCTTAGGCTTGCGTTGAATTTCATCTCCCGCGAAGTCGAACCATTCCGGAAGCGACTCTACCGCCAGTTTCGCATATTCCCCTGCCTGCGGAACCTCGTTGGAGATGGCAAGTCCGAGCAGCGCACCCATCCCCACGCATGAAGTCCACCAGTTATGTCCCATCGAGTTCAACGAATGGATGCGCGTCTCCGGCACAATCCAATCGCCGAGAAGCGGCTCCACGGCAAGACGGTAAAGGCCTTCGGCTATCTCCTTGCGTTCCTTCTTCGACAAGTCGTTATAGACGGCATCGTATGCCACTGCAAGCTGAAACGCACGGTGGGCCATCTGCAACTCGCTGCGCCAGGCCGGATTGCGTTGCATCATTTCCGCATCAGCCCACGAATTTATCTTTGCGACATCGAGAAGCATGCTCTTCATCTTATCGGCATACTTCTTTTCACCCGTCAGTTGGTAAGCCAACGCGAGATATTCCATCTTCCTCACGTCGTTGCGTGCAAGGTTGGATTCTGCCGTTTCTATTATGCTCTTGTAGGCGTTAGCCTGCACAGTGTCAGAAGCCATCCTCTGCTTCGCAGCCTTCACCTTGTCGGGAGTGAACAGGAGCGAAGGATGCTTGATATCAGCGAATGTCGATGCTGCAAACGCCAAAGAAAAGAACAAGGGGATATATATTTTTTTCATCGTTATTTCACTTTATTCAATTCATAATTCACAATGCATAATGCATAATCTTTATTTAATTCATAATTCACAATGCACAATGCATAATCTACAATCTAAAAGGCTGATTTCAAAAGCATAATTATGCATTATGAATTATGCATTATGAATTTTCCCTACGGCTCCGTAACTTCAAATGTCACATCCTCCACATGCTCGCCGATAAAGATGCGCGCCATGTCTCCGGTCTTATACCAGGCCGGCTTACCGGGCATCTTGTCATATATCAACTCGCCGTTGATTTTGAGGTTGGTGAAATGCACGCCCTTCACCTTGCGGCTTTCGTCATAGCCGATGATAAGCGAGAGTTCAGAGCGGTCGCCGTTATACGTTATGTCTTTGAAATTAATATTCTCAATCACGCTTCCGGGAGCAGCACAATACTTCTTGTTGAACGGTATTCGAATATCAAAAAGCTTACCCTGACGAAAATTTTCCACACGGATATTGTCGAACGTAATGTCGCGCACCACGTTGCCGTCACCGGCAAGTATGGCGAACACCCCTTGGTAATCGATTTGAAGCTCTTTCATATCCAACACGTCAATGTTGCGGTAAAGCACATTCTGTATGGTGTCGGCGGGAGCATCCACGCCAATCTCCTTTGCGCTGCCATGAAGCCCGATCATGAAAGGATGGGCGACGTCGGCCCACAAAACGGAATTTTCCATCGTAATGTCGCGGCATCCTCCCTTATAACCCTTACGGGTGGCATAGACTGTGGTGCAGTCGTCGCTTGTGCGGGCGAACACACCCTCGTAATGCACGTCATTGCTCGCAAAGACGTTGAAACCGTCGCCCCAGCCGTAGCTGCTCATAACCTTCACGTTGCTAATCTTCACACGGTTGCTCTGCCCTACGGGACACTGCGTGGTGAATATTCCGTCGATTTCCACATCGTTGCAACCAATGGTTTCTATGCCCGCACCTTTTCCTTCGGGATAAACCATACCTCGGCCCAACACCTTTACGTTGTCGCCTTTCACATGAATGCTGCCATCCACCCGCGCACCTCCGGCGATATATACGGTCTTTCCGCTTCCCACCACCATCACCGTGTCGAGTTTATGGTAGCCGGGGCCGAAATAGATATTGTTTTTCTGCTTTTTCCACTTCTTGGGATTGGCAGGGGCGTTCGCATCGATAGAGTTGGCGAAAAGCTGGAGGTTGTTGAAAATGTCGCCGTTCACTTCTACACTCAAAAGTCTCGGACGGTCGAGAGAAAATGTCAACGTGTCGCCTTTCACCTGCGGAACGATACCGTAGCTCACAGGGCGCACCTTTGATTCTTCCACCTTTTGCTTTTCACTTATGACGCGCACTTCGGCACTACCGTCGAAATCAAAATAAGCCATCGAAGTGAAAGCCACGAAGTGTTTCCCCTTGACAGTATTATCAACCTTGATGGAATACACGTCAACCGGCTGCCATGCTCCGGCATCCTGACGCACCTCCACCTTGAAGGCATCGTTAAGTTTTGCGCCATCCGGTGCCGGATACGTCACCAATTTTGCATGTGAAGAAACTGCCGTAACCATCATGGCGGCAGAAAACAGTATTTTAAAATAATTCATCATATTTGGTTTTCATTATATCGTCAGGGTCTCATTTTACCCATACGGTATCAACTTCCGTTTTATAAATTCGTTTCAAAGACAATAATCACTCAAAATCCATCTTTATTTTTCCACTTTTATGCCGATTTTAACATTTCATGTTAAATGCAAAGTACCTCCACATCGGTATGTTTTTTCCAACATGGACAAAGATTCCATTTCAAATCGCAAACAATATATATTTACTAACCGTCGGAAAAATCTATGATACAAATACAGAATTGACGCCAATGCTATATCGATTTTGTCCTATTACTTGTCGAATAATTTACAAAGTTTCTAATTTACTATTGATAATTTTGCCACCGATAACAACCTTATAACAACCTTATATCAGATAGACTCATTTTTTTAACTTGAAATATATGCATATTAAATTGTTTCCATACTTATTTTTTTTAATGACAGTTACAATGTCATCGGTAGCACAAAATCCATTTGGAAACGCCTTAATAACGGGTATGGTTGCTGATGCAAGTATCCAACAGATAGGTGACAAATCCTTTTGCGTTGCTACGACAGACGGAGACGGTAATAAAAACGCAACGATTTACGCTCCGGAATGGGGAAAATGGACCTCATTTGGACGACAAACCGATGGGACGTATATGAATCCGATAATTCCGGCAGATTTCAGCGATATTGACTGCATAAAGGCTGGGGATTGCTATTATGCCATCTCATCTACATTCCAGTTTTCTCCTGGAATGACTATGATGCGTTCGAGCAATCTTGTGGACTGGGAAGTATGTTCCAATATAGTAGATGATCTCACTCAGATAAGTCCGAGCCTAAAATGGGACAGAATGGACAGATACGCCAGAGGAATTTGGGCTGGAACATTACGTTTTCACAACGGTCGGTTCCATCTTTTTTTCGGCACTCCCGACGAAGGTTTCTTTACCACGTCATCTCCGTCACCCGAAGGCCCTTGGGAGCCGCTGACATGTCTTTTGGCAGAACCGGGGTGGGATGATTGCACCGCGATATGGGACAATGACGGCAACGCATGGTTTGCCGGAACAAATTTTTCAGACAACTATAAAACCTATATCTTCCCCATGGCCCCCGATGGCAAAAGTATCGATTTCGAAAAACGTTTGCTAATCAACGAAGGGAGCGGAAGGGAAGCAAGTAAGCTTATAGAGCACGACGGATTATACTATCTTGTGTTCAGTGAATTTAAACCTGGCATAGGCAGATACGTGATGGCACGACGTACAGATAATCTAAGTGAAGGATTCAAAGATAACGAAGAACGACAGCTCACCTATGCTTGTGTTGAAAGTCATGAACCGAATCAAGGAGGCATAATAGAAGGAGAGCCCGGAAAATGGTATTTTCTCACGCATCATGGCACAGGCGACTGGGGTGGCCGCGAAGTTAGCCTATTAACCGTGGAATGGAAAGACGGTTGGCCGCTCATAGGAAAAGTAGATGAAAATGGCATCGGCTCAATGCAATGGCATGAAAAAATTCCTTTTCTCCCTCATTCAGACAATAGAATAATTGCATCGGAATATTTCGATTCTCCGAAACTTATACCACATGTGCAATGGAATTATCAACCGCGCGAGGAATACTATTCTTTGTCTGAACGACCCGGATGGTTACGTCTCAAGGCATTTCGTCCTATAGAAAGGGGCAACCTTCTTAAAGCCGGGAATACCCTGACTCAAAGGATAATGCGTAGAGAAGGCTCCTCGTTAATCAAAATGGATATATCCGGGATGGCTGACGGTCAAATCGCCGGACTATGTCATTTTTCGAAAAAATATGCCGGACTTGGAGTAAGACAAGATGAGAAAGGAAGACATCTGGAGTATGTCTCCGACAATAAAATAAACGTAGCAGGGCCATCGGTGACAAATGATGAAATCTGGATAAAGTCGGAATGGGATCGAGAGGGGAAATCACAGTTCAGTTATAGCATTGACGGAATAAACTTTGTTCAAGTCGGACCTGTTTATCAATTGTCTTGGGGTAATTATCGTGGTGATCGCTCGGGAATATTCTGCTTCAACGATAATTCAGATAATGGATTTGTTGATATTGATTTCTTTGAAGCGCATTAAACTCTTCGCAGTTCATTAAAGAAAAAAAAATAGAGGCTGTGTCATAAAACTTAATTATGACACAGCCTGACTTCGTCATTGCGTCACCCTAAATCACCCACATATAACGCTAGCTCACTGGCATTCAAATTGCAGGCTTGTTTCTTTGCCGTCGTAGGTGATTGTTTTTTCTCCGGAGGGTATCTTGACGCGGATTTTTCGGGTTTCCGGCACGCCTCGGTAACTGCCACGACGCTTTCCGATGGTCAGGCGGCGTTCGTTTTCATTCCATTTCAAGGGAATGGTCATGTATTCCCCCTTTTCAAAATTGTAGTTGTCGCCCTCGTCTTCATAAAATATAAATTCCGCGTCGGCACCGGGATATACCGATACTGTGATCGGGCCGCCGGTTTGTGCGTCGGCATATTCCGTCGCCTCTCCCGTAGGAATTATGGAACCTCCCCGTATAAAGAGTGGAAGGCGCGAGACAGGGGCTTCGCAATCAATCGAGATTCCTCCTTCGTAGCTTAATCCGGAGAAAAAATCTATCCATTTCTTTCCATTGTCAAGACGGGGAAGATAAACTTTACGCGATGTGGCTCCCGAATCGGTGACGGGGCACACGAGTATGTCGCCGAACATATACTGGTCTTTGATATCATACACCGTGGTGTCACCGGGAAAGTCAAATGCCAGAGGGCGCGCCATGGTATATGCACCGCGCGATTGCATCGACGCCATGCTGTAGATGTAAGGTATCAAAGAGTAACGGAGGTCAATCATGTTGCGTATGGCATCGTAATATGGTGAACCTGGTTCTCCGAAACGCCATATCTCACGTGGTGTGTCGCTTCCATGGCTTCGCAACACCGGCAGGAATGTGGCCCATTGAAACATTCTGGTATAATATTCCCTATAACCGTCTGAAGCTACCCCTTCAGGAAACTCTCCGCATTTGAACCATCTTCCGTCGCGCGAAGTGAAAAACGACCCGACATCTACCGTCCAATAAGGGTTGCCGGTTGCCATATAGTTCAAGCCTGCCGGAATCTGCTGTTTGAACGACTGCCAGGAGGCATGTGTGTCCCCGTTCCATACCACCGTACCGTAGCGTTGTTGTCCTGCAAATCCGGAACGTGTGAGGTTTACCACACGTTTCCTGTTGGTAGCTTTTCGCTGATTCTCATATATGCCACGCGAATGGTAGAGCGAATAAAGGTTTACCCTTTCGATGCCCAAAGCTTCGGAAAGGATGTCTTTGTTGAGATGCCATCGGCGTTTGTGGTCGTTCCATCCGTATTGCCGGTTATCTATCGGGTCCGGCATACGGTTCCAGTCGCCGTCGAGCGGCTCGCTACTGTCGCACCACCACGCGTCGAAGCCTTTCGAGAAAAATTCCTTGTCGGCGTATTCCCAATAATATTCCCTTGCCTTCGGATTAAACACATCATAGACGGAATGCTGGAGCATATACCCCTTCTCTCTGAAGTCTCGTTCCTGTGGACAATATTGTGGGTTAGGCCAGATGCTCACCATCAATCTGGCATTCATGGCATGCACCGAATCGGCCAGAGCCTTCGGGTCGGGATAATGCACAGGGTCCATCTTCATGTAGCCCCATCCTTGCGGCCAGTAATTCCAATCTTGCACGATCATGTCGATGGGGATATGGCGACGGCGGTATTCCCCGAGAACCGAAATCAATTCCTCGCTGCTGCAATAGCGTTCTTTCGATTGGATGTAGCCGAACATATAGCGTGGCATCATCGATACGTTTCCCGTGAGGTAGCGGTATTGAGCCACGACCCCCTCCATGCTGTCTCCTTTCATGAAATAATAGTCAACCGACCTTGCCCCTTCGAAGGTCAGGGCTCCGTTGTCGAACTTCATGGCGCATCCTGCATCAAACATCAGTCCGTACCCCTCCGTCGAAACGAGCACCGGGATGCAAATCTTAAGATTATGTTGTGCAAGATAGAGCGTCTTTCCGTTGAGGTCCATGTAGTCTTCCATGTGTGACCCAAGTCCGTAGAGACCCTCGGTAGGACTGAACCTAAATCTGTTGACATAGCGCATGTATGTTCCGACGGTGTCGCGTCTCGCCACATCCTTCACCGTGACGCTTCCGTTGGCGGTATCTTCCATACGGGCGGTGGCATCGTCGTATATCGTCTCCTCCTTTATCACCTCCTGCGCCGTGTGTGGCGACCCGGGGTCTTCCGTCAGCAACGTTCTACCTGTAACGGCATCTTTAAACATCAAAGCTCCGGTGGTATGGTCCATTTCCACCACAAGTTGCGCGGTGGAATATATCACCTTGCCGGCTCTATGGTCAGTGGATACCACAAAACAAGAATCTCCGTAAACGGTGACACCTGTGGAATTATCTTCAAGGCGTTCGCCCGCCGCCCATCTGATTCTCGCAATCGACGGGGTCACGAAACTGACATCAGGCATAATCGCTGCAACAATCGGCAATGCTGCCAATAGAAACGACAGGAGTGCGGGAAATCTATAAGACATATCAATAAATGCTTTAATGTTAATGAATGTTATGACGGGCAGGTATTCAGTTTAACGTTGAATGCCAGTTTGTTATTGCAACCGATTACTAATCGCGTATTCCTTATTCAAATTCGCAATCCAGGTTTATCAATACTCCCAACTTCGTCACTGCGTCACCCTGAATCGCCCACAAATCACACTAACTCACTGACATTCAATGGCGATATCTGAAAGTCTCCCAAAAGTGACGAAGTCAGGAAAATAGAGGCTATGCCATGAAACTTAATTATGACACAGCCTCCTTTATAAAAACAATCTTCTCTACCTATAAACTGTTGTTCAAAATCATTGTTTCACATCGGTGAAGTCATTCATAAAATTGTTAACCCTATCCAATTGCAGGGGAATTCCTGATGACATTCTCGACTCAACTTTTTTACCTCCGATATTCAGATTCTCGATTGTAAGATTCTCTATACCGGATATCTCCGGTGTCGGATTATCTATTGGTTTCACATAATAGACATTCCTTAGTGTCACATTCCCTATCAGATTACTGTTTTCAGAATCCGTATCGAGAAACAACCAACGACTTGACGGGGTCCAGAAAGAACAGTTGCGGATTTCTATATTCCGATAAGACGGAATCTGTGGACAACTCCCGTTCTGGAATCTGACATCGCCATTCGCCTTTCTACCAACTATAGAATGGAAATTATTGAAATAATAACTCTTGAGAGCCACACCATTACCATTCACACCAATTTTTTCAGGACAAAAATTACTTCCCGCCCTTATACAATGTGCCGTCCGCGTCCATCCCATTGCGTTATTGATACGAATGTTTTCAGAATCGTTCTTACTCCAATCAAGTCGGTCGGCATTGTAGATACCGGCGGCGGCGAAGGTGTTGCGAATCTCAGAGGGATTGGCATCCGTATTATCCAGATTAATCCACTTGTTCTCAGAATAAGTACGCCTCGGAAATTCATCGGAAGGATTATAATGGCCGGTTGCGAAAGTATCATCGTTGCCAAGAGTCAAAGAACCGTTGACAATAATGTTTTTTCCGCTTGAAAAATTTAGTCCGTCAATCCATCCGTGATTATACGGAGAAAGACCTTTGATATTATTGAAAGTAATATTCCTTGAGTCATGAGTCTCCCAATTCCATTGCTGACTGTCGCGCATATAAGTATCGTTAAAAACGATATCATGCGATTTCATGACCACTACACCCCCTTGGTGAGGAGTGTTGCGTGCATCCTTACGGTCTGTCGCGAAAGTGAAACACCCTTGTCCATCATGAATGCCCCTGCCTGATAAAGTCACAAAGCTTGACCTTTTAATAAGTATAGCCGGCTCATTTGACTCCCGGCATTCCTTAAGCCGGTTCACCATCAGCGCATTTTCGTCAGTATAGACATACAAAGGTTTGCCACCTGTAGCAACATCTCCATTCCAATCTATTATACGCAATCCTGACCACAAATATACGCCCGGACCGATATATAGTGTGTTAAGTTCCGGAGTATCCCTGATTTTATCCAATGCCGCCTGCAACGCATCCGAAAGGTCGTTGCCATTTTTTACCCTTTTATTAGGGAAAGCCACAATCTTGTCGGAATAAGGCACGTAGATGCCAGCATCATGACTCCATGTAAAAACTCTACCGTCATTAAGACTTGCATCCTCCACACTTCCGGTAGTACGACATAATTCCCCTTCAATGTCGGCATTAGGATGTTTTTTTAGATAATCAACTGCAAAAGATTTAAAATCAAGCACATTAGATGCATTAATATCCGGACGGCGCTCCTTTTTCTCCAAAGGATCGTTTATCAATACAAGATGCGGACCACTAACCGATGCATCCTGCGGATCACCACCGTTGACGGCGACTATGGCATACGGCAAGCGATCGTCCATCTCGAATCTAACACTTCTGCCATCGGAGCCAACCTGTATCAAATCCTTAGGGTAAAACATCACAGGATGAATCGTAACGTCATTTACAGCTTCACCTTCCTTCAGACGTATCTCTATCGCCGGGGTAAGGCAATCGGATGAAAAACGTGCAACATCGACGTTATGGCCTTGGTTTCCGAAACCGGTATTGTCATAACATACAGCCGCCACATCGACACCGGCTACCTTGACACCAAATCTTTTAGACAATTCATCATTCCTTACATGAGACGGATACGAACCTGAAAAACCTTCGGAAGACACACGAAACGGGGCATACGGATGCACCCTCACTTCCTTCGCCTTCCCTTCATAAAACAAAAGGGTCCCGAATGCCGGTTGGTCACGATCGTAACCCTCGGGCCTAATAACTTCCAACACTCTTTCCGTGTAAGGCATTTCCAAACCTCGCCTTCTCACGAAATGATTGTAAGCAATTTCAAATACAGGCATATATCTACCTCTCCCCTTTTCCGACACAACAGGCCATTCGCAATATCGCCCGGTAATGTCCTTCCATTGGGTAAAAGGCACATCCTCTCCAAGATTGTATTTAGCAACATATTCAAATCCCTTCATCAACCGATTGTCGAGAGCTCCGTAAAGGTCATCGCCTTGTTGCCAGGCCATTTCGCAGACCGTGGCCATGGCACCGATTCCAAGCATACAATGCGACTGATCGCGACCACTTTCCTGAATCTGACCCGTCTCTCCGCTTATATAGTTGGATATAGTGCCATTGTCATTCCCTTTCAGATAGAAATCCACAGCCTTACGATACATCTTATCGTTGTCAAAGAGTATTGCCATAGCCATATATGACTTGGTCACTATCGGCCCCCAGTTTCCATTGGTATATGCCCTGCGGTTGTAAAACGTATCCATTATCGGTTGGAAAACATCTTTGAGCATGCCGCATATTTCTTTGAAATGGCCGGAAGTCATGCCGTCATAAGTATGACGCAACATTTCCGTAGCGTACACTATCTTCCATCCCTCCAGTCCTACCAATAACGGGGCATCATTGGTATCTGGGATTTTTCGTAGAGTGCGGGCATAGCCGAGTAGAATTTCCAACGACTTCACCGCATGCGCCTCGTCGCCGGTCAATGACCACATAAGAGCGTTTTGATAAGCCGCGCTAAAATCCTGTTCCATCTTAGATTTGGTATGACGGAACTCTCCATCCCTTGATATTATTTCAAACGGACCGAAAGGTTTGTAATCAGACTGCGAACAATGATGGTTTTTCAAAGCCACATAAGATCCATAGGCAGGATACTCTTTACCTTCAATCTGTCCACGCATGCGCTCTATCCCCTGCATGGTATGCAATATCCCCGGATGAACAAATTTGCGTGCATGCATACAAAAAGACATAGACAACATTATCATAACGACAATGTTCAGCCTCATGGCAAGACTAACAACCATGTCTTTACACTTTCCGCCAGAAAGGCACGAACAAAGAGGGATTATCAATTTCGGACTTTTCATTCTGTCATGTTTTATTCGTTCTGCTAAACGAAATATAATCATAAAATAATATACAATATAAGACAAGCGATTAGTTTATTTCACGAGTATCTTCTTTCCACCGCATATATACAATCCTTTCGGAAGCTTGTTTATATCGTTTCCACAATAAACGCCGGTAAGGTTAAAAATGGGTGCGTAGGAATCCGGTTCTACAGAATCCACATCAATTCCATCAACACCGGAGAACGGCGAGTCTTTGTCATCCAATGCCGCTTCAAGTTCCTCTACCGAACGGAACGTGGCAGCCCAGTAAAGCCGGGCCTGCGATTCCGCCGGCCCGGCGAAACGCAACTGAAGGGGCAACGGGGTCACCCTATCTTCCGCAACAATGAGTTTGGCGACTCCCTTGCTGTTCTGGAAAGAGCCTTTCGTGAGGTCGTAATAATAAACGTCGTCGCCGATTTTGCCGTCGAATGTATCATAACCATTGTTCCAGGAGTTGCTTCCGGAATATAGAGCCATGGTCATCCCCTCCGCACGCGCCATGCGGAATGCAAGAATCGGGAAATTGCCGGCATGAAAGGGGAATGACCATCCTCTTGAAAGTCGTGCCGCCCCCTTCGAGGTGCATGTGAGGTCAAAACATTCTCCGGTGTATGTGCCGGTGCCGTTAGCGCCGGGTATAGACCACTGCGATTCTTCCGCACTGCGAAACCAGTCGGAAAGAGCACCCCATTCAAACGAAACGGGCTCGCTCAGGCGAGTTTCCCCTCTGGTGGTATATCTCAACCTGTATGTATAGCCCGGCACCGTATCAGCCACGGCATCATCTACGTAATATCCGAATGTATTGTCGAAAGAAACCGTCTCGGTGGTCGATTCATCGCCGATTACGTTCCTTACGACCTCGACATCCGACACCAGCATTCCCGAAAACTCCCAGTCCATGCGGAAATTTCTGGCTTTCGCATCGAGCAAACCTGAAAAAACCACCTTCTCCTCATTCATGGAATTATATTCCACGCGTATCTGCGCGATACGCAATCCTTCGGAATTACCTCTTGCAGACAAACGCAGCACCGATGCACCTGCCGGGAACGAAAGCCCCCCAATCTTGCATTCGGTGTAATCCTCCGAGGCGGGAAGTTCGGAATATATAGCTTCCGAACCCGAAACGGCTACCCCGAGAGAAGCTGTACCCGACGAGCGATAGGTTACATACACGTAATAATTATCGGCAACAGGGCAAGACAAAGTATAGTTCATCCATTCGCCGTCAAGCATGTCGGCAACCACCCATTTCCCATTATCAGCCACAAGGGAGACTCCTCCCTCAGGACGATAATCCGAAGCCTGTGCGGGATTAACCTTATGATATGTGTGTCCTTCGCCGTCTTCGCTTATGTTGTAGTAATCATAATCGGGAGCGGATATAACGCCGGGCATTGTATGGATGCCCGACACCCTTTCACCGTTAACGAATCTCACGGGGTCACCCGCCATCCATGTTCCGAGGGTCTTGGTGAGCGTTCCCCATCCGTTCCATTCATAATACCAGCTTGGAGCGGCACCCCACGTCTCATAGCCATAATTTTCCATCACATAGTCGCGTGCACGTCGCAGCCAAACAGTATTTTCGTCGCTCTCTCCGGCACGTACCGTATAATGCGCGTATGCCGATTCCCTCGACCCCACATTGCTAACCTTTCCCCTTCCATCAGGACTCGGCTTAACCGATTCCCAACGTCCGCTGCGCGTGCGTGTCTGGAGATACATGCCGTTGTCAAATGTAACAGCGTCCCAATCGGTGGTGTAGCCGGAAGGTTCCCAAGGCTCAGGCTGGTCGGGATATTGCTTGAAAAACGAAAGGTTGTAGCGAAGATTAAACTCTATTCCCTTCAGCAAGCGGTTGTCGAGCAGAGAATAGAACCTGTCGCCTTGGTTCCAGGCGATTTCAGCAAACTCTATAAACTTATGCATACCAGCCATGACATGTCCTTGGTCGCGCGATGACTCCTGGCACTGTCCATTGGGATAGAAATAATACTGGAGCAGTTCGTCATAACCATAATCTTCTATCTCGTTTTTACGTCCGTTAACGTTATACGTTTTCATGAACTCGTTTGACGAAATCGGATCCTTTCCCAACACCGGAGGGCCTGCCACGTAAGGAAGATCATCTTCCCTATGGGGAAGACCGGATATATAGCGCAGAGCGCGGTCATAGATTATTTCGTTGTCAAGATAGACCCCCATCGAGAGCATGGCAAGCATACCGAACATCCCTTGGTTGCCATGTCGCCCCGAATCTCCGTTGAAGATGTTCCAATAGAAGGTGATTCCATTTTTAGAATCATCAGTCCAATGTATGTATTTCGCACATACATCCTCCGTATTGGAATAATAGGGATATGTGAGCATGTCCTTGAACTTCTGCTGTTCCGCAGGGTCCCAGCCGTCGTAGTCGCGCATCAGCTCTGCCGCCTCTATGAGAAGGTTTACCTTCCCGTTGTCAAGCGGACCGGTGCCACGCGCCGAAGTATTGGTGTAATGGTTGTTGGCGTTGAGATATTCCACAGCCTTGTCTGCATAGCGGCGGTCGCCTGTAAGCTTCCAAAGCAACGCGAGATCGTGGGCGCAACGTCCGTCTATTCCGACAGTGCCGTTGAACTGGCCTTCCTTTATCTGCGTGCCACGGTCAACTACAATTCTCGACAACGATGTGTATTCCGAATTCTTCAGATTCTGAAATGTGGTGTAGTATGGCTCAACCTTAGCCTCCACCATAGCTTTCATACGGTCGAGCTGTCCCTGCGTGTAAGACAAGCCGGGATGCACGAACTTACGCTCTGCGCCCGCAGTGAAAGCCACGAGCAACATGAGCAGCGGCAAAATAATCGAAGTTTTGTGTGTCATGTTGATTCTTTTTTCATGATATTCGTTCGAAAGGCTTCAAATACTCAAAAGAAAAGACAACGGAAGGCAAATCTTTCGACAGATGCCTTCCGTTGTCCGGTTAATTATTGTATTTCCAGCGGATGTTTTAGCGAACTATAGCCTTCACTGTAGAAACGGCCCCGTTCTTCTCAGCCTTTATCACATAAATGCCATTTGCGAGTTCTAAGCTGTCAACGCCTTTGCCCATGAGCTTGCCGTCAACGCTGTATGCCTCGATTGAATCGGCTCCGGGAGCCACTGCAGTGCGGCCGTTTTTCAGATAGACTTTCACATTCTCCTCGGCGGTGATACCTGCTACTGAAGATTCTTCTTCATCACCGTCACGCACTTCCTGGCCACCCTCGCCGTTGGCGTATTCCTCACATACCATAAGAGCGTCGCTCGAATCGGCTACGGTACCGGTATAGTGGATGGTAAACGTAGGCTCGTCGCTTGTCACGGTTGCATCTTTGGCAATGCAGACAAAACCCATCCATGAACGCTGCTGCACGCCGCCCAAGCCGGATGCATCAGGCTCTACGATTGTCTCGAATCCATTAAAGTTAGGCATATAGACGTCGCCGGCGCTGAAAAGCAAGCCCTCGCTTTTGTCTTCATCGGTACCCTGCACTTTGTTGAGGTCGATTACGATGACATCTTCCGAATAGACATCATCGGTGCCGTCGTTGACGCGCGAACCGAGGAGTTGGAAAAGTTCCGCCCCATATTGGTCAACCACCTTCAATTTATCACCACGGAAGGAGGGATATGACTCATGGAAAGAATCAGTGTTGCCACCCCATTTCACAGAGCCGTCTTCGTTCAAGCCTTCTGAGAGTTTACGCTGGAGCATATACTCGAACTTGAAATCATTAAGATTCCATGCACAGCCATCGGTCGTGGTCTGCACTACCAAGAAATGCTCTTCCTCAGTGAGATTGGCGGTTGCGGCATAACGGATATCATTACGCCACTGGCCGTTGCCTTTTGCAAGTTTGTTCACGGCGCACTTGCCATCTTCACTCACGGGAAGCATGGTCTTGCCGTTGTCTGTGGCCCAGGAATTGGCCGGATTCCAACGCACCTGCGCACCTGCTGTGCCGACGAAAGCGATTGCCGCAATAGCGGCGAAAGTAAATTTGTTCATAATTAATAGGTTTAATTGAGGTTTATTATGACAATTCAATCTGAATAGATGATAAAAGAGGCGGGGGTCACTTCAGCAGCCCTCTGCCCGCCTCTTTTATCCTTTTATTCGTATCAGAGGAAAAGATTACTCTATCCTCATGGATTATTTTTGCTTTTTTAATTCCAGTAAGGATTCTGCACAAGATTCGGATTGAGAATCATCTGGTCGAGGGGGAGCGGCATCATGTAGGTGCGGATCTTGAACTTACGGCTCTCTTTCGGCTCGATGAGGTAGTGGCCGTCATCGCTGACCGGTGCGCCGCTGTTAAGGGTTTTGGTTGGATCGGCGCCCACGAAGAACGTCTTACCGTCGGGACCTTTCTTCTTGGAAGCCTGGTCATAGGTAGGCATATTGTTGGGGTCGCAGAACACGTAGAGCCAGTTGTCACCGCTTTCGAGTCTCATCCATTTGTAGGTGCTGAGGATGTCCCACGTCAGGCTCTTCACCTGCACGGTGTAGCATGGAGAAGCCACAAAGATGCCTTTGCGTTCGGCTGCATTCTTACCGATATACAGGCCTTCCAGGTCGTCTCCGAAAAGTTCCTCCCCTTTTGCCCATCTACGCACGTCATCGACACGGTAACCCTCAAGATAGAGCTCGCAAGCACGTTCGTTGCGTATCTCTTCAAGCGTCCAAGTCTGCTTTACCGGCATGTGGGCGCGCTTGCGCAGAAGATTGATATGCTCGTTCTCGCCCACGCTTATAGACTGCCCTCCGGCGAGTTCGCACAGAGTTTCTGCATAATCAAGATATACGCCTCCAAGACGGATTATGGGCACATCATACGAAGCGTCGTTGGCTCCGCAAGTGGTCTCCACGCTCCATTTACCCACTCCGGGCAAAAACGATATATTGGAGTTAACGGTAGGCGTGCCAACCTCGTTGTAATTGTCGCGCTTCGAGCTATACGTCCACATATAATCCATGAAATGCACACCCATTTCGGAAAGACGCGGGTCGGTGTTGGAATCACACCAGTAATCGGGTTTGCTGTAATCGGAAGAACGTGGCGAACCGTCTTTCGTGCCGAACGCCTCCAGCAGATGGCGCGACATACCCGAACTGCGATAGGTATGTACCCAGTTCTGTCCGGCAAGTTTCGTAGTGTTGTCGAAACGGTTGGCTAAGATATATTCATGGTTGGCGGCTTTAAGGATTCCCGCAGGATTCCTTGCCACAGAGTTCTCAAGGATAAACATGTATTTATAAGATGCCTGTCCGAGAGCATCGCTGTAGAAAAGTTCGTAGCTATTGTCGGCTATCACTTTCTCGAGAGCGGCTTTACCCTTTTCGAGAAGATATTTGCTTCGCTCTGCACGGGCTGCCGCCGTAGTCGGATGGTTGGCCTCGGGATAGGTGTCCATCTCGGTGTGGTATTTCTGCCACGTACCTTCGAAAAGGCAGATATGTCCTAAAAGGGCATTTGCCGCTCCGGCAGTGATGCGTCCCTCGTTGGCAGTCCTGCGTATGTCAGATTCCTTGGGAAGCTCGCCCGAGGCAATCGCCCACTCAAGGTCTTCAATCATGAAATCCACGAACTCGTCGCGGGTATTGCGCGCCTGCATCACCTCAGGAGAGGAGGGATTGAGCACACCCTTCACTATCGTTCCTGGTCCAAAGTCGCGGAAAAATATCCAGCTTTGGTAAGCGCGGAAAAAACGGGCCTGCGCACGATGCCAGTCGAGGTCGGTCTGGTCGCCTTTATAGTATTTCTCTGCGTAATAGTCCAGATAATTGAAAGAGCGCACATACTCATAATATTTAGTATATCGTTTGTTGCTCTCGGGCTGACTCATCTTCGAGGCCGAAATGGCACCGGACATTCCGGTAGAGAAATCGCAGTCGCCATCGCGCGACGCCAATCCCTGGATGTCGCCCGCGTCCATCAGCTTCGGAAGCCATGAATACCAATTGTTGACCTCGGAAGTGTAATATTCAAGCTTGTCCATTGTGTTGGCCTCGTTGGTGGTGATTTCCGGATAGAAATCAAGCGAGTCGTCGCATCCGGTCAGTGCGAAGCCGGCGAGAGCCGCCAATGTCAGAAATTTTATAGTTTTCATTCTTTTGTTGTCTTGAGGTTAGAAAGTGAGGTTCAGTCCGACGGTATAGGAGCGGTAGAAAGGATATGCGTTCGCTCCCGACGTGCCCCCGAGCGGGTTTGTGGCGGTATTTTCAGGGTCGGTCTTGTCTTTATTGAATTTGATGGTGAAGAGGTCGGTGCCGGTGAAATATATGCGCACTTTCTGAATACCAATCTTGGAAGTCAAGGTCTCAGGGAGTGTATAGCCCACCGTAAGGTTCTTCAGGCGGCAGTACGCCATGTTCTGCAATCTGTACCAAGCGTCGCTGTAGCGATAGTTGTAGCCGTGCAATGGCCAGTTCCAACGGGGAGCCGCGTTATACGGATCGTTGTAAGGCTTTCTATAATCGGCTGCTGTCGTAGTGACTGTGGTCGGCACAACGTTTCCTGACGCATCGACCGTATAATAGTCGATTGTTTGGCCCACCATGCGCGGGTCGCTGCCAAGGTCGTAGCCCCAGGTCTTGTCATACCATTGTCCGCCTTGTATCTGATAGCCGTTACGCCCCGGAGCGGTGAGAGATGTCTCGTCGCGTATAATCTTGTTCTGTCCCACGCCCTGGAAAATAGCGTTGAAGTCGAGACCTTTCCAGTTGGCTCCAAGATTGAGCGAGAAGGAATATCTCGGATTGTTGGAGCCCAGAAGCTTCACGTCGTCGTAGTCTATGTTGCCGTCGCCGTCAAGATCGGCATACATGGCGTCGCCCACGCCGAGAAGGGATGTGTCATATCCGAGGGCTTGTCCATCGGCAGCATCAAGCATAGCCTTGTAGGAAGCAAGTTCCTGTTCGTTCTCGATGAGTTTCACGAATTCAAAGCCGAACATTGAGTTGAGTTCATATCCCTCGCGATATTTCGTGATACCGTTTTGAGTGTAGCCGAGCGTATTGGGCATCGACACGAGTTTGTTACGTGCGTCGGAAAGGTTGAAGCCTACGTTATATGTCACTTCCCCGATTCTGTCGCGCCAGTCGAGTTGAAGTTCCCACCCCTTCACGGTGAGTTTGCCGCTGTTGGTGGAGGGAGCTTTCGCGCCGAACACGCCGGGATAGGTGACGCCCACAAGCATGTTGTCGTTGGTCTTCCAGAAATATTCGAACGTGCCGCTGAGGCGTCCGTTGAGCACTGCAAAGTCAAGACCTATATTGGTGTTCTTAACCACCTCCCATGTGCGGTCGAGGGCAATAACGTTGTCTTGCCAGAGAGTCTGTTGCGGAGAGGCGGAACCTGTCGGGCCGAAGATACCTGCCGACGTAGTGTTGGAACCGTTGACGCTTGTCTTGATATTGCCGATAAAATCGTAGTTGCCGATTCCGCTCTGGTTACCGGTCTCGCCATAAGATGCACGGATTTTGAGGTTAGAGAGCCATGTAAGGTCACGCATAAATTTCTCCTCGCTGATGCGCCATCCGGCGGAAGCACCATAGAACCCTTTCCATTTCTTTCCGCGCACGAATTTCGACGAGCCGTCGTAGCGTCCGAGCAACTCTACGAGGTAACGGCCTTTGTAGTCGTAGTTGATACGTCCGAAATAGGATGCGAGCGCTGTGGTGTATTTGTCGTCTGAAAATTCCACTTTCGAAGTGTCGGGGTTGTAGGAAGACGAGAGCGACTCCAGGAAACCGTCGGCGAGATTGAGAAGTTTCGACTGCGTCGATTCGCTATCGTCGCGCTCATAGCTGGCGCCAAGCATCACGTTGATGTTGTGTGTGCCGTCTGTGCCGAAATCGCCGAGATAATTCAGGTAGCCCTGATAAATCTGATATTTGGCAGAGCGGTTATAGCGTGTGAAACGGTTGTCGTTCGGACGCATCATGGTCTCGATTTTCTCGTTGTTCCAGTTATACATATAGTTCTTCAACTGGGTCTCCTGGCGTGTCCAGTCTTTGATGGTGTAGCCCACGGTACCCACGAGGTCAAGCCCGGGAAGGATGTGGAATGTCGGGCGAAGGTTCACTACCGTCTCGTTGTATGTCTCCTTCCACGTTCCGCCAAGTTTGGCAACAGCCACATCGGAATAATTGTTGAGCCATCCGAAAGCATGCTGTCCGTCGGAGGTGAAGATAGGCGAACCCGGAGGGTTGCCGTTTACGCCGGAAGGATTGTTGAGCGGGCGCGTGTTCTCCCTGCGCGAGAAGGCGATTGTGGTGGCGAGGTCAAACCATTTGGTTATCTTGAAATCGTTGTTGGCGCGTGCGTTGTAGCGGCGAGATTTCTCCTCAATGTCAAATTTGAGAGGGGTACCGTCATACATATAGCCAAGGCTCACATTATAGCGTGCCACATCCGACCCACCGCTAACTGAAATGGTATGCGACTGCGAGAAAGCGTTGCCGAAGGTATCGCTATACTGGTCGGAGTCAATAAAACCTATGTCGGCGATAGCGTCGGCGTTACCGCCGAGGGCGGCATAGCTCTGCACAGTGCCCATAAAGTTAGGATCCATTGTCTTCATGGCATAAATAGCCGCGTAAGGCATGGCACCCACTTTCTCAAAAACAGAAAGAGTTCCGTTGGAAATACCTGTATTGTATTGGGTTTCCTCTATGCACCGCGCCCACTGCTGAAGCGTCATCCACTGCACCTGTGGATCAGACACTTTCCAAGTTACATTGCCGCTGTAGGTCACGGTAGGTCTTTTGCCCGAGTGTGTGCCACGTTTGGTGGTGACAAGCACAACACCCCCGGCGGCACGCGCACCATATATGGCTGCGGAGGCATCCTTCAGCACCGATACGTTTTCTATGTCATCTGGATTGAGGTCGTTGAGGCTGCCCGGCACTCCATCGACAATGACGAGGGCGCTGGTATTGTTGACCGACGACTCACCACGGATTTTGAAATCCCATCCCTCACGTCCGGGAGCCGAAGAACCTCTCGTAACGGTCATGCCGGGAATCTGACCCTGAAGGTCTGCGAGAGGGTTGGTAGTGGTGGCTTTGTCGGCAAACACCTTCTCTCCCACCTGCGACACTGCTCCCGTGAGCGATGCCTTCTTCTGAACACCGTAACCGACCACAACCACTTCGTCGAGAAGTGCAGAGTCTTCGGTCATCGTCACTTTCATGTTTTCCCCGGCGACTACCTCAATGGTCTTATAACCGACATAAGAGAACACGAGCGTCTTGCCCGCAACGTCCTTGAGGCTGAAAGCCCCGTCAATATCGGTGGATGTTCCGACGGAACCTCCTTTCACCTGAACGGTAACACCTATCAGCGGTTCACCCTGCTCGTCGGTGACAACACCCGATGCCGTGATGGAGGCTTTCGGGGCGACTGCAGCGGCTGCAACCGGCAATGGCATGGACTGGGCATACATAGTGCCTCCTCCAAGAACCGCCAAGACAGTGAAGCCCACAGCCTGTCGTTTAGAAAATGATAATTTCATAATGATAAAGTTATGTTGAGGTTTATAATGAAATCAGATACATGACCTCAGACTGACCCTCATCTGGCGCGTGCCGGTCAGCAGATGGTTTTCCACGGTGCGCCTCGACAGTCCGAGCCGCGAGGCAATCTCTTTTGCGCTCATACCCCCGAAACGGCGCATAGCATAAATCTTTCTTCTTTGCGAAGGGAAAGTCATCAGACAGGTTTTCTCAAGACGAGCCACATCGCGGGCTACTATGCCGCTCTCCGTGTCGTTGCTCGACGTCTGGGCATATAAGGCAATATATGCATCGGCTTCCGTCTTCACATAATGGTGGCGAAGCCAATCGATGACCACATTGCGGGCAATCCTAAACACCATGGCCTCACCGGCTTCCCGGCTAAGTACGACAGCGTGCGACTCCAGCAGACGTACAAATACGTCCTGTGCCAGGTCGCGAGCGCTCTCTGTGTCGTTTATCCTATAGGCTATGTAGCTTACAAGCCTCGGTAAAAGCGTTGTGTAAATCTGTGGAATCAGGATGTCGCTTTGCATGATGTTGTAGATTTTTTGGTTGTCCATTGAAGGCGTCCATGCCTGTCCGGAAGCCTTACGACTGCAAAATTATAGCGAATGGAGGTCTTTGTCAAGCGTTAAAAAGCATTTTATAGCCCATAAAAATCGGGAACAACCTTAATGAGCGTTTTTAGTTCATTAATAAGGTTTTACCACTTAAAAAATGAGTACCAAAAAAAATGGCACTCATCATTTATCATAAAAATGACACCTTCATTCGGCGTCGGATATGGAAATTCCCTTCGACTGGCAGTACTCAAGAGGAGTCATCCCGACTATACCCTTGAACACACGGTAGAAGGTGGTCTTGCTTCCGAACCCGCACTTCTCCGAAAGCGCCTTGAGCGTAAGACGGGAGAGCTGACCCTCCTCTATGCGCCGCTTCACTTCGTTCACCCGGTAGGTGTTGACAAACGTCGCCCAATTGACCGACATCCTTGCGTTAAGAAGCCGCGACAATTCCACATCGGTGGTCTCAAGGTCTTTCGCCACCTCTTTTATGGAAAGCTTCACGTTGGTGTAAGGTTTCTTCTCGTCCATATAGACAAGGAGCTTATCCATCAGTTCCTCGTGCCCGGGAGTGTCAGGCAACGTTTTCTTGGAATTTTCCTTAACATCACTCACCGACGTGAAAATTTTCCGTTCCTGCCTCATCCGAGTCTGGAGCTTCCATATCTTAAAGAGAAAGAATGCGAAAAGGATAACTATAAATAGAGAGACCGCTCCTATGCAAGCAATTTTCAGATACGGACGTTTCACGGTCACCCTGATAGATGAAGGTTGTCCCGAATTTGTTTTTCTTACGAGAAGGATATAAGTGCCGGATGGCAGGTTGCGATAGCATATACGGTTGGTAGAATGAAGTTTCTGCCAGTTTTTGTCATGGCCCTCAAGCATATACTCATATGAATTCGTGTATGGCAACGTAAAATCCATAGACGAAACCTTAAAAGTAACCTCTGAGACATCTGATGGAATTAAAAAACCTTTTTCATAATCCGTTTCAAGGATATCGGTTTCTACTCCGTCGGCCACACACGACACTATCACCGGCGACCTGTCGCCCTTATAAGGATTATCCACACTTCTTGTGTCGGCATACACGAGTCCACCCTCGTTGGTAAAAAAAATCATGCCGTCTTTAGTGATAAGGCTGTTGAAATTGAAAGACATCGACGGCAAGCCGTCCTGACGCTGAAATTTTTGCAATACCGTGTCTTTCAATGAATACCTCACAAGTTCTCGGTCCGTAGCCACCCAATACATGTCTTTTCCAACTTCTTTTATGCTGGTGGGCCTGTTACCGTCGAGCCAGCTGCCAGACCCGAAATGGCGTATCACCTTCAAATTGGAATCTACCACCGAAAGACTCGACGAGCCGCATATAAACGTGTTGCCAAATTTGTCATGATAAAGATACTGGATATGGTCGCGCTTAGGGATATCGATATTATCGACGGTGATTCTGCCTGATTGCGGGTCGAGCATAGCCAAGCCGAATTTCGTGCCTATCCAAAGACGGTTTTTCGAATCAAAACACACCCTGCGCACTATCGAGGTGGGAAGAGAAGAATTTTCATGGGTGTAATGATTGATAACAACACCTTTCCTGGTAGCGTGATACAGGCCTTCCTGAGTAGCCACCCACATATTGTCGTCTCTGTCGGGAATGAACTGGAACACACACCCGTATTTGAACAAATCTTCATCTGAAATATCTTCCACAGAAAGTGTCTGCCTGTTAAACCTATGGATGCCGCCTCCATACGTTCCCACAAGCACTTCGTCGCCTATTTTCCCTATATATGTTATGATATCGGAACGCAGCTCGTGGCTGCCATGGTTTATTGAAAACCGTTTTACAATGCCTTCCGCCTCGTCAACATAATATAACCCCTCACGGGTTCCGACAAGTTTGGGCCCTTCCGGATAAATATAGATTGAAGCCACACGATGGTCGGCCGTATTGAAGTCGCCGAACCGAAAAATGGTAAACTTGTCTTTCGACCGTGGCTTATAACTTACCCCTCCGAATTGGGTGGCGACCCAATGAATTCCGTTGTCGTAAAGGAATGCCGTGACAGTGTTTGATTTCAGTGTGCCGTTCTTATGCGGGTCCGCGATTATATCCACGAATCGCTTGCCGTCGGTCGTTACCGTTCTCAGCCCGCGTCCGTTGGTGCCGATAAAAAGCCGCGTGCCATCTGACTGTATGCTTTGTATAAGGTTATGTCTGAACCCTTCGATTTCTGAAAACGTACGTGTGGGGATATCAAACTTGAAAAGGCCTTTGTTGAAACTACCGATATAGAGTGTGTCGCCATCCTTTTCAAGGCACGTAAAATGGTTGCTTTTCTCTATCTTCAGCGGCATCCGGAACGTCAACGGCTTTTTGTCTTTAATATTCAGGAGCACAATGCCGTCGGCTGTGGAACACCAGAAATTCAAGGAATCCTGACGCTCTATTCCGGTAATGTCGTTGGCTGCAGTGAGCCCCGTTTCCACATGGATACGCTCCATTTTGCCATCGGTGAGCATAAACAGTCCTGAGTCAGTGCCGATTATGAATTTGCCGTCGCCCGCCTTCTTGATAACCCTGACATGTGCCACAGGAAAGTCAAGCGTAATCAATTCATTTGTGAATCGATTGAACGTTTTCAACTGCGACACCGTACCGATTAAGAGGCAATCGTCGTCCTGCTCCTCTATCGCCCATATCTCGTCGTTCACAGTCACAGGATAGCTCTTTATATCGTTTCCATCGAAACGCGCCAGACCTTTCTCAGTGCCGAACCATACGAAACCATGATGGTCTTTTAATATGGAAAGGACGGAATTAGACGGCAAACCTTCTTCTGTTGATAAGGTATGGAAAAATGGAAGCACATTATCGGAGCCGACACCCGAGACTGACAAGGGAAACAGCAATCCGATCATTCCGATGAGTATGCATGATATCAGGTTATTCATTCTGTGACTTTAATAGTTGTTTAATCGTAAGGTCGAAATACACAAATCGTGATTCGACCATAACACTACAAGGACTCTTTGAAAGATTTTGTAAAGTTACGCAAAAATCAAATTCGCGATGATATACTTTTGTTTCAAAATGACATTTACCAAATTTTTTTATGCATATATTTATGGCACAATCAGACTGTTTTTTCCTGGTTTCAAAAAAAACGGGAGTTGTTTTTAAAACCATTATACTACTTATTAACAATAAATTAAACATCCCTTGACCATCCTCATGTTTTATGGGACATATTTGGACCTACAATTTTTGACCCGACTATTGCAAAACTCTAATTTTGTAAATACTAAAACCGAAACGACAATGAAATCAGACGACAACCCGATTACCCACTGGGGTACACCGGAAGGGAAATTTTCGAAAAAGGACCACGATTTTCTTGAGAAATTCATATTCCTCATTGAAAACAACATTGCTTCAAAAGACCTTAATGTGGAATTCATCGAAAGAACGATGAAAATTTCCCATTCCACCCTCTACCGACGTGTCAACAGACTTATGGGGATGTCTTGCCGCGATTTCCTTATGAAAAAGAAGATGGCAAATAGCATAAAACTGCTTGAAGAGGGCAGAAATATCTCGGAAGCGGCATACGGAAGCGGATTCAACGACCCCGGATACTTCAGACATTGTTTCATGAAAATATATGGCATGGTGCCGTCGCAATATGTAAAACTAATCAGGAAAGGGGAACGCCCATTTTTGTCGGCGCATGATTCAGATGTCAAGTTGACTTGAAAGCGTAAGTTTTTTGGTGGGGAGTACGCCGCTCACCTGCGACATCACCGTCAGCAGATTAGTGTAGGTGTGGGCGAGAATCACGAAATTAAGTTCCGTCTGCCGGAGTTCATAGTTATACTCCACATAAAATGTAGAAAGATGCACTTTATTGTCGGCAAAAACCTTTCTATAACTCGTTATGTCTTCTACAATGCCGTTGACAATAATACTCACCACTTTAGATTCCTGACCAAGTTTGCGGCGCTTTTCATACTGCTCGAAAGTCACGAGAGTAAGAAGTATAAGGATGGTGGCCCCTATCGAACACATATACATGCCGATTCCAACCGCCATGCCTATGATGGCCGTCATCCAAATTCCGGCTGCCGTGGTCAGTCCCCTCACCGCACCCTTCATGTGAATCATGGCACCGCCGCCGATGAAGCCTATGCCGGTGATTACCTGGGCGGCTATTCGTCCCGGGTCGCCGTTCTTCAGACCCAAATATACCTGCGGCACATATATGGAAAGCAACATGGCAAGGCATGCACCCATAGAAATGAGGGCGAATGTGCGAATTCCAGCAATTTGCCCCTTGCGTTTACGCTCTGCCCCCACCACCATTCCGAGAACCATGCTGAGGATAAGGCGGAACATGCTGTTGACCATGTTCACCTCGAGAGAATTTATGTTGTCTATAAATAATTGGATATAGTGAATCATGAAGACAAAATTAATAAATATCCACGTAAACATCGGCATCTTTCTTCTTCAAAATTCCGAAAAAACAAGACACTTCTCCATTCCCCTCTAAAAAAATTCAAAAAAATAACGTCAGTCATTGAACAATTAAACCGCCTGATTTGTCTTATATACAGAAAATCGTTTCATGATGTTAGGTTAGTTCGAAAAAGTATTATGGAAAACAGTAAGAGCGGTCGATGTGAATCGACCGCTCTTCGCATAATTACAATTAGTAATGAGAAATGAGGAATGAGTAATTGTGATTTCTTTAATGATTGGTTTGATTTGAAATCTTGATTCGAAATAATGTATATGCGTATTTTAAGAGACTACGGCAGACCCGATAAAAAAATATGGACATGCCTTCGGCATATTTAATTAATAGCCTGATTTTCAAACACCGCATGCAAAAAAACCTGTCCCTCCATTCAATAAATTTCAAGATTTTGCAATGCCTTCTTCATCGATTTTATTACTAATCACAATTACTAATTCCTCATTCCTAATTTCTAATTGAGAATGCTCTCGCTATTTCCCCTACCCAAAGAACCAGCGATGTAGCACCTATTATAATAGCCCAGTCAATCAGTTTCAAAGGCTCTACCTGGAAGAATTCGCCTCCAATTTCCACAATCAGAATCTGTCCGACAAATATGAACAGGGCTATCAATTCGAATCCGCCGCACCCTTTTAGATTAAGTGCCGTCTTCCCGGTCTCGAATGCCCGTGCGTTAAACATATTCCAGAACTGTAGGAACACGAACGTGGTGAAGAAAAGCGACAGTTCGTAAGATGAAAGTCCTGTGTTCTCGCCGTAAATTGGTTTGCCGATTTGGGTGAGGCATGTGATGTCGGTATGTTCCAGATAATAAAGGAACGCCAAAAGAAAAAGGAAAAACACGCCGCCCACACCAAGGATAAACTGCCACATGGCAGGGTTGATGATAAATGCCGAGCGCGGACGCGGCTTGTCGCGCATTACGTCGTCCGACGGAGGAAGCGATGCCAATGCCATCGCCGCAAACGTATCCATTATAAGGTTAACCCATAACATCTGGGTGACGGTGAGTGGCGACTGCATTCCCATGAACGCACCGAAAAGCACGATGAGACACGCCACCACGTTGACCGTAAGCTGAAAGAGGATGAATCGCTGGATATTGCGATAGAGCGAACGCCCCCACATCACAGCCCTTCCTATGGAAGTGAAGGAATTATCGATAATTGTAATGTCGGACGCTTCTTTCGCCACCGAAGTGCCGTCGCCCATCGAAAGACCTACGTGGGCCGCCTTCAAGGCAGGAGCGTCGTTTGTGCCGTCGCCTGTAACGGCCACGACTTCATTGTTCTTCTGCAAAGCCTCCACAAGGCGTTTCTTATCCATCGGGCGGGCGCGGGCTATTATCTTGAAATCGCCTACCTTTTTCACGAGTTCATCGTCAGAGAGCCTCTCGAATTCCGTTCCGGTTATAATGTTGCGTTCGGTGTCAACGCCGTCATGCCAGAGACCTATCTGCCTGCCGATTTCTTTGGCTGTGCCCGGGGTGTCGCCGGTAACGATTTTCACCTTTATGCCTGCATCGGTCACTTCCTTGACGGCATCAGGCACGTCGGCGCGTACAGGGTCTGAAATAGCCGTAATGCCGAGGAAAACCAGGTTTTCAGCCACCACCCTGCCGTCGGCGATGGCTTTGTCGCCCTCCTCCAGAACCTGATATGCGAAACCGAGTGTGCGCATCGCCTGGTTCTGATATTCCAGAAGCTGCGCGTCAATCTCCTCTTTCGTAACTCCGGACGTATCTTTGCAAAGAGAAAATATAATCTCCGGAGCCCCTTTGACATAAAGGATTTCGCTTCCACCGGCAGATTTCACCACCGTTGCCATATATTTCCTTTCGGTGGAGAAAGGCAACTCTTCCACACGGACGGCATCGCCGCGCATCTTTGAGTAATCTACCCCGCGCTCGTTGAGCCATAGCAACAACGCCCCTTCCGTAGGGTTGCCGAGCACTTCAGGTTTATCGCCCGACATGTCGAGCTGCGCCGTAGAGTTGACGGCTATTCCCTCGTAAAGCACTTCGTCGTCGGGATTGCCGAAGAAATTCGATTTATATACCTGCATCCGGTTCTGGGTTAGCGTGCCGGTCTTGTCGGTGCATATCACGGTGGTGGCTCCCATAGTTTCGCAGGCATGCATCTTTCGCACGAGGTTATTGGTCTTCAGCATGCGGCGCATTGAATAGGCAAGCGAAAGGGTAACGGCCATCGGCAAACCTTCCGGCACCGCCACCACTATCAAAGTGACGGCAATCATCAAGGTCTGGAGAAAATAGGCTATAAACGAAAGCCACTCGAAATCGGAGTTCATGAAATACATCAGAATCCTCCCGGCAATGATGACGGCACCGATGGCGTAAGATGCCTTCGACACAAGTTTGCCAAGACCGTCAAGCTGCTCCGTGAGCGGGGTTTTGACGCTGTTGTCGATTTGTGCCGACACAAACACCTTTCCGTTCTCCGTTTTATCGCCTACGGCCGTCACATGCATTATGCCGTGTCCTTCCATCACCTTCGTGCCCCTCATGGCATGGTTAGAAGGGAAAGTGGCGTCGGGGTCGAAATCGTCGGGGTGAACTGTTTTGCGGCATATCGGTTCTCCCGTAAGCGTAGATTCGTCGATGCTCAACGTCACAGCTTCCAAAAGTTCGCCGTCGGCGGGCACCTCGTTGCCGGTGTTGAGAATCACAATGTCGCCCACCACGATATCCTTCTTAGGCACACGTGTGGCGAACCCGTCGCGAATCACCTCCACCGCTTCATCGTCGTTGACCTGATTGAGAAGCTCGAATTCTTTATCGGCTTTCATCTCGAAATAGAATCCGAGTCCGGTGGCAAGCAGGATAGCCATGAATATGCCTATCGGCTCGAAAAACACCTGTAAACCTTGACCGAGCCCGACGCATTCGTAAATGGAAATGCATATCGACAACACCCCGGCAATAAGCAGGATGATGATGAGGGGGTCTTTGAACTTCTGAAGAAATTTCTTCCACAACGGATCTTTCGCAGGGGGCGTGAGTATGTTGGAACCGTGAAGTTCACGGCTCTTGGCTACCTCCGCTTCGGTGAGTCCTTTTAACTTATGCGACATTGTTTTATAAAATTATATACAAAACGGTAAAATTTTGTAGGGACATGCCTCCGGCATGTAGCATTTGAGAATCATATTGTCAATTAAACATGCCGAAGGCATGTCCCTACATTATTATCGGTTTTACAATATCCTCCGACGACACAGCGTCTATAAAATAATTTCCCGGATATCCATCAGGTTATGACATTATAACAATCAGGCTGCGAATTTAGTAAAAAATTCGCAGCCATAACAAAGGTTGTGTAAAATTCACAAAATCGTAACAAAAAGGAATTTCCTCTTTTGAGTTTACTTCTTGAGCTTAAGGAAATCCGCCTCTATTATCCGGAGCTCGTTGTTGACCTTGTCGCCACCTTCGGCCTTGAAAAGGTCGAGGTCGTTGGCCACAGGCGCCACGAGTTCGGTTATCTGCCCGAATCCTTCGCTCTCGGTGGCGTTCCCTTTAAGGCGGATTGTAAGCGACTTGGTCTTGACGGGTTTCAATGCAAGATTGACGTAGCCGAGCGAGGTCGGGGTGCTCCCGTCCCATACGGTCTCACCGTTGTCGGCGGTTATCACAATCGGATAGCTGCGACGACGCCAGCCGGTAAGCTTAATGTCGAGTTCATCAACCACCGTAGGCTCCGCAAACGAATATTTTATCCACGCATTCTTGAGCGAGCCGTCGTTGCGCCATTCGGAAGATTCGTTGTCGTCGATGCTGTTTGCGGCGAGTTCCTGATTGCATCCCGCCTCCACACCGGCCACAGGCACGGTGGTCTTTATATCGACGTATGAAGGGGTCAGAGGGGTCTCTCCCCTTTCCAGACTCAAGGGAAGATAATCCTTCTGTTGATAGGAGGTAAGCCCGTCTTTCACCTTAACCGGATTCGACTTCAACTCTATCATCTCTTCAGGCAGTCCTTCCGCTTTGGCATATACCTTGATGGAGCCGGCCTTGTCAAGACTGCGGATAAACGCCCTGTTGACGCCGCATTCCACCGGCAGGTCGGTAGAGAAGGCCCTGTTGTCGTCGCCCTTGGCTATACCTCCGCGCCATTCAGCGGGACCTTCCACTCGGAACGACACCATGCGGTTGTCGAGGGGACAGCGGCGGCCTTCGGAGTCAACCACCTCATATTGTATAAGCGCCATGTCGGCCCCGTCGGCTGTCAGCCCGTCGGGAGCCGTCATCACCGAAAGTTGCAGTTTTGCGGCATCGCCGGCCGTTGCCACGGAATATTCCGAAAGCTTGTTGCCCTTGTCGTCATACGACACCGCCGTCAGCACACCGGGCGTGAAGGGTATGGAATCGAAGGTGTGGAGGAAATGGTAATCTATTTTCTCCTTCCCTATGGGCTTGCCGTCGAGCAGCAATTCCACACGGGGAGCATCTGAAACGACATAGACCGGCTTCACGGTGCCATTGTCATAGTTCCAATGCCCCATTATATATGTGCGGCTCTTCTCAGGGGTGACCCAGCCATCCCACATCACCTGATGTGCGTAATAGGAATCTTTCGGAAGACGCATGGCATCGGAAACGCCGCTCGTGCGATAGTTTGACTCGCCGCGGCAGTGGGTCTGAGTGTCGGAGAAGATAATCTTCACGCCGCCGGAGCTTACACGGTCGCCCGTGCCGGGGCGTTCCTGCCAGTAGTCGTGCCAACGGCGCACGTGTTCCACGGCAAGCTGGTCCTGGTTGCGGTTATAGTCGGAAGCGTCTGCGTTCTTATATAGGGGGCCGTCGCCGCTTTTGTGGTAAGGGAAGCTCCAGTCGTCCCAATAGCGGCGCAAGCCCTCGTCGCGGCTATATTCCATAGCCCAGACCGGCTGTCCGCCGCTCTTGTTGATATATAGCATCTCGCCGCCATATTCCGACACTTTGCTCGCAAGCATCTCGCGGCTTCCTGCAGCACGTCCGCCATGGGGGTCATACTTATCCCGGATTGCCTTAAGCTCCTGCATGTGTTCATCGGAAATTCCCTTGTTGCCACCCTCATAGAATATGATGCTCGGGTTGTTGCGATTATAAATGATGGCATCGCGCATCACTTCCACCCGGTGTTCCCAGCGACGTCCTATCACATCGCGCTCGGAGTCGCCTGCGGGCATAGCCTGGATAAGGCCGACGCGGTCGCACGATTCCACATCCTGCTTCCAGGGGGCCACATGCATCCATCTCACCACGTTGCCGCCCGAACGCACCATCTCAAGGTTGGAATAGTCGCTAAGCCATGCGGGAACGCTCATGCCAACGCCGGGCCATTCGTTGCTCGTGCGCTGCGCATAGCCATGCACCATAAGGGTGCGGTCGTTGAGTTTGAATTGTCCGTTCTTGAACTCCGTCTTGCGGAAACCGGTGCGAGTATCTACAGTGTCGGCTTTCTTGCCGTTTACAACGAGGGTGGTCTTAACATTGTAGAGATAACCGTAGCCCCAGCTCCAGAAATGAAGCCCGGCCAACGCCTTATCGGCTTTCAGCACCGTCATGGCGCCTGGTTGCACCGTGGCGGGTTGTGAACTGTAAGTCGCCACCGTCTTGCCGTCTGCATCGGTGATTTCCACATCGAGCGAAACCTTGGCGGCTTTCTGCGTGTCGTTCTTAACCTCCGACTCTACGAACACCGTGGCGGTGCGCTTCTTCACATCGATATCTTTCGCATATACATACACTCCGGTCGTGCCTAACGAGGAATAGAGCGGGAGCGTCTGATAGACAGGCTCCGAAATGTGAAGACGCACATTCTTGGGAAGGCCACCGTAGTTGGCGTTGAAATTTTTGTCGTTCCACTGATAGACGCTACCCGAACTTTTCTCGTGATAACGCCAGTCGTTGTCGGTGCGGACGGCAACCACATTCTCTTTGCCGGGCTTCACGTATGGAGTGATATCGAACCCGAAAGCCATCACTCCGTTTTCATTCAGACCCACGTGCTTGCCGTTGACATAGACATCGGCACCTTGACGCGCCCCTTCGAATTCTATAAAGACCTTCTTCCCTTTGGCAGAAGCAGGCACCTTGAAATGCTTGCGATACCACGCCACGGTGTCGGTCATCTTTGCAATAGGAATCTTATACGCTTCATCTTCATTGAAGGCACGCGGAAGGGTAACCTTCTTCCAGTCCCTGTCGTTGAAATCCTGTGCCTCGGCACCGCCGGCATCACCTACATGGAGGAGCCACCCGGGATTGAAGTTATATACCTCAGAGGCTTCGGCTCCGAAAACTCCCGCCATTGAAGCGGAGAGCATCGCGCCGTAAAAAAGTCTTGCTGGGTTCATCATTGTCTTCATTATTATTTCATTGATTTATAATCTACATAATAGAGTGAAAAGGTATTGCAAAACGTAAAAACGTAGGACACGCCTTCGGCATGCAACATCCGGAATAGTGAATCAAACATGCCGGAAGCATGTCACCACATTATAAAAATGGACCGCCACAGAGACATAAAACATTTATTATCAATACATCTGCAATGGCGGTCCAAAAGAATATATAAAGTGGTCCAAAAAATGGTCCAATTGTCGTGGAAGGTAGCCCGGAGGTGAGGAGATGGCGAGGAGAGAGGTTATGGGGTTAGTTATGGATTAATAAAAAAAAGTTATGGATTAATATCAAAATTGCGGATTAAGGTCTTCCAAATCATGAGAAACTAACTTCCACTATAACAACTATTATCTTTTACGTTGTCAGTTGTCAGTTGTCAGCTGTCAGTTGTCAGTTGTCAGTTGTCAGTTTTTGGGGTTCGGTTTAATGCATAATTCATAATGCATTATCGAACCACGGACAACGGACAACGGAAAACTGAAAACTGAAAACTAATCAATTACCGTAAGGCTTCTGAAAATCGATTACCGCCGAATCCCTCCAGTAGAAACTCTCGGGTGAGTCAGGATTTGAAGGGGAAAAGCCGGAGAAGTTTACTACGTGCTTCATAAGCTCGGGAGTAGCCGTCTTCATCCCTTCAAGCACACATTTGGCAACCTGCATTGCACCGAATGTGTTGAAATGGGTATTGTCGGCGAGAGCTTTCTCTTGGCCGGGATAAGTGCCGGCGGGATAATGCACGAAGGCATTCTTCGAACCTTCCACACCCATCGCGGTGTAGAGGGTGCGCGTCATCGCGTCGAGATCGATGAGAGGTACATTTTCACGACGTGCCACCTCTTTCATGGCAGCCGGATAATCGCCGTGGGTGTCGCGCAGAGTACCGTCTTTTTCAAAATGGCGGCGTGCGGTTGGAGTAAGAAGCACAGGGTTAAGGCCGGCGGCACGCGCACGGTCAATCATCGTCTTGAGATTGTGGGTGTAGTTATACCACGCGCCTGAACCGGGAGCCTTATCTTTCTCGTCGTTGTGTCCGAACTCGATGAAGACCCAGTCGCCGGGTTTTGCCATCGACATCACCTTTTCAAAACGCTTTGTCGCCATAAACGAAGTGGTGCGTTCGCCGCTCTCGGCATTATTGGCAACGGCAATGGTGCTGTCGAAGAATACGGGAATCATCTGTCCCCAGCTTGCCCAGGGTTCGCCTGTCTGGTCAACGACTGTGCTGTCGCCACAGAAGAAGAGCGTGGTCACGCTGTCGTTCTCCTCCACCGGGCGTATCGTGATGCTCTCCACTGCCGGAGCTTCGCCGGTGAACTCGAAAGTGAGTTTGTCGTCCCAAGTAGGTGTGCCAACCTCGCGGGGATTGATTCTGACGGAATCCTTGAGGTTGATTGCGCGGCTACGCTTGTTGACGATGAACGAGCGTTCCTCGAATTTACCCTTCTTCGTATCCACTTTGTCGAGCATAAGCCTGCGGCTTTCAGCCCTCACCACGGTGGAACCTTTACGCTTCTTGTCACCGAATTTAACCGTCACCTTGTAGTTGCCGTCGGGAACCCTTACGGAGAAGAAATAAGGTTTGCTGCCGTCTTTAGCCGGGGCGGTCTTATAGTCGTAGCCGTAGCCGTCGAATTCATTATAGGCCGGAACGGTCTGGTCGAGCTTATAGCTATATTCCACAGGCTTCAGATAATCCTTGAGCTTGATGTCGAGCCCGCGGAGGCCTTCGGCGATGCTTGCGGCGTTGAGACGAGCACCCGCCTTGGAAGTGTGGGTGTGGTCGGTGTGATAATATACAGGAGTCTTCTCCGGGCCGATAGCCTGGAATTTCTTGCCTGAGATGGCGTTGAGGTCGATGAAATATGCACCGCCCTGCTGTGCTGCCTGGCGGGCCCAGAGGCCGAACGACTTCGCGTTGCTTTCGATTTTACCCTTCTCCCATTTGTTGCGCGGAGTGTGGCTGAGGACGATGGGGATAGCCCCCTTCTCCTTGCAGTCCATGATGAATTTGCGGATATACCAGCCATAAGTATAAATCACCTGGTTCTTGCCGGTGGCCTCCATCTTGAAGACCTTGCTTTCGGGGCCTGCGCCGTGGAGTTCGCCACGAGCCTTGCCGGTATTGATGTCGCCGCCGTCGTTATGGCCGAACTGCATGATGACATAATCGCCCGGTTGGAGAGCGTTATAAACCTTGTCCCAACGACCTTCGTCGAGGAATGTGCGCGCGCTGCGTCCAGCCATGGCATGGTTTTCGACTGTGATGCTGTCGGTGTCGAAGAGCTCTTCAATCACACTGCCCCAGCCCCACATACTGTCGCCGGTATCTTTGTTTTTGACGGTGCTGTCGCCGATTGTGAAAAGCACCGGCCTACCCTCCTTGCGCGAAGAACCGGTGACGGTATCGACAGGAGCCGGAAGGAGATAATCTTTCAGTTCTACGTCGGCAAGACCGCGCAGACCTTCCACGGCAGACTCTGCGTTAACCCTTGCGCCGAATGCCGACGTGTGGATACGGTCGATATAGAACATGGTCTTAACCTTCTCCTTGCCGAATTTTTCGAACTTGGTGGCGGTGATGTCGTTGAGGTCAACGAAAGGCACGTTTTCCTCCTCGGCTACCTGTTTTGCCCACAATCCGAAAGTCTTGTTGACGCGGGTAACGATGGTGCTGTCTTTATCTACCCAAGCGTTTCTCGGAGTGAGGGAGAAAAGAATCGGCTTACCCCCGCGCGCTTTAACGTCGCGCACATAGCGGCGCATATATTCGCCGTAAGTATATACGGTGTCGGGCTTGCCGGTTTCCTTTATAGTCACGGCAAGCGATTCCTTGCCGATTCCGGGAATTGAGGCGCGCGCCCTTCCGCTGTCGTAGGGGCCGTTGTCGTTGTGTCCGAGTTCTATAATCACCCAGTCGCCGGGACGTATCCCTTTGAGCACATCGTTCCAAAGCACGTTGTAGAAAGTGCGGCTGCTCATGCCGCCGAGTGCATGGTTCTCGACCGTGATTCTATCCTGGTCGAAATACTCCGGCATGAAGTAGCCCCAACCCCACTGTCCGTTGTCGCCATTGCCGAGTGTGCCGGTTCTCATCGTAGAGTTGCCGACAAGGAAAAGGACAGGATTGTTACCCTTCCTTGTAGAACCGGAAATCGGGCGTACGGTACGGGCTTTGTTAAGGCTGTCGAGAGTGTTGTCGATAACTCCGTTCACATCCTCCATAGGAGAGGCGATTTTCTCCTGGCTCCAAGCGGATGGCATGGCAATTGCCATGGCCGCTAATAATATAGTGATTTTTTTCATTGGTTGTCTGATTAGTTCTGATTAATCGGAGGTTGAAGGGTTTAATGGTGGAGGGTTTAAAGTTGAATGTTTAAAGTTTAGATAATAGCTAAACTTTTGTACAAATGAATACGGTAATATCTAAACTTTAAACTCTAAACTTTAAATTTTAAACTCTAAACTCTAAACCCTAAACTCTAACCTTAGGTTTTACTTGATTACAGTTCCGCGGAATTTGGAGCCTTTCTTGAGGTCCGGGCCAAAATAGAACCCCGCCTCGGCAGGCTGGTTATAACCGATATTCTCGTTGGCCACACTTGTGCGGTAAACGGGATCCTCCATAAAAGTATGGAAACGATAATCGGTTGGTATTGTAGTGACGTAAAGACGGAGATTCTTGCTGTCGTCGGTGCGCATTAGCACTTCCTCGCGCCAGTCGCCTATTATGTCGGCGTGCAGACAAGGGTTGGCTTTCGTGCCGTTGTTCCACATAGTTCCTTCGAAATCGGCGATTACGTCGCAACCTCCGGTGTTGGGATTGTATTTGAACACCTTGTTTTTGTCAAGAAGTTCGCGGAGAAGGTCGCCGTCCCACCAGACAGCCATGTTCACCGGCACTCCGGCTGAAACCTCGCTCTTGAATTCCATTTTCGGAGAAATCAGATTCCCTTTGAAATCCCTGACACCACCGGTATTGGGCGACCAAAGCTCAACACCTTCATGATTGGGGTCGATGTCGGCCGCCATACATCTGCCAATGTCTTTGTTGCTCTTATACTGGAAAATCACTTCTCCGGTTGCGGCATCTCGCAGGGAAGTGCCGTCAATCTTGTTCTCATGGCATCCCCAGATATAATATTTTTCGTTGTTGATGTCGGAAATAAGATGTATGGCATCACCATGGTACATGCCAGTGGAATAAAGTCCCTTTCCGTTATTGTCAACCGCCATCTGGCCATAGATGATTTCATCGCATCCGTCGCCATCAACGTCGCCCACACGGAGGTTGTGGTTGCCCTGTCCGGCATACTTCTCATTACCCGGCTCGTTGCTGTCGAACACCCAGCGCACTTTGAGGTCCTTGCCATCCCAGTCGTAGGCGGCAAGCACACTGCGGGTGTAATAGCCACGACACATCACGGCAGATGGTTTCACCCCGTCGAGATATGCAACGGCGGCAAGGAACCGGTCGGAACGGTTGGCATAGCCGTCGCCCCAGTCAATGAGATTTCCACGCGGCGGGATATAGTCAACGGTAGCCATAGCCTCGCCGGTCTTACCGTTGAATACCGTAAGATATTCCGGGCCGGCAATCACACGCCCTTTCATGTTACGATGGTCGCTTCGGCGGTCGCCAATCACTTTTCCGATGCCGTCCCTGGTGCCGTCGGCGGTCTTGCAAATCAGTTCGGCACATCCGTCGCCGTCGAAGTCAGCAACGAGGAACTGAGTGTAGTGCGCACCAGAACGTATGTTTTCACCGAGGTCGATGCGCCACAGGCGCGTGCCGTCGAGTTTATAGCAATCTATGAGCGTCGGTCCGGTGAAGCCGTCATGGGCATTGTCATGCGAGTTCGTCGGGTCCCATTTCAGGAAAATCTCATACTGTCCGTCGCCGTCAACGTCGCCCACCGAAGCATCGTTGGCTGTATAGAAATATTCCTTGCCATAAGGATCCACCCCGAGCGCCGGCTTGTCAAGAGGGATGTTGATATATCCGAGGGGAGCATCGGCGGGAAGGGTGAAGGCACCTGTCGATTTACCCTTCGTAGCCCTCACCTCATATTTCGCGGCCTTGTTGCCTTTATAATTGTCTTTATAGAAAGTGGCGTCGGCGATAGGTTTCGAATTCAGTTTTTTCCCATCGCGATACACGTCGAACGCCTGATTCTCCGGATCAGACGAGAGATAACGCCACGACACAACGACCGTCTCGGGATTTTCCCTGACAGCCACAACTCCCCTGTCGAGCTTTTCCATCTGTATCTTGGAGAAATCATACTTGGCCTGTGAAAAGGCCGGAGCCGAGGCAAGCATCATAAACGACGCCGCCACAAGAAAATTGCGTGAAGAAATCACTTTTGCTGCAAATCCTGTATATTTCATTTCCTCTGTTAGGTATATGTTGATTTATCGGGTTAGAATGGCATAACCTTATGCCGGAGTTTTTCATCGGACTCTTTACTGATTTTGAGATTTATCTCTTTACAGCAAAGAATCGGAATAACTTCATCGCAAAATTATAAAAAACAAACGTGAGATTCCGTGTTTTTTCTTTCATTAAAACCGGATTATCTGTCAACATTGCGAAAAAATCTCTCACCATCCCCAAATTGACACAAAATCCCGCATCCAACAACCAGAACAACACTTCTCACTCAAACCAGAACAACCAGAACAACACTTCTCACTCAAACCAGAACAACCAGAACAACACTTCTC
>CAJUCW010000013.1:62721-99802 GCA_910585275.1 uncultured Muribaculaceae bacterium
ACTCAAACCAGAACAACCAGAACAACCAGATTTTTTTAGGGACATGCCTCCGGCATGTTTGAGCCGCAAACGAAATCCAGTATGTTGGAAAATCTATGAATTTTGGTATGTTGGATTAACAAACGAAATCCGGAAATCCATGGTGTTCACATGGATTTCCGGATTTACCGTCATTTAAACATGCCGGAGGCATGCCATTGCATTGATTTGTGTTGCTTAATCGATGACTACCTTGCGGGTTTCGGTCTTACCTTCGGCCGACATTGTCAGCACATATATGCCTTTCGCAAGACCTTCGCATCCGGTCATGACATCGGCTGCACGCCCCGTGAATTCCTTCACGACGACACCAGCCATAGTCACAACCCTGCATTTCACGACCTCATCGGCCTCAATCCCGTTTACACCCGACGATTTTTTCACTTTCAGAAGGCCGGTGGCATCTTGCAGACCGGTGTAATCCCATTCAAGGCCTTCGGGGAGTTCGGGAAGTTCTATGTTAGGAGTGCCGCTAAAGTTCTCGGTTATCCACAGACGGAATTCATCGCCTTCGGCGGGAACATATTCAGGATTCATCGCCACTTTCACGTTGCCATTGATAGCGAGTGTGCCTTTCACGTCAAGATAAGAGCAGTCGTTGCCCTTGCCCGCCATGCGGAGGTAAAGGCTGAGGGTTGCACCTTCATTGATTGTGACATTACCCGTAGAGAAAACTGGTCCATAATGATGGGTATTGGCATCGGAGAAAGAACCCGGTTCAAGAACACCATTGCCCGACACGGTAATGGTGCCTACAGTGCCACGTCCACGAAGCTTAGCATTCCCTTCAATTGAAAGTGGAGCTGTCAGGAACACCGTATTATAGGGAGATTTCGATGCCATAAGCGACACGTAGCCATCACGAGCAGTAAGGCTTGTCACCTCTTTCATGAGTTTGGAGAGTCGCATTTCACATTTACCGGTCTTCACAACCTTGGGTTTTCCGGCAAACGAACCGGTGAAAGCAATTGTATTATCGTCATTGCCGATAGTTAGCGTGCCCTTGCCATTATAAATGCCGGAGCCTTTAAGATTGCCAAGCGTCATATCGTGTGATTGGGCATTGAAAGTCACACCTGAAGAGATATTCAGGGTCGCCTTTGGCATACCATAATTGTTGTCCCATTTGAAATCCGGGTCATAAGCACCTCTCTTGAAATATTTTGCCGTGAGTTCACCTTCGAACCCGGACCAGTCGCCTGTAAGATCGCAACGCACACCTGCTGCAAATACAGACAGGGAACCAGCTCCGGTTAGTTTACCGGAATAGACGCAACGAGAATCAAGATAAAGCGACCCCTTGTTTCCTTCAGCCACATAGTAGTTGGTAGGGTTTTTACTATAGGTGTACATGCTTTCGGGATCGTAAAGCGAACCGTTGACAAATTCCACAGTAGATGGGAGTGAAATCCTTTCTGACACTTCCGATGCGTTGACCACACCATCTTCAATCACAAGACGGCTCATGCTATTTCCTGCAGCCAAATTTAGTGTACCTTTTCCACGTTTATAGAGTTTCTGTCCTATACCGCCGGCGGTTATTCCGGAAGTGGTGGTAAGGGTGATACCCTCCGGCACTTCGATAGCTGCGTTTCCTGTTGGCATGGATATCCGCTGTCCTATTGTGCCCGAGGCGTTGATCTCCAGGACAGCATCGTTGCTCATATATATGCGGGAGTTCACGTCAGAGAGTGCTCCAAGGTCATTACCGATATTGTTTGCGAATACTCCTGCAATGATTTTGCCATCGTTAATGTAGGTTCCGCCGGTAAAACTGTTGATATTGTTGATGGTGAGCGAGCCTTTTCCTTCTTTCACGAGCTTGCCCGCGCCTACAATCTGTCCGTCGCCTGTGAGAGTGTAGTCCTTATCGTTATTATTGAATATTACGGTTGCGGGCTTGAGACGTCCAGATATAACGACATCAGTGGTAAGTGCGGAATCATCGAATGTCACCTCATCGCCAGGCACAAACACATCGTCATCACCTGTCTCCGCGTTCTTGAAAGCAAAAGAGTGATCAAGGTCCCAGAGGGCAGCCTCACCACCGCTCCAAGTCTTTGATCCGGAGTCGTATGCTTCAAGTTTCACGTAGAGCTTTCCATCCTCATATAAGAGCGTTTTCTTCATATCATCGATTCCTAGGATAACAAAATCTGAAAGGTTCCCGTTGATTTCACCAATTTCTCCAATAAGATATTTCCCCATAGGGATATTTGAGGCACCCTCTGCCGGATGTTCCACAAAATGGATTATAGGCTGCAGATATTCCGGACCGTTTGTCCAGTCTTTTTTCTCAATAGTCAGTTTAGAGGCATTGACGCAGTCGATAGTCTCGTCGGCGAAAACATCAAGCTCAAGGATTGCCCCGAATCCAAGAGTAATTTCTCCCGTGTTGACTGTGCCTGCTTTCGAATCCGAGCCAAGTCTTAGCACCGCAGCATACTCCATGTCTATGCCTTTCGGAATGTTGATTGACTCACCCTCAAGCACTCCGAATCGGTTAAGCCAAACAGCACTGTTGGTAAGTTCTCCATTCAAAGCCAATGTGCCAGCCCAGACTTCGGTCTTTCCGGTGTAGGTATGTATTCCAGCCGGCATCACAAGTTTGCCATCTCCCTGCTTTACAAGCATCATCTCACCGCCGAAAGTTCCGGAAGTTATGATATGGGTGAAAGTCTTGTTGGTGATATTGTCGTTGTTATTATGTCCCTCCACCCATGTCGGCGTGTTAATTGTCAGTATCGACGGTGCCACCCCGTCGGCAGCCGAAAGTGTCATGTCGCCTGTCTCGCAAACAATCACGTGTTTGCCGTTGAGAGAGGCATCGATTGTGCCGTTGTTGGCCACTTCGATGCGTCCCGTCATGGTAAGGGGTGCCGGAGGCACCGTGATATCCTCAAACTGGCTGAGTGCGAAGCTTACGTGGGGAGGCTGGTTGTAACCGCACATCTGCCACACCATGGCGTTACGGTATTGAAGATCGTACCACAAGGAATAGATGCGGTACTCCGTCGGGAAGTCGGTTGAATAGATTCGGATATTGTTGTCAGCGTCGCGCATTATATATTCCTCTCGCCAGTCGCCAAGGATATCTCCCTGAAAGCATGGAGTTCCTTTGGTGTCATTGTTGGTTTTGCTCCCTTCAAGAACAGCTATCTGCCCTTTGCGAGGTTTGTAGATTGCGCCGGCCGTATTTTTGCCGTTCTGGTAGTCAAACGATTCGTCGCAAAGGTCACCGTCCCAATACACCCTGAAGTTCTGGGTAATCGATACACTGGATTTGCTATCGCCTACAATCGGCTTGTGCGACGCACCGCCAATCAAGGCGTCATCAAGTGAGGAAACTCCTTCCGCTCCCGGATATTCGTCGATGAAGTTACCCATATTTGCGCGCCCGTCATCGTTGCCGCCCGTAGTGCGGTAATAAATCTTTGAAGTTGTGGCATCGCGGAAGTTGTTATTGGGGGAGTCTTCATTGCAGGCGAAAATTTCTTGTCCGTGCGTATAGGGGTCAAAGTCCCCGCAGTGCTGGGCGTCGCCGTGGCCGAGCCCAGTCGTGGAGAGACCGAAACCGTTGTCGTCGATTACCATTGAGCCATATACAATTTCATCACGGCCATCCCAGTCAACGTCGGCAATGCCCATGTTGTGATAGCCTTGTCCGTGCCATGCTCCTCCGAGATCGTTCCATCTCCACCTCTCCACAAGCTTGTGGCTCTCGGGGTCGATGTCGTAGGTAATGAACTTATGCTTCGTATAAATTCCACGTCCGAGGAAAAGGCTCGGCTTGCGGCCGTCGAGGTAGGGGGCCGCGAAGAAGTATTTCGAAGAACGGTGTCCGTAGCCGTCGCCCCATTCTTTGTTTACAAGAGCATCGTAGGCACTCCCGCTGAGGAGACTGTTGGGGTTGTTTTCATCTTCTACTCGCTTGAGGGGATAGTCAATGCATTCGTAAGGCTTGCAGGTGAGGCCGTCGGCATATATGAGATATTCCTTGCCCCAGTGCATGAACCATTGTCCGGAGGGCCATTCAGTGCCACGGTAGTTGATCGAGGCATCGCCCACGGTGTAGGTGGTGCCGTCGGCCTGATGTATCACGGTACCGTCGGCCGCACGGAAGACAACCTCGGCCCTACCGTCGCCGTCCCAGTCGTAGGCGATTATGTTGATTTCATTATTCTGGAAGTCGCCCATGTTGGGGCCGAAGTTAATCCACCATTTCACTGTGCCGTCCATTTCAAGACATTCCACCACCGTAAATATGCCGTTGTCGCCGTTCTGGTAGTCGGGACTCTGGTTGTCATATTTCATGATAATTTCAAGCTCGCCGTCGCCGTCAACGTCAGCGGCGGTTGCATCGTTGGGCACAAGCGCCGCCGTAATTTCAGGGGCATGCTGCGGCTTGATGACGGTGTAGTTCTTCTCCCAGACTTTCACGGGTGCACAAGCCGCCAACTCAGTTCCATTCACAACCGCACGTACTGTGTAGGTTGCATCGAGCGACCCTGTGGGGTCGTTGAAGTTGGAGACCTTCAACGGTGTTTCATTAAGTTTGGTCGAGCCACGGTAGATGTTATATTCCGTGCCATACCATTCGTCGGCATTGATGCGCCACGAGCAGAAGACGCCGCTGTCTGTCTTCATTGCCACAAGGCCACGGTCAAGCACATCCGTTGTGCGTTGAGCCGTCGCGCCCTGAGCAAGTGCCATTGTGACCGCCAATGCGAGCAGGATTCTCTTGTTCATAATTTTAAAGTTGGTTTATTGTTGGTTATTGTTGCCGATAATTATTGTTAGGACTCACGCTCAGTGCTCCCTGTAAGAAAAAAGTTAAAAATAACTTCAACATGCAAAGATAGCAATTCAATTTGAAAAAAAGCGTGGTTTAATCTCAAAAAGTAATGAAAGAGTGATAGTTTCGGGTAAGATTTTGGGAATAGGCCCGCTCGCCGCCGTTTTGCCGGCTATTGGGGCCGTGGGTGTGCCGCCCGTTCGGTGCGGGGTTTCTTTGAAACGCCGTTGTTTCTCCGTGGTTTTCATCATTTCCGGAAAAATCAAGTTTTTTAATTCTTCTTTTTTTCTGATTCTGAATTATTTTCTTTTTTTTGCGATAAAAACCGGCGGCGGCCTTCTGCTTTGGCTCTCAATGCCGGAGGCTTCTTCATCACCATTAAAACCGGCATCCCATGGAAAATGACATCGAACTCTCCTATAGCCTTCTCCCCGCCAATCCTCTATATCGTGATGCCATAATCCATTCCCAGAACCGCCGGGCGTTCTGGCATGACTATCAGTCGCGTTGCATGTATATGGTGACTGTCTCGCGTCACGAGGCGGTAAAGGAGATATTTTGCAGTGTGATGCCCGACGGTGTAGATGATTCTCGCAGACTGAGAGCGCGGACGGTCTTATCAGATTTCGGTTTGGTGCTGTTTCGGGAATTCTACAATGTGGAGAAGATGTATTCGCAGGTCAGGATTATGGGAAGTGCCGTTATGCCCGACCATGTGCATTTCGTGGTTTTCATAGAAGAAGAACTCAAAATCGGACTCGGAGGGATTGTGAAGTTCTTCAAGGGGAACTGCACCAAGCAACTGCGCCACATTTCCCCGCTGTTTGCAGAGAAGAACATCCCCGTTTTTCAGGATGGCTATAACGACCGCATCGTCTTTCGCCGTGGCATGCTTGATACTTTCCTGAATTATGTGACTGATAATCCCCGGCGGTTGTTGCTCCGGCAGATGTATCCGCAATTTTTCCGGAAAGTTTGCAGATTGAGAATCGGCGAAAGGATATTTGACGCCTACGGTAATCTTGACTTGCTCTATGAGCCTATGAAATCACCGTTGATAGTTAGCAGCCGGTATTCGAAAGAGGTAAGGGCGAATTATGAACGTGAATGGGAAGAAACCGCACGGTGCGGCGGAGTGCTCGTATCCCCGTTCATCAGCGAGGCGGAGAAAAATCTAAGAAATGGCTTTATAAAAGAGGGGGCAAGCGCTATCCATATCGTTGATTTCCCTTTCGGGGAGAGATATAAGCCTTCCGGAAAGATGTTTGAACTTTGTGCCTCCGGCAGATTGCTTCTACTCTCTGAAAACTGCATACAGACCACAGAAAAGACAATGAAACGGCATCGGGCCCTGCACATGAACGACGCTGCAAGATGGCTTGCCGACATCTCGCAGGGAGCTGCCATAATTGGAGGTAAGGGATGAAATAACCTTTCTTTTCAAGCCGCTTCAAAGAAGCGACGCACCAAACGGCAATCTGCATCCTCCCCGTTTCCCTGCCGTTGTGCTGGCCGTTGTGTGAGCCGTATCTTTGACACGGTTGGATTAAAAAGTAAAGGAGGGCGGCCTTACGGTCGCCCTCCTTGTGTATTGATGGTTTTGGATGATTATTTTACGATAATCTTCTTGCCATTGTGGATGTAGATGCCGGGACGTGTGGGCTCTGCCATACGAACGCCATCGATAGAATAGTACCAGTTGTCACCTTCAACCTCAGCCTCAACACCGGTCACGCCGCTCTGAGAGCCAGCCTGCTTGAAGATAGTAATCTTGGTGATAGCAGTATCAATACGAAAGAGAGCGTGGGTCAATGTATAAACACCGGTTCCGACAGCTGCTTCTCCTTCGCCTTCTGTCACCTCTGTTCCCTGTGTAGCCACACTATATACAGCGTCTTCACCTGCAAGAGCTTTATAGTATTCTTCTGCAGTTGCAACAACAGGATGGATAGAATTGCCACCATAGTTGTTGATGGAGTTTACAACTACGAAGTCAGTTGCATCAAGATTCTTGATGATGACATTGTTGTTGTTGTTGAAGGTCTCATTGTTGTAGAGTCCGATGCGGTAAAGCATACCTACATTCGGGAAACCATCTTTCTTCTTGCCGGCATCGGGGAAGATGCTAAGGCCGTCAAAATAAGCCTCGCTGTCAACAGACTCCTTGCCTGTATTGTCGCAAAGATATCTTTCGATAAGTGCATTCTCATCTTCAGCAACATAACCGAAGGGATATACAGCCGTATATACTGTTTCACCATCCTCATTTTCAGTTGCAGAATTCACATCGTTATAGTAAAGACGCTTACGTGCCGTCCAGTTGTTTTCACCACTTGTAGCATCACTGCGCAATGGATCAACCTTTGTCAAACCGGCTGCTTTAATCTCCTCTTCGGTCATGCGAGCGAAGTCATAAACCAGCTTGGTTTCAAATTCAAGATCATTCACAACCTGAGAAGTAGTAGGTGCAAAACCGGCTGCCATTGAAGTAATCTTGAGAGTACCCTCCTCATCAACAGTTACTTTTGCACCGGAATAAACATCCTCAGTAGAAGAGAATTTATTACCGCTCACGCCTGTAAACTCATAAGCGATTGAGATTGACGGACGAAGAGGAACATCAGTATTATCAACTGAAAGAGTATAAGTTTTACCAAAACCTTCAGTTACAGAAGAAATAGTAGCTACAACCTCGGGAAGTTTAATAGGCTCACAATCAACCACTACATCAACAGCCTCTGATGTAGCTGTGCCGCAGGTAGTATAAGCTTTAAGCGTACCGCTTGTAGTTGTCTCATAAGTATAAGATCCATCACACTCATCGTAATCTACTGCAATATCAGCCCCATCAGTACCAACTACGTGTAGAGTCTCACCCTCGAGGAATGTAATGGAATAAGCACGAATCTTCTCATCGATTTGATCGTCCTCAGTTCTGCCGATACGTGAAAGAGCAACGGTTGGAACATTTGCATAATCCTCATCAGATTCAAAATAAATCTTGATGTCATCAATATCGTAAATAGTAACTCCACGAGCAACGAGGATGAAAAGACCCTCAGCATACATACTGATAGGATCTCCATTAATATCTGCTTCAGGAACTACCCTCGTTCCATCAACGACAGGCTCGTTTGTTGACAAATCAATAACAGACCAACTAACCTCGCGCGAATCAACATTTACATCAAGCTTAACTGTGTACCAATTACCCTGAGCAAAAGTCGTAAGGTCTGAGAAGTCGATTGCATAAGACTTAACACCATCAGCCTCAGAAGTGATAACAGGCGCATCAACAGCAAATTGATATGGCTCACCCTTCTTATTATTTTCATAATTATACTGCGCCATATCGAAGAGATAGTTGTCCCAAAGAGATGCTTCAGGCTTCTGACTCCACGGAGTACGATACAAGTTGTTGACTATGGGCGCATGATTTGTGAAAACAGTGAACTCACTGTTGTACTGGTTGTCTGAACCCTGTTTGATAGAGAAAGAATACTCAAGGGTATAAACACCATCAGGAAGGATTGAGCTACCATCCTTCATAAAAATGTCCTGTCCCCAAGTAACTTGAGCACTACGACCGTTTTCATTATTCTGATTCAATTCGAGGTATTTACCATCAGAATCACTACCGATTGACATCAGAGAGCCATAGCTCCATCCGGCCGCCGCCGCGTCAGGAACAGTCTCGAAATTCTGCTGATACAGAACTCGCGTTCCTGCAAAAGAGGAAATTGCCAAAGAGGCAACTCCAAGAGTTAATAAAAATTTTCTCATAGAAAAAATGTTAGTTATTAAAAAAGTAAAAGTTGTTTATGATGAGAGTTGCAAGTATCAGCCGGTATTAGATCTAATACCGGCTGATACCGGCAAATACTTACCATCCAGGGTTCTGGGTCAGAGCTCCCGACTTGAGGACCTCAGACTGCGGAATAGGCCATAGATACTGGTGGTCGCCAGCCCATGCGCGGCGTGTGATGTAAGAAGGATTTTCAACCGGTTTGAAGTTGAATGTATCGCCATTCTTGGTGATTTCCATAACCTTCACATTTACGAAATACTGCGGAGCTTTCATCCAGCGGCGTACGTCGAACATGCGGTGTCCCTCGAAAGCGAGCTCCACAAAGCGCTCATTTTCATATCTCTTCTCGAAATCAGAGAAATTAAGACCGGCAGGAAGGTCTGGTTGTCCGGCACGTGCACGAACCTTGTTTATAGCATCGGCAGCAGAAAGCGCAAAGTCCTCAGGCTTGTCATAACCGCTTCCTGTATAGTTGAGCAGAGCCTCGGCATAGTCGAGATAAACCTGACCAAGACGGAAAAGAATCCAAGTATGATTGGTGGTTGTCGTGCCTGTTCCGGAAATCTTCTGCTCACCGTTGAGATATTTCTTAAGATAGTAACCCGTGGGGGTACCATAAGTGACAGAACGGGAGTTTGCACCACCATACCAAGTCTCCAGCGCGTCGGTTGGGAGGGTTGTGGGCCATTTCTCTCCGTTTACTGCCACAGTTGCGGCGAGACGGCTGTCTCTGCCAGCGTAAGGGTTCTGAGGGTCATAGCCAGAGTTAGGGTCGTCAATAGGAAGACCGTTGGTCATCTCATAAGCAGACACGAGGTTCTCTGTCGGACAGTTACCCCCGTTGCCACCGTTCATACCGATTGGGAAGTTGCGCTCCTCAATCTTACGGTCAGCAGCAACACGGCGTGCAAAAATAATTTCCTTAATAGACTCTGCGTTCGACCAGTTATCGGTTCCGAATAAAACCTTATACTCCTTTGCGAGACGCATTCCGTCACGGGAGCATGTGTCAAGCACTTCCTTGTTACGGAGTGCAGCCTGACGCCAAAGTTCCTTTTTCGCAGCATCGTCCTTTTCCTTGGAGAAAAGCGGAGAAGCATGATAAAGGGCTGCGCGAGCACGCAGAGCGAGCACACCAAGCTGGTTTACACGGCCCGATTCATTCTCGATGGAGTTGTAGGCACCGGAATAGTTCTTGATGATGCTGTCTTTGATTGCCACACACTCAGAGTCGATGAAATCAAAGATTTCGTCAGCAGAAACACGCGGCTGCGCATTTGCCTCATCGGCGTTCATTGACCTTGTAATCAAAGGCACACCGCCATACTGCCGAACAAGAAGCAAGTAATAATAGGCACGCATGAAGCGAACCTCCCACTGGTAGTTGCGGTATTTGATCATCTCATCTTGATACCCTTTCTCAAGTTTATGGTCAGGGAATTCAAGACCGAGGAACTCGTCAAGATAAAGGTTGCAATAGGATATAGCATCCCAACAGGTTCCCCATATAGAGGAGTTCGCGTTAGTAGCACTCCACGAACCATTGTAGTATGACTCTATTGCGTTGCCCTGATGGCTATACACAGACTCATCTGTAGCAGACGAGAGCATCGCTCCACCATACATCTGACCATGGTCATAGTCAAGGGCTCGATAGATATGGGTGGTTATCTTTCCTACTTTGTCGAAGTCTCTCTTAATATAGTCGATACCGTCTATTTTATACTCCTTATAGTCCATTTGGTCAGAGCAAGACGAGAGGCATAACGACAGTAAAGCCACACCGCTTATTAAATATTTCAGTTTCATTAATCTTAACGTTTATAAGGATGAAAGGTTAGAAAGTGAGTTTCACTCCGACCACAACCTGACGGCTGAGAGGAGCCACAATGCCGGTGGCCTCAGGATCAAGGCCAGTCAACTTGTCGCTTCCGCCGGTGGCAATGTTGCAAAGGTCAACGCCACGCACAAATACTCTTGCGCCGTTGATAAATTTGGTTTTAGCAAGAAGCGCCTTGTCGAAATTGTAGTAGAGTTCGATATTACGGAGCTTCAGGTAAGAGCGGTCGCGCTGCCAGAATGTGCTGGTCTGGTAATTGTTAGCATTACTTGTGGAGCTGAGTCGGGGATAGAGAGCATCCGCACGGTTGTTGTCAGGGCTCCAACGGTTGTCATATACTTCCTGAGAAAGTGAGCTGTTGTTAATCAGACCCCAATAGTAGCCTTGAGAACTGAGGTTGCAGCCGTAGTTTCCGGTGCCTTGGAAGTGGGCAACAAGACCGATTCCCTTATATTCTGCGCCAACGTTGAAGGTATAGAAAATCTCCGGACAAACGGGGTTGTTTCCAATCTTAGTCTTATCGTTGGCGTCAATCTTACCGTCATTGTTAAGGTCTTTGTACTTGATGTCTCCTACGCGTACGGTAGAGAATGTCTGTGTTGGTGAACTGGCAATTTCTTCCTCAGACGTAAAGATGCCTTCTGCAATAAGACCGTAGGTCGAGCTGAGCGGGTTACCGGTGTTTTTGAGATTGTCGTAAGCCTTGGGTTCCTCAGCCATATCCACGATTTTACTCTTGGAAAGGAGGAATGAACCGCCTGCCATGACGTTCCAGTCGCCAAAACTCTTGCTGAAGTCGAGTTCGATATCCACGCCACGGTTGTCAACCTTACCTTGATTCTTGAAGGGAGCGGTGAAACCGATAAGGCTTGAATATGCCCCGCTACCGTCAACAAAGATGTCGTAGTGACGATTGTAGAAATAATCGGCTGTAAGGTTGATGCATCCGAGGAAGCTTGCATCGATACCCACGTCATATTTAGCCACTTTCTCGTGAGAGGGATTGACCATGGGAAGCTGGAGAACGGTTGTCTCGCCAAAAGTAGAGCCACCGTCATATTTGTCAGACCATGGATATGAAACACCGCTCACCTGATAAGCCTGTTTGTAATAGTTCCAGACATTGTCGCCGGGAAGACGGTCAAGGTTCTGGATACCCCAAGATCCACGGACTTTGAGGAAATTGACCGGTTTTGCCTCGTCGTTGAGGATAACAGCACCGAGCGACACATTGGGAGAGAAACTCCATTTTGTGCCGGGGGCAAGGCGAGAAGACCCCATCTCTGCAAGAGCAACGCCAAGAGAGTAACGGTTGGCGAATGTATATTGTCCCCAAAGGGAAATGTTGTGGCGATATACATTGTTGTTTACGCCCATAGGATCCTCATAATCATAATGATATTTCAACTGACCCATCACACGGTGGTTCTCACCGAACGTATTGTCGTAAGTGAATCCAGCCCAGGCATTAAGACGACGGGCAAAAGACTTGGTGTTTGCTCCGGTTCCCATACCGGTAGCCTGATCGGCAACTTCCCAATAGGAACTTTCAGGAACGCCGTTGACCCATCCGGTCACATTTGACATACCATAATTATATTTCCTGGAATGGTCCTCCTCAATGTTGTTAATCACATCGTAGCTTGCACCGATATTAAACCCAAGACCTTTAGTCACCATGCACAAATCCTGAACGACTTCAGCATTAAAGAAAAGCTGACGGTCGAAGATCTTATAATACGCAGCTCCGGTTGACTGAGCCACCGGGTTATTGTCGCCTGACCATGTGGAATTTCCACCCCACACTCCATTCTCGTTTCTCACAGGGAATGCGACAGCCGGTGTATTATAGATCATATTCCAAAGATTCACGTTAGCTCCGGGAGACTGCATCTCGCTCAAGGAAGTGAAGATGTTCGTGCGGAGTTGCGTATATTTGAAAAGATCGACATCAAGGTTGATACGTACGTTGCCACGCATGAACTTATCCTGTGTGGAATAGCCCGGGTTGGTGTTCGGATTCTTGATGAAACCGTCGCTGTAAACGAAGTTCACCATCGAGAAATAGCGGAATTTCTCACCGCCACCGGAGAACTCAACGGAAGCGCGGTCGCCATTGGCATGGTTGCGGAAAGTCTCAGCCACCCAGTTCACGTTGGGATAGAGATATGGGTATGCTCCGCTGCGGAACGCATCAATATCCTGCTGGCTGTATTTTGCGAACTGACCCTGGCCCTCGTTGAAGAGTGCCTCGTTCATCGCCATAGCATAAGTTGCGCCATCAACGAATTTAGGACGGTTGGTCATATTCGAGAACACATGCTCATAATTCACGCGGATGGTTTTGGAATTATACTCACCTCTCCTTGTGATAACGTTGATTACACCATCAGCTCCTTTATATCCATAGAGGGCGGTAGCGGCGGCATCCTTGAGAATCTGCACCTCAAGAACTTCCTCGGGGTCAACCATCGTGATATCACGCTCGATACCGTCAACAAGGATGAGCGGTTCACTTCCGGAAAGGCTCTGGAGACCGCGCACATAGAATGTGGGGTTCTGAGCATAATATGTGCCGTTTCCGGCAATTGTGATAAGGCCTTTGCCATGGCCAATGAGCGAGTTTCCGACATTTTTGGCGGAACGGCTGTTGACAGCGTCATTCTTGATTACGCTCACGGAAGCCGTAGAATTCTCACGGTTAACTCCGAGGTTCACGCCGATGTTGTAATCCTGCGCAAGCCACCTGTTAACCACAGAGTCTTCCTGCTCCTGAGCGATAACCGGCAGGGCAACCCCTGCTGCGAGTGACATTAGGAATAATATTCTGGATTTCATATTAGTCTCGTTAAGTCTCGTTTGAGATGTTAGTTAAAACCTTTTTAAAGGATTTTTAATTACCAGCCCGGGTTCTGGATCAAACCATACCCCTTGTTAATTTCCGTCTGCGGGAAAGGCATCATAAACCACTTTCTTACCTCAAGTGAATTCGGATCCTTACCCCAAAGAGCGCGCTTGCCCTGCATAAGCTCGAAAGGCTCATACTCAAAACGACCAGGTTCAGTTTGACCACTGTTCTTGTCATCGCCAAAATATGGGGCATTGCGACGTACCCATTCAAGTTTCGCGTTCTGAATCATACGGAAAGAAGCGAGGCCATGAAGTTGTTTAGTCATCCAGTCAGTACGTTTACGACGAATCATGTCGATATAGCGGGCATTGGTCTGTCCAAGCTCACAAGCACGTTCACGGAGAATCTCCTCAATAAGGTTGTTCTTGTCGGTTTTGAGGTTCTTGCTGCTGTTGTAGCTTGAAGCAATACTCTTCATACCGACTCGGGCACGGATAAGGTCAACCTGCTTGATCGCATCTTCGTTTCTTCCACACTCTGCAAGACATTCCGCATACATAAGAATCATGTCGGGAATAGTAAGAACATTCCAATGCATGTTGGGATCACGCCACCATTCATCTCTGTTCAACACATACTTATATGCTGCGAATCCTGTGGGGCAATAAGAGGTTAAAGACTCGGTAAGAGTGTTGTCGGTGGGATGCTTCACACAGCTCTGGGCATTCTGTCCGCCAACCCAAAGCTCCATGATGTTGCCGCTTGCCTTACCATCAGGCGACTTCAAAGCAAGATTGCCCAAAGTTCCCGATACTACAGCATTTTCATAAAGGCGAGGATCACGCATGTAGGTTTTCTTCGTCACACGGCCAAACTCATACTTATAGAAAAGCTTATCATACTTTCCTGAAAGACATGTATAAACTTTCCACTCTGAGTTATCCTTATCGTTGATATAAGTCCTATCAAGCTTCATATCAGTTTCAAAGTCGAAAGGCTTACCGTCACTCCAGGGGAACATGTTGATGTATTCGAGTGTAGGTGAATTGTTGTTACGATTCACATTCCATGTATTCCAGTCGAGCCATGAATAAGCACCCTGAGTACCATAGATTCCAGACACTTTTGTCCAATGGATATTCTCCGGACTATCGTCATACATATAGCCACGGCGATAAGCGAGACGATAACCGTCAAGTGTCTTTTTTTCTGCTTGATAAAGATGGTAGTACTCACCATTTTTACGGTTCTCCTCCCAGAAATCCTCAAAAGCCTGCAGAGCACGCTGCCAACGGGATGCGTCATAGTTACCGTACCATACAAGATTCTTTGTTTCTGCATCGGTGGTCCCGTCATAATAGGATTCATTGCTGTTGTATAGAGGAGATGCTGCAAGCCAAAGCACCTGAGCCTTCAGTGCCATCACTCCGGCTTTTGTCCAACGGCCTGTCTGCAGAGAACTGCTCTCAGAATCGTTGCCATTGTAAGCCCAATAGAGGTGGTCCTTAGCCTCGTCACACCATTTTACGATGGCATTGACAGTTTCCTCAAACGTGGCACGCTCACCAACACCGCCACCGGCATCACTGATGGTGCTCTCTATAATGGGGAGACCACCGTAGTGAGGAAGTAGGAGTGAGTAGGCAAATGCCTGGAGAGCCTTAGCCTGAGCCACAATATAGTCTTTCTTCTGCTGGCTCATTCCAGGCACACGCTCAATATTCTCCTTGATGACCGATACCTGATGCACAATCTGCCATACATTATCATTCGAGAATGAAATCAATGGATCCTCACTGGCGGAAAAAGTACCGGTGTAGTATGATGTCCATACTTTACAGCTCGACCAGTGCATCTGATAGAGGTCGGTGAGGGCATCGAGTTTGCCGTTATAGGGGCTTGCCGCCTGGTTCTTCCCGGAGTTGTAGGGAAGACCGTAGTATTGTTTGTTATAGATATTGGTAAGGAACTGGTTGACATAATCCGGATTGCTAAAAATACTGTCCAGATTCATTGATCCACCGGGAGCCTTGTCAAGGAATGAGTTTCCTAACTGCACCTCGTCGGTACAGCCAGTGACAGCAATTCCTGCCAATATCATCGCGAATATGCTGTGAAATGCTTTCTTCATGATTTCGGTTTCTTTTTTCTATTATTTATTAGAATCCTACTTTAAGACCAGCTGTGTATGTGCGGGTCAAAGGATAGTCCGGCGAGCTGCTTGCGCGGTTCTCTGGGTCGCCCCACTTGTAGCCGGAGATAGTGAAGAGGTTGTATGCGCTGAAAGAGAGCTGGAGGCTCTTGACACCTATTTTCTTCATCCAGGGCATATCGAAATTATAGGCAAGCTGGATAGACTTCAAGCGCACATAGCTTGCGTCCTTCTCCCAAAGAGTAGAACTTGCATAAGTGTGGTTCTTGTATGCAAGAGTAGGACGGGGATATGTGGCATTAGGATTCTCGTTTGACCAGCTATCGTATATGTGGCTCTTGAGAAGACCACCCTTACCGTCGCCTGCTGCATTATAGAATGGCTGCTGGAAAGCACCGCCGATACTACGGGTAACCTCCCAAGCACCTGTGAACTGAGTGGCAAGACTAAGACCTTTCCATGCAAATCCAAAGTTAAGACCAGCAATGAAACGAGGGTCGTCTGTCTTACCTAATTCTCGACTATAGTCATTACCGTCAATCTTGCCGTCACCGTTAAGATCAACATAAATAGGGTCGCCGGGGTTAAGCTTTTTATTTTCCTTGAGCTGCGCGGGAATTGGAGTGCCATATTCAGCCTCATATCTTGCGTCGGCTGTCTCATCGTAGTAGCCCCAGAATTTGAGTTGCGAGCGTGAGCCGATACGGTGTCCTGCAGTCTTCATATAATCATAACTCTGAGGAGCCTGGCCATCCTGGATAATTTTGTTATCGTTGTAAGAGAGGTTGAAACGCGCATAGTAGCTAAAATCGCTTCCAATCATGTCATTCCAAGCAAGACTGAGCTCCCATCCCCAGCTATCAACGATACCGTAATTGGTCATCGCAGGGGTATAACCGAGAATATCCGGAGCGGAGTAGTTTTGTAGAAGAATGTTTGTACGATGCTCACGATAGTAGTCGAAGCTTGCTTTGAGTCGGTAGTTGAGGAACTCCGCATCAACAGCATAGTTCTGCTTTACCGCAGTCTCCCAAGTCAAATCGGGGTTGTTTTTCTGCATCTCCCAAGCACCGGGCTGAGTAGCGTAACCGTTATTGCCTGTACCAAAGTTATAACCGTAAGGATTCTCACCGACAGGACGCTCGAGAAGGGCGCCGCCATTGATTCCGAACGGGTCGGAGAGGTACATGAATCGGCTACCACCCACCTTATCGTTACCAACCTTACCGAGAGTGGCACGAAGTTTCAAGAAGGAGAGCCATGTATGGGTGTTGTCCATGAATTTCTCATTGGAGATGACCCAACCAATAGAACCTGCAGGGAAAGCGCCGAAACGTTTGCCAGGGGCAAAGTTTTCGGAACCGTTGTAACCGAAGTTCACCTCAGCGAGATAGCGGTTGTCATAATCGTAGGTAACACGGCCTACGAAGCCGATATAACCACGTGCGATATCGGAATATGTGCTGGGATAGTAATTCTTACTCTGGTTGTAGAGAGCGAGAGCTGTGAGGTTGTGGTTGCCGAAATCACGATTCCAGTTGAGGCCAGCCTCCATATACCAGTTACGCCATTTACTTGTAGCATTTCCATTCTCGGAATAAGTAGGATCTTCAGCAAAAGTCTCAGTAAGAAATTCCAGAGTAGAAGTGCCAGTCTCAGGATCATACATCATACGAGGAGTTACAGTAGCAGCCGAAGATTCTAAAGTTTTCCTCTGTCCGAAGCCACTGTTGTAAGAACCTTTCACGTTAAGTGATAGGTTTTTAGTAATAACATCAAGTTTCTGATTGATGATAAGGTCGGTGGTAATCGTATTGGCAGTTTCGTGATAAGCACCCGGCTGATAAGTCACATAAGTCATCGGATGGGAACCAGCAAACGGAAGGGTAACTGAATGAGGATTTCCCTCCGCGTCATACTCAATATTGTAGTCTGCATCGGTATTTGTGCGGATGAAGCGGCCCTGGTCGTCAAAACCAGCTCCGGAGAACGGAGTGGCGGCATAGATAGCCTTCACCATACCGGAAGCACCTTGACCTGTGCGAGGAGTTGCTTTATTGTCAATCTTACCTGCCACGTTCACACTGATGGTTGTGGTGGGAGTGGCAGTGATGTCAAGATTCGAACGATAGTTGAAACGGTTGTAGCGATAGTCGAATGCAAAATCGTCCTGGCCATATTGGTCAAAGATACCGTCCTGGCTGAAGAAACCTGCAGACACGAAATAGCGCACCTTGCTATTACCGCCAGAGATATTGACGTTATGCTGCTGCTGGAGTGTGGTCTTCTTGAAGACATAGTCGGTCCAACGGATGTTAGGGAAGCGAATCTTATCAAACGGATCATCAGAAGTGAATCGAGCGATGATGTCGTCTGAGAAAACGTTGGCACCCCCATCGCTTCTACTCATATAATTATAGAAGTCTGCATATTCCACAGAGTTCGCCATCTCGATGAGCTTCGTGGGCTGCTGGGCGGAGAAATTGAGAGAAACGTCTATTTTCGCCTTACCCTCCTTACCACGTTTTGTGGTGACGAGGACTACACCGTTAGCACCGCGCACACCGAACACTGCAGTAGCGGAAGCATCCTTAAGAACCGAAATGGACTCGATTTCATTGGGGTCGATGTCCCACATGTCGCGTTCCACACCATCGACCTGGATAAGAGGCTTGGAGTCAACCCAAGTTGCTTTACCACGGACGAAGATTTCAGCGGCGTCAGAACCCGGCTCGCCGGAATACTGCACTGTTGACACACCGGATAGCTGACCGGCAAGCACGTTGGTGACGGAGCTGACAGGGGTGCGGGTAAGATCTTCATTCTTGATGGAGGATACCGCACCAGTCATAGTAACCTTTTTTTGGACACCATACGCGACGACTTCGACTTCCTGGAGCGAGGTTGCCCCCGACTTCATGGTGATGGTCATCCCGTTCTGTGCATTGACCGTCATGTTGTCGTAGCCGACGTAAGAAACCCTAAGCTTGGCTCCGGGCTTGCACTTGATTGTGAAGTTACCGTCGATGTCGGTGGCTGTTCCGATGGTGGTGCCTTCCACAAGCACGGTGGCACCAATAAGCGGTTCGCCGGTATCATCTATAACGGTACCCTTCAGAACTGTGTCCTGAGCACTTGCAGACACAACCGCGAAGAGGCAAAGGAGACTTGCAAGAAGCCATCTGCAACCGCGCAGCCGGCCTAGTGCCGACATAAATAGACTGCGATCGTCTTTCATGATGAGTTGTTTAAAAAGTATAGAATTAAAATTGATTAGTAAAGTCGTTAAGAATGATAAAGCCTAATTCGCATTGACAGAGGCTTTACACGAATTTGGGGCTCCCAAGGGGCACCACGAGTTTTCGAGTGAGGTGAGATTAATTTTCCATGTTTAAAGTTTTTTATCAGTTTTTTGATGTATTTATTTACTCCGGAGTTCCCTCCGGTATTTTTTTAGCATCTTTAACGTGGCAAAGTTACATCTAATTGACCAAATGAACAAGTGATTTTATTTCAAATAACATGTTTTTTCTGTCAAACCCGCAAAAAAGAGGCTAAAAAACAACGTTTTTAAGGGTCACTCGGATTTAGCAGGCCTATCTACCCCCGTGCGGAGACGTTTGAGGTATTGGGTGGGCGAGACTCCGTATTCGTCTTTGAAAGCGCCGCGATAATGCTCCGGACTGTTGAATCCGGTCTTAAACGCAATCTCCGTCACGTTGTAATCTCTCGACTTCAGGAGTTCGACACTCTTTCGCAGTTTGAATTTCTTGACATAATCGGCGGGAGACAGACCTGTGAGCACTTTCACTTTTCTGTAAAGTGTGGAATGGCTCATGTTCATGTTGTCGATAAGGAACGCCATGTCAAGCTTGACAATGCTGAGATTTTCGCCAATCACCTTCTCAAGACGTGCCAAAAACTCACGGTCAAGACGGCTGAGCCTCGGAATCTCTTCTTCAACCGCCTCGGCACTTCCGGCAACATTCGTTTTTATCGAATCGTTGGAATCTGTTTCGGGCGCTTCGGAAGCCAGATTTTCATGCACACTTTCCGACACGACAGGTTCTATCCAATCTTCCGTTGCCTCCATATTATTAATAGGAGCCTCCGAAGAGGAATCAACCTCAGGAGCATCGGCGCCCCCCGGCGAGGGAACCACCTCAGGGCCATCGGCAACTTCGGAAGAGGAAGCAACCTCGGGCTTATCCATAACCATCGGCAAAGAAACAAGCATAGAAGAGGAACGCGCGACAGTATCCGCGGTGTTTTCCATAACATCGACAACTGTGGCATCGGCCGTCGCTGACGGCAACGACACAGTTTTCATAATGAGTCGGGAAAGTCGCCTCCTCCCTTCAAGCAGGTTCACCACCCTCGCCTTAAGGAGGCGAGCGCTGAAAGGCTTGGTTATATATGAGTCGGCCCCGCTTTCGTATCCCTCCTCCTTATCGTTGATAGAATCTTTAGCCGTGAGCAGTATCACGGGAATGTGGGAGGTGCGGATATCTTCTTTCAGGGTCTTACAAAGCTGTATGCCATCCATGCCCGGCATCATAATATCGCTGATGACAATATCCGGCAGATGGTCCAAGGCCAATTCAAGCCCTTCGTTGCCGTCGGCAGCCGTCATGACAACGAACTTGTCTTTAAACGAATTGCTTATATATTCGCGAATCTCCGCATTGTCTTCCACGACAAGAATTATCTGACGTTCGCCGTCGGCATCATGGCTTTCGTCAATCAAGACATCTTCCGATTCCGTCTTGCCCGCATCCTTATGGGTGGCCTCAGGATAAATCTCGTTCATGCGTATGAGGAAACTGAACGTTGACCCCACACCGAGCTTGCTGTCAACTTTCAAAATCCCCTTATGAAGCTCGGAAAGCGATTTAACCAAAGCCAGACCGATTCCCGTGCCTGATGCCTGATGCTTCCCTTTTGCCTGAAAATATCGGTCGTAGATATGAGGAAGCACCTCGGCGTCGATTCCATAGCCGGTATCTTCCACCGAAACCCGGGCATACTGTTCATCTCCCTCCATGCAGGCGTCGAGAGAAAGGCGTATATGACCGTTGGCAGTGTATTTTATAGCGTTTGATATGAAGTTGTTGACTATCGTCGTAACAATTTCACGGTCGAAATACATGGAAGAGTTAAGTTTTTCAACAGAAAGCCGGAACTCCACCTTGTCGTTCTTATAAAGTTCCTTGTATCTGAGACCGATTTCCGTGATAAGGTCGGAAAGACACCCTTTCATCACCACCAGTTCCTTGTTCTGGGTTTCCGTTTTCCGGAACTCCATTATCTGGTTGATAAGATTGAGGAGGCGTATTGAACTCCCATGAATCCCCTTCACCTGCGAAATAACAGAGTCGGGAAGACTCTTGTCGTGACAAAGGTCTTCAAGAGGGCCTATGATAAGGGTGAGAGGCGTACGCAACTCATGTGCGATATTGGTGTAGAAACGCATTCTCTCATTATTCAGGTCTTGCTCGTCCTGCCGCTGCTTTCTTTCAAGTTCGAGAGTGCGGCCTTGCATTTCCATCCTGTTGTGCCAATGAAGCCTGCGGCGATACATATTCATCACGAAAAGGAGAATTGCAAAACCGATGGCGACGTAGATCAATATGGCATACCATGAAAGCCAAAAAGGAGACCCCACCTGGATACTGACCACGAGCATGTCGTCGCCGTTCCAATCGCCGTTTTTCAAGCGTGCGCGAAGTTTGAGTTTATACTTATGACCGCCCGGAAGACTCTTAAAATTAAGCACATTGGTGTTGCCTATATATTGCCACTCCTTGTCGATGTCTTCAAATAGATAAGAATATTCTATCTGTGAAACCTCGGCATAATTATCGACGGTGAATTGTATCCGTATGGAATTTTCATTATAAGGGACAAAATAGACGCCTTTGTTTTTAGCTACAAGATGCACCTTGTCTTCGCTGTCAACGCTTTCGAAACTGATAAGCTGAAGGCGTGGTATGCGTCGCGTCTCGCAGACTGCCTGACTGTTGAATGAGCTCAATCCGCCGATCGAGCCCCAATAAAGGACGCCGTCGGGCGATAGCGCCACCGAATTCGCAGAAAAGCCTCCATCGGAAAGGCCGTCGCGGAAATCATAATTATCAAAAGTGTCTTTCCCCTTTTTCAAACAGGAAATTCCGGAATATGTGCTGACCCAAAGGTTTCCTTTGAGGTCTTCACAAATAGAACGGATATTCGATTCTGCAAGCCCTTTGCGATGGTCATAGACCTTGAACTTCTTGAAATCGTTTTCATCTTCCATTTTCACAAGGCCTTCCGACGTGCCAAGCCATACGGAGCCCTCGGAATCCTGAAAAACACTGTTGATGTTGTCGGAAGGGAGACCGTCGCCCTCCCCCATCTTGACAAGGCGTTCGCCTGCGGCGTTAAACACATACAGACCTTTTGCAATAGACCCTATCCACAACCGCCCTTTATTGTCGCGCATAATCGATGCCAACGTAGGGCGAGGCATCTTATCGTTGTAATCTTTTTCTATCGATAGTTTCCCGTCTTTATACGAAAACAAAGAATTCGACGGACCGATTTCAGTGGCAATCCATATTTTGCCGTCCTTATCTTCCCAGAAAGCCGACACATCGAGCGACTGTCCGAGATCGATATGCTCGAACGAATCCCTGGCGAAATCATATTTCAGCACCCCGACATCGTTTATGCCGAGCCATATATTCCCCTTTGAATCCGGAAAAACTTCCGCCACCACCGATTTCTGACGGTTGTGATAGGGGCTCAGATCCCAATTTCCCACTACGGTGCCGTTGCGATAGAGGACAAGCCTGTTTTCCCCTCCGAGCCAAAGATTACCGTCTCGGTCAAAAGCTATTCCATATATCTTATGAGGTTTCCCGTTAAGGCTGCTCAAGTCATCGTTCTTGAACAAAGGAGGATTCTTGCACACGAAATCCACCCCGCTGCTGTAATGACCGATCCAAAGGTTGCCGTAGGCGTCTTCCTGAATTTTTCTGACGTTAGGCGAAGAAAGGCCGCTCAGGGAGGAAGTGACAGACGTGACAAAATAATATGCGCTCCCGTCCGGATTATCGTTTTCAAGTTCAAGCCGGGTCACTTCCCCGAGGTCTGACGAAATGAGTATTGTCCCATCGCGCGTCTCATATATATCATGTATATTGTCGGGAATCAAAGCCCCTTTAGTAGGGATTTCGCTGAATTTTTTTGTAGAAGGATTGAAAAAGACCGCCCCGTTATTGGTGCCCACCCATATATTTTGGCGGGAATCAATCATGACGGTCCTGACGAAATTCGACAACAGACCGTTTGGATTGGCAGGGTCAACCATGAAATTTTCCGCCTTCCGTTTCTTGACATCGATTACCGTCAAGCCATTGCCGAAATGCGCCACGTAAAGCTTTCCGGAACCGTCATCGACCATACACCGGGTATTATGTTTCAAATACCCGTAATCATCGCGCGTGATATTGGAAAACGTACCGTCAATGGGATTATAGTGCTGCACCCCTTCGTTTCGCGTCAGAATCCAGACTCCGCCGTCGGAAGCATCTATGATGTCGGCTATATCCATGCCAAGGAGTCCGTTCTCCGTTTTGAAAACTTTAAACTTTCCCGAATCGATGTCATATACGCTTATACCGTCGAGGCGTGTTCCCACCCAAATTGAATTTGTGGCCCTGTTATAATAGATGCATGTAAATTCATCACTCGAAAGCCCGGAATTCGACTTGAAAAATTTCGTAACCGTCTTTCCCGATATGCGGTTAAGCCCCGAGTTCGTAGCCACCCACAGAAAGCCCTGTCCGTCTAACGTCATATCGTTGACGAAACCATTACTCAGCCCTTCCCGTATAGCTATATGTTCGAAATGCGACGTATTGGATATGGCGTCGCAATATATATAGGAGATGGCGAGCAGTATGCCGATTAGAAGTTTTCGCAGCATGAATGTAGGTTTAAAAAAGATTCGAACTGGATTAACAGTTTTTTATCCCGTTTGGAGGGATAGCAATGCCTAAAAAGGCACTTTTCGTTTGCAAATATAAACATAATAATATAAATATTCACAAATCTTCCCAAGATTTAGAGCGCATTCCTTAAAATTTCGGGGTCGTAGGGGTCGCAGCCTTGGAGTGGATTTTGTCACTTGCTGCAAGGAGCATACCGAGGTATGCGACTGAAAGCAAGGGGCAAAATACGCCCAAGGATGCGAGACATAGGTAATTTCATCTTACAGGCGGACAATGTGTATGTTAAAATATTGTTTATGATTTATAACTTTGATTTTGATATATTTACACATTATACAGCTATTTGAGGAAAAAATATAATAATTCTTTCATTCTCATCCCGGAGATTCACGGGAGGGAACGGACAATTCCGGTCAGATCTTTCCCTGTTTTGATGAAATGCAAAAGGAAACACGACCCAATTCGTATTCTCGAGGCCATATTCTACCTTTTGCGCAGTGGTTGCCAATGGAGACTGTTGCCCGAATGTTATCCGCATTGGAAATCCGTATATAACAAATGGAGATACCGGAATGCCAAAGGCATATTCAACAGCATTCACCGGTTTCTTCTTAAAAAAGCCCGCAAGAAGTGTGGACGGAATGAATCTCCGACCATCTGTTTTATAGACAGTGCGAGCCGTCGCAGCGGACTGTCAGACTCTGTTAAGGGAGTTGATGGCTTCAAGAAGATTAAGGGCATCAAACGTCATCTTATTGTAGCCAGTCAGGGATATATCCTTCATGTCCATACTACATGCGCAAATATCAGTGACAACAAGGCATGCCTGGAAATGATTGCCGAGACAAAACGCAAGTATCCGTCATTGAAGGAAATCCGCGCCGACAAAGGATACCGTGGTGAGGATGTGGGCAGAACCGTGCGGGCGCATGGACTGATTATCACCTGCACCAAATCCAACGCCGGAGGTGCCATATTTGTCCCGGCACAGGGACGTTGGATTGTGGAGCGTTCGATTTCATGGCTTGACAACTGCCGACGTCTTGTCCGTAACTATGAGAGAGAATGCTCTACTGCTTCATATATGACAGTTACTGCGGATATATACAGATTGTTACGCTATATTTGACTCTTTCTGACATTCCCTGAAGTGCTGACGCTCTCCTCAGCTCCGGCCTTTTACGCCTATACCGTCTTAAATCCGCAATCGGTAAGCCTGCATGTGTAAAAGTTACCTCTGTCCGACGCTTTTTGGCGTATTTTGCGAGATCTCATCAGTCACGATGCCCGCATCGTTCCTTCTTCGACTCGCAAAATCCACTCAAAAATCGCCGCCCCTACGACCCCGAAATTTTAAGGAACGCGCTCTTAACATAGTGGCCGCTGCAAAACCATTGGGCAGGCATGGACACACTTTCTACATTTTCATATTTTCACCACTGACGGACCCATAATTCGCACGAATGATAGAAAAGCACTCATCTTTGACAGATTTTCCATCATCCGTCACAATTATATTCACTAATTTTGCATCGGAGTTATTCATACATTTAAAACACTCCACTTATAAAAGGCTTACGAAGACCTCTTTTCCAATTCAAAACACATACATAATCCTAAACCATGACTAAGTCCATAACTTTACTATTCGCAACTTTATTCCTACTTACATTACCGGCCAAGGCAGATTTTACGTTGAAAAAAGGAGGGAAAACCACAGCCTCCTTTTCCGACAACGAAAAAGTTTTCGTAAAAACGGCCTTCGATATGCTCCAGCATGACCTTTTCGCCGTGCTCGGAGATTCCGCCAAGAAAACCTCTGCCAATCCCGACATCATCATCGGCACTGTAGGAGTCAACAAAGACATAGCGGAACTAAACGCCGACCTCTCCCCTCTCGACGGACTTGAACAAGGATTCATGGTAGCTGTCTTGCCCTCGCGCCAACTCCTCATAGCCGGAAGCGACAGCCACGGCACCGTGTATGGAATGATGGAGCTTTCAAGAATGCTCGGCGTGTCGCCCTGGGAATGGTGGGCCGACGTGACTCCGGAAAAGAAGGATTCTTTTTCACTCCCTTCAGGATTCAAGACGGTGCAATCGCCCGACGTGAAATACCGAGGCATTTTCATCAACGACGAAGACTGGGGACTAATGCCCTGGAGCGGACTCACGTATGAGCCTCAGAACGGAAAAGGGGTAATCGGGGCAAAGACAAACGAGAAAATATTTGAGCTTTTGGTGAGGCTTCGCGCAAACCACTATTGGCCGGCCATGCATGAATGCACACGCCCTTTCTTTCTGACCAAAGGCAACAGGGAAGCGGCGGAAAAATACGGTATATATATAGGAGGGTCGCACTGCGAACCAATGGCTTCGAGCACGGCAGGGGAATGGCCCGTGCGGGGAAAAGGGAAATATGACTATGTCAACAACCGCGACAGCGTATATGCCTTTTGGGAAGAGCGTCTGAAAGAGGTGGCCGGGCAGGAGATTCTATATACCCTCGGAATGAGAGGGCTCCACGACAGCAAAATGCTGGGTGCAAACACCGTGGAGGAACAGAAAGCCGCCCTTGAAGGGGTGCTGAAAGACCAGAGGGGACTTATTGCCAAGCATATCGACAAGGATGTTGCGAAAGTGCCTCAGGTGTTTATTCCTTATAAAGAGGTGCTCGACGTCTATAACGCCGGCCTTGAAGTGCCCGAGGACGTTACACTGATGTGGTGTGACGACAATTACGGCTACATACGCCATTTCCCGACAGAGAAGGAACAGGCAAGAAAAGGAGGTAACGGGATTTATTACCACACCTCATATTGGGGGAGGCCCCACGACTATCTCTGGCTCGGGTCGTTAAGCCCCTATCTGATTTACAACCAGATGGAGAAGGCATACGACAAAGGGATACGTGACATCTGGATTCTCAACGTCGGCGACATAAAACCAGCCGAATACCAGACGGAACTTTTCATGGATATGGCTTGGGACATCGACAAGGTGAAGGAGTCGGGGGTGAGCCGCCATCTTCAGGACTACCTCACAAGGGAGTTCGGGAAGAACACAGGGAAAGCCCTACTCCCCATTATGAACGAGCATTATAGGCTCATAAACGTAAGGAAACCTGAATTTATGGGCAACACCCGGGTGGAAGAGGGTAAAAAACAGGGATATTACAGCGTAGTGCGCGACCTTCCATGGAATGAAAAGGAGATTGCGACACGTCTCGCCGATTATCGTTCAATTTCCGACATGGTTGAAAAAATATGGAAAAAAATTCCTGAAAACCGTAAAGACGCTTTCTTCCAGCTGGTGAAATATCCGGTGCAGGGAGCCGCGCAGATGAACCGCAAGCATCTTTCGGCACAACTTGCCCGCCATGGCAAAGGGGAATGGACGGAAGCAGACGCCGCTTACGACAGCATCGCATCGCTTACGAAAACCTATAACGAAGGAATCCACAACAATGGCAAATGGCAGAGAATAATGGACATGCGTCCGAGGAAACTCCCTGTATTTGCAAAACTTCCGCATGACACGGCCGACTACAATATGGAAAACCCGGCTTCCCCGGTCATGATTATTAACGGAAAAGATGCCAAGAGCGGGAACTTCAAGAAATGCGAAAGGCTCGGCCACGGGGAGGGCGCCATTTCCCTCGACAAAGGAGACAATGCGTCATTCCGTTTCAAAGCGTCGTCGGCCGACTCCCTTAGAATAGAACTCTGTTTCGTGCCTTCGCACCCTGTCAATGGCGAGACGTTGCGTTTTTCGGTTGAAATCGACGGCAACGAAATGCCTGTGACGGACTATGCCACCAAAGGACGCAGCGAAGAATGGAAGGAAAACATTCTGACAAACCAGGCTAAACGGTCGTTTACGATTCCGGCTACAAAGACCGGGCATACGCTGACAGTGAACGCCCTTGACGACGGCATTCTGCTTGACCAAATCAAGATTTACCTTTGCAATTAGTAATTAGCGGTTTGCAATTAATAATTGTGATTACTAATTGCAACACAATACATTTGTGCATTCAAGCCTGTGTAATCAAACATGCCGAAGGCATGTCCCTACAAGGAAACAGGACAAAAAAAAGTGCATTCCGAGACTGCGGAATGCACTTTTTTATAGCTTTAAACGCCTAATCACCAAGGCCTAACGTCTAACAAATAATCAACTAATGACTAAATTATGAATTGCTTTGACGGTCGATTGTGTCCAGGAGCTTGACCGCATCCACATACTTCGCAATCCCCTCCGCCACAAGCTTCGCATCGTGCATGGCATGCACCACAGTGGCGGGACGGTTGGTGACATCGCCTCCGGCAAACACACCCTTCCGTGTCGTCATGCCGTAAGGCGTCTCCCTTGTGACCACGTATCCGTTGCCGTCAACATCTATGCCTTCCGTAGTGGAGACAATTCTCGACGCCGGCGCACTGCCGACAGCCATAATAACATGGTCAGCAGGAACCTCTTTTTCCACACCTTCCGTATTGAGAGTAACGCTCCTGATTGCATTCTCGTCAAGAGCTTCGATATTTGTTATCGACGTGTTCCAAAGGAATTTAACACCTTCCTTAACGGCATCGTCATATTCGGCTCGGAGGGCTTTCATCTCGTTGATGGTGCGGTGATAGACCACCGTCACCTCCTTGGAACCCATCCGGACAGCAGTGCGTGCGGCATCGATGGCAGTGTTGCCGCATCCTATAACGAACACGACATCGCCGTCGCCGACAATCACCTCGCTACGGTCCATGAATCCGTTTTCATAAAGGCTTACCCTCCTGAGGAAACGAACTGCCTGCCTTACGGCGGGATTCTCATTGCCGGGGATGTTAAGCCGCTTAGGCACACCTGTGCCGGTGCCCATGAAAATGGCATCGAACCCTTGGGCGAAAAGGTCATCGATCGTAATTCCCTCACCCACCGTGGAATTCAAATGGAAAGTGACCCCGAGATTTTCGATTTTCTTTATCTCATGGCGCACCACCTCTTTCGGAAGACGGTATTCGGGTATGCCGAACATAAGCACCCCTCCCGGTTCGGGTTCCATTTCAAAAATATCCACGCCGAATCCCTGCCGGGCAAGATCGCCTGCCACAGTAAGTCCGGCGGGACCACTGCCGATGACCGCTACCCTTCCACGGGTTTTCTCGGGGATAGCCTCATGTGTCATTCCGGAATTGGAGTCGAAATCAGCTACGAACCGCTCAAGTTTGCCGATATTGATATGCGCGCCTTTTTTATTCAGCACGCAATTGCCTTCGCATTGACGTTCGTGGGCGCACACCCTTCCACAAACAGCGGGAAGATTGCTCCTGTTGTTGATAATCTGCATGGCATTGCCAAAATTTCCTTTTGACAACTCTGAAATCCAGTCAGGAATATCATTGCTTATAGGGCACCCTTTCTTACATGACGGCACCTTGCAATGAAGGCAACGCTGCGCCTCCTTTATAGCCTCGGAGACAGTATAATTCTCGTTAACCTCTTTGAAATTCATAATAAATAACAGTGTTTATTACACATAGCCGCAAACCTCACAACTGTCGGAATCCGGCTTTAAAATAAAAAAAGGAGAGAGAGGTTTATGTCAGGTATGGTAGATAATCGATCCAAGGAAACGATTCCCTCTGCGGGAGGAAACATTTCATGGTGCAAAATTAATATAAAAAAACATTTTTTCACATGTCTTTTCTGTCATAAAACAATGTCCATATTTCAAAATTACGGTAAAACGAGGTCACTTCATAAAAAAATTGCTTAACTTTGCACTGTGGGAATCACTCTCTATATTACCATGACATAACAAACCAACAACCAACTATAACAAACCTTTCACTCAAAATGATTAACCGTTTTATTCTCAACGAAACCTCGTTTTTCGGACCGGGCGCCCGTAAAGAACTCCCAGGAGCAATTGACCGCATGGGCAAAAAGAAAGCTCTCATCGTGACCGACAAAGGTCTTATACAATTCGGAGTAGCCAAACTTGTGACCGACGTGCTTGACGAAGCCGGCATAGAATATTCCATCTTCAGCGAAGTCAAACCGAACCCCACCGTTTCCAACGTCAGGGCCGGCATCGAGGCGTTCAAAGAGGCCGGGGCCGACATACTCGTGGCCATCGGCGGCGGTTCAGCCATCGACACAGCGAAAGCTGTGGGTATCGTGGTGGCGAACCCCGAATTCTCCGATATCGTGTCGCTTGAGGGGTGCGCACCGACAAAGAACAAAAGCGTGCCTATCATAGCCCTCCCGACCACTGCCGGCACAGCCGCCGAGACCACCATCAACTACGTGATTATCGACGAGGAGAAGCAGAAGAAAATGGTATGCGTTGACCCCAACGATATACCCGCAGTGGCAATCATCGACGCAGAACTTATGTATTCCCTGCCGAAATCGCTGACCGCCGCCACCGGCATGGACGCCCTCACCCACGCAATCGAAGGCTATATCACCAAAGCGGCATGGGTAATGTCTGACATGTTTGAAATCGAGGCCATCAGAATGATTGCCAAGCATCTTCCCATCGCCGTAAGCGAACCTTCCAATCCCGAAGGGCGCAACGGAATGGCTATTGCCCAATATATCGCGGGAATGGCATTCTCCAACGTTGGACTCGGTCTCGTACACGGAATGGCACACCCTCTCGGCGCACTCTTCGATATCCCCCACGGCGTTGCCAACGCTGTGCTCCTCCCCACGGTGATGGAATTCAACATGCCTTACTGCATCGACAAATATGGCAAGATTGCCGAAGCCATGGGCGTTGATATTTCCGGCATGACCAAAGAAGAGGCTGCCCAGGCTGCCTGCGACGCCGTCAAAGCACTCTCCGACAAAGTGGGAATACCGTCGAACCTTACCGCTCTCGGCATAAAGGAAGAGAATGTGACCGCTCTGTCGCAACAAGCTATAGAAGACGTATGCACCCCCGGCAACCCGCGCGAGGTGACATACGATGAAATCGTGGCCATCTACAAGTCCCTGCTCTAACAACGGGCTTAGGAAAATCTAACCGCCATCGGGAAGGAATGTCGTTCCCGATGGCGGTTTTTTATCAATTTAAAAAATTTATTGCCATTTATTTGCATAATATCATTTTTATTGCTTATTTCGCATACTCTAAATATAACCCTACATATAACCCTACACCTAACCATGACAGAACTCCTCCTCGCCCTGACCTTGACAGCTACAGGTCAAAACCTACCCGAAGCATTGCGGCCATCGGAAACTCCACCTCAAAAAATGTGTGTAAAGACCAATATCGTACCATGGGCCATGACCATAATGAATTTAGAACTGGAAGCGGCTATCACCGACCGCATCTCAATTACACTTCCGGCGATGTGGTGTCCGTGGTTCATAAGCGAAAGACGAGCATTCCGTACTGTGGCTTTGCAGCCTGAAGGGAGATGGTGGCTGAAAAGATACGGGGAGGGGCACTTTTTAGGACCCCATTTTTCCTTGGCATGGTTCAATATAAAATACGGAGACTACAGATACCAGGACCAAGGCCGACCGGCTTTGGGAGCGGGATTGACCTATGGCTACGCATTGCGCATAAACCATTCATGGAGGATCGAATTTTCAATCGGCGCAGGTTGGCTGTCGATGCAATACGACAGGTTTTATAATTCCGGCAACGGGAGCCTGATAGATACGCGAAACACTTCCTATTTCGGCATCGACCATGCCGGTATCTCTATCGCCTATTGTTTTGAATTATAATGTAAGAAAGGTATTCGATGCAACGTTTATTATCCATATCGTCGTTAATAGCCATCCTGATCGCATTAGCCCTGCAGGGATGCATACACACGTATCCGGAAGGTGACGGCGATGACCCTACGGAGGTGAAAGTTGCGTTGGAATTAGACCTCGGGAAAGAATGGACGGAACAAAAAATATCCTATGGTGAGGAATCTCGGAGCGCACAGTCTCCTCTACTGAGAACCATGGTTTCAATTTCAGGGAAAGGGAGCAAGGTATCAAAATTTGAAAACATCGTTCCGCAAGATGAAATAGAGAACGGTGTTTTGCTTCTCCCACTCCCCGAGCCATTGTATGCACAAGTTTATAATATAAACGTATGGTGCGATTATGTTGACCCGATTTCTCAGTCTCCCTTAGGATATGACACAAAGTCGCTATCGGATATAAAACCACTATATAACAATGGTTTGTTTCTATCATACCATGACTGCAGACACTACAACGGAACCATCGACCTCAGCATACACCATGGGGAATGGGACGTTAAGACGGTAATCCCCGTCGGCATGCAGTTCCCGACCGGGGCGTTCCGGATCGTGGCGGAAGATTATACGGAGTTCCTCCAACTGTTTTCATCCGATTTTATAAACGGCGAGGAATTTACGGTCGTAGTGGAATATGAATCCGACGTACCTTCCGCATTCGACCTTAGGGAAGACGTGCCGACAAGACCGACAGCAGACATAAAATTCTCGCGAACCCTCGACTATATCATATTTCCCGTAGAAGAATTGGAAATAGCGGCAGACCGTCTGTTCGTAACGACAGAACCAATGAAGATAAGTATGTGTATCACGCTTTTCAACTCGGCAAAAGCTATTGTAGCGCGTACGGAGGGTGTGACCATTCCCATAGAACGTGGAAAAATCACGACAGTTGCCGGCAAATTCCTCACAAACTTCATTTCAGGAGGATTGACCATCGATACCCGCTGGGACGGGGAAATAACCATAGAGATCGAATAACCTCCTCTGCAACATTTTAACAACCATGCAATTCCAAGAACCCAATATTTAACAACGAAGAATATGAAAACAACCAAACTAACCATGCCGGTAATCATGCTCGCGTTTTTCAGCATGTTGGCGACGGTCGGCTGCACAACCACCGACGTTGTGGACCCTTCAGACAATACTGAAAAAGGAACCACGATTACCCTTAACGTAGCCTCGCCCGACGCCTACGTCTTCTCCCCTACCCGAGCCGAAAACGAAAAGCCCTTCCATGAGGGACATCAGCTCCGCTACGTAGCCAAACTTTTTGAAGGTGATGCGGCTGCCTCCGGCAAATTTGTGGCAAGAAAAGAGATTCTCGCGAAGAATGGCAACAAGATAGTTTTCAACGCCCCGGAAGGGAAATACACAGTTGTAGTATTCGCAGATTATATCGACGAAAACGCCACTCCTGATGATAATGGACATTATCCTGACAGGTATTACAAAACAACCACCAATGATGATTTCATCGAGGCTTTTGAGACTCCTAAAGGCTCCGACAGTTCCAATCCCGTCAAGATGAATATCAACAACGATGATTATGATTGCTTCGCCGTCAAATCTACATTTACGAAGAGTGCAAAACCATATACCGATGATAATTTGAAACTCACGCGGGCCGTATGCAAAATCAAAATCGTCAATAAAGGAGGAAACGTTAACGGAGTTGAGCAAATCAAAGTAACCAAGCTTTCCTTCCTATCCAAATATGGGTTCTCCATGGAAAGCAGTGCTGCATCCAACCATCATATATACACCTCCAGTATTTTAGGGAATAACGCTCTCTGTAACATGAAAGGGGATGTCTTATTCTATTTCTATTCCTTTGGCAACTTTGATAGCGGAGATTGTGGATTAAATCTGTCTTTTGATATCATATCACAAAAAGACTATACATATCCATCAAAAAATATTTCAATTGACACCAAACTTAACAAAAATATCATTTATAATATTCAAGGTGAATTACTCTCACCCAGTACCTTTCCATCAGACGAAATAACATTGGTTGTCAGTACCGACGAGAATTGGAATGCTTCAGAGAAAGATATTCCAGTAAATCCCATTTAAATCTCTGAGGGGATTGTAAAACCTCGAATTCTTTAATATAGAGAAGAGCGTTGCAAACCATCGATGTTAGAGGCTCTGAGAATTGCAAATTTGTGGCGACGTTTGAATTTTCAGGCACATCTCGGATTTTCAATTCTCAGGAGATTAGAATCCGTTGATACATAGAAACATACGAAAATCGGCCTGAAAAGGCCGATTTTCGTATGTTCCTATGCATCTTCGATATTGTGTGTGGGGGGGGAATCTTTCACTGAGTGTATCTGAGGCGAGTTCCCTCAAGCCTATATACTACAGATGACAAAGCAAATTAAATGATTTTTATCATAGATTTCACGTATGGTGAAAATTCTAATCATTAAGCAAATAGTATCCCCCTGTTTTTTTAGCACCGCGATATTCTATCAAGCCAAGATTAATTAAATTCTTTAATGTACGAGATAATGTAGGAATACTAACTTCAACAATGGAAGATAAGTCGTTGGTTCTTAAGCCAGGAGTCTCCTCTAAAATCTGAAGCACTCTTTTTTCACGAAAATTTAATCTATCATTTAATCTATCATTTAATCTATCATTTAATCTATCATCAGCAACATTATTCGGCTTTTCCCGCTTCATAAAAATGACGGTAAAGAAACCCTTTGTACTGAAAATCGGTTCTGGAAGTCCCGCATTTTTCATTAATTCCCGCATACGAGGGACGCCGGATCCAACTTTCTCAACAACATGCATACGAGTAAACAATCCGAATACAAGTGGATTGCGACTCATGCTCTTGTGTCCGAACTCAGCCGCTACAACAGACAGAAGACCACCGGGGTTGGATATTTCCACCCGGTCATCATATACCTCAATCATGATGGTTGCCCCCTCTTCATAAAGGTCACGATGACAGATAGCGTTCATAACGGCTTATTTGAAAACATCAAGCGGAATCTCCCATATTTCTTGACGCGGACCTGTCCCCTTGATGATATATTCTACTTCAAGTTTGCTCTCAATCCAAGAAAGCGCATCAAGATATTGTTGGTATAATGGTCCACCGAAAGTCTTGTCATCAATAATATGCACTTTGTCAAGACCCTTAAAACGCAGACAACGTATTATGGCATGTGGAAATTTCCGTTCCGGTTCTCTTCCAAAGAATAACGCAGCTGCATTTTTTGGAATACCGGTGTCAGTATTGAGTTCAAGATTATCAAAGAGTTGCTTAATTGGCAGTGTGTTGGACAAATGTGCCTTTTCCATAAACTCTTTGAAGTTACGTGGGTCAATATCTTCATTAATGTCAAACCATTTGCATGGTATGGCATCATAGAAAATCTTGGCACACTCTGCAAAGAATGCGCGCATTTCTTCTGCCGAACGGAGTTTTTGACAATTAGCACCCTCTCTAACATAAATGATTCCTCCGCTAATGTATGGCTTGTCCTTACCACTTGGAACATCTATTACCCAGACATTCTTACCTTCGACATCAACAGGATAAAAATCACACTTCAATGCAGGAGAAATCTCTCCAATAGTATCTTGAATTGCAGACCGCTTGTTGTTATCAATCTCAGCACCGACAATCTGATTTTCATTATCGACGCCAATAAGGACATAGCCGCCGGAGGCATTGGCAAAACCTACAACTTCATCGGATATTTCTTTAACTTTTGATGGCACACTGCGTTTGAAATCTACATTGTAGCCTTCACCGCCTTTGACCATTTCCTTTATTTGAGAAGCCGTTAACATAACACAAAGTTACAAATTTATTTTGGATTATCCACTATTGCTGAATGATTTAGTAGCCACCCGGATATTGTTACTCTAAAAATAGACTTGTGACCACTTTTTTTGGAGTAAGCAAATCCAAATTGCATTTACCACATATCATTATCTTTCTTCGTCATGTCGGGAATTAAAGGCCTTTTTTCAGCCAGGCTCCGGAAAGGAGACGCCAAAGGAAGATGATGCCACGGAAACATAATTCGATGCACATGGCAAGCCACACTCCGGCAAGCCCCATCGTGGGGGCGAGTACCGCGGCTATGGGGAGACGTACAAGCCAGATGCTCCCGAAATTCATTACAGCCGGGACAATCGTATCGCCTACACCAATCATGACCCCGTAGGCCACAATCGAGGCGGCAAACATCGGTTCAGCGAATGCCTCTATACGCAACGATTCCACGCCCAGGTCGCGTATCGCCTCGACGGGGGTCATCATTTCCATTACGTATGGCGCGAAAACATATATCTCAATCCCCATCGCCGTCATCGTCACCATACCCAATCCTACAGTGATATAACCGAAGCGTTTGGCAAGGTCAAAACGCTTCGCCCCATAACTTTGCCCCACAAGAGTGGTGGCCGCATCGCCTATGCCATAGCCCGGCATGTAGCATATACTCTCTGCGATGACGGCAAAGGCATTTGCAGCTATAGCCATTATTCCAAGGGGAGCCACGATTACCGTCACGGCAATCTGTGCGCCACAGATTACGGCATGCTCAAGTGTCATCGGGGCAGACACTTTCAGGGCCTTGCGTAGCACACTGCGACGGGGACGGAAACTGCCCACGGTGCCACGTATGGCTATAGCCTTTTCACGCGTACACAGATACCACATCATTGTCCCTGCAGTGATAATCTCGGCGGAAACAGTACCTAACGCTGCCCCAAGGACTCCGAGTCCGGCACCGGGGAGGGTGACAACAGTCCCGGCTACTTCCAAACGATGCGTCGGGAAAATCAGAAAGAAATTGAAAACGATGTCAAGAAGACACATCATCACGTTCAACCCACCAGGTATCTTCATGTTGCCCACACACCGCAACATGCCGCCGGCCAGATAGTTCATGGTGAGCAAAGGGAGTGCGAGTACGAAAACCAGAAAATAGACGGTAGCTTTTTGGCAAACGGACTCAGTGCCACCCAACCAATGAGGCAAAGGCACGCTTATGGCAGCCCCGATTACACTAACAATCAGACTGAAAACAATGCACGAAACGATGGCTTGGCGAAGGATATCGCGGGCACGTTCATTGTCGCCCGCACCGATGCTATGCGCCACCTGGACGGAGAAACCGACCGTGACAGCCGAACATATACCCCAAAACAGCCACAGACTCGTTGACACCAACCCCACTGCTGCGGAATCGTCGGCCCCGAGCTGACCCACCATCGACGCATCGATATACTGCATCAGTATGCTCGACAGCTGCGCCATCATGGCAGGCCATGACAACTGGGCGGTCAACTTGAGTTGCTGACCGAACGTAACCTTACCTCCCGATTGGATGATGGATATGTCTGCCATAAAAATATCAAGGTTCCGGCACGACCCAGACCCTCAAATCTCCGTTTCTATCTTACAGTCGGCGGGGGCAAGTATATTGGAGTCGAGAATGATTTCACCGATTGCAAGTGCCTTTATAGCACCTGTGCGCGGATTTTTCACACTGACGATATTGGAATTGATTGTTGCCTTTACCTCCGAGTCTTCGAAAGCAAGGTCAGCGTCATCGCCAAACGTGCAATCTTCCATTACAAGCCCTTCGCAATAACATAACGGCTGAGTGCCGGATATCTTGCAACGCACAAGCCTAAGGTTCTTCGAATGCCACCCCAAATATTCCCCTTTGAGCTCGGAATCATACACGGTGACGTTCTCCGTGTTCCAGAATGCATCTTTAGAATCTATGTAGGGATATTCAGTTAATGGCTAATTGATTGCTTGCTAATGTCGTAGATA
>CAJUCW010000014.1 GCA_910585275.1 uncultured Muribaculaceae bacterium
AGGAAAGGGAACGAAAGTAGGTCAGAAATCTTTCGTTTCCCGACCTACTCGATTCTATTCGGAAGCGACATGCCGCTACTTTTCGATGGATAGTGTCACAGGACCCAATAGCCCGGATGGAAGAAGGGGAGAGTCTTTTTTGAAGAATTTGAAACATCCTACGGTTTTTCGGTAAGGCGATGGTCTTGGAGTTCCGTTTATAAGCCATTCCGGTTGTGATGAAAGATAGCATCCTATCTCGGCGTGAGGATTGGCGTAAGTATAGATTTCCGGTTCGCTCCATTCGAGGTCATCGGGATATTGTTCGTCGCCTATCATCCGGTTAGGCCAAAGATTGGTGACTTCCACCGAAAGTGTGTTTTTGCCTTTCTTCACCAGCGGGGTGATATCGCATGTGTAAGGTTCTTTCCAGAGCAAATCTACCGGGACACCGTTTAGACAGACATTGGCCATATTTTCCACTTTACCGAGATTTAGGATTATTCGATTACCTCCCTTTGGCATATTTTTTTTATCAATATGGAATGTAATGGAATATGTCGCGGAGCCGGAGAAATATTTAACATCTTCGATATGCGAATCGGGCCATGAAAACAGCGTGTCGGTAGGAATGGCAGTGATTCCGGGAAACTCGATGTCCCATTCTCCTTCGACCGGAATGGTTTTTACGTTTTCTCGTTTTGTAATATAAGGTTTGGTGCGCTCTCCTGGACGAATGACTATGAAACGTGAGCCGAATGGCTCTATTTCGATATGGAAAACGGAATCCTTCGGAAGAGCATACATTTCGGAGGAATAAGGATTCCACAGTTCCGCATTACGCCCGAGGGTCGGAAATGTAAAGGTTCCTTCGGTGATTGAATCGGAAGGGTTGCAAACAAAAACGATATCCGTATTGGAAATGGAATCCACCCGGTGATATGTCTTTAGTCCGGACTGGGGAGGAAGTTGGGTGCCGGACGGCAGTCCTTGTTGAAGAAGGGCCTGGCAGCGAGACATGTAATCAAAAAGCTTTTTCGCACCTCCTGCTTTCCACCATGTCTGACCGGGTACGAAATGCGTACCCCATTTTCCGAACGACATTCCCGGTTCCGCATCAGGCCATGGATTGGCGGCCCCCGCATGGAGCATCATACGGTTTACTCCCGTGCAGAACGCTTTGTCGCATACAGGCTTGAGCGTGGCCGGAGAATCTTGCCATGCCCTTAGGGGCCAACAGGTGAATGCTTCTGCTATCAGAAGAGGTTTTCGGAGTTTGCGCATGGCAGATTCATGACGTCCCATGTCGCGCCATCCCCAATTTGGATCTTGCCAGAATTCCGTGGCTATGTCGGCATCGGGCGAGGCTGCAACTATCTTGTAGAAGTCGAGTATATCGAACGGATGCCTGCCGCCGGTGCCGTAGGGTTCAATCATCATCTTTACCCCTGCCTGTTTGGCGAGCTGGTTGAGATACCCGTAATAGTTCTCGGCCACGCATTGTTTCACGGTTTCTTCCCAATCTTTTCTAAAACGTTTGGTGTCTTCAGTAGATTCTATTGATTTCATTCTTCCTGTCATATACGGAAGGAAGGGAGTAAGATCATATCCTATCCTTTTTCTGAATTCCTGAGGAAGAGCAGGGCTCCATGTCTGTCCGCCGGCTTCGTAACTGTCTATTTCGAAATGTGTGAAAGTGTTTCCGACATAGTTTCCGGCCACTTCAAGCACCATGGTCGGATACCCTTCCCAAAAATGGCGCACCGCCTCCCGGCTAAGTTTGTCGCATTCGAGACCACGTCCGGATTCGGGAGCTTGCGCCTCATTGGTTTTGCCGTTGGTGGTCTGGCCTATACGCATTATCTTTACCGATTGTCCTAATTCTATATTATCGGGAATCTGGAGCATACTTGTTGCCGGATTGAAATAGTCCGTGAGGTTTATGATTTCTTCATATTTGCAGACTGAATCTTCCGGCACTGCAAGGACTGCCACATCTTCGTAATAATTCCACTTGTCATCTATTTCAGGAAGGGGCAGCGACATGGATTTTGACTTCATGTCGATTCCCGATTCCGAATAGACGAGTTGTTGCATGGAATACTTCGGTTCTACGGACGGATAGGCGCTCGACGACCAACCGGGGCAATTATGGGTGCCGAATGTAAGTCCGAGCCGGGCGCATTCATCGAGGGTCCATCTCAGGAGCCCTTTCCAGTTATCGCTTCCGATGGCGTTGTCAGGATTGCCGATACGCATCTGGTCGGGACCTCCGATTTGAAAATTTTGCACTCCGGCAATCCCAGCTTCCTTAAAGGCTTCGAGATCGCGAGTGATTCCCTCCTTTGTGACGAGTCCGTCCATCCATTGCCATATAAGCAGCGGACGGTGCTCCCTTTTCGGCGAAAGGAATACTTCTTCAAGAGAAGTATTTGGCTGCGCAAACGTGGTTCCGACCGACATTATGGCCGACGACACCACTGACAGAAAAAATCGTTTTTTCCAATTCATGGGATTAGGATGTTGGAAGTTAGAGCTATAGCGTTTTTATTTTGATAATTACAAAATTAGAAATAATTATTTAAAAGCACAAATCCTTATCAGAATAAAACGGAATGTGCTTTTATATCAAGAGATGTTTTTCAAATTATGGATGTTTGTGTCACGACTCGGAGTCGAATTGCTTGTAGGCGTTGCTGGCTATTTCGCTGCCGGGATAATAATGGGCGAGAATTTGGCGGTAGGAATAACCGCGTTGTGCCATCATGGCGGCCCCTATCTGGCATAGACCTACGCCATGTCCCCATCCTGCGCCTTTAAGAGTGAAGCCGGAAGGGATGTCAGTTGAAGGATAAGCGTGGCAGTTCTCCGTTGTGATGTCTGCTGAAAACTCTTTTTCTACTATGAATGCGGAGCTGTATAGATGCGACATGCTCAAAGTCTTTCTTATTTCCAGCTCTTTCCCGATGGTCATGGTGCGTTTCGTGCCGATTATTTTTGCACGTATCAATCTTCCTGACACGCCGCGTTCTACGGGGACGATGTCAAGAATATTGCCGAAATCATATCCTGAACGGCTTTTCACAATTTCCGATATTTCCTTTTGCGAGTATTTTACTGTCCAACGGTAAAAATCGGGCGTGGCAAGGTCGTAGCCGTTAAGCACTTGTCGCAATACGGTGAAGTCATTTGTATTGCAGAATGATATCGGGTTTCCGTTAATCCAAATTTCTGCATTCTGTTCCACCGAAAGGTCGGGGAGGGGATGTCCGTTTTCAGGCAATATGTCGCGCCCGTCTTTAAGATATGGATGCGAAACAGGTTGCCAACAGTTTTCAAACGTCTCGAAAGCACCTCCGCAACATTTGGAAAACCTTGCGTCGCATATCGTGCCGTTAAAAACGAGAATCTCCCCTTCTGTGGATTTCACCGCCTCTACGGCATTCGGATTGAGTATCCTTGTGATGCCTTGGTAGCGTTGGCAATGGTCGTCGGCACACACGTCGAATCCGAGGTGTTGCGAACGGTCATACCATCTGATACGCTCGGCGGCCGTCTCCGTCATTCTATAATCGGAATCCGCGCGGTGTCCGCATCCCGTAATTTGCGCCATCAGCCAGCTCCTTGAAATCACGGCATGCGCTTTCAGCAGTTCTAAAGAAGCGTTGGCGCTCATCTCGCTTGAAATCACGCTTTCAAGATATCGCTCCACCGGCAGACGGTTGACCGCGATGATTCCGTCGTTGCATCTTTTAAGCAGAAGATTGCCATGAAACCGTTGGGCTTCTTTTTGTTGCCAATGGAATCCCTTCCCAATCACCACATCATTTATTTCGAAAACTCCGGAAGGGATTTCGGGGTGCAGTTCCAGCACATTTCCGTTGATGGAATCCGATGAAAATTTGTGTGATCCGTTGAATCTTTGCTTTGTAGCGTACGATATATATGTTTGGAGAAAATCAACATATATTTCGGATGATTCCAATATGCCTACATCTACAGTCGGGTTGGTGGAATGTTTATCAATCATCTCTCTTTTTCGGGTTTCTTTAGCATGGATATTATGGCAACGACCACGGTAAGCAATGTCAGAGACACTACTATCCTGAATCCGTTTTCCACGGTGGCGGCATATTCGTTGAAAGGTAAAAGTGCATTGACCATGCATGCAAAATCCCATATTGTTGAAAACACGGTCACGATGGCAAGAAACGTCAGAAGCCTGTTAAGCCGTTTCGACGATTCTTCAGCATGCAGCTTGTTGTAGTCTGAGATGTAGCCGGCAAGGAGCTTTTTTTCTTCCGTGATTTCAAGGGCTTTGTCGATGGCCTTGTCGATTTCGTCAGGCAGGAAGTTGTAAGAGATTCTATGGAATGTGTAGAGCCTTTCGAAATCGTGATATTCTTTTTCAAGAACTTCACCTTGCCGGGGATTGTCGCGAAATCGTGCATTAAGTTTGAACAGATAAAACTTGCAGTAGAGACTATGGATATAAATCATTGAAAAATAATCGGTAGCCCACGTTTCGCGTACCCAGGGCTTTACGTCATATCCCAGGATGGTAAACGTGTCGAACAGGGCCAACCCTTTCCAGTTGTTGAAGAAACTGAGTCGGTTTCCCTGTACGGTCCGTTCGATATATGACCTCGACGGGCTGTCGGGAGCGTCGTGCGAGCATCCTCCGACCTTTCCGAGCGTGCCCAGTTCAAACAGGAGGGTGTCGGTGTCGTTGTCAAAATGGCTTTTATCAGGGGCGGTTATAATTTGGAACACTTTCAGTTTGTTGCCGTTTTCAATGATGCCGCTCCTGCATCCCAACGATAATGCCGTTTTTTCGATTGGCGCGATTGCTTTTGTGTGGAAATTGGTAAGTTCTTCCATATTCCATCTCCTCATCTCTCTCATTTTGAAAAGCGACAGAGTGAAGGTGTCGAGATTGTCCGATTCCTGTTCTGTATGGATGGAATAAAGTGCCATTCCATAAGGCATCATATAAATCACGATGTCTTTTATAATGACGTTTGCATCGCCAACGGATATGGCTTCTTCAATCTTTTTTGTGTATTTTCCCACCTCTGTCCCTTCACCACCGCCCATAAAGAATTCTATGAAGCCGGGATAGTAAAATTGCTTATAGGTTTCGATGCTTCCCTTGTCGTGGCATACTCTGGTCCATCCTCCGGAAGTGAGGATGGAGTCTGTGTCGGCGTTTTCATTGAAACTGAAATACGCGCAAAGAAAGGCAGTGTTGTTGAAAGCGGGCATTTGAAGAAGGATATATGATTTAAATGCAAAAATAGTAAAAGTTTGCAAATAATTTTGTAGCTTTGTGGTAAAACTGCGATTGAAAAAAACTAACCCTTGAATCTGCCGCTGTATGACCATGACGAAACTCCCGATATCGGAAATGAGAGAAGGTGCCGCCCGGCTCCCTCTCACAATGTCGATGCCGCTGTCTAAAGCCGCTTCCGCATTTGAAATGGAGAATTATAAGGACACGTTGACACATCTGCTCGACTTTTTCGAGATGTCGGTGCAATGGCTCAACTGTTATTTCCTTGCCTTGGCGTGCAGTCTGGAGGATGCCGGCAAAGCGAAAGGGGTGGCAAGGGCTGTGAGGATGATTGACGTGAAAAGACCCCTCTCCTTCGGCGATTGTGTAAACGAACTATTCAATCCGTTGCTTGAATCGTTGCAGCAGTTGGTGCCCGCACATCCCCTTGTGCGTACACTTTCTGAAAATGTCAGGACTCGGCGGACAGACATACTCGTGGGTTCGGCGAAAGCAATCGGCATAATAAAAGTACGCAACGACTATAAGGGGCATTCCACCTCTCTTTCGCAGCATATTTATCGTGGGGTTGTGGAAGAAATCGCCCCGAAGGTGGAAGCCATGTTGCTGGGTCTTGCCCCTTTGGCCGATGCTTCGGTTACGACCGTGTCGTCTTCCGGCGGCCCTGTTGATTTGCACGGTGGTTGGAATCCGGTTGTCGGTGAAAGAGCACCCCGGTATTTGAAGGGTCATTATTATGTCGGTTTTCCGGGAATAGGCGAGGTTGACCTTTTCCCATTGATGGTTCAGAAAAACGACCGGTTCATATACGTATTCCAAACCCTGAAGGGGGAGGTCGTGAAATATGAATCGTCAGACGAGAACGTGCATGGATTCGAGACGGAGGAATACAACCGTGTTTTCGATGCATTCATGCAGCGTTTGTCGCCGACTTTCGATATAGCGAAAGAATCGAACTGGAACGAACTGTGTGCATGTATGCGCCGCCATTCCATGGACTACATGATCCAGGTGCAGAAGGAGAAAAAATATAGCGCCGACTTGTTTGTTGACCGCACACGTCTCACCGAACTTCTCGATAGATTCACGAAATCATGTCATACCCTCCTTCCGCTTGCAGGAGATGCAGGGCAAGGCAAGACAAATCAGATTTGTAATTGGACAGAGCGTTGTTTGGGTTCCGATGTGCCGGTGCTTGTATTTTCAGGGTCATCGTTTGCCGACACTACTCTTGCCGACACACTTAAAAACGTGTTTGGGGTCAGCGGGAGGCGCCCGTTGAAAAGACTTCTCGACCATCTGCATTCCAAGGCTGCGGAAGAGGAAAAAATCGTTTATTTCTTTTTCGATGCCGTCAACGAGTGTCTTCACTATAAAAACGTGGATGAGAAAAGTCCGTACGACAGCAAGGAGGACGGTCCGGTGAAGCTATTTGCCGACATTCTCGATTCTCTTGCGAGCGAAAGTTATCCTCGATTTAAGATAGTCACCACATGCCGCACGTTTACATGGAAAAACCAGATATTGCCATGTGTGGAATTTCCTTCCGGTCTGCTTTATGGAACGTCTGACGACGATGATGTTGCCGTAGTAGGGTTTACCGACAGGGAGACCGAGGAGGCTTATCGCAAATATGGCGAACTATATCAGATGTCAACCCCCTTCGAACGGATTGAACGCAAGATTCTGCTTCGTCTTCGCGACCCTCTGGTAATGAAATTCGTGTGCAGCAATTATGTGGGGGCGGTGTTGTCGGGCGATGCCGACGATTATACCTCGGTCAGGCTTTTTTCGAAAATGTTGGAGGATATCGAAGTCCGGTCGTTTGCGGGACGACGGCAACGTGAACTGCTCGATGAATTGTCGAGGATTTTTCTGTTGTCTTATCTTGAAGGGGAAGCGATGGGAAGCATTGTCAATACAGATTTGAAAGATGCATGCCACGACGTTAAAAATCCGTTGCATCGATTGTCGCGACTGATTTATAGGAAAGACGGACTGACTGTAGCATACACGGAACTGCGCAACAAACCCGACCGTCCGATATTGAGGGAGGTGGAAAAAATTGTGGACGGTGTGGCGGTGAGGAGTGTGGAATTCATTTATGAACGTTTTCTGGAGTATATGATGGCATGCGCGTTTTTGCGTATGTATCCTGTAGTAAACGGGGAATTGTCTGCGACACACATTGTCGAGGCCTTGTCGAAAGCCGCTCTCAACGTGGTTTTCATAGGGGCGATGCGCAATGTTCTTCTCATTCATATTCTCAACACCGGCGACTTTACTACAATCGTTGACCTTGTTACGGGCTACTCCGACAATCCTACGGTCATGCAACTCGTAAACGAAGTGTTCGACTCCCTGATACGCGAAAACTATGAGGACCGTCTTTTCAGTCTTCTCGAACATATGCTTGGCATTAATCCGGAAGATGGGGATGTGGTGCCGGAATTCAATCTCTTGAAACGCGAAATCGCTTCGAATAAGGCCACTTCCAAAACAATTTTGCGCCATAATGAGCTTGCCGCTTCCTTGGCCCCGGTTATATGTCTGAGGAATACAGTCGGCGTGGCGGTCAATAATATGTTGCTTTCCGATTTTTTCAATGAGAATCTTTATCGGAAGAATGCTTTGGAAATTTTATGGCGGCTTATGACAGACGATATTGTTGATGTCGGCAACGAGGCTTGCAAGTTTGTCTATTACCTTTCGCGCCGTCGGTTCACACACTCCCATACCCCTTTAAATACCAACCTGACCAAAAGGATTGTCAAAGAAATGTATGCCGGAATACGGTCGCGTACCATTGCGGGGAACCTGGCGCGTAGAGAAACGAGGAAGAGGGCGGTGACGTTTGTGGAGGCGGCCACGCGCCTTGCCACGCTTTTGATTATCGATGCTACCGTTGCTCCGTTCCAAGACACCGGGATGATTGCCGAGATGCTTGGCGAAATTCGCGGGATAGCAAGTTATTTCACATGGAACTACCGTCTTGTGCATCTGGTGATGCCTTTCTTGCAGACCATAATGCGCAAGCAGATTACGTTTCAGTCGGTCTATGTCAACAATGCGATAGAATATCAGGGATTTTGGAATGATGATATTGTGAAAGGCGATTCGGGCGATGGCGCGGAGTGGAGTCGCCGCCGTCTTCGCGATGCAATGGAATTCGTAGGGTTCTACAATAGGCATCACCGCTCTTTGTCTTCACCGGAATGTGAAGCGGAAAAGGGGCGTTTCCGTGAATTTCTTCCGGTCGTGGCATCGGCGTATTCCTCCGGTTGCAGTTTCTCTTATTTTATAATGGAGAGGATATTGATTATCGTGGGATGTGCCGACTGGAATCTTGTGCGCGATGTTTTTACTGCTCTTTTCTCTGAAAGCCGGCGTAGCTTCGAATGGTTTGACTATATGCAGATGTCGCTTCTCTACAATCTCTTCCAGCTTGAAGTGAATTCGAAGGAGCATAATCCGGAAGTGCTTGACCTGCTGACGAGGGAGACACGCGACTGGACGTTGCGATGCCGGGGTCTTTTCAAGGCACGCCACAGCCATAAGGCGAATCCGACCGGTTTTTATAAGCGCAATGTGGTAAATTGGTATTGCGTGGCATATTGCGCGCATAGCGGCGACAATGTTGCCCATGAGGGCGATGACAGGGCTGTGCCGTTGCTCTATGAACTTATCGACAATGCTGTGGCTGCCAACGACAAAGAATTGCTTTTCCATGTGCTTGACAATATTTCGGAGCTTATAAGCGATTTCGGATATGTCATTACGGCTCTTGGGGCAGTGAAATATGTGATGACAAAATATGAATCGAAGGAGTCTGTGGCGCAACTCGATGCTTGTGTCTGTGGGCGCGGAAGGTTTTCCAACGATAATCTTGTGGGTAAGGTGGGTAGCGTTTTAAGCACGGCAAAAACGTATTTCCCATCAGAAACCGATGCTTTTTTACGTTCTGATATAGTAGGGTTGAAATTCCCGGGGGTGGAAGGATATAGGGAAGAGATTCTCAACTATCATCCCGGAGGGGAAACTCTCTCCGACCTTTTTACCCATAAATTCGGTAATTTTCTTTTATGGAGTCTGCTCCATGAAAAGGAAGTGGACGATTTCGCTTATGAAGCGGTGTGTGCGGCCATTGATGCCAAAGACTGTTTCGCTTGGTTCGATCAGGTGATACGCATTCTTTGCCGCCGTATGTTTAACGTGAAAATTTAATTGAATATGAGTTTTGTTAAAAGGATTGTTCTTGCAGGCCTCGGCTCTATGGCTTTGGTTGCAGGTTATGCTGCTGTGAGTGCGCTCTCCAATGTTTTCTATAAAAAAGGATATACAGCGGAAGAGATTGCCCGGTTGATTGTCGTTGCCCATAGGGGAGGGGCGGCGCTCGGCCCTGAAAACACGCTCCTTGCGATAGAACGAGGCATCACCTCTGGGGCCGATATGGTGGAAATCGACATCCATCAGACATCAGACGGCAAGGTTGTGGTATGCCATGATGAGTCGATTGACCGCACCACCAACGGACGGGGTCTTATCCGCGACCTTACGTTTGAGGAGATCCGTGGTTTCAATATTGTGGATAAGGATGGTAAAGTAACCGACCAGAAGATACCGACACTCGACGAAGTCCTCGACCTGATTGACGGAAGGGTGAAGCTTCTTGTGGAAATAAAGCGCACTGCCGATATTTACCAGGGAATAGAGCAACAGCTCGTAGATGCCATAGCTGCGCATAATGCATCGTCATGGGTGGTGGCGCAGTCGTTCAACGATTCCGTATTGGAAAAACTGCATGCCATTTCGCCGGACTTACGTCTGGAAAAGTTGTGGGTGTTCAAACTCAGGGGTGTCGATGATGCCGTTGACGGATGGGTCAACGACTACAGTTATGAGAAATATAATTATGTCTCTTCATTCAATTTTTATTACCGTTCCGTTACCGATTCTTTAATTGATGAAATTCATCGCCATGGCAAGGAGGTGAAGATATGGACGGTAGGTTCGCCCTCTGATACTCCTCACCTTCCTGTGGATGGTATCATCACCGACCATCCTGACCTTTGGCGCACGAAATAAAAATTTGGATTCCTCCAAAGGGAAGGCTTATTTCAATGAAAAGGTGCCGTCAGGGCGGATTGCGTTCAGACGTCGTAGCCAGCCTTTGAGATATTTCCATGCACCCCGGCATTTGCGGTAGTAATCTTCGCGTGTATGGCGTATTCTGTCGAAAAGGATGTCTGCGTCTTGGCGGTTGACAGCATCAATGGTTTTCGGCCCGACAATTCCGTCGGCCTTCACGCCGATGATGTTTTGTGCTTTCTTGACGGAAGTTGTTCCGGATGCCCATATCCAATCCACAAGGATGTTTGCGATGCCTTGACTTTCGATTTCATCGGCTTTCCAATGGTCCCAGTACATTGTTTTGAGAATCTCACGCCATTCGGCATAGCTGATTTCATACAGTTCTTTTTCAGAAGGATCAGGGCGGTTATGTCTGCGCCGGTAGGTTGTGTAAGCCGAGATGGTAACGTCAATCATTGTGGCTCCACCCGGGTCATCGGGGTCGTTGCTCCATCCGGAAAGACGAGCCTTTTCGAATTGCAGATGATGCTGGAGGAGAAGGTCGTTGCCATGTAGTCCAGCTGCGAAATGAAAGATAAAGGGGATAATTTTTTCGAAATCTGCCATAGTTTTTTATTGCGAAATTAGGCACGGTTTCGTCGGTCCGGTTTTTATTCTGACATAAGAGCGAAGAAGAGGGCGGGGGACCGGACGGTCCCTCACAGTACAAATCCGACAATTTGAAACTCTAACCCCTAAACTCTAAACTTTAAACTTTAAACCTTCAAGGAGCGACAGGACCACTCCGCTTCTTGGCGGTTTTGATTTTATTTTGTAATTTTGCAGCAAAATAACAAAAGTATATACTTTATCTCATCATGAGCGAATTAGCTACTAAATACAACCCTTCGGAGGTTGAAGACAAATGGTATGCCTACTGGATGGAACACGGACTGTTTCATTCGGAGCCGGACAACCGTGAACCGTTCTGTATCGTAATCCCGCCGCCAAACGTAACCGGCGTGCTCCACATGGGCCACATGCTCAACAATACCATCCAGGATATTCTCGTGCGCCGTGCCCGCATGCAGGGCAAGAATGCGTTGTGGGTGCCGGGCACCGACCACGCTGCGATTTCTACGGAAGCCAAGGTGGTGGCTAAACTCGCTCAGGAAGGCATAAAGAAAACAGATCTTTCGCGTGAGGAATTCCTCTCACATGCATGGGATTGGACACATAAATACGGCGGCATCATCCTTCAGCAGCTCCGCAAACTCGGTGCTTCATGCGACTGGCAACGCACTGCGTTCACCATGGATGAAATCCGATCCAAGAGCGTGATGCACGTTTTCTGCGACCTATACAACCGTGGTCTCATATATCGTGGAGTGCGTATGGTGAACTGGGACCCCAAGGCCCTCACCGCCCTCTCCGACGAAGAGGTTATCTATAAGGAGGAGCAAAGCAAACTCTTCTACCTCCGCTATATGGTGGAAGGTGAGGAGGGGAAATACATAATCGTTGCCACCACACGCCCTGAAACCATTCTTGGCGATACGGCAGTCTGTGTCAACCCCAACGACGAGCGTTACACATGGCTTAAAGGGAAGCGCGTAATCGTGCCTATGGTGGGAAGGTCGGTGCCCATTATCATGGACGATTATGTAGAGATGGACTTCGGCACCGGTTGCCTTAAGGTGACCCCGGCACACGACGTCAATGACTATATGCTCGGCGATAAATACGGACTTGAAACCATCGACATCTTCAACGACAACGGCACAATCTCCGAAGCCGGCGGAATGTATGTCGGCATGGACCGTTTCGATGTACGCAAGCAGATTATGACCGACCTTGAGAAGGCCGGACTTGTGGAGAAAGTGGAAGACTACGTAAACAAGGTCGGACACTCGGAGCGTACAGATGCCGTCATCGAGCCTAAGCTTTCCATGCAGTGGTTCGTGAAGATGCAAGACCTTGCGGTGCCTGCCCTTGAAGCAGTAGAAACGGACTACATCAAGTTCGTGCCTGCAAAATACAAGAACACTTACCGTTATTGGATGACCAATATCAAGGACTGGTGTATCTCTCGCCAACTCTGGTGGGGTCACCAGATTCCGGCATGGTATCTCCCCGAGGGCGGTTATGTGGTGGCCGAGACCGAAGAAGAGGCCCTCGTAAAGGCTATAGAGAAATCGGGCAATGCTTCGCTCACTCTCGCCGACCTTAAACGTGACCCCGATTGCCTCGACACATGGTTCTCGTCATGGCTTTGGCCGATTTCACTTTTCAACGGAATCCTCGACCCCGACAACGAAGAGTTCAAATATTATTATCCCACTACCGACCTCGTTACAGGTCCGGACATCATATTCTTCTGGGTGGCGCGTATGATTATCGCCGGATACGCGTTCTGCAACGACAAGCCGTTCAGCAACGTATATTTCACCGGTATCGTTCGCGACAAAATCGGACGCAAGATGTCGAAATCTCTCGGCAACTCCCCCGACCCGTTGGAGCTCATCGAAAAGTTCGGTGCCGACGGTGTGCGTATGGGTATAATGCTTGCCGCCCCCGCAGGTCACGACATCATGTATGATGATTCCCTTTGCGAGCAGGGTCGTAATTTCTGCAACAAAATATGGAACGCCTTCCGTCTTGTGAAGGGATGGCAGGTTGATTCCGAGAAACCGCAACCTGAAGCATCGAAGAGGGGCATCGAATGGTTTGAAGCGGAAATGAACCGTACCTTGATTGAAGTGGAAGACCTTATGGGCAAATTCCGCATCTCGGAAGCCCTCATGGCTATCTATAAACTCTTTTGGGATGAATTCTCTTCCTGGTATCTGGAGGTTGTGAAGCCGGCTTTCGGAACACCTATGGATGCCGCGACATACGAAGCTACACTGCGTTTCTTCGACACGCTTCTCCGCCTTCTCCATCCTTTCATGCCGTTTATCACGGAAGAACTCTGGCAGCATCTCTATGACCGCAAGGAAGGCGAAAGCATCATGACCGCACAACTTCCGAAGGCAGATTCTTTCGACGAGGACATTATCGCCAAGTTCAATCATCTAAAGGAAGTTATAGCCGGCATCCGCACCGTTCGCAAACAGAAGCAGATTCCCCAGCGCGATGCGCTCGAACTTCTCATCAAAGGTCCGCACGACGAAATGCTCGACAGCATCCTCGTGAAGATGGGTAATCTTTCCGACATTCGGGAAGTGAGCGATAAGCCGGCTGCCGCAGCTTCGTTTATAGTCGCTTCGACGGAATACAGCATCCCCGTGGCCTCTAAAATCAATGTGGAAGAGGAGATAAAAAAACTTGAGGCAGACCTCGAATATCACGAGAAATTCCTTGCCGGAGTCCGCAAAAAACTCTCCAACGAGAAATTCGTGGCCAACGCTCCCGAGCAGGTAGTGGCTCTCGAACGCAAGAAAGAGAGCGACGCACTCGAAAAGATAGCCGCCGTGAAGGCTGCCATCTCATCAATGCAGAATGCATAATTGAATGCAAATCAATAAAAAAACAAGGCATACGGGTCATGACCCGTATGCCTTGTTTTTTTATTACAATTAAGGAACGACGCGCTCTTAAGTAGATTGCGTGTGTAAAGATAGAACGTCAGAAGGAGAGGCCGGAGATTCGGAGGATTTCGACGGGGATTTCGGTGTTGTTGAGCACCCTGCCGAAGTTCTCGGAACCGACGCCGGCGGAATACACCGGCACGGGGTTGCCTGTGTGTGCGCCGGTCGTGAACCCTACGGCTGCTTTCGACGAGATGAGTCGGAAAACCTCTGAGGCGAAGGCGTTGAAGTCACTGTAGAGCGATTTCTCGTCTTTTGAATTCTTTTTTACGAACACGTCGGCGTAGAGCGATTCAAGTCTTTTGGTTTCGTCGTCGCTGACTTTCACCTTGCCCCAAAAACCGAATTTATCTTTGAGCAGATCTCTCATGTTGTTCCAGGGTCTCGGTTTGCCGTCTTTCGACCATTTCTTACAAACCTGGGAGAACATCTCTTTCGACATTTTTTGGTTTTTGAGAACGTCGAAGTGTGCCACATATCCGTTTTCACGGTTGCCTGTTGAAAGGCCGCCGGTGTCGTGGTCGGCGGTAACTACTATGAGGGTTTCCTCGGGATGGGAGAGAAGGAAATTATAAGCCACGGCGAGAGCGTCGTTGAAATTATATATCTCCGAGATGGCGGTCATTCCGTCGTTGCCGTGCAAGGCATGGTCGATGTTGCCGCCCTCCACCATCATGAAGAATCCGTCGGGCGATTTCCTTACAAGATAGTCGAGACATGCCCGCGTCATCTCCGTTAGTGTTAGCTTGCCGGAAATCGAGTCATTGACATAGGCCACGTTAGATTTGCTGAACGGCGACTTCTCGATAAGTGCAATTCTCTCGTTGCCGTTGCCAATTTCGGCGACAGTATTGACAAGGCGTATGTTGTTCTTCTTGAAGAGTTCGGGCACTCCTGTGGAGTTCCCTTCCTTGTCATAAAGCCCGTTGAGAGAAGCGCCGGCAAGAAAATCCACCTTGCTTTCCGCAAAATGGCGGTCGATATCTTTCGACATGGAGCGGTGGGCGACATGGGCATAGAATGCGCCCGGGGTCGCATCGTCGGCGGCTACGTTGGTTACGATTCCTACGCCGTAGCCAAGTTTGTCTTTAAGCACGGTAGCTACTGAATAAACTGCCGTGGTGTCGGGAGTTACGCCAAGCATGCCGTTGACGGTCTTGTTGCCCGTGGCGAGGGCGGTGCCTGCTGCTGCGGAGTCGGTCACGTCGGAACTTGCGGAATAAGTCATCACCTGTCCGGCTACGGGGAACGTCATCATAAGCGGGAGTTCGGCGGTGCCGAGCACGGAACGGTTGTAGGTGGCTGCGGCCATTACAGGCGCCATGCCCATGCCGTCGCCTATGAAATAGAAAATATATTTCGGTGCGTCGGCAAATGAGAGTAGATTGGCGGCACTGATGAATGCCGCTGTCATTAGCGAAATGAATCTGCGTTTCATGTTATTATTTATGGTGTTAATTTAATTTGTCGATTATTCTGAGGCTGTTGCCTGAAATGTCTATTAGCCAGAATGTGGGACGGCGTATATACCTGCCGTTGACGACTGAATGACTGTGTGCAGAAAGAATGTAGTGTCCTTCCAGGTCACGGAATATCATGCCGTGTCCATAATTAGGAGGAGTGATTGGCTCCTTTTCCTGAATCCAGGGCCCTTTTATACTGCCGCTTTCGGAATAAGCCACTCCCATTGTGTAGTCTTTGTGAATCCAGGAAGTCCATATCATGCCCAGACGTCCTGTTCCTGTGCGGAAAAGCCACGGGCCATCGGTGACCCGGTTAGTGGTTTCCTTACCATTGATTATCTCTCTGCTCCAAGGTGAGTCTGAGGCATGGAAAAGGGTGTCGGGGGTTCCTATTGGCTTGCTGAGGTCAGGAGCAAGCTGGATCGCTTCCATTGTGCCGATGTCATTGTGGAGCCATTCTCCGCAGAACACCATATAGCTCTTGCCGTTTTCATTCCAGAATGTGCCGTCGAGAGTGGGGCGGTCGGCAGGAAGGTAATCTGCATCCGATACCGGACGGTAAGGACCGTCGGGAGAGTCGGCCATAAGAATGTGGGATGCACGGCGAGGCACCTTCCCGTTTTTGTTTTCCTCGATTATTGTCTTATTGTTGGTGAATGTGGCGAAATAATAATACTTGCCGTCATGTTCATGGAGTTCAGCTGCCCATATCTGCGGGTTGCTTCCCATCCAGGAAGTTGTGTCGGGTTCCGCCACTTCATAAGGACCATCCCATTTCGAGAGGTCTTTGCTTTTCCATAACAGCCCTCCGGTGCCGGTCATGTAGTATGTGGCGGTCCTTGCATCGGCGAGGACCGCAGGGTCGCTGAGTATGATGGAATCGCGGCAGACGCCATGGCTCACATGTGGCGTATGGCGCGGTTGGGATCCGGCACCGCATACCGCGGCTGCGGCTAATGGTGCCAGTAAAAATATCGTCGAGAGTTTATTTGCCAGGTTGTTCATCGATTTTGTATTTGTGTGTAAAGATAACGAAAAAATCGATAACAGACAATCTCTCGAGATTTAAGAGCGCGCTCTTAGGAACGTTCTTATTTATTGGCCGTGAATCCGGAGTCGCTATTCCGGGTAGTGTCATTGTTTTTTTTAACAGCTGCTTAACTTTTATTAATCAACCCAATCGGTGATATGATGTTCTAATGTCAAAGGGCGTGTGTCGTAAGACTGTGACCGCCGCCCTGTCAGAATATTAATAAAGATAATTTATAATTATGAAGAGTATCACATCATTCACACTTCAGTATGCCCACCGTTTCTTGGGATTCAAGGGGGAGGCTCAATACCTGCACGGCCATACAGGAACGTTGACAATTGAGGTTGAAGACACTATCAACAAAGGTGTAAACATGGTTTTCCCGTGCAATGAGATAAAGAAGACGGCATGGGAATTGCTCAAGAATTTTGACCATGCGCTTGTCCTCAGGGAAGACGATCCTCTGCTTCCTGCTATTGTCGGGGTTTATGAAAAGCAGGGAATCAAAGACGGACATCCGCAAAATCTTCTCAAAGGCCCGGCCTTCAAGACAGAACTTGCGACTGCCTATCCTGATGCACGTCTTGTTGTGACAAAAGAGACAATGACAGTGGAGGGTATGATAAAGATTGTCTATGACCTTCTGAAGGATAAATTGAATATCTGTAAAATAACTTTCACGAGCGGCGATAACGCAGCTTCGCAGGAATATAACCCTACAGCAAACATAGAGCGTTGTCCGCTTTGTGGAATCGCACTCAACGAGGAGGGGGTATGCGAGAAGTGCGGATATAAGAAATAACAGGTCTTTACCATATCGATAAAAGGGGGCGGCATGATTCAATCATGCCGCCCCCTTTCGGTGTATTATACTGCTTGTATTCATAGTTGCTACGTTTTGTGTGGTTTTAAGGACGCGCTCTATCATCTGCCATTTAATTCGTGTTGCCTGGCGATTATTTGTTTGCTGATTTTCATTATTCGCATATTTGTATTATATTTGTAATGAAAATGCGATTTTGATGAGTATTAAACAATCTTTTTTTCAGTTTGCGGTGGCTTTGCTGCTTTTTTCAGGAGGTGTTTCATCCGTACCCGATGTTTCCGCGCAGAATCCGAAGCGGGAGTTCCGTGGCGCATGGCTCCATGTGATAGGGCAGACCCAGTGGCAGAACAAGACCACCGAACAGGCGAAACTATATATCGACGAACAGTTTCAGAAACTTCAGGATGCTGGATGCAATGCCGTTATTTTCCAAGTGCGTCCCACCGCCGACGCCATGTATCGTTCCGAACTTGAACCTTGGACTGCGTGGCTCACCGGCAAACGCGGCAAGGCACCCTCGCCCGAATGGGACCCCATGGAGTATGCTATAGAACAGGCGCATAGCCGTGGGATGGAATTCCATGCGTGGTTAAATCCATATCGTGTAACATCCAATGCCAAGGAGGTGCTTCCCGCGTCACATATATCGAAGAAGGAGCCTCACAGGTTCGTTAGGTATAACGGGCAGGTTTTCTTTGACCCTGCTTATAAGGAAAATCGCGATTTCATTTGCGACGTGGTGCGCGACATCGTAAGGCGCTACGACGTGGATGCCGTTCATATCGACGATTATTTCTATCCGTATCCTGTAAACGGAAAGAAATTCAATGCCGACTATGCCAGCTACCGCAAGTTTGGCAACGGCATCGACCGCAACCAATGGCGGCGTAACAACGTTGACCTCCTCATCGAGCAGCTCCACTCCACAATAAAGACCGAGAAACCTTGGGTAAGGTTTGGCGTAAGTCCGTTCGGCATCTGGCGCAACAAGAAGAGCGACCCGCGTGGAAGCGAAAGTTCGGGGCTTCAGAACTACGACGACCTTTACGCCGACGTGCTTCTGTGGGCGAAAAACAAATGGATAGACTATCTTGCCCCACAGCTTTACTGGACCCTCGACATGAAGGCCGCACCGAGCCGCCATCTTGCCCAATGGTGGAACGACAACGCGGAGGGGGTTGACGTGTACATAGGGCAAGACGTGCAGCGCACCATGAACAACGCCGATCCTAAAGCACACGACTCCAACGAGCTTGCCACGAAAGTGCGTCTTTCCCGCGAACTTCCCAACGTGAAGGGCAACGTGTGGTGGCATGGATATTGGGTCACATCCAATATGAAGGGTGTGGCCGATTCGCTTGCCATGAAGCATCAATCGACTATCGCTATACCCCCGGCTTACGGAAATCAGAACCTGGCTCCGGCGCCCGTTACCGGGCTAACGCTTTCAAGGGAGAACGGCCAGGTGTTTCTGACGTGGCATGCCCCGAATTATGGAGAGCGTCAGAAGGCTACTGATGCCGTGAAGTATGTGGTCTATCAGTTTTTCCCGGGCGAAAACAGGAATCTTGACGATTCGCAGGCAATAATAGCGATGACCCCTTACGTCAGGGTGCTCGTAGGCGACGAAGACGACGAGTCGTTGAAAGGGGCTGTGTTCGTGGTCACTGCTCTCGACCGTATGAACCGCGAGAGTGTGCCCAAGACGGCAGTATTTTAATGCATAATGCATGATTCATAATGCATAATCTAACCTAAATAAGAATCGACCACCGATGACCATACCTGAGGATATAAAGGAGCTTCTCGATTCGGAAGCCAAGAGGATTAATAATCCTGATTTTATAGATAAAGACCCGGTGCAATTTCCCCGACGGTTCTCTCGCCTGCAAGATGTGGAAACCGTGGCATTTCTTTCTGCTATAATAGCATGGGGCAACCGCAAGATGATATGTCGCGATGCGGAAAGGATGCTTTCCCTTATGGATAACGAACCCTATCGATACATTATGGAGGAAGGTTACGAAGACCTTGATCCGGCGATGAACCTTCACCGCACTTTCTTCGGCCGTCATTTCCAATACTTCCTCAGGGGGATGCATCGTATATATAAGGAATACGGTAGCCTCGATGCATTTTCCGCCCATGTCAAAGCAGGGGATGACGAGGCACCGTCTTGGAAGCTTGTGGGCGAAATGCAGAAAATAATGAGCGATGTCAACGATGGCGCCACATGCAGCCAATGCCTTCCGGTCAATCTTGACCAGACTGCGCTCAAACGCGTCAATATGGCTCTCCGTTGGCTTGTGCGCGATGACGGCATCGTCGATATGGGGGTATGGAAGTCCATACCGAAAAGCAAACTTTTCATTCCTCTTGACGTCCACGTGGGCAACGTGTCTCGTGAATTGGGTTTGCTGTCACGGAAAGCCAACGACCGCAAGAGCGTGGAACAGCTCACCTCGATATTGCGCACTTTGCGCCCCGATGATCCTGCCGTATATGATTTTGCACTTTTCGGAATCGGGGTGACGCGAGCCGGGAACTGATTAGAAAAGGAAGTCTTAATGGTAAAGGAGTGAACTCTCGATTAGCGTAATTAGGTCAGGACGCACTGTTCTGACGGTACGGACAAAAGTGGAGTCGAAGGCTTCGGCACATTCGGGCCGGCCGTGTTTAAGGTACGTATATCTTTTTTCCAAGGCTTTTTCAAGAGTTTTGTTGAACCCTGTCGTGTCTTTCCATTCGCGGTTTATAATAGGACGCGCCGCGTTCCTGCCCTCCATTTGAGCTGCGGTGATTTCTGCGGTGAGGGCTTCTGTCTTTTCAGTGCCGTCACAGGCTCCGAGCAGGGTGGCCATTACGATGGCGGCGGTGAATAATCTTGATTTTTTCATAGCGTTGAAATATTCCAGCGCGATGCCCCCTCAGATAAGGAGACATCGCGCTGATGTTAAGGGTTATTGAATTATTGTCGGTCAGGCAACGTCTCGAATGCGACGATGCTGTCGAGCTTAATCTGGAAAATAAGGGTGGAGTAGGGTAGCACCGAACCGCTTCCGTTCACGCCGTATCCGCAGGTGTAAGGCATCACGGCGGTGACGCTGTCGCCCACATGCATGGATGTGGTGGCAATCCAGAAGCCTGTCACCATTTCGCAGGGGCGGCACTGGAATATGCTGTCGCCGTTGGCCGTCAGTTTGTATGACGAGTCGATTGTGTCGCCTTCAACGTTGGTGAGCATATACTTCACGTTGATGGTGGAGTTGTCGAGTGGAGAAAGCCTTGAAGCCGTAAGGGAGCGGTCGTTGTGCCATTTCATGAGCACGAACGAACTTTTGTCCCATGCGGGAATCACTTTCTCATATACCTTCACCCCGTTCTCGGTGGCGGCCTCCGCCTGGTTTATATATTCCGCGTTCTTGTTTCTCCACTCGGCATAGTCCGTGGTTTCGTCGTCGCCGAGGCAAGAAGAGAGCGAGAGCGCGAAGATGGCTGCCGGGAGGCATAGAAAACCGAAATTCTTGATGGTCATGTCAGATCTTTTAATGGATTTAGAATTTTACTTCGGGAGCTTTCTCGGCTCCGGCTTCCGCCTTGAACTGAGGTTTCTCCTTGAATCCGAACCATCCGGCATAAATCATCGTGGGGAATTTCTTAATGCTCGTGTTGTATTCCTTTACGGCTTCCGTATAGCGCATGCGCTCTGTGGAGATACGGTTTTCTGTTCCTTCGAGCTGGGTCTGGAGGTTCATGAAGTTTTCGTTTGCCTTAAGGTCGGGATATGCTTCCGTCACTGCGAGCAGCGATTTCAAGGCTTGCGACAATTCCCCTTGCGCCTGTTGGAACTTTGCGAGAGTCTCCTCGTTGAGGTTGTCGGCGTCGATGGTAATCGACGTGGCTTTTGCGCGCGCTTCAGTCACTTTCTGCAGGGTCTCGCTCTCGTGGTTGGAGTATCCCTTCACTGTGTTGACGAGATTCGGGATGAGGTCGGCACGCCGCTGATATTGGTTTTCCACCTGCGCCCATGCCTGGTCAACGGTCTGTTGTTTCTCCACGAGCGAATTATAATTGCACGAAGATAGCGATGAAGCCATGACTATGGCAACGACCGCCATGAGGATTTTGCTGATGATTGTCTTCATACGTATATTTTATGTCCGGGCGATGCCCGGGGTTATGATGCAACTGTCAGAGAAGCTTGCGCAGGAGGCTGTTGAGGCTTACCTTTTCCGCAAGAATCTTTTCAAGGGCGTCGATGCTTACGCGTTCCTGCTCCATGGAATCGCGGTGGCGCAGCGTGACGGTGTTGTCTTCGAGGGTCTGGTGGTCAACGGTGATGCAGAAGGGGGTGCCGATTGCATCCTGGCGGCGATAGCGTTTGCCGATGGAGTCTTTCTCGTCAACCTGGCAGGTGAAGTCGAAGCGGAGTTTATGCTGTATTTCGCGAGCTTTTTCGGGCAGTCCGTCTTTCTTCACAAGAGGAAGCACAGCGCATTTCACGGGAGCCAGAGGAGCCGGGAAGTGGAGCACGACGCGGTGGTCGCCACCTTCGAGCTGCTGGTCTTCATAGCAGCTGCAAAGCACGCTGAGGAACATACGGTCAACGCCGATTGACGTCTCTATAACGTATGGGGTGTAGCTTTCGTTTAGTTCAGGGTCGAAGTATTGTATTTTCTTCCCGGAGAACTTTTCATGCTGCGACAGGTCGAAGTTGGTGCGCGAGTGTATTCCTTCCACCTCTTTGAAACCGAACGGCATCTGGAATTCGATGTCGGTGGCTGCGTTGGCGTAGTGGGCAAGCTTCTCGTGGTCGTGGAAACGATATTTCTCGTCGCCGAGGCCGAGGGCCTTGTGCCAGCGCAGACGGGTCTGGCGCCATTCGTCAAACCATTTCAGTTCCTCGCCGGGACGAACGAAGAATTGCATCTCCATTTGTTCGAACTCCCTCATACGGAAAATGAACTGGCGCGCCACAATTTCGTTGCGGAATGCCTTTCCGATTTGAGCGATTCCGAAGGGGATGCGCATGCGTCCCGTCTTTTGCACGTTGAGATAGTTCACGAAGATTCCCTGTGCCGTTTCCGGACGGAGATACACCTCCATGGCGCCGTCGGCGGTAGAGCCCATCTCGGTCTTGAACATGAGGTTGAACTGGCGAACGTCGGTCCAGTTGCGGGTGCCTGAGATGGGATCGACGATTTCGTAGTCGAGGATAATCTGACGGAGGTCGGCGAGGTCGTTGGCGTTCATCGCCTCGGAGAAGCGGGTGTGGAGTTCGTCGCGTTTCTTCTGATTCTCGAGCACGCGGGGATTCGTTTGGCGGAACATTGCTTCGTCGAAGTTTTCGCCGAAGCGTTTCCTTGCCTTAGCCACCTCTTTTTCGATTTTGTCGTCGAATTTGGCTATTTCCTCCTCGATGAGGACGTCGGCGCGGTAGCGTTTCTTTGAATCCTTATTGTCGATAAGAGGGTCGTTGAAAGCGTCAACATGGCCTGAAGCCTTCCAGATGGTAGGGTGCATGAAGATGGCCGAATCTATGCCCACGATGTTGTCGTGGAGCATGGTCATGGCTTCCCACCAATAGCGTTTGATATTGTTTTTGAGCTCTACGCCGTTCTGGCCGTAGTCATACACGGCGGAAAGACCGTCGTAAATCTCGCTCGATTGAAACACAAACCCATATTCTTTGGCATGGGCTACAATGGTCTTGAAAACGTCTTCTTGTTTTGCCATTATCTGATTATGATTTGAGGCGGCGGGATAGCCTACCGCACTGTTTATATTTTCGCAATAATTTGCAAATTTACAAAAAAAACATGAATAGTTGGATGACTTGATGTGGTTTTGCTTCGGCTATTGCAAATTAGAGTCTTATTTAGGAGAATTTAACACCTGCTGATGGCGATTATTGAAAATTATTGAAATTTTTTTGAAATTATTTGGTCTATTATAAAAATAATGTTTAACTTTGCGGCGTATTAAGACACTAATACACTAAAACAGATATAATCCGTTTGCCCTTATGGCCCTCCATTCCGGCAGCGGCAAAGGAAAAAGTTTTGAGAAATGATAAGACTGACAGACGTAAACAAGACATACCAGGGTGTCGTGCCGCTGCATGTGCTCAAAGGCATAAACCTCCGGATTGACAAAGGAGAACTCGTGTCGATTATGGGAGCGTCGGGTTCCGGCAAATCCACGTTGCTCAACATTCTCGGAATCCTCGACAATTATGATTCGGGAGAGTATTATCTCGACGGAACCTTGATAAAGAATCTTAGCGAAAACAAAGCGGCTGACTATCGCAACCGAATGATTGGGTTCGTGTTCCAGTCGTTCAACCTCATTAATTATAAGGATGCGATGGAGAATGTGGCATTGCCCCTGTTCTATCAGGGCGTTTCTCGCAAGAAGCGCAACCGTCTTGCCATGGAACAGCTCGAAAGGATGGGGCTTGCCGAGCGTGCCCATCATCTGCCGGGCGAGATGTCGGGCGGCCAGAAACAGAGGGTGGCGATAGCAAGGGCGATGATTACCAATCCTTCCATAATACTTGCCGACGAGCCTACGGGAGCTCTTGACAGCAAGACCTCACACGACGTGATGGAAATCTTCCGTAAGCTTAATGCGGAGGAGGGTAAAACGATAGTTATCGTTACCCACGACCCCGGTGTGGCAGAACAGACCGACCGCCTCATCCGCATTTCCGACGGCCTTATCGTGCCTGCCGCCATCCCTGCCGACGGCATCTCTAAACCGCAGGCGTGCGTAATGCCCGACGGCGGAATCATTACACCTCCGGAAATTGTGTGACTATGACAGACCTTGCAAGAGAAATATGGCAGACCCTCGGGCACAACAAACTCCGCACGGCCCTCACGGGAGTTGCGGTGACGTGGGGCATATTCATGCTCATCGTGCTTCTGAGCATGGCGAGGGGCGTGACTAATGCCTTCGATTATAACATGCTATCGCGCAACACTGCGATGATTCGCGTGTGGGGCGGCAAGACATCCATCCCTTATCACGGCAACCGCGAGGGGAGGTATATAGAATTCGATGAATCCGACCACAAGATTGTGGTGGAAGAGAATTCCGGCTATGTGGAAGGAATCAGTTCATCTATTTCCGGCGGCGGGAAGCTTTCCACCCCCAAAGGAGAGGTGAGCCAGAATTATAAAGGAGTATATCCTTCCGATTTCACTCCGTCGCGCCATGGCGACATTAAGGAAGGGCGCTTTATCAACGACCGCGACATGAAGACGAAATCGAAAGTTATCGTTATTCCGCAATATTATGCCAAGCAGTTGTTTCCGCCCGAAGGGGAGGGGGCGCTTGGCGGCCGGATTGACTGCAACGGACTTTCGTTCAAGGTGGTGGGCGTATATGAAAGCCAATGGAACAGGGAAGCCTATATACCTTTCACCACGGCCCGCATGCTCTCTTCCAATCAGAACAAATTCGGCAACCTTTCTGTGGAGCTCAAGAATGTCTCTACGGAAGCCGACGGTTCGGACGCCGAAAGCGGAATACGCAAGACGCTTGCCGCTTTTCATAATTTCGATCCGGAGGACGAAAACGCCGTTTATATTTCCAACGATTTCAACAATGCCTTGACCGGGAAGATGGCGATGGGTATCCTTGACACATGCGTGTGGGTGCTCGGCATACTGACGCTGCTGACAGGCATTGTGGGAATCAGCAACATCATGTTTGTCACCGTGAAGGAGCGCACGCACGAAATAGGAATCAGACGTGCCATCGGGGCGAAACCACACAAGATTCTCACACAGGTCATAGCGGAATCGGTGGCTATTACGGTGCTGTTCGGCTACATCGGGATTGTGCTCGGCACGGCTGTGACGCAGTTGCTCTCTTCCGTAATAGGGAATGCCGACATGCTGCGTAACCCCACGGTGAGCCTCTCCATAGCTTTTGAAGTGACGCTCGTGCTGATCGTGGCGGGTGCGCTCGCCGGACTGTTCCCGGCTCTGAAGGCATTGAAAGTGAAACCTGTCGAGGCATTGCGCGACGAATAAACTTAGCTGACATGAAACTGACAATATTCGACATAGAAAACTGGAAAGAAATCGGCGCCACGCTTGCCCGCAACAAGACGAGGACGTTCATGACCGGATTCGGGATTTTCTGGGGAGTGGCGATGCTCGCCCTTCTTATGGGGGGTGCCACGGGCGGAGAAGACCTTTTGAAGCGGAATTTCGCCGGGTTCGCCACCAACAGCGGGGGCATGGTGCCCAACAGGACCACGATGCCCTACAAAGGTTATCAGAAAGGGCGCGGATGGCAGATGGACCTTACCGACGTGAGACTTCTGCGCGAATCTTTCCCCGAACTGGATGCGGTGATTCCTACGTTTCAGAAATGGAATTCCACCTTCAAGCAGGGTAAGAACTCCTATTCCGGTCAGCTCATAGGGGCTGAATCCAACTATACGAAGATGCTTGTGCCGAAATATTATTGCGGTCGCTTCATCAACGATGCCGATGTGGCGGGTGAGCGCCGCGTGGCGGTGATAGGGAAGAAGGTGGCCAACCAGCTTTTCCCCGGAGTGGAAGAACCGCTGGGAAGGATGGTTGACGTCAACGGGGCGGCTTATTCGGTAATCGGTGTGGCGGGCGACGCTTCTGAGGTGCATCTCAACGGTTCGCTCGACGAAAGCATCGTTATTCCGGCCACCACGTTCCAGCGGGCAAACGGTTATGGCGACAAAATAGATTTCCTGATGATGGTGGCGAAAGACAACGCCAACCTTTCCGACCTTATCCCGAAGATGAAATCAGTGGTCTATCGCCGCCACGACATCAATCCTGACGATGACGGCGCGATGTGGGTGATAAACATAGCCGAGAATTTCGAACAGGTCGATACCCTTTTTTCCGGCATTGACATTCTGGCCCTCTTCATCGGCATTTCCACACTTCTTGCCGGAGTGATAGGCATCGGCAACATCATGTGGGTGATTGTGAAGGAACGCACGCAGGAGATTGGAATCAGGCGCGCCATCGGGGCGAAGCCGCGCGACATAATAGTGCAGGTTCTTTGCGAGGGGGCGATGCTCACGGTTGTCTCCGGTCTTGCCGGACTCTCGTTCGCCGCCGTGATTCTCGGGGTGATGCAGCATATCAACAATCCGCCCGACGCTGTCTTGGTCGCCAATTTCCAGATGAGTTTCATGTCGGCCGTGGGCATTCTCATCACCTTCATCATCCTCGGGCTCCTTGCCGGGCTTATCCCCTCCATCAAGGCGATGCGCATAAAGCCCGTGGAAGCCATAAACAGCAAGTAAGGTTTATGAACTGGTGTAGGGTTTAAAGTTTAAGGTTTAGATATTACCATCAGCTAAAATCTATAATCTTGACGTAAAGCCCACCCCTAAACTTTAAACCTTAAACTCTAAACTCTAAACTTTAAACCAATAACCAACAACATACAATGAAAAAGTTTTTCAAAATTCTGCTATGGGTAGTGGTCGGCATCATCTTCGTCGGCACATTCTTCTATCTCTATCTGAATTCAAAAAAGGAGACTGAAAAATACTCTCTCAAGTATCCCTCCACGGAGACAATCGAGAAAACCACCGTGCTCACCGGGAAAATAGAGCCGCGTGACGAAATCGACATCAAGCCGCAAATCTCCGGAATCATCAGCGAGATACTCGTTGAAGCGGGCGACCATGTCAACAACGGCGATATAATCGCTAAAATAAAGGTTATTCCGGAAGAGTCGCAGTTGTCGTCGGCACTCAACCGCGTCTCGGTGGCTGAAATCACCCTCGAAGAGGCGCGTCGCACGTTCGAGCGTACCAAAAGCCTCTATGAGAAGAAATATGAAAGCCGGGAGAAGTATGAAACCGACGAATCCGCTTACGAAAGGGCTAAACGGGAGCTTGACCAGGCGCATGACCAGCTGAAGATTGTGCGCGAAGGTGTTTCTTCCGCCAATGCACAGGGTTCTAACACTCTTGTACGCTCCACAGTGACGGGTGTCGTGCTCGAAGTGCCTGTGAAAGTCGGTTCGTCGGTTATCCAGGCGAATACATTCAACGACGGCACCACCATCGCCAAGGTGGCTGACATGACCGACCTTATCTTCAAAGGGAAAGTTGATGAAACGGAGGTTGACCTTCTTAAGGAGGGAATGAACGTCAATATTTCAGTGGGGGCCATAGCCGGTTCCGATTATCCTGCCGTAATAGAGAAAATCGCGCCTATGGCAAGCGACGACAACGGCACAAACACCTTCGAAGTGAAAGCCGCCCTGACCGCTGAAGAAAGCGCCCAGCTCCGTGCCGGCTATAGCGCCAACGCCAACGTGGTGCTTGAAAGTGCGAAAGACGTGCTGGCTGTGCCTGAGAGTGTCGTGGAATATGAAGGCGACAAAGCATACGTCTATGTGATGACTGACTCCGTGCCGGCGCAGAAATTCAATAAGACAGAAGTAAAGGTTGGTCTTTCCGACGGTCTTATGGTGGAGGTGAAGTCGAATGGTATCTCTAAAAAGACTCCGCTGAGGGGCAACGTAATCAAAGAATAATGTTATGAAACGTTTATATAAATCGGTACTCGGCTTGGTGATGGCGTTGGCTGCCGGTCAGCCGGCATGGGGAGTGGAATGGTCGCTCGACAGTTGTATAAATTATGCCGTCGCCCACAATGTCGGCATCTTGCAGCAGGAACTCCGCATCGAAGAAGGGAAGCAGTCGCTTACAGCTGCTAAAGACAGATTTTTGCCTACGTTGGATGCTTCGGCGTCGCAGTCGTTCAATTTCGGACGCGCCCTTCAGGTCGATAATACGTATGCCGACCGCAACACCTCCAATTTCGGATGGAACGTCGGTTTAAGTATGCCTCTGTTCCAGGGGATGGCTGAATACCGCAACATCAAAGTGGCGAAAGCGAATATAAGGCAGTATGTGCTTGAAAACGAAGCGGCGAAAGACAACGTCACGCTCAATGTGATTTCGCAATATCTTCAGGTGCTTTACGCCAAGGAGGTGGCGCAGACGGCGCGTTCGCAGGCTGAATATTCCGCCTTCGAGGTGGAGCGTCAGAAGGCGTTGATAGAGGCTGGAAAGGTGGCCGAGGCCACTCTCTACGACCTCGAATCGGTGGCGGCGCAAGACCGCTTGCAGGTTGTCACAGCCGAAAACGACATCCGGACAGCCCTTGTGAATCTTGCCAACCTTCTCCAGCTTCGCGGCATAGAAGGGTTTGACGTGAGGCCACTGAATGAAGGTGAGCCGACCATTCCCGGGCCCGACCAGGTTTATTCCGAGGCTTTGGTTTCCAACAGTTCGCTGCAGGCTGCCCGTCAGTCGGTGACGGTTGCCAACGAGAATATTTCGCTTGCAAAGGCGGGGTATCTCCCTACGTTGAGTTTCAGTGCTGGCACAGGGTCGAGTTATTATAAGGTGAGCGGTTTCCCGGGAGACGGTTTCGGGCCGCAGATGCGCCATAACCTTTCAACCTATCTTGGGTTCTCATTGAGGATTCCTATTTTCGACGGTTTCAATACACGCAACAGCGTAAGGCGCGCACAACTCCAGAAAACGAATGCCGAACTGAGCTACGACCAGCGTAACGTTGACCTATATAAAGACATACAGTTGGCATATTATCAAGCGGTCGGTGCGAGGGAACGCTATCAGACGGCAGGTGAAACCTTGGAAAAGACGCGTCTGTCGTTTGAATCCACGAGGGAACGTTTCAACCTCGGCAGGGCGACCCAAGCCGATTATGAACAGGCTAAAAACAATCTTTTCAGAACGGAAGTAAGCCGCATCCAGGCGCACTACGAATATCTCATGCGCCACCGCATCCTCCTCTTCTACGGCAAAATGTAACAACCAGCACAACCAATACAACTATTTTCAAACCAGGACAACCAAGGACAACCAGCATTATAAAAAAATCTGGTTGTCCTTGGTTGTCCTGGTTTGAGAATAAAGAACAGGTTGCTCTGTTTGTTCTGGTTTGAGAATGGTTTTCCTGGTTGTTTTGGTTGGATAATTACTAATTGCTCATCGCTAATTGTCTAATCGATCTATATCCGTCCCAGATAATTAGCAATGCGAATGGCAGAGCGCACCACACCGGCGAGAATGTCAGGAAAATCCACACCACTCCAAGCAGGCGGCTGCACGTTTCCAATGTCACACGTCGTTTCGGTTCCATTTCCACCACTTCTTTCTTGGAGACAAGCACGTAAGTCATCCATACGAGCCAGCAAAACAGTATCGTGCCTCCAACTATGGCTGCTCCCAGGGCAAGTTGGGAAAATTCATTTGCAATCGTTGTTGCTGCTGCCATAGTTGCCAGGCAGCAAACGAAAAAGAAAATCAAAACTTCACTGAAAGCGGTGTTCGCTGCTGCAAATAATCTGTTCCTCATATCTGTTATAATTGTTTTAAAAGCTATTTACCTACAAAGTTAATTAAAAAATCCGAAACAAAACCTTTCCACCAATTCAACTACGGTTTAAAACCAACCAGAGCAACCAGATTTTTTATAATGCTGGTTGTCCTTGGTTGTTCTGGTTGGTTATTTTACAGTTGTATTGGTTGTACTGGTTGGATAACGACTAACCATTGACTTTTTTGAAGATTGGTGTTGTTGTGACAGATTCTTTTATTACATTTGCATCCGTTAAAACAGCTACTGTTTGATATGACCGAGGAAGAACTGAATGATTTGAACGTTAGCCTTTGGAAGGAGTGGACACTCAAGGCCACTGAAGTGAACTGCTGCAAGTTGTGTTGTGCGGTGGTTGATGACGACACGGCAATACAGTTTCTGAGGTATATACAGGGGTTCGGTGTGTCTGACAGGATACGGCGCCAGATAGATAGTATCGCGCGTGGCGAACTCATATTGCCCGGACTGGACTGCACGCTTCGCGGCATACGTCAGAAGAACCATCTTATGTATAAGATAGAGCCACTGGAGCATCCAACCGGCAACGCACGTTATGAGTTTCTTGTGGAGTATGACCGGATGGAACCAAATGTGGGAATCTATCTCGGATGCAAATGCGTCACAGCCGAAAACGCCGACCACCGCGAGATGATAAAGGTGTGTGTAGAGGAGTGGAAAAACATACGCGACCATATTTGCACCGTGCTCAACAACAGTTTTCCCGACAAAGAATTCCGCCATAGGTTCAGGATAACGGACAACGGACAGGAGAAGACTTTCTGGCCCACGTGGATAGGGTTATACGATGACGAGGACATGGAGTTCGCGCTGACAGTGCTACGCATATTCCGCAAGACCTACGAGCAATATTTCAACGGTACGCTAAAAGAATGCCGGCATCTAAAGCCGATAGCCTACCGGCACGTGGCGGCATCTTTTACGGAGTCAACTTTCATGGAGTTGGAGAGAACCATAGCGAAGGCTTATGGAAAAGTGAACGGTGAATCCGCGATGGGGCTTTTCCAACGTTTCATCCTTAACGCCTCCTTCAGGGGTATATTCTCCCCCGACCCGTCATACGACCTTGCCTGGCGATATATGGGCGATGGGAATTCGGGACTGACAGGGTCGAACATAGAGTTCGCCACACTCATGCGCACCCTGATAATCGAAATCGGGGCAAGGGTCGGGGTGAAGACCGAAGGAATAAAGACACCGTGGAATAATATTTTCAAGGTATTTCTCGACTCGGAAGGGGTGGCATACAACAGTGCCACCCGCACACAGTGGCAGAACGCGCTCGACGACACCGTTATGGCTTGCGAAAATGCTGTGAGGACTTGTCTGGACTCCGAAAGCTGAGAGCGGAACGTGCTCTAAAATAAATATACGTATATTTCGGTAGAGGAGACGATGTGCTTATTTTGCGGCGTAATCAAAACACAACCGCATTATGAATATAGAAGAACAAACCGGAAATGTCGTCGTAGAAGTCGCGAATGGAAATATAGTGATGGAGAGTCAGGCGGCGGGTTCGGCAGTATTGCCGGCAGTAATCAGGGAAATCGACACGTATATCGGGCAGACGTTCGATGCCATGACAGAGATTGACAAGGCGTATGGAAAGGTGTCTGATTTTTTTATGGAGCAGGCTGAAAAGATAGCCGGCGAAAGGGATTTCGAGAAACTGTCGGACGCGGAACAGAAAGCGTCAATGGCGTTTCTGGGAGCAGCCTTGGCCGTGGAAGGTTTATCGGCAGTGACCAGAGGGATAAAGGAAACCATGGCTTTGGAGAATGTGAAGCGCTTGCACAGGAAAGTGGCGACCGACCGGATAGAATCACTGCCGAGGATGATAGAGAGGGCAGAGCGTTGCCACAACGAGGCAGCTGAGATTCTCAGCCGACATAACGGGGAGCTATTCAGCAAAAAAAAGTTAAAGGAAACATTTGAAGGAACAGCCGGCTTGCTTGAAGCGGAGCTGTGCCAGTTTCGCGACTTGCGATTCCGACTGGACATGCTATTATGGCTAAAAGACGAATATGAGGCGTGGCTTGATGGCCGACTTTATTCCGACACTCCCATGCCCACCACCGGGCAGGCAACTGTTGCGGCAATTTATGTTGCTTATGGCGAGCGGATGCCGGTCAGCAGGGAGAAACATAAAAAGGACTTGGAGAGATATGGTAAAGACGTACTTGCGGCGTTCAAAAGCACAGACAAAGACAGTTTCACGGCTTTTCAGATACTGGCGGTGATAGACGACCAGATTATGGCGGTGCTTGAACATGCCAGCCAGGACAAGGATCCGCTTGCCGTGGCGCGCGTAAAGGGCGGCGACGGGGAGGAAGAGTATGACATGGATAAGCTGTCGGTGAAATGTCTTTATGCCTACATTTATAGCAGTAGTGGCGTGGTTGACATGCCTCCGGTGGATGAAGCTTTGAACAATAGCCCTGTGGTAGGAAATTCTTGCAGCTTCTATAAATCATTCGGAAAAATCATGGATGACTACAACCGGGGCTCGATGCTGACAGTGGTTTCCGGACTCATCATAGCGGCGGCAGCGATAATGCCGATATGGAACCTTGGTTGGAAATGGTATTGGGCTACGGCTTTGTCGGTAGTGGCTCTGCTTATGGTGGTGAAATGGTTTATAGCATCACCGTCGAAAAAGATTGAAGAGCGTACACGGACCAAGTTCGAGATGATGAGTATCAACTATGAATATCGTCTTGCGAAGAACGCAGGCATGATAGAGCCGAAATCGAGAGTGAAAGAAATGGCAAAAAGCCGAAACGATTTCTGGACAGGGCTTATAATAGGAGGTCTTTTGGGTAGTATATTTTTCCCGATTGGCACGATTATAGGTGCAGTTGTCGGTGCTATTTTAGGGAGTTCTTCTTTCGATTCGGATTCCCATGGAAACGGATGGGAGGCGATAAGGATTTATAAACCTGCCAAACAATGGATTAAAATAGTGATTTTGGGCCTGTTTTTGGCGTTTGAAGTCTATGCATTATTTATAAAATAAGTTATTATGGCTCTTTATAGAATTACTACGAAGAAATCGTTTAACGGAGGAACGCGCGGGTCGATAGACGCCGGCATGAGTGTGGAGATATCGTCGATGATTCCTGTAATGGTTATCGGACCTTCGGCTGATAAAATCAACCAGTTGTTTATGAACAAGTATGGTGTGGATTTGAAGGGAATGAATGCTCTGAATTCAGTGTTTTTGAGTGTGACCAAAATCAGTTGATTATGGAAAGCTATAGTGACTGCGGGCTTCAGCTGTATGAAGAAGCGGGGAGCAAAAGCGACCGACTTTCGGGCGAGTTGAAAAGGATGGTGGCAGGTGTTTCGGCACGTGCTATGCTCGAAAATGCGGGCGACATTGTGCGCGGCTGGAAGGAATTGCAGGCGATTAATATCCAAAGCCGCACATATCTTGCGCAACTAAGCATGAAATATGACCATGATTCCGAGAAGTTCAGGAGGATTCTGCAGGGTGCGGAACGCCGGTTGGACCGTCAGCTTGACGAGCTGTCGGATATGCGTCGCACGTTGATGACGATGTCGGTGTCATCGTCAAATGCCGATGAACTGAGGTCGCAGCGGATGCTTCTGGAGATGATAGCTGAGGCGCAGAAATCCTTCAATCATGAGATAGATCGTCTTTACGATCTTTAAAATCGTGATATCCACTTATATGACTTGCTTTATGCCTCATGCGTACCTGTACGGTAGAAATTGTTCCGGATCAAGTATGCATGAGGCAGTTGGATAAGCGTTGTCAGGCAGCCATGTTGTAAAACATATTCGGATATCGTCAAAAAAAGCTGTCGAAGTGGGTGTCCTTCACAGATAATTTGTAAATTTGCATTCGGTAATGGGGTAACACGGTGTAAAAGCCATGCTGCGACAGAGGTCGGGCATACATCCCTTTACCAACGCCAAAGGCAATTTGCCAGTCGTTCCGAGTATCGAAATCGCCAACTTGACATACTTGAGGGAACACACGGTGAAGGATGCCCACTTTCGGCAGCGTTTCTGATCGGGACGTAAGAATGCGTCATCGTCATATCCGCACCGGACGTGGGGTGACGTATTCTTCAAGTTCTCTCAAAAAGGTGTTTGGCGATACCTGATACTCAAGGACGTGGAGCAAAGAAGCCTCACGTCTTTGGCGTTTTTATAACCTAACATCGCTACCTGTGAGGCGTAGCAAAGAAACTCTTAAAATTTGAAATTATGAAATGGTATTGTTCTAAATGTGGAAAAGTGGTTTATTCAAGTCTTATGCCAATACCGACGGGATGGTGTTGTGGAAAATTTGGTGTTCACAGCTGGAAAAAATGCTGATACAAAGGTTTGTCATTCAATGACAATCGTTTCAATCAAGTCGAAATCCACATACCTTGACTAATTATGGCAAAGTATGTGGTTCTTTTTTGCCTGAATTGATATTGGAAATGAGTTGATGATTTCATGGTCAGGATGGAGAGTGCGTTGTAAAAAAACTATAAGGAAATGATTACTGAGATTCAGAAACGGAGATGCTTGAATTGTGGGCATGAGTTTACCCATACTGATGGAGATTTTGTTTTGGTATTGTTTCCAAGATGTCCTAAGTGTGGGGTATTCTTTACGAGAAAAATCAGGGCGATGAAATGAGTATGGAATTTGAAGAGTGTGTGATTTCGGAGGGGGATGTGCCGTCGGGGTCGGGGGGCATCAACCGGGAGGGTTATACGTATGGGGAGTTGAGGCGACAGCCGATTATTCCGGAGGTGATGCGCGGTGTGACTGATCCGACGGTGCACAGGTGGGCGGAGGAATGCAATGCAAGGAATCGCTCGGGTTTTGTGATGCGTAAGGTGGCAGGAGAGTATTGTTTCGACGGTCTGCATGTGGGCCCGAAAGTACGATTGCCCGAGCGGGTTGAGTTGATTCGGCGGTTCGGGAGGGTACCTTCGGCTGCTGAGGTCAGGGAGGTGTCATACTCGCTACTTCGGGAGGAGATAGCCCGGCAGACCGGTATGAGCGTGGCGAAGGCAGCGTCAGCTATCGGCAACATGCTCGACTGCGTTCCCCACGAAGACATTTCCGGTTACGTCTATATGGTGCCCAACTGGGCGCACAAATGGTTTCGCCATCGCGGCTACGTCTCCCGAATTCTAAGCTGATGGTTTAATCCTGAGTTGTTTATCCATTGTTTTGTATTTACTCTGTAAGACTGGAGGCATTGATTTTACCCTGCTTTCAAGATTTTCTATTTTGCGGAGATGAAACATCTTGCGAATTGGGGTAGCGGGATTGTTCCAGATATATTTTGAGCTTTGAATATTAGAATGAGAATTGTTGTTTTATTTATATGGGTTATTGTTGCTTTAAAATGAAAAAGTTGGGAGGAAATTTGTTATTATGCTACAAAAACATTATGTTTGCACTGCATAATTATTTTTTGCCATGAAGTTTGTAGATAGAATTGAAGAAACATCCCGTTTATCCGAAGCACTTGAAAGAGAGACACCGGCGCTGGTGGTGGTATATGGCCGTCGCCGCTTAGGCAAGTCCACACTAATCAAAAGGGTGATTTCTGAGCACGATGTGTATTTCCTTGCAGACCGTTCAGAGGGAGAACATCAGAGGTTATTGCTTGCCAATATGTTTTCTCAAATTTTTCCGGATTTCGATAAATTGTCATATCCGGATTGGGAGTCGATTTTACTGGCTGCCAATTATCGTACGGAAAATAAATTTACATTGTGTCTTGACGAGTTTCCTTATCTTGTGGAACAATCTCCGGAGCTGCCGTCAGTGATTCAGAAACTTATAGATAACAAGGAGCTGAAGTATAATCTTATTTTGTGTGGGTCGTCGCAGAATATGATGTATGGGTTGTTTCTTGATGCCACAGCTCCTTTATATGGCAGAGCTGATGAACTAATGAAACTTTCGCCATTGCGTTTGCCATTTATAGAAGAGGCACTTGGCCTCGACTCCGTGAATGCCGTGGAGGAATATGCTGTGTGGGGAGGGGTTCCACGCTACTGGGAACTAAGAGAGCATAGAAATTCTCTTGATCAGGCTTTATGGAAGAATGTCTTTTCAGCTAATGCCCCGTTATATGAAGAGCCGGTGAAGTTGTTTCAAGATGATATTAAGGATATTGTTAAAACATCTACAATCATGTCGTTTGTCAGTGTGGGAGCCAATCGTCTTTCGGAGATTGCCGCACGATGTAACGAACCTGCCACAAATCTTTCGCGTCCGTTGAAAAAGCTGATTGACTTGGGTTTCCTGGAAAGAGAGACTCCATTTGGAATCGACGAAAAGAATAACAAGAAAAGCCTTTATAAGATTTCCGATCCATTTCTTGCTTTCTATTATCAGTTTGTGGTGCCCAACCGTTCGTTTATTGAGCTTGGTCGCCGTTTGCCTATTGAGGGAGAGTTGAAATCACAGTTTGCCCGATATGTAGGGATGCAATGGGAGAAAATGTGCCGTGATGCTGTGACGGGTAATATTGTAAACGATGTGATTTTCGGTAAGGCAGGAAGATGGTGGGGATCTGTTATTAATGAAGACAAGAAACCCGAACAAATTGAGCTTGACGTGGTGAGTGAATCTCTTGATAAAAAATATCTTTTGGTGGGGGAATGTAAATGGACCAATCAGGAGAACGGCAGACAGCTTCTTGCGGAATTGACAAGAAAAGGAAAGCTTTTGCCTTTTGCCGCTAATAAAATTATAATGCCTGTGCTTTTCCTGAAAAGCAAACCATTGGATGCTGATGAATTTCAAATGGGAGATAACGGAGGAAGTATTATCCTGCCAAAAGATATCATGAAGCTATCTTAGTTTAAAAAGAAAGGGATAGGGGTAAGTTTTGTAATTATGCTCCGGCAACATAATGTTGCCGGAGCATAATTATTTTTAGAGCGCGTTTGCGCTATTGCTATGAGGTTTTGCAGACTTAGTTGACGTTTGAATCCCGATAGAAATATAGTGCTCCGTTTGAACCTTTGTTGTATAGTTTTTTCAAATGTTTCATCATATCACATTTTATGCAAATTCTCAATGCCACTGAGATTTTACATAAATTTATTTGCTTTCCAAATTTTTAATGCATTATCATAGCCAATAGTTTTCTATTTAAATATAATTGATTATCTTTGCGTTGGTAATATATCAGAGCTATGAAGTTGATTGAACTGAATTTGCAACGGATATTCGACTTATGTCGGATACACAAGGTTAAGACTCTGGCAGTCTTTGAATCTATCCTCACAGATAAATTCAATGACCAAAGCGATGTGGATTTGCTTGTGAATTTCGATACGACCGACCATGAAAAATGGGACTATGTCACCAACTACTTTGATTTCCGTGATGCATTGGAAAGGCTCTTTGGTCGTAAAGTTGATTTGATTGAAGAAGGAGGTTTGCGTAACAAATATTTCATTTCGAATGTCAACCGCACAAAACAGATGATATATGGCTAATGAAGTATTTTGACTTATTTGCAAGATGTGTTAGATGCGATAAACGATTTGCAGAGTTGTTTTGTGGACTTCCCAAACAGATTTGATTTGTTTGAAAAGGACATAATGCGGAAATGTGTAGTGGAGCGTAAAACTGAAATAATGGGGGAAGCAATTAACGGAATCAAGAAAACAATTTTGGAGCCGATGATAAGTAGAGAATTGGTTATGCAAATATAGATTCCTTTTTTGAGAAGTGGCAGGCGAGGTTCTCGCATATTCTTCCGATGTGGTTATATCCGATTGCCTCACATATTTTTTCGGTAAGTTTTCCGTATTTGCGGTAAAAGATATTGAAGAGGAGGTATCCTGCTTTCTGATGCTCAGGCATCCTCCTGAATATGTTTTTCCAGCTATATATGTCTTTATATAGTTTCAGATATCCCTCTTTCAGCTCTTGGGGAGTCATCCGGGTAGGGGAGTAAACCACTTCGGAGGTGGTGTAGTCTTCCTGGTTGAAGTTTACGATTCTTCCGGCTTCAAGCATATCCTTATGCTGTTTTGTTCCGGGATATGGGGTAAGTATGTGGGATGTGACTGTTTCTATCTTGTTCTTTATGATCCAATCAAGCGTGTGGCGGAACGTATCGGGTGTGTCACCGTCAAGCCCGAAAACGAAACTGGCGTTGATCATTATTCCGCGAGAGTGGATTTCTTCAACGAGCCGTTCATACTTTTTTACCGAATTCTGATGTTTGTTTACCCCTTTCAGGGCATTCTCACTAAGACTTTCAAAACCAATGAATAACCCTTTACAGCCGGCATCTTTCATATCGTCTAGCAGCCCGGGGATGTCTGCCACGTTTGCCGAAACTGCGGCATGCCATTTGAGTTTCATGGGTTTGATAGCCTTCAGAAACTCACGCGACCAGGAGGGATTTCCTATAAAATTGTCGTCGATAAACATCACATGCCGTTTCCCGATTCTTCGTATCTACTTTATTACGTCGTCCACCGGACGGTTGACGTAGGAATCACGAATGTTCCGGCAGCTGTTGTAGCAAAATTCGCATTTGAAGGGACAACCGTGGCTTGCCGAGATAACGTTGACGAAAAGATACTTGCCGGCTTCGACCATATCATAGGCGGGGCCTTTGATTTCTTCGGGGAGCAGACGTGTGCATGAATAAATCGGTTTTAGGACACCTTTCTTGAGGTCTTCCATTATTGCAGGCCATGTTTTTTCAGCGAACCCGATGCAGAGCACATCGAATTTTCCATCCGCACTATCAGGGTCGGAAGTAATCTGGATTCCGCCTGCCACAACCGGTATGCCGCGATTTCTGAAACCGGTAGCGATTTCGGCAGCTCTTGGAAGTGTATCGACAGTCACCGTGACCCCCACAATGTCGGCTTCTATTTTATTGAAGTCGCACGTTTCCACGTTTTCATTTATGAGAGTGATTTCATTCCCTTCTCTGACGACATTGGCAACGGTCAGCAATCCGAGTGATGGCGACATATGGGTTTTCAGCGACGTATCCATAGGTCGCATTCTCATTTTCGGCTGGATAAGTAAGACTTTCATAATAGTAGAGGTGGATAGTTAATTATATATATATCATTCTTGATGCAAAGGTAAGCAGCCGAGGTCGTCACTACAAGAAAAAGGAATCTGGATGTATGGGATGTCGCGATTAATGTATGAATCACTTCAGACATTAGAAGTATGCCATAAAGAATTATGCTCCGGCAACATAATGTTGCCGGAGCATAATTCTTTCAGAGTGAGTTTGCGCTCTTGCCATGAGGTTTGCAGACAGTTTTTGAGGCTATTCTCGAGTGGCGCTGCGGAAGACGAGGAGCGGGGCGGGGGGAACGGTGTCGCGGTATTTCGAATATTTCTCCGCCACCAGACTACTGTTGTGGGCGATACCGTCTTTGTCGCGATAGAACGGATAGCCATTCCCTCCTGTGATATATACGGCGTCCATAAAACCGTATTCGCGCAAAGCGTCGGCAAAGTCATACATGGTTTCGCGATGTCGCGTAGTGACGTAATACATTTTCCCGTCAGCCATTCTTCCGATAGCAGCACGTTCCACTTTGCCGTGGAGCGAAAATTTGGAGGGAAGCTCACCGTTTCCGAGCAAAACGAACTGACGGAAAAAAGAGCCGTTGTTGTCTTCGGCAAAGTCGGCGAGGTCATTATCAAGAGAAATGCCGATTACAGTTTTGCCCGTTTTAGAAATCGCAACGTATGCCGGACGGTTTTTACTTTCTTTCCCGTTGTGCATTTCCCCGTCGGTCACCACGGTGCCGATCAAACTGTTGTCAGGGTGATAATCCGCACTGCGCATGAATAGCACAAGGCTTTTGTCGGTAGTGTCAGGCAATTCCCGCTCAAGCGACGCTTTGAGTCCGTCGAGCGAATACATGTCGAAAGCCACTCCAAACACACTGTCGGACGATAGGGTGGTGCCTTCGGCAACAGGAGAGTATTCCTTTTTAAGCAATTCCAGGTTCTCTTTGTCTGTCACAGAGGAAGACAGTTGCTGTTCACGGGAGCCATCAAGATTGAACATCATCCACACTGCAAATAAGATTAAAGCCAGGATAGCGAATGCTGCTATAATATAAGGCATTCTTCCTACAGGATTTGTTGTGGCGGTAGGAGTCTTTCCATCCGTGGGTTTATCGGAAGACTCGATAGAGAAAACAGGCACTTCCACCGGACGGTCGTCATAACGGTTCTCGTCATCGATATCAATCATACTTGGGTCTGTCTTCATATTCGGTCATTTCGTCTTTAAGTGTTTTCAATGAGTCGCGTCCGAGCTTCGTCATCCGTAATGTCGGAATCCTGGAGTCGATGGTATGTCCGCCAAAACGAATCACCCTCTCAGGTACGTTTATTACCCTTATGTGCCGTTTGTTGACTATAAGACTTCTGCCCACTCTTGAGAAAGTGTTGTTTTGGAGTTGTTGGAAATACTCCTCGAAATAGTGAAGCTGGAATGTCATCTTATGCGACGTGCCGTTGGCAAGCATAAGGTCGCAGTAGTTGCCGTCGGCAATGATATAAACAATCTCGTCAACGGCAACCCTTACAAGTTCTGTGGAGGTTGTGATTTTAAGCCATTCCATATAATTTGAACGGCTTAAAATCACGATAATTGTTCAGACCCGGTTCTTAGAGATAGCAGTTGACAAGTCTTTTTACGATTTTCCGGGCTTTTGCAACGGATATGTGATACACGCGTTTCCCTTTAGGTTGGCTCACGATGCGGAAACTTGTTGACCGTAGGCTGGTCAGGTCATCAACCGAATAACCCTTGAGGTTGCACTCTGAATATACTTCGCAATTGTCGCCATCCTTTTTGTAATAGACGGTGACATACTTGCCGTTGCCAAGGTCGGCGGTCTGTTCCAACACGATTGATGATGGAATCATGGAAACGATCTTACTGATGTTGTCTTTCTCTGTCGAAGAGTTGGCGGCGTTTGCTGAAGAAGACACGAGTGATGCTGCGAAGAGCACGATGGCGGAAGCCACGATTGAAATAAATCTTTTCATTTTGAATGTTTTTTGTAATCAAGAGGTGAAATTATCTCCACTTCTTATCTCCGCGGTTCGAAGACGATGCAAAATTAGTAACCGGGTATGCTGTTTCAAAATTTTCCGGGTGTGGTTGTATGGAAACGCCGTTTCGTTGTATGAATCCGCTGGCAAAGTCAAAATGGGAGCGTGTACAAAAAAACGGGGTATGGCGGAATTGTTTCCGTCATACCCCGCCGTCTTTATAACCTAAGCCGGCTTCAGTGAGGCTTGCCATGAAAACGAATTTCATGCTTTATCGAATAACTGTAAAACAAAATATAATATAATATGTATAGAGACGGTGTTTTAAATCTTTATGGCTCTGATTATGATAAAGCTCTACAATTGGCAGAGGCATTAAAACAATCGGCAACATGCTCGACTGCGTGCCACACGAGGACATTTCCGGCTACGTCTATATGGTGCCCAACTGGGCGCATAAATGGTTTCGCCATCGCGGCTCCGTCTCCCGCATCTTACAATAACTTAAAGTTGCTGCCGAATTTAAGGAGATTGTGGAAGTCGGGATACATTGTTTTGAAAAGCTGGGATTTGGTGTATATGGTTACACTTTATTGGCGGAAATTTAGAATCGACACGCCGTTTATATCGGGCATTCTTTCACCCGAATATACCACCGATTTCTTTCCGACCAATTCTGGAAAAACTTTTTCAAAATTATTCAGACCTTTTATAAAATCCGGATGAAATGTAGATGACGATTTGATTTCGTAGCAATCGTAAGTATGTCCGTTTTTTACCAATAAATCCACTTCGTTGCCGTTTGAATCCCGATAGAAGTATAGTCCTCCGTTTGAACCATTGTTGTATATTTTTTTCAAATGTTCCATTATGACCATATTTTCAAACAAATGTCCTCTCATTTTATCCCGATTAAGCATTTGTGGATTGTCAATCTCAAGGAGATAAGCTGCCAACCCCGAATCCGTAAAGTAGATTTTAGGACTCTTGGTTAAACGTTTGCGCGTATTGGTAGAGAATGGGGGCAGCAGATATATAAGATATGATGCTTGAAGCACTGAAACCCAAGAAGTGATAGTATTTGCTGACACTCCAAGTTCGTTCGACAGTTCAGACGCATTGAAAACGCTTCCAATGCGTGCTGCGCAAAGTCTTACGAAACGTTGAAATTTATCGAGATCTTTCACGGCCAACACGTTTCTTACGTCTCGTTCAATATAAGTTTTAACGTAATTCGGATAAAGCAATTTCGGAATGTTCTTTTCGCTCCAGATTGCCGGATAAAAACCTTTATAAAGGATTTCATCGAGTGTGTTGTCGGAATCAATTCCCGAGATTTCTGTTAATGATAGCGGTAAAAGTTCAAAAATTGCTGAACGCCCTGCCAATGACTGTGTTATGTTCTGTAAAAGTGTGAATTGGGAACTGCCGGTCAAGTAGAATTTTCGCTCAGGATGTTGATCTACTATTCCTTGCAGATACGACAATAGCTGTGGCGTATTTTGCACTTCATCAATTATAACGCCATCGCAAAACTGCGATAAAAAACCCTTGGGGTCCATGACCACCGATTGCCTTATATCAGGGTCCTCCATCGAATAATAAGGTACATTTTCAAAAATATGGCGAAGAAGCGTTGATTTACCCGATTGACGTGGTCCTGTAAGCGTCACAATCGGAAAGTAACGAGATGCTTCCGAGATGGCTTCAGCCATTGTTCGTGGAATGAATGTATTTGTCATCATATCGTATTTTATGCAAATTCTCAATGCTACTGCGAATTTACATAAAATTTATTTACTCTCCAAATATTAATGCATTATCATAGCCCAAAATATTTCATTCGACGCTTTTATAATCGGCCCCGAAGGACCGATAACACAACAACGGCGGGAACATGATGGCGGCGGCACAACGACGACGGGAATACAATAAGAACGGGAATTATCAGGGGGTGTATCGGCGGAGGGTTTCGGCGACGAGCGATTTGATTTCGTCGCGGAGCCATTGCGGCGAGAGGATTTCGGTGGAACCGCCGAGGGCGAGCACGGCGTGTTGGAATTCGTATTCCGGACGAACCGTCAAGCTGTAGTCGGAATATTCGCTGTTCTTTGTGATAAGCTGTTGCGTCTTATGGAGCGGCAATGACTCTACGTAGGCGCGCTGATTGCCATATACCCTCAGCCTTACTTCTTCCGGTTCGTAGTCGCTGTCAACGTTCACACCTATCACCTCGTCGAAATATTTGTTGACATCCACTGCTCTGTCAGGTTCGAAAGTTTTGTCGGTAATATGCAACGACTCCAGACGGTCGAGACCCAGGACGGTTACGAATTCGTTTCTGCCTAACTTTGCCAACAGATACCACCGCTGTCCCGACTGTTTGAGACCTAACGGCGTGGCATCGGTTTCGAAATCATTGAAGAAATTATAGCGTTGGTAGGTCAGGCGCACTATCCGGTTTTTTGCCATAGCCTCGATGATGGAGGGTATGTATTCCGTTCCACCCGAAGTTGGTTCAAACATTACGCGCCGGGCTATTTCCGTGTTTCCGCGGAGTTGGTTGTCGATGGCGAGGCCGTTGAAAAGCCATGACGTGAACGACGGGCCGTTGAGTGCGTCGTCATTTTCGATGTAATACGTGTTGCCGTTATGGCGGTTGCAAAGTATGTCGATGCCGAAAATGTCGGCTATAGCCTGCCTGTGGCGGTGGAAAGTGCGCTCCGGGATTATTGTTTCGTCTTCGAGGCGTAGCGAACGCTCGTCGAGCCATTTTTCGTTTATTTCCTCAAGGGAAATGTTGCCGGCGCGTCTAATCGTTTCGATGAGCCATACGTAGCGTCTTATCAGTCTTACGGAAGTTGCCATAACGTTTGTTTTCCGCAAAGATAATTATTCGTCATGACATTTCGCGGCAAAATACAAAGAAAAAACGGGATGTGTCACCACACCCCGCCTTCTGAAAATATTATCGATTCTTGCTTATTCTTTGAGGTCGGTGGGGAGGATTGGCATGGCGCCCTTCTTTGTGCAAACGAATGCCGATGTGCGCACAGCGAGGGAGTGGGCCTCCGGCACGGTTTTCCCCTTAAGGATGTTGGCAATAAAAGCCGCCGTGAAAGAGTCGCCTGCCCCTACGGTGTCAGCCACCTCCACTTGTGGAGTGGGAAGGAACGACACAGAGCCCGGGGTGAAGACGTAGCTTCCGTTGATGCCGCAAGTGAGTATGAGCATTTTCAGGTTGTATTTGCCCAAAAGAATCCAGCATTTGTCTTGAAGGTCGATTCCCGGATATCCGAACATACGGCTAACGGTCACGAGTTCCTCGTCATTTATCTTGAGGATGTTGCAGCGCTCCATGGAGTTGCAGAGGATTTCTTTGTTGAAGAATCCTTGGCGCAGGTTGACGTCGAACACTATCAAAGAGTCATCGTTTTTCGGCATGGCGTCGAGAAAACGGTTGATGGTTTCGCGCGACACCACATTGCGCTGGGCGAGCGACCCGAAGCATACGGCTTTAGTGTTGGCGGCAAGCGTCTCCAGTTCTTCCGTGTAGGGGATGTTGTCCCAAGCCACGTTCTCTTTGATTTCATATTGGGGTATGCCCGCCTGGTCGATTTCCACCTGCACGGTGCCGGTGGGGTAGGGCACTTTTGCGATGAGATGGTTGAGGCCTTTCGACACGAAGTTCTCGATGATTTCGTTGCCGAGCGCGTCGTCGCCTATGGCACTCACCACGCAGCTCGGAAGCCCGAACTGTGAAACGTGGTATGCGAAGTTGGCGGGAGCGCCACCTATTTTCTTACCTTCGGGGAGGACATCCCAAAGAGCCTCGCCCATTCCTACTACAACGTCTTTCATGACTTATATTTATTTTACGGTTTTAATCTTCATTGTATAATAGAGGAGATAGACCACGCCGACACACATCACGGCCACTGCGCCGGCCTGGCCGATGGAGTCGGCTGCAAAGCCCATGGCGAGAGGGAAGACAGTGCCTCCGAAAAGACCCATAATCATGAGGCCCGACACTTCGTTTTTCTCCGACGGTGACGATAGAAGCGCCTGTGAGAAGACAATCGAGAAGATGTTGGAGTTGCCGAAGCCGATGAGGGCGAGGGCCACGTAAATTGCGCTGAGTGAGTCGCAGACGAAAAGCATCGCCATGGCGGCAAGCATCATGACCACGCTGATTCCGAAGAAAATCTTGGGCGACATGGCGCGGAGAATGAAAGCCCCGAGGAAGCATCCTGCCGTGCGGAAGATGAAATATACGCTCGTGGCGAATCCCGCTTCTTCGAGAGGGAGCGACAGACGCTCCATAATGATTTTGGGGGCTGTGGTATTGGTGCCTACGTCGATGCCTACGTGGCACATGATGCCGATGAAGCAGAGCAGTATGAACGGGCGGCTCAACAGTCGCAGGCATTCACCTATGCCCGAAGCCTTGTCGGGGCGTTCCTCCTCGATGGGGGTGGCGGCGAGGGCGGAGATTGAGAATACGCTGACAATGGCATATATCACGAAGAGGGCTCTCCAGCCGAGTCCGAACGTGGGGAGATAGGTGGTGGCGCCCCAGGCGGCGAGAATCGGTGCGAGGAACGACGCTATGGCTTTCACAAACTGTCCGAAGGTGAGGGTGGATGCGAGTTTGTCGCCGCTGATGAGGTTGGTCACCAAGGGGTTGAGCGAGGTTTGCATCACGGCGTTGCCGATTCCGAGCAGCGAGAACGACATTAGCATAATGGTGTAGCTGTCGCCCGTGATTGGGAGTATGAGCGAGAGGGCGGTGATGACGAGGCTGATGAGCACGGTCTTCTTCCTGCCGATTTTGTTCATAAGCATTCCGGTCGGCACCGAGAAAATCAGAAACCAGAAGAATACCAGCGAGGGGAAGAGGTTGGCTTGCGAATCGGTGAGGTTGAGGTCTTTCTGCACATAATTGGAGGCCGTGCCCACGAGGTCAACGAACCCCATGGCGAAGAAACACAGCATCACCGGTAGAATCTGTATTATAAACGACTTCTTGTCGGTCGCGATCGTTTGGGAGGTTTTCATTGTCATGTCCTTGTTTTATGGGGTGATAGTCAGTTTGCGTTGAGTGAATAAACTTTCAGACTGTCAAGTTTCGCGTTGCTCCCGGTGGATGACACCGTCAGCGTCGTGTAAGGCTCGTTGGGGAAGACGAGGTTGGTCATCACGAACTTGCCGTCGTTGCCGAAAAGTTCGATGCTTGAGCGGTCAACATAAATTCGCAGTGAAATCTTGCCGTCGTTCTCGAAAGTGGGCGATACGGTAACTGCCGGGAATCCTTCGCTGAAATCCACCTGTCCGCTTTCGCGGCGGTCGAATGCCATAGTGCGGTCTGCGGGGTTATAGGTCATTGTAACCTTGTCGCCCTGCTTGTTGGCAAGTGTGAGCGTCACTGCCGAAGCCTTTTGCGACTCGAAGTCCACGAGAATCTCGCAGATTCCGTTGTTGGCGGCGGGGAGCTGGAAAGTTTTTCCTTTTTTGTTTATCCCCGTTTTTCCGGAATTGCAGGCAAGTTTGCCGCGAAGTTCGAGCAGTTCGGGCGAGGGGACACTCGATGCGTAGATTTCGCCGTCGGGGCCACGGAAGAGCCCTATTTCACGCGGCAGGGTATTGGCGCTGCGGTATTGCATCGTGGGCACCTCGGCGGCATACTGCCAGTTGCTCATCCAGCCGATTGCGGTGCGTCTCCCTTCCGGAGCGTCGCTCCAGCTTACGAGGGCATAGTTGTCTTTGCCGTAGTCGAGCCATTTAGTCGGGATTTTGCCGCTTGCGTCGGTGTCGGCGGTGAATGTCTTGCCGTCCCAGTCGCCTACGAAATACTGTATTGCGGAGCCTCCGAAAGGACCTCCGGGATTGATGTTGCAGATGAGCACCCATTTCTTGTCGTTGCTGCCTGCCACCGGAAGCTCGAACAGGTCGGGGCATTCCCACACTCCGTCCTGGCATCCTTCCCCTTTGCCGAAGCCGCTTTGAAGCGTCCATTTCTTAAGGTCGGGGGAAGTGAAGAAAAGCATCTCGTGGTCCAGGGCGTGCGCCAGCACGAGGTTCCATTCCCCGGTTTTCTCGTTCCAGAACATATTGGGGTCTCGTGCTTCACTTTCGAGCGTCAGCACCGGGTTGGAGTGGAGGATGTCGAAAGTGGTTCCGTTGTCGCGGCTTGAAGCGAGGCTTTGCATCTGGCTCGTGCCTGCCGACGTGTAGAGGGCGATTATCGCGTCTTTACCGAATCCGGCACTTCCTTCGCGGTCAACCACGCAGCTGCCGCTGAAGACCGAGCCGAGTCCGTTAGGCTTTATGGCGAGGGGCATATGCTCCCAGTTGACGAGGTCGGAAGAAACCGAGTGTCCCCACGTCATATTCTGCCACTTCGAGCCGTAAGGGTTGTATTGGTAATATAGATGCCATTTGCCGTCTTTATAAAACATTCCGTTCGGGTCGTTCATCCATCCGTAGAGAGGGGTGTGGTGGTAAGCCGGGCGGTATTTCGTTTCCTTGTCGGAGTTGTCAAACGAATCTGAAACCGATATTCCTTTCCAGCATACGTCTTCCTTCGCCTCGCGCACGGAGCTTCTTCCCTGCGGTGTGACGATGTCGAGAATCACGTTCTTCCCTTTGTAGGGGGAGAGGTCGAACGGCACCGTATAGTCCGTTTTCGATTTTGCGAGGCGCACATAAATCGTCTCCGCGATTTTCCCATCCACGAGCACGTTTATGCGGGCGTCGTCGTTGGCTTCCTGCACCGGAAGTATGAGATAGTCGCCATCGCCGGTGACGCGCACCAGAGTGTTGCTCACTCCGAGGTGGTTTATTTCCACTCCGTTTTCTGCTAAGGAAAAGAGGGGGCACAAAGCGAAAGCTGCCGAAGCCATCATGACTTTGAAACCGTTTTTGATGTCGATTATATTTTCCATTGTTAGATGATGATTATTCAAGTTAAAAAACAATCTTTTTTACCCCGGCGATTTTTATCCGCCGAAACCTTGTAACCTAAAACCAGCGTCGCGTTCGGAATGCATGTCTCCGAATCGACATTGCAAAGCTACTACATAAAGAAATTACACGGTATAAAAAAACGGGATTTGTATATAATAAATGTTGCATCCCATTATTTTTTATAAAGTATGCACTCTTTTTCATAGAGATATGATTAACTTTGCAACAAAATCTAACGAATCCTGAAAAATGAAGACCATTAGCAGTCTGTATCTGTTTCCCGTAATTATGCTTGCGCTCCTGGCCTTTTCCGGATGTAAGGAGGAAAAGGTCTATAAGATAGGTGTGTCGCAATGCAGCCAAGACGACTGGCGCAGCAAAATGAACGATGAGATTAACCGCGAGGCGATGTTTCATGAAGATGCCGAGATTGAAATTCGTTCGGCCAACGACGACAACGACCGCCAGATAGCCGATATCCGGTATTTTGCCGACAACGGTTTCGACATAGTCATCGTTTCGCCGAATGAGGCGGCGGAACTTACCCCGGTAATAAAGGAGATATATGAAAAAGGTATGCCGGTCATTATTTTCGACCGTAATATTCTCGGCGACACCTACACTGCACGCATAGGCGTTGACGACGAGGGCCTGGGCAAATCTGCCGCCCATTATGCCCTTTCCATCGGTAAGCTGGGAATGAATGCCATCGAGATTTACGGACTCCGCGGCTCCACTCCGGCCGAAGGGCGCCACTCCGGCTTCGAGAAAGAGTTCATCAAGGGCGGTGGAAATCTTTTGGCGAGCGTGGCTGCAGACTGGAACAAAGAAGACGCCATTCCGCTGACCGATTCCCTGCTGCGTGTATATAAGGACGTTGATCTTATTTTCGCCCACAATGACCGCATGGCCATCGGCGCTTCGGAAGTGGCGAAGTCCATGGGGCGCGACGATATAAAGATAATAGGTATCGACGCGGCTCCAAATATCGGAATCCAAGCAGTGGCCGATGGCATAATCGACGCCACATTCCTTTATCCCACCGAAGGGCATCGCCTTATCCGCACCGCGTTGGCGATTCTTAAAGGGGAACCTTACGAGAAAGAAAAAATTCTTCCGGTGTCGTCTGCCGTTGACCTCAGCAACGCCGATATCCTCCTGCTTCAGAACGAGACCTTGAAAGACGAGACAGGAAAGATGAAAGTGCTTAAAAACAGTATCGACGATTATTGGGCGCAACATTCTTCTCAGACTTCCTTGTTCTATGCCAGCATCGTTATCATCGTGCTGCTTTTCGGCGTTATTTTCCTGGTTCTTCGTGCCTTCTGGCAACACAAACGTCATCAGGCTCTCCTTGTTGCCCAAAATAGGTTGCTTGAAGAGGAACGCGACAAACAGAAGACCCTCAACGAGAAACTACAGGATGCCACACAGTCGAAACTGATGTTTTTCACTAACGTTTCGCATGACCTCCGCACGCCGCTCACGCTTATTTCCGTGCCTGTGTCGCAACTCGCCGAAGCCGACAACCTTACGTCCCAGCAACGCTCTCTGATCAAGATAGCCGACAAGAACGTCCGAATTCTCTATCGCCTCATAAACCAGATTCTTGATTTCAGAAAGTATGAAAACGGTAAGCTCGACCTCCGTCTCTCCGAAATAGATTTCGGGAAGAGCGTGGAGGAATGGATGGACTCGTTCTATGCCATGGCGAAGAAACGCGATATAAAGCTTGCTCTCGATGCGCCTGCTGAAAAGAAAGTGACGCTTGCTCTTGACTCCGAAAAAATCGAGCGCGTGTTTTTCAATCTGATTTCCAACGCTTTCAAATATACCCCCGACAACGGTGCCATCACCGTGATTTACCGTGTCGAAGGAAGTAACCTTGTGTTGAAAGTGGCAGATACCGGCGAAGGGATAAGCGAGCGCGACCTCGGCAATATTTTCGACCGTTTCTTTCAGGTTGACCGTGTGCATCCCAAAGGTTCCGGCATAGGTTTGTCGCTTGCAAAAGCTTTCGTTGAGCTTCACGGCGGCGAAATATCGGTTGAAAGCACGGAAGGTAAAGGGTCGGTGTTTACGGTTGTTATCCCCATATGTCATGTGTCGGACGCTGCGGCTGATTCTGAAAAACTCTTCAACGCCTCTGATGTGGAGGCTGAACTCGGCAACATCGAAACCGAACTTACGATTGATGCCGACAAACCCCTTGTGCTTGTCATCGACGACAATAAAGATATCCAGAAACTCGTAGGCGAACTCCTCAACGCCGATTACAACGTGATTTCCGCCTTCAACGGCGCGGAAGGAATCAGAAAGGCGGTGAAATATGTGCCCGACCTCGTTATCTGCGACGTAATGATGCCGGTGATGGACGGTCTGGAATGTTGCCGCCGCCTTAAGGAGGAGGTGACCACGTCCCATATTCCGGTGCTTATGCTCACGTCATGCTCCATGGACGAGCAAAGGGTGCAGGGTTATGAAAACGGGGCCGACGGCTATCTTTCCAAGCCGTTCGGTTCGAAAGTGCTCCTGGCGAGGTGCGCGAGCCTCATCTCAAACCGCAAACGTATAAAAGAACTTTGGACGGGTCGGAATGCATCACCGGTTGCCGCGCCCGTGGCGCCTAAGACGCGTCAGGTCGAAACCAAAGGTGGCGACATCGATAATGAGTTTTACCGGCGTTTCCTCGAAATCTTCACCGCCGAGATGGGTAATGCTGATGTCAGCGTTGACCATATCGCATCCAAGATGGGGCTTGAAAGGACACAGTTCTATAGAAAAATCAAGGCCCTTACCAACTATTCGCCCGTGGAACTTATGAGGAACCTGCGTCTCAAGCAGGCGAGGACGCTCATAACGTCGTCTGAGAAAAACATCAGCGAGGTGGCTTACGAAACGGGTTTCTCCACGCCGGCCTACTTCACCAAATGCTATCGCGAAGCCTACGGCGAGACCCCCACGGAGACAAGAAACAAGGCCATGGGGAAATAGCCGGCTTTGAAAAAATGCGCAAAACCTTTAGAAAAATAGCTGTATAATATCACAAATGTTGTGGAGTGTATGAATAATCGTGCATTCCACAATTTTTAATACTCATGTCAACATCTGTTATATTTCCGCCGCTTACGTCTTGTTAACTTTGTGGCAGAATTATTAACCAACACTAACATAACATGAAAAAAGCAATCCTTAACGCACTCCTGCTCCTCGTGATGGCAGCCACTGCGTATGCACAGGACATAACCGTGCAGGGAACGGTTTTCTCACGTTCGGACAACGAACCCCTCATAGGGGCGACGGTTCAATGTGAGGTGACCAAGCAAGGGACAGCCACCGACATCGATGGCAAGTTTACATTAAAAGTACCGGAAGGCTCAATCCTTAAAGTCTCTTACGTGGGCTATCAGACCCTTGAGGTGAAGGCCCAACCCTCGATGACCATCTATATGGATGAAGACGCCGGTCTTCTCGACGAACTCGTCGTGGTGGGTTACCAGACGGTCCGTAAAGCCGACCTCACAGGCGCCGTGTCGGTGATGAACATGAAAGAGCCGTTGAGCGAGAATTCGGGCAACATCATGAACTCCATGGCCGGCAAGCTTCCCGGCGTGAACGTTGTGCCCGACGCTGCCCCCGGCGGCACCGGCTCCATCCGCGTGCGTGGTATGTCAACCGCCAATTCGAGCAATGACCCTCTTTATATCATAGACGGTGTCCCCACCGACAACATCAACTGCATCAATCCGAGCGATATCGAGACCATGCAGGTGCTTAAAGACGCTGCTTCCGCCTCAATTTATGGTTCGCGTGCTGCAAACGGCGTCGTGATTATCACCACAAAGCAGGGAAAAGGCGACAGGATGTCGATCAACGTCAACTATGCCCTCTCTGCGCAGACCATGGCAAAAAGATACGAGATGATGAATGCTCAGGAATGGGGACAGGCTTATTGGACTGCGTCCCGCAACGCTAACCTCTCCCCGTCGTTCCCGCAGCTTTACGGAAGCGGTGAAACCCCGGTGCTCCTTCCTTACGTAGGTGGAAACACCAATTTCCCGACGGCCGACACCGACTGGCAAGATGAAGTGTATCGCACTGCCTGGACCAACAATCTCACGGCTTCCGTGTCAAACAATACGGAAAAAGGGTCGGTGATGTTCTCGTTGAACTATATCAACCAGTCGGGCAACATCGTCTCGTCGTTCTATCGCCGCTTCTCGGGCAGAATCAACAGCCGCTACGATTTCAACAAATATGTGTCGGTAGGGGAGAACCTTGTCCTCGCCCATTGGAAAAACAGGGGTGTTGACGTTGCCGGCGACCGTGGCATTCCGTTCACTGCCATGAGCCAGCTTCCGGCCCTTCCCGTGAAAGGCATCGACGGCGATTGGATGCGTCCGCAGGGCCTTATCGGTTCCGACCTTGCCAACCCGGTGCAGATTATCAAGAATGCCGAAGACAACGACCTTTCAAACTGGCGCATACTCGGCAATGCGTTCATCGAGATCCGTCCCGTGGAGGGGCTTGTGCTCAAATCAAATATCGGCATAGAACATAGCCAGTATTTCAACAATACCCTTGGGCGCCGCACCAATCCCGGCGACGTCAATTCGATGAGCTCCGTCTATGGCCAGGGCGACACATGGACCTGGACAAACACGGCCAACTACAACAAGACGTTCGCCGAAAAGCATCATCTCACCGCCTTGATAGGCACGGAAGCCATAAGCTACACATTCCGCGACCTCTCCGCATCGCGTGAAGATTATATGTTTGAAGACTCCGATTTCATGCAAATCGGTTCCGGTTCCGGCAACCGCAACAACGGTGGCGGAAAGACCCAATGGTCAGTGTTCTCGCTTTTTGGAAAGGTTGACTATAATTTCGACGACCGCTACCTCGCTTCGTTCACCATCCGCCGCGATGAAAACTCACGTTTTGCCAAAGGCCACCGCGCAGGCGTGTTCCCCGCCTTCTCACTCGCATGGCGTCCCACGCAGGAGGCATTCTTCCCTAAGAACAATGTCTTGACGGATTTGAAAATACGTTATTCGTGGGGACAGAACGGCAATGCCAACATCCCTCCGCTCTATCCTTCATATTCCACATATATCTACAATACGGGCAACGGCGCATATGACATCACCGGCACCAACTCGCAGACACGCCCGGGAATCACACTTGCCGCTTCCGGCAACCCCGATCTCACTTGGGAGACAACCTATCAGAACAATATCGGTGTTGACCTCCAGTTCCTCAACGGGGCCGTCAACGTGACTGCCGACTGGTATGTGAAAAAGACCAAAAACATGCTCACCATTCCGCCGGCCCTCGACGTAGCCGGTGAGAATGCGGCAATCTGGCTCAATACAGGCGACATGAAAAACACCGGTTGGGAAGTGTCGGTGGCATACAACAGCCCCTCTTACGGCGATTTCTCCTGGAACGGTTCACTCAATATTTCGCAATACCGCAACAAACTCGTGACCCTCAACTCACGTCAGAAATTCATCGGCGGCGATGTGCGCCTTATCCCCGGCGAAGCAATGGGCGTGTATTATGGATATGTATGCGACGGCATTTTCCAGAACGAGACGGAAGTGGCCAACCATGCCTTCCAGCAGGGTGCCGCCCCGGGACGCCTCATTTATCGCGACCTTGACGGCAACGGGACAATCGACGACAACGACCGCTGCATAATCGGCAATCCCAATCCCGACCTTTCTCTCGGTCTGAACCTTGCGTTCAAATACAAGGCTTTCACGCTCGACATGTTCTTCTCCGGCGACTTCGGACAGGATATCATCAACCACATGAAACGCCAGCTTTATTCAATGAGCTACGGTATCCTTGCCACCAACCGCGCCAAGGATATCCTCAACGCCTGGACCCCGACCAACACCGGAAGCGACATCCCCGCGCTTTCTCTCAGCGACGACAACAACGAGGCCCGTTTCTCCTCATATTACGTTGAAAACGGTTCCTACATGAAGATGAAATACCTGAAGTTGTCTTATTCATTGCCGGAAGTAGTGACAAATGCCATCGGCAGCCGGGGAATCGATGTGTTCGGACAGGTTGAAAACGTATTTACCCTCACAAAGTATAAAGGTCTCGACCCGGAAATCCTTCCCGGTGCATACGGGTCAATCACCGACAACGGCGCTTATCCGCGTCCCCGCACATTCACCTTCGGCGTCAATATCAACTTCTAATTCTCCAACTACAAATGAAAACTGTGAAATCATATATAAGAAACGCATCCTTCGCGGCGACTTTCGTTTCCCTCGCCATGTTTGCGACCTCTTGCGACGATATGCTCGACACGAAACCGCAGGGAGTGTTCACCTCCGAGCAAATCGGAGAGGATGAGGCCCTTGACCTGGTGACATCGGCCTATGCAACGCTCCTTTGCCATTATTTCGGCAACAACGAATCGTTTGCCGGCCCCATCAACAACTGGGTGATAGATGTCCGTTCAGACGATGCCCTCAAAGGGGGCGACGGTGTGACGATGGAAGGCTACATGCATCAGCTTGAAATAGGCAACGTGCAGAGCGACAACGCAGTAATCGATTTCAAATGGAGAAACAATTATTTCTCCATCTCCCGCTGCAACACGGCAATCAAGAGCATCCTTGCCTCTGGCGCGCTCGACGAAAAGACAAAGGCTTCGTTCGTTTCCGAGATGAAGACCCTGCGGGCATACTATTATTTCGACATGTATCGCCTTTTCGAGAAGTTCCCTTATTTTGATGAAACTGTGGCCGACCCCTCGCAGGTGAGCGCAAGCCAATACACCCGCGAGCAGATTCTCGGTTTCATAAAGGAAGACCTGCGCGAGGCCTACCGTAATTTGCCTGAAACCCAGGAAGAGGTGGGGCGTTTCAACCGCTATGTGGCTGCCGCCATACTTGCCAAGGTAGCCCTCTTTTCTTCCGATTGGGATGAAGTGGAAACTTATGCCGGCTACGTGATTGAAAGCGGGAAATACCAGCTTTATCCCAATTTCCTCGACATTTCCAAGCCGGAACTCAACAATCAATACGAATCTGTGATGGCTGTGCAGTTCTCGTCGGCCAACTCGCCTGACCAGTTCAATTTCAACAACTGTCTGAACTGCACTTACTCAGAGGGCAATCTCTACGGAAATGGTGACGACTTCTATCTTGCCTCGCAAGACCTTGTCAATTCGTTCCGTACGGATGTGAACGGTCTGCCGTTCCTCGACGGCACCTCCAACAGCGAGGACATCACTTCTGCCGATTACGCCGGGAATGTGGATCCCCGTCTCGATTTCACCCTCGGGCGTATCGGAATGCCTTGGAGAGGTTACACCTACAATGAGAAATGGTGCCGCAACCTTGAACTTTACGGTCAGTATTCCGGAAAGAAACCTTATCCGTCGCCCGATTCCCCTTACGTCACCACTGGTATCGTGCCCTGGGGAGCATCTTCGCTCAATTACATAATAATCCGTTATGCCGACGTGTTGCTCATGAAGGCCGAGGCTTTGATTGAGCAGAATAAGAATCTTGACGAGGCCAGGACCCTCATCAACGATGTGCGCGCCAAGGCGGCCCGTTCGGTTGACCCCTCATATACGCCGATAGACTGCAACCCGATGGTGGCAAGTTATGCCGTAGGCGAATATCCCGCCACAGGATGGAGCCAGGAATATGCCCGCAGGGCGGTGCGTCATGAACGCCGTGTGGAACTCGCTATGGAAGGGCACCGCTGGTTCGACCTGTTGCGTTGGGGAACCGTAGTGGAAACCGTCAACAAATATTACGAGTTCGAAACAAAGTTCCAGGCTTACTATAGCGGAGCTTCGCTTACGGACGACGAACTTTATTTCCCGGTTCCCCTCAGCCAGAAAGACAATGCTGGTAACCTTTACGATTAAACCGTCTAAACAGAAAAACCAAGATGAAAAAGATATTTAATAAAATAATGACGGCGGCTTTGGTGGCGGCTGCGGGAGTACTCTCTTCATGTTCGGATTTCGACCCGAAGGGTTACGAGGAGGTGCCTTACCTTGCCACTGTCAACGACCTTAAAGCCGAAGTCAACGGCATGAGAATCCGTCTCTCATGGAATCTCCCTTCCGGAGATATCACCGATGTGATGCTGATAAAGAATGCCGATGGAAAGAACCCCGTTTCGCTTGGTGCGTCGGCCACTTCATACGAGGTGGAAGGTGCGCCGATGGGTGAGGAAAACATATATACCGTCAAGGTGAAATATGACGACCGTTACGTTTCGGAAGGTGTAACCGTCGCCGCCACACTTCCGCAAATGGAACTTCCCGACGTCCGTAACCTTAAGGCAGAGGTCGAGGGCAGGGCGGTGACGTTGACGTGGGAACTCCCCACCGCCGACAATATCACCGGAGTGAAGGTATATTCAAACGGCGATTCCGGCAACGGCACTGTATATGACGGGGCACTTTCTACGGTGACTTTGAAGTCGCAGCCCGTGGGAGAAACGATTACTTACGGCGTGGCTGTGGTGTATGACGGTTACTACTCTTCGACGGGTGTGAATTCATCGCCTGTGACTATTGAACAGGTGGAGACCAAAGCCGCTTATCTTCTTGACGCGGATGCCATAGCCGACCTCCCCGACGACGATGAACGGGCAGCCGCACAGTGGTTCTACACTAATTACGTTGTCGCCGCAAAAGGTAAATTCGTGCATCCTTCCGAACTTGGCGAGCTCGACCCTGAGGAATATTCGGTATTGTGGATTATGGTTGACCGTGTCGGGTTGCCTCTCGGTTGGGAGAATCTTCCCGAAGGGTTCAGCGCAAGTTCCACTATCGACGCGCTCAAATCTTACACGGCAAACGGCGGTAATCTCTACCTCTCCAATATGGCTACGCAGCTCACCGTGCCTTTGGACATCGTTCCCGCCAATATGGCTCCCACCGTCTTTGGCAATGGCGACGGCGGTTCAGGAGGCGACGTTTGGGTTATCAATCCCTATCTCGGCTGGGATTTCCGTAACGGAAGCGACCAGGGATTCTACGACCGCACTGCCCATGCCGTCTATAAGGGACTTACGTTGGAAGATCCCAACGGGTATGGCTATGAAAACCTTCCTTTGATTGGGCCCGGTCAGCGTGAAGACCACAACTGTCTATGGGATTGCAACATCTATGGGCGTGGCAATCAGCCTGACGTAATCAAGAACTTCGAAGTCACCACCAATTCGCTTGTGCTCGCCACTTGGGGCCATGTGCGCGACCATTGTGTTGCCGGTCTTGTTGACTTTAATCCCAACAATGAACACGGCCGTTGTGTGGCAAACGGTTTTGCCGCTTATGAATGGAACCAGAATTCCGGCGCCAATCCCTACCAGCACAACATAGACCAACTCACCGAGAACATCCTTGAGTATCTTAAATGACAATTATTATCGGCAGGATATGTCGCGGCTTAATAACGGGCTGCGGCATATCCTCTTTTTATATTTTTGAAAAGTTATGAACAATACCAAGACATTTCTTACTTGCCTTGCGATAATGTCTCCCTTCGTTTCTAACGCAAAACTTGTGGCTCATTTTCCCATGGATGTTAAATCCGGCAAAATCACGGAAAGCGTCAGCGGGGAGGCGTTTGATGTGGAAGGCAATTTCGCGCCCGAGAATTTGCCTGGTGCTGTGGGACAGGCGTTGCGTTTCGACGGCTACACTTCGCATATCCGTGCGAATCTGGGCGATATCCTGCCTGCCGGTTCGAAACAGCTTACCGTTTCGTTATGGGTGGCGGTGCCGTGTTACCCCATAATCCAGATTGACACCGACACCTCGGAGATGACTCCGATTGCCACATGCCTCGATACTGATTCAAAAACCGGTTTCGGGTTCTATCTCGGATTCAACGGCAAGTATTCTTTCCGTACATATGTGGGAGGCTGGCCTGTGAACATCGACGTTGACAAACCTTTACCCACATATCGGTGGAACAATCTTGTGGCGGTAGTTGACTGCGATGCAAGAAGCGTGAAGCTATACAACAACGGCGAGGAAGTGGGCTCGGGACGCGCCACCGGTTCCGTTTCGTTCACATCGGCTCCCTTCTACATGGGCCAGGGAACGGTTTCAAGGAAGTCCGGACCGTTTGAACTGATGTCGTTCAACGGCCTCATCGACGATGTCTCCGTGTGGGATGAAGCCAAAGGTTTGGATGAAATTCAGGGATGGCATGCTGAAAATCCCGCCGACCTTGACATCCCTGCTTCCCGTTTCGCCGACGATGTGCTCCGCCCGCGTTTCCACGGAATGCCTGCCGCCGGCTGGACCAACGAGTGCCACGGAATGTATTATTCCGACGGCCGTTACCATCTGTTTTTCCAGAAAAACGGCGACGGCCCTTACATGGCAAGGTTGCATTGGGGCCACATTTCGAGTGAAAACCTTTATGATTGGCGTGAAGAAAAGATAGCCGTCGCTCCCGGCGAATGGTATGACATCAAAGGGTGCTGGAGCGGGTGCATATTTTCCGATGAGGAGATTACGGGTGGCAAACCCAATATACTTTACACTGCCGTTGACTATGCCAAAGCCATGATTGCACAGGCTGCCCCGGAATCGGATGCCCTTGACAACTGGATTAAATCGTCGCGCAACCCCATCGTCGCTTCACGTCCCGCCGGACTTTCCGACGATTTCCGCGACCCCTATTTTTTCCGCAACGGAGATGACGCCTTCATGATAGTCGGGACTTCGAAAGACGGGGTAGGCACTACTACGCTCCATCGTTATAATCCTGCCTCAGCCATCTGGAGCAACAACGGCGATCTGTTCTTTTCCGGAAAAACGGCAGGGGTTGACGGTCATTTCTGGGAGATGCCCACCATCACTCCTATGCCCGATGGGAAATGGCTATTCACGGCAACCCCGTTGGGCACATCGCAAGGTGTGCGCACCCTATATTGGGTTGGATCCGTCGATGCCGACGGACGGTTTGTAGCCGACGGCTCCTCTGCATCTCCCCGCCTTGTAGAGATGAATTCACGTGAAGGTTTCGGTCTGCTTTCACCTACAATCTATCGTCATGACGGAAAGACCATAGTCCTTGGAATCGTGCCCGATAAATTGTCTTCTATCGACAACTGGAATCTCGGATGGGCGCATTGCTATTCCCTCCCGAGGGAATGGTCGTTGTCTGCCGACGGCACGCTCCTTCAGAAGCCCTATGCAGGTCTGACGGGTATGCGCACGGCCACGATGTTTTCGAAAGCGGACAGCGAACTCTCCGGTGAATGGAGCCTTTCTCCGGTTGCGGGCAGGGCTGTCGAGATTTCCGGAGTGTTTGAGGTCGGTGCTTCAGAATTCGGATTCAAGGTTTTCAAGAGCGGTTCCGGCGAAGGTGTGATAAGATACGAACCGGCTACAGGGGAGATTGTTGCCGATTTCAGTGGATTGCGTCGTCTGGTCAACGATGGGGGAGTCTATGACGGCATCTATCGTTGTCCTCTTCCGGAGCGTCCGGTTGCAGGTTCGGAGTTGAAAATAAATATCTTCATCGACCATTCCATCCTCGACATATTTGTCAACGACAAGTGGGCGACTTCCATCCGTGTTTTCCCCACCGAATCCGATGCCGACGGAATAGAAGCGTATTGCGCAGGCAGCGTCAAAGTGAAAGACCTAAAAGCGTGGGTCCTCGATGCGAAATCATCCAGTGCCGGGGTCGGGATGCTGCCGTCTGACGGCATATCCGGCGCACCGGACTCCGACATATATACGTTGTCCGGAACAAGAATAAGACCCGCTGATACGGACGGTTTGCCTCAAAATCTGCCATCCGGCATCTATGTCTCGAAAGGGAAAAAGACTCTAATAAAATAAAAATTTAGGGAGATGTCTCAGGCGTCTCCCTAAATTTTTATTTGTATTTATTTCACTATTATATTATTTTTGCATGTGGAAAAACTCGGTGATGAGATATGCTCCCCCTGTTAATTCTGCTGTGATTTGATTTTACTGATTATATCGATAAGATTTTGATGGGAAAACTCGTTTGGCATATTTTTGTTGTTTTGCTGTTGGTAGGTGTTGCCGCCTGCGGTCGTAAATCCCCGGAGTATAAAATCGGGGTTTCGCAATGTAGTGGCGATAATTGGAGGATCAAAACGAATGAAGAAATCAAGAGGGAACTGTTGCTTCACGATGACGTTTCCGTGGAGATACGGTCGGCTGAACGCGACAATGGCCGTCAGATAGATGATATCCGCTATTTCATGCAGAACGGATTCGACCTCATTATTGTCTCACCTAACGAATCAAGAGAACTCACTCCTGTCATAGAGGAGGCTTATTCGAAAGGGATTCCTATTCTGACATTCGACCGCCGAATAGAGGGTGATGCCTTTACCGCACACATGGAGGTCGATAACTATGAACTCGGACGGTCCGTCGCCAAATATGCCCGTTCTAAAGTGAAGCAACCTATCAGGGTGATTGAAATCCAGGGGCCCGCCTCGGCTTCGCCTGCCCAGAGGAGGCATGCCGGATTTGAAGATGCAATTTCGGAGGTTGAGGGAGCAGAAATAGTGGCGAGCGTTTATGGAAATTGGGAAAACAGTCTGGCGGAGCATCTCACAGATTCATTGCTCGACATTTATCCGGGAACCAACATGATTTACGCCCATACGGACCACATGGCTATAGGGGCGGCGAAGGCCGCTAAAAACAAAGGGCGCGACGACATCGCCGTGATGGGGATTGACGGTTATCCCGACATAGGCATAAAAGCTGTGAAAGACGGGGTGCTCGACGCTACTTTCCTCTATCCCACGGAGGGGAACCGGCTCATTGAAATCGCGGTGGCTATACTCAAAGGTGAACATTATGACCGTATGAATATGGTTGCGCCCCTTTCGCCTATCGACAAAACGAATGCCGATATTATCCTTTCGCAAGATTCTCTTCTGACAAACGAAACCGGCACGATTGATTTCTTGAGAGACCGTCTCGACGAATATTGGTCGCTTTACAGGATGCAGAAAGCTTTATTGTTTGCCGCCATCATAATAGCGGTGCTTCTTGCCGCCGTCCTTTTCCTGCTTTTGCGCACAATCGGTGCCAATAAACGCCATCAGAAAGTGTTACTTCAAAAAAACAGGCAGCTCGAAGATGAAAAACGGAAGCAAGAGGAACTATACGACAAACTTCGTGAGGCCACACAGGCGAAATTTATGTTTTTCACCAATGTTTCACATGATTTGCGAACTCCGCTCACCCTCATATCCGGTCCGGTGGAGCAAATGGCGGGGGTGGATTATCTCGAGCCGCGTCATAAGTCGCTGATGAAGATGGCTCAGAAAAACGTCAATATTTTGAAGCGCCTCATCAATCAGATTCTCGATTTCAGAAAATATGAAAACGGCAAATCCGACATGCATCTCGCGGAGGCCGACATGAGGTTGCTCGTCGAAGGTTGGAGCGAGGCGTTTCACGGCATGGCTGAACGTCGCGATATTTCCATCTCCACTCATATCCCCGCCGAAGGTGATTTCTGTATGTGTGTGGATGTCGAAAAAATGGAAAGGGTCTTTTTCAACCTGATGAGCAATGCTTTCAAGCATACACCTGACAATGGTAAAATCGAAGTGTCGCTGCATAAAAATGGCGATTCCACAGTGGTGCTTGAAGTCAAGGACAGCGGCGAGGGAATATCGAAAGAGGATTGCCAACATATTTTCGAAAGATTCTTCCAGGCTGATTCCGAGAATCCGCAGGGTTCCGGAATCGGATTGGCACTTACGAAAGCTTTCGTAGAGCTTCACGGAGGCAAAATAGATGTGGAGAGTGAAAAAGGGAAGGGAAGTCGATTCATAGTCACGTTGCCTGTGCGTCATTGCTCGAATAAAGCGGTAGAGAAGGAATCGAATATTTCGCAAGCCGACATAGAGAAGGAATTGATGCCGCTCCGGAAAGAGAACCGGGAATTTGATTCGTCGAAGCCGTTGCTTCTTGTGGTTGACGACAACCGCGACATCCAGCGGCTTATCGGCAATCTCTTGGGCGATGAATATAATCTGATATACGCATCCGACGGCATGCAGGGCGTGAGGATGGCGGTGAAATATGTGCCAGACCTTATCATCTGCGATGTGATGATGCCGGTGATGGACGGAATGGAATGCGTAAGGCGTATCAAGGACGATGTTTCCACGTCGCATATTCCGGTGCTTATGCTCACGGCATGTTCGCTCGACGAGCAGAGGACCCGGGGATACGAAAGCGGCGTTGACGGCTATCTTTTGAAACCATTCGGAAATGAGGTGCTTGCCGCACGCTGCCGAAATCTTCTTGCCGGAAGGAAGCGTATAAAAGAACTCTATGCCGCGCCCGGCATGAAAGACAAAAGCAGACAGGCTCCGGAGGCGAAAACACCCTCGGCGCATATGTCGCCGAATGATGTGGAAAGCGATTTCTATTCGAAATTCGCCGATATCGTGACTGAACGTCTTTCCGATTCCAACCTCAGCGTAGATGAAATTGCCGGAAAAATAGGGTTGAGCCAGTCGCAGCTTACGAGAAAAATAAAGGCGCTCACCAATTATACGCCCGTAGAGATAATCCGGACTATGAGGTTGCGCAGGGCAAAGACGCTTTTGAACGGCACCGAGAAAACAGTCGGCGAAATTGCATTCGAGGTCGGGTTCTCCTCCCTGGCATATTTCTCGAAATGCTATAAAGACGCCTTTGGTGTGTCGCCTTCCGAAATCCGGGGGAAGGTGTAGTCGTTCGTTCGTGTGTATAAAAAATTGTGCATTATAAAAAATGTTGCTTTGTGCTGTTAACCTTAATGTAATCAATGTAATAATGGCGTTGTGTGTCCCAAATTTGAAAACGGGGGACTGGAGTTTGTAAAAAATCGGCAAACATTTTAACAATACGGGATTGCCACGGAAATTGATAGCGTAGTCAACATCTGTTATATTTCCGCCGCTTTTGTCATACTAATTTTGCGGCAGAATTATTAACCAACACTAACATAACATGAAAAAGACAATTCTCAGTGCGTTGTTGCTGTTTCTTACGGCAATTACGATGCAGGCACAGAATATTACTGTGCATGGCACTGTGGTTTCAGCCTCCGACAACGAACCCCTCATAGGGGCGAGTGTCATCTGTGGCATCGAAGGGCCTACGGCCGGTGTTGCCACCGACCTCGACGGTAATTTTGAAATAACAGTGCCCGAAGGTGCCAACCTGATTGTGTCATATATAGGTTTCAAGACCAAGACCGTCATGGCGGAGCCGAAAATGACAATCATTCTGGAGGAAGACAATGCTGTGCTCGACGAACTCGTGGTAGTGGGCTACAGCACCCAACGTAAGGTTGACGTAACCGGTGCGATTACCTCTGTCGATGTGAACGAGATTTCAAAGCAAAATGAGAACAATCCCATCAAGGCCCTCCAAGGGCGAGTGCCGGGCATGAACATTTCAGCCGACGGCGGTCCGAGCGGTTCCGCCACAGTCCGCATCCGTGGCATCGGTACTTTGAACAATAATGACCCACTTTATATCATCGACGGGGTTCCCACGAAGGGTGGTATGCACGAACTCAACCCTAACGACATCGAGTCCATACAGATTCTTAAAGACGCCGCTTCGGCTTCCATCTATGGTTCGCGTGCCGCCAACGGCGTAATCATCATTACCACGAAAAAAGGGAAGGACCTTAAGATTACACTCGACCTTTCGGTGGCCGCACAGTTCTACACCAACCGTATGAAGGTCTTGAATGCAGAAGGTTTCGGCCGGGCAATGTGGCAGGCATACGTCAACGGCGGCGAAGACCCCAACACCAACGGCCTCGGCTACAAATACAACTGGGGTTACGACACCAACGGCTATCCGGTGCTCAATTCGATTTCGATGAACAAATATCTCGACGCAGCCGGGACCACGCCGGCGGCAGACACCGACTGGTTCGACCAGACCACGCGCACAGGCCTCGTGCAGAACTATAACCTTTCCATAAGCGGAAGCACCGATAAACTGAGCGCGTTTTTCTCGCTGGGCTATTACAAGAATCTCGGTGTGATAAAGTTTACGGACTTCGAAAGATTCTCTGCCCGCGTCAATACGGAGTTCAAGCCCTTTAACAATGTGCTGACCATCGGCGAACATTTCACCCTCAACCGCACCGACGAAGTGCAGGCCCCCGGCGGCTTTCTCCAGAACGTGCTTCAAGCGAATCCCTCACTTCCGGTCTATACCACCGACGGGAAGTATGCCGGCCCTGTGGGCGGCTATCCCGACAGGGAGAACCCCTACGCACGCCTGGAGCGCAATAAAGACAACCGCTACACTTATTGGCGACTCTTCGGCGACGCCTACGTCAACCTCAATCCTTTCAAAGGGTTCAACCTCCGAACCACTTTCGGTCTTGACTACTCGCAGAAACAGCAGCGTTTCTTCACCTATCCCATCACCGAAGGCAACGTTGCGAACTCCACGAATGCCGTCGAGGCTAAACAGGAACACTGGACCCGCTGGATGTGGAACCTCGTGGCCAACTACAACATCGACTTCGGAAAGAACCATCTCGACGCGCTTGTCGGCATGGAATTGAATCGCGAGACCGCCAACTGGTTCTCCGGATATAAGATGGATTTCTCTGTCCTCAATCCCGACTTCATGTGGCCCGATGCCGGAGTAGGGCAGGCGCAGGCATACGGCTCGGGCGACGGTTTCTCTCTGGTCTCGTTTTTCGGCAAAGCCAATTATGCGTTCGACGACCGCTATCTTCTCGGCCTTACCCTCCGCTACGACGGTTCCTCGCGTTTCGGTGCCAACAACCGCTACGCCACCTTCCCCTCCGTCTCGCTGGGATGGCGCATCAACAATGAAGCTTTCCTTAAAGACCACGCATGGCTCAACGACCTGAAACTCCGCCTCTCCTGGGGTCAGACCGGTAATCAGGAAATCAGCAACCTTGCCCGCTATTTCGTCTATGTCCCTAATTATGGCGTCAACGAATCCGGTGGCCAAAGTTTTGGAACCTCCTATGACATCGCCGGCACCAACGGCGGCTCCATCCTCCAGTCTGGTTTTAAGCGCAACCAGATAGGCAACCCCGACATCAAGTGGGATACCACAACCCAATATAACGTGGGTCTCGACTGGTCGATGTTCAATTCCCGCTTCTTCGGTTCGTTCGACCTTTATTACAAGAAGACTTCCGATATCCTTGTGGAAATGGTGGGCATAGCCGCCATGGGAGAGGGTTCCACGCAGTGGATCAACGCGGGTGCTATGGACAACAAGGGTGTGGAACTCAACCTTGGTTACCGCAACGACACTTCCTACGGTCTGCACTATGAGGTGACCGGCAATATCTCTGCCTACCGCAACAAGATTACGGCAATCCCCGCTACGGTTGCAGCTAACGGAACTTTCGGAGGCAACGGGGTGTATAGCGTTATCGGACATACTTTCGGGGCGCAGGCCGGCTACGTGGCCGACGGAATCTTCCGCGACCAGGCAGAGGTTGACAACCATGCCATCCAGGAGGGGGCTGCTCCGGGCCGCATCCGCTGGAGAGACCTCGACGGAAACGGCGTGATCAATGAAAAAGACCAGAAATGGATTTACGACCCCACGCCCGATTTCTCTTATGGTATCAACGTATATCTTCAGTATAAGGACTTCGACTTTTCGATGTTCTGGCAGGGAGTGCAGGGACAGGACGTGATTTCCGACCTGAAAAAAGAGACCGACCTTTGGAGCGGCCTTAACATCGGCTTCCTCAACAAGGGTGAAAGGCTTCTCGACGCCTGGACACCGCAGAACCCCGGTTCTTCGATTCCCGCTTTGAGCCGTTCAGACATCAACAATGAAAAGCGCGTATCCACTTTTTATGTTGAAAACGGTTCGTATCTAAAACTGCGCAACATACAGTTCGGCTACAACCTGCCGGCTAAACTTTCGGAGAAGCTGAAATTGCAAAAGCTCCGCTTCTATGTGAGTTCGCAGAATCTCCTTACCATCAAGAGCAACGGTTTCACGGGCGTTGACCCCGAAAACCCCAACTACGGCTATCCGATTCCCACCAACGTGACTTTCGGAATTAATGCAACTTTCTAACAACATTCGAATTTCAATGAAAAAGACTCTATATCCCGCAGCCATCGCGTTGGCGCTTTTAGCCACCGGCTGCAACGACTTCCTCGACGAGCAGAAGCCGCAAGGCACTCTCGACCAGGAACAGGTGCTTGACCCGCAATATATCGACAACCTCGTCATTTCCGCCTATGCCGGCTGGATTTCAATCGAGGATATCAACTCCTCCTTCTCCATGTGGAACTACGACGTGCGTTCCGACGACGCTTACAAGGGAGGCAACGGCACCGAGGACGGCGACGTATTCCATGCCCTCGAAATCTCCCAGGGCATCATGACCACAAACTGGAACATATCCGATATGTGGAACCGCCTCTACCAGGTGATTTCGCGTGCCAACACGGCCCTTGCCGTCCTTGAAGAAATGGACAAGAACTCCTATCCCTTGCGCGACCGTCGCATAGCCGAGATGAAGTTCCTTCGCGCCCACGGCCATTTCCTTCTCAAGCGTCTTTACAAAAACATCCCGTTCGCTATTGATGAGAAGATGTCGCCTTCGGAATACAACAATCTTGAGAACACTCTCTACACCAACGACCAGGGCTGGCAACTGATTATCGACGATTTTAAATTCGCGTTCGACAATCTGCCGGACTTGCAGGATGAAGTGGGGCGCCCCAACCGTGCAGCGGCTGCCGCATATCTCGCCAAGACTTATCTCTATAAGGCATACCGTCAGGACGACCCTGAGTCGAATATGGTGACTTCCATCAATGCCGACGACCTTATGAACGTGGTGAAATATACCGAGCCCTCGATAATGACGGCTTCCGACGTGGCTTTGGAGCAGGATTTCCACAACAATTTCCGCCCCGAACCTATATTCGAGAACGGTCCCGAGTCAATCTGGGCCATGCAGTATTCCTTCAACGACGGCACCAACCATGGCAACTGCAACTGGTCTTACGGCCTTATTGTCCCCAACATTCCCGGTGTCACCGACGGAGGGTGCGATTTCTACAAACCGAGCCAGAATCTTGTCAATGCGTTCAAGACAGATGAAAACGGACTGCCGTATTTCGACAACTTCAACGACAAGGACTATGACAAGGCCACCGATTATGCCGATCCCCGTCTCTTCCTTACAGTCGGTATGCCCGGCACCCCGTATATGTTCAACAAGGACTTCATCATGGACAAGACCGCCACATGGAGCCGAAGCAACGGCCTTTACGGATACTATGTAACTCTGAAGCAGAACGTTGACCCTGAAAGCGAATACCTGGTGAAAGGCAGTTGGTGGGGTTCCCCCATGAACCGTATCGTGCTCCGCTACGCCGACGTGCTTCTGATGCGTGCCGAAGCCCTCGTGCAGCTCAACCAGGGGATTCCGGAGGCCATTTCTATCGTCAATTCCCTGCGCAACAGGGCGGCCAAGAGCGTGGGAATGATTTCCGACTATCAGCAGCTTTACGGAGTGCGCATGAACGTACGCCCCTACGCCGGCGGCTACAGCCAGGCGGAGGCTTTGAAAATAGTGAAGCATGAACGTCGCCTGGAAATGGCTATGGAGAGCGAGAGGTTTTTCGACCTCGTTCGCTGGGGCGAGGCAGATGCGGTCATCAATAAATATTATGCAGAGGAAGCTGATAATTGCTCCATCTATGCCACCGCCAATTTCACTCCAAATAAAAACGAGTATCTTCCCATCCCGTTCTCTCAGTTGAGCGCGTCTAACGGTCATTACAAACAAAACATCGGCAATTGGTAATAATAAAGCAAAATGAAAACATATTTCAACACAATATACATCCTTCTGATTACGGTGTTGGCGTTCGCCTTTCAGTCTTGTGACGGCGACAATACGTCTGACCTGTCTCTCGGAGGCAACACGCGAATCGAATCTATCGTAGTCAACGGTTTCGAAGGGGTCATAGACCACACTTCAAAGACAGTCGCCGTCAACGTCTCCACCGACGTTAATCTGGCGGAACTCCGCATCGATGCCATTTCCCTCAGCGAAGGTGCGTCTTGCGATTATCCAGTAGGAACGAAATTCGACGGCACCGTGCCGCGTTCCATCAAGGTAATCAATGGCAACGTATTTTCCGAATACACTTTAAGCGTGAAGCATGACAACGTCGAGTTCCTGACGTTCGTGCTCAACGGAAGATATTCCGGCTCCATCGACAATGTTTCGCGTAAGATTCAGTGTTTCGTCCCATACGATGCCGACATCACCGCCATGCAGGTGGCCTTTACCGTCAACGAAGGCACAACCGTTACGCCGGAATCCGGCTCACTTCTCGACTTCACGCAACCCGTGAAATTCACCGCCACGCAGCGCACTGCCGTTGTAGAATATACCGTCACCGTGATTCAGGACGATATGTCGCAGGAACCGAAAGCATTCATCGGCAATGCGTCGGAACTCGAAGGCTTGGGTGACGAAGCGAAGGCTGCTTGCCGCTGGATGCTTGAAAACGTGCCCAACACGCGCTATGTCTCCATTCAGGATATTATCGACGGCCGAGTGAAACTCGACGATTTCAAGATGGTGTGGTGCCACTTCGACTGGCTCGATTGGCCCGGACAGCTTTGGGATTCGCGTGACCTTTTCAACAGCTACTGGCTCAGAGGTGGTGCAATGCTCGCATCTCGCGACGGTGCCCGATATATCAACGATGTGTGGCGTATAGCCCGCGACCAGCAAAGTCCCAACAATATGTTTGGCGGCGACAGCAGCGAGACTCTTACCGATGACCTCGGCTTTACCGTGACCGGACATGAATCGCATCCTATCTACGATGGACTCCCCTTGGACGACAACGGACGTATATTACTTCTTTCCAAAGGATGCTCAAACACCAACCGCACCCTCCAGTGGGGAGTCGATTGGGATCCCTACGGCTCGATGTCGGGATGGGAGGAGCGCACCGGTGCGAAGGCACTTGCTTCTGGACATGACTATGATGTCAACAGGGTCACAATAGCCGAATTCGAACCTTACGAAGCCCTCAAAGGGTTCACCTCGGGCCGTGTGATTACAATCGGTACGCCGGCCTATGAGTGGTATGACAGAAACGGCGTTGATAATCCTTATCGTGAGAACATGATAAAACTTACTAAAAACGCCATCAATTATCTTTGTCAATAATTTTAAGTCTGACTAATAATATGAAACGCAATATGTTATTCCTTGTTCCGGCTATGGTGTCGGCAGCCATCTCGATTACGGCCTGTAGCAGCGACAGCCCGGTCTTGACCGACAAGAACCTCGCCGAAAGCGAACTCTATCTTGACACCGACGAAGGTATGAGCCAGAACATCTACTACAAACCGTATGTGGGTTATGTGGGCGACCCGATGCCTTTCTTCGATCCGGTCGAGAAGAATTTCAAGGTGCTCTATCTTCAGGATTATCGTCCCAACCAACCTTTGACCTATCATCCCATCTGGGGTGTGGTTACTTCGGATGCCGCTTCCTATAAGTCGCTCGGCGAACTGATTCCCTGCGGCAGCGCTTCCGAACTCGATGCCGCCATAGGCACGGGTTCAACAATCTACCACGACGGCACTTATTATACTTTCTATACGGCTCATTCCCCCAATGCGGCATCCACTGCCGGCATAAATGAGGCCGTAATGCTCGCCACGTCGAAAGACTTCAAAACGTGGACGAAGAACCGCGAGCTCCTCATCACCGGCGGCGATACCTACAGTAATGCCGATTTCCGCGATCCGTTCGTGTTCGAGGGTGACGACAACCGCTTCCACATGCTCGTATCCACAAGACTTAACGGTAAGGGAGTGTTGGCTGAATACACCTCTTCAAATCTACTCGACTGGGAGTCGGCAGGGGTGTTTATGACGATGATGTGGGATAGGTTTTACGAATGTCCCGACCTCTTCAAGATGGGCGACTGGTGGTATCTCGTCTATTCCGAACAGCACGATGCCGTGCGCAGGGTGCAGTATTTCAAAGGACGCACGCTCGATGAACTCAAAGCCTGTACCGCCAATGACGCAGGCTTGTGGCCCGACTCTAAAGAAGGGTTCCTTGATTCTCGTGGCTTCTATGCCGGAAAGACGGCCACCGACGGCACCGACCGCTACATCTGGGGATGGTGTGCCACCCGTGCCGGTTCCAACAACACAGGCAATGCCGACTGGGCCGGAAATCTCGTAGCTCATAAGGTGGTTCAGAATCCCGACGGCACCATTACGCTCGGCGAAATACCCGCCATCGCTTCCCTCTTTGCACAACAGGAGGCACAGGCTGACTTCACGCTGACTGGCGAAGAATATAAACTGATGCCGCGCCTTGGCACCGAAAACCGCATCTCCTTCCAATTGAAAACTTCTTCACCGTGGGATAAGTTTGGCGTTTCTTTCGCACGCGGCAGCGATTCCGAAAAGTATTATTCGATAATAGTCAATCCCGAAAACGAGACCGTAAGGAAGATAAACTATGAAGAAGAGGGAGGTATGGGTTTTGTGCCAAATACAGACGGCTACGTCTTCAATACCCCCATTGACGGTGTCTATAACATCACAATCATCACCGATAATTCGGTCATGACGATGTATGTCAACGAAACCGTGGCTTATACCACCCGCGTTTACGGCACCGCCCGCAACTGTTGGTCTATAAATAGTTACGGGGGCACCATCGAAATCTCCAATCTGAAAATATCAAAACGATAACCGCTTGATTCTGTAGGGACATCCCTCCGGGATGTTTGATTCGACAGGTGTCACATCCATCATTAAGACATTCCGGAGTGCTGTCCCTGCATATCATTAACCATAAAAAAATTATGAAGAAGTTTTTACTTTCAATCGTGGCTGTCGCCACGTCGTTCATTCCTTCTTTTGCACAGGAAATGCTGAAAACCCTCTATCAAGGGGAACCAAAAGAAGTAACCTGGGAAAACACCCTTACAATTCCGGCGGAGCAATTCTCTGACAATGTGAAAGTCGGCGACTATCTCTACATCACTTTCTCGCATACCACCGATGTGATAGAAATAAAGGCCAACGGCACGTGGCTTCCCGGTAGCCGCTATACCGTTTTGGGCGACAACTCTACCGATTTCAAGGCATATATCACCGAAGGTATGCTCGCCGCTCTCAAGGAATACGGACTTGAAATCTGTGGAGCTGCATTCACCGTCACTGGCGTTAGCGTTTGCAACGATGGATTCAATATGCCGCAAGGTGCTGTGTGGGGCGGATATTTCTGGGTTGATGAGTGGAATACCCTCGAACTCTTTAAAACTGCTTTCTATTCTTATGATGGCCAGCGTTACATGGACATATATCTTTCGGAAGACAATGGCGACTATGACGGGTATTTCATGAAAGTCCTGACAAAGTGGAACCCCGAGACATTGTGGGCCAACAATGATCAGATTGTTCATACACCCCGCATGGCTACGGTTGACTTGAAAGACATCGATGTGGCTTCCTCCCTTTCCGATGTCAATGCATTGATGATTCAGGGCAACAAAGAAGCCGGCAATCCTTTTAATATCATAGCCGTGGTTTTGCGAAATGAAGACGGCACCACCGGTGTAGAAGATATCGAGGTTGAAGAAGCTCCCTCAGTGAATATCTACAATCTCCAGGGCGTTTGCGTAAAAAGCGGTGTCTCTGTCGAAGAAGCTTCCGCAATGCTACCCTCCGGAATTTACATAGCCAACGGCAAAAAATTCCTTGTGAAATAAGAATACCCGCTGCTTGGCTACTAAAAATGCGGTGTGTCATTGATTATATCAACGATGACACACCGCATTTCTTTTCAAGAGGAATTTGTATTTCATTAAAGGTTAATTTTGGGAAAGGGGAAGGGGCTGCAACAAAACCAAGGAATCGCGCCGATTGTTTTTATGGTAGAATAATTGGAATGCGTTATGCGGTTTATTCGTGTGACGCATTCCGTGAAAGGAATGAAGTTATGAAAAACACGGAAATAAACACGAAATTAAGGTTTGGAATCAATCGGCTGTTTGCAGTTGCGTTGACGGTTATGGTAGCAGTCTTCGGACTTTGCGCCCAAAACAGTCTTCCCGCTCCGGGATGGGGTGGCGGAACACAGAATTCGTTGCCTGCCCCCGGTGCAGGAGGAAGTTTTCGACCCGCACCAATTGCGCCCGCCCCACCTCCATCATGGGGCAATCCATGGGGACCGGGGTGGAACACCTCGCCGGGAATAGTGATTAACGGTCCGTCATGGGTAAATCAAGGCACTGCTAACGTGATTGCTTGCGGCTACGGAGCGCGTGGCGTATGGCGCACGATTCCGCTCCATGTGGCTTATTATTACAACGGTGTCGATTACGACGTGACAGTGCTCAACGCCTGGAATCCATGGACACAGATGTGGAACCGAGGCATCAACCAGCCCGCCTACAACACAAGCTATTTCATCAACGGCAACACCTATGATTTCTATGTCCCACTCTCGTTCGGCACTTTCTATTTCAACCTTTGATTTAATATGAATTCATAATACATAATTCATAATGCATAATTGGAGGTTGCTGATTTATCAATAGCTTTACCAATAAAATCTGGAAGGCCTACATAATAGAAGGCTAAACAATGAAAGAATAATAAGTAAATCATCAATAAAATAATCAGCCGGATTCTATTGAGAACCCGGCTGATTATTTTCTAACGACTAAATAACAACTAAAATTTCTAATTGCGAATTGCTAATTGATTACATTTCTCCTTCTCCATATCCGCTGCCGTCCATCGGTTCGCCGTTCTGGTCGCGTCCCGGTTTGGCAGTCATGTTGCCGAACGAGAACTTGACTGTGAGGCGCACCGTTCGTCCGTTTCTCCAACGTTCGTTATATTGGGTATAATCCGGCCCTGTAGTTGTACTCTTGAATTTGCGAGAATCGAAGAGGTCGCGGCAGTTGAGCGACAATGACCACGGCCCGAACACTCTCCTGACTCCGAGGTCAACGCTCCAGCCTCCCTGTCTCGAACCCTGAGCGGAAAGCATCTTGGAGTTGTAGTTGCCCGTTGCCTGGAATGATAGAGACCATGGCAGACGCACGTTCGCCATCATGCGGGCATCCCATGCGAAACTGTTCTGTTTGGCTCCACTCAACGGTATTTTATTGCCGCTTTCAGCCGTGAAGTCATAATTCCATGCGCTTATATGGTTGTTGTAGAGGTTGACGGTGGTGGTAAGGTCGAGCCGGCTGCGGAAGAGGGAATTCTTCGCTACGATTTCGCATCCTGAGTTCACCTGGTCCGCGATATTCGCCCAGGTGCTATACATCACGTCGGCATCGAGATAACTGATGCGGTTCATCATGTCGGTACTCGTGCGCATATATGCCGACAGGCTTATCATGTGGTAGGTCCAGCTTTTGATGTAGTTAAGCTCGAAGGCGTTTGAATACATCGGCTGCAATTCCGGATTACCGTAAGAGATGTTTGTAGGATTGGAGATGTCGTGGAAAGAGTTGAGCTGACCGCCCCACGGACGGCGTATGCGCCGCGTGAAGTTCAACTGCATCTCGTTGTCGTGGGGAAGCGACCATGATACGAACGCACTCGGGAACAAGGCGAAATTGTTTTTCTTGAATTCCGGCACTTCGTTTTCCGTTTCCCCGAAAGCGAGGGAGCGCGTGCGCACCTGCCATGTCTCCGCACGCAATCCGGCCGAGAAGCTGAAATTTTTCACCTTTCCTCCAAGTGTGGCATAAAAAGCGGAGATATTGTTGCGATAGATAAACCTGTTGTAGAGGCTCTTGTTCTGCACCATGTCTTCGGGAGTTGTGCCGGAATAGGTATCGGTCGGCGTGTTTTCGTAGTTATAGTTGCCGTTATATCCTGCCTCGAGTTTGAGCCATTCGTTCATCTGGTTGGTGTAATCCACCTTTGCTTCCCACGAGCTTGTGCCCATATCCATGTTCTGCTCTTGGTATTTGAGCTCATCACGGTCGGCATACTCTATCTCTTCGGAATATGCCCTCCAGTTCGGTCCGCCCCAGTTGTTGTAGGCCCCGTTGATGTCGATGGTGTGGGTGTCGCTCCATTTATGGGTATAGCCGGCTTCCACGTGCATTCCGTGGTGGTCGCCACGGTTGCGCGAGATATCGTTGTTGATTAGCCAATTCCCCGGCACGTTGGAAGTGTATAGCGTTGTGGAGTGTCCCCAGTTATGTCCGAACATTCCGAATCCGTTGGCATATACGTCGTCATTGTCCGTGATATGGTATGTGGCTCCCAGCCGGAAGAAGAGTCCGTTGCCGTGGCTCGGGCTTTCGCCTGCTGATTTCGTGAACGTTCCGTCGGCAAACTCACGGTTCATCGTGGAGCCGCCTTTCGGATGGCGCATTCTGAACCCGACACCCGCATAAGCATCCACTTTCCCTGAATTAAAGTTCACATTTGCACCCACGTTGCCGCCGCCCCTTGTGTTGGCACCGATTTCAGCGCTGCCATAGTAGCCTGCCTTGCGATCTTTCTTTAAGACTATGTTTATAATTCCGGCTGTGCCCTCCGGGCTATATTTTGCCGAGGGGTTGGTGATAACCTCGATACGGTCTATTGTCTCGGCGGGAATCTGCTCAAGAATCTGGGCGCGGTTGTCGGCGGTGAGACCAGACTCTTTGCCATTTATCCATACCGTCACCGAGGAGTTGCCACGAAGCGAGACTTCGCCGTCCTGGTCAACTTCTACCGAAGGAATAGATTCGAGAAGTTCGGAAGCCGACTGGCCGGCCGCCGTGACGTTGGCATCTACCGTGAATACCTTCCTGTCGAGCTCGAAACGCATCTGGCTTCTCACTCCCTCCACCACCACTTCCTGAAGCAGCTTGGAGTCGTCGGCGAGCGTGATGGTGCCTACGTTGATGTCCGCACCCGTTACGTTCACCGGGCGTTCCTGCGCAATGCTTCCTATGTTGGTGATGCGTACGATGTATTTGCCGTCTTTCACCCCTTTCAGGATGAAAGCTCCCTCTTCGTCTGTGTTTGTGCCTATCGGCAAGGGTTTGCCTGTGTTGGCGTCAACGAGCTGCACTGTCACGAAGTCCATCGGCGCGCCCGATTCTTTATTGATGACCTTCCCGGTGACGTCGCCGACAGCGTAGGCCATAAGTGGAAAGATGCCTGCGCAAAGAGGCATCAGAAGTCTTAAATTCATAATGTTGCGGTATAATCGTAAGGGCATGGAATCTGCTGCCCGATTTTTTAGACATTTATACGTATGGATGGTTTAATCGCAAAATATTTTAAAATGAATCAAATTTTTATTAAATTCGCCATCAAACTAATCTAAAATAATCGATTTTATGCAAGAAGAGAACCTTACTACCGGCACAGGTCTCCCCGAGAACGCATTCCGTGAACTCGGGAACGACGAGAAATACACGCCGGTCATGCATCCCGCTCACGATCAGCGGGAGGTGACCCCTTATTCCGTGGGGATGGGTCTGCTCATGGCTGTCGTTTTCTCGGCGGCTGCAGCTTATCTCGGTCTGAAAGTGGGGCAGGTGTTCGAGGCTGCCATCCCTATAGCAATTATTGCGGTCGGCCTCAGCAATGCCCTCGGTAAAAAGAGTCCGCTCGGACAGAACGTCATCATTCAAAGCATCGGGGCTTGTTCGGGGGTGATAGTGGCGGGTGCCATCTTCACCCTCCCGGCTTTGTTTATTCTCCAGGAGAAGTATCCAGACATCACTGTCAGGTTTTATGAGATTTTCCTTTCATCATTGCTTGGCGGCATCCTTGGAATTCTTTTCTTTATCCCTTTCCGAAAATATTTCGTGAAAGACATGCATGGCAAGTATCCTTTCCCCGAAGCCACTGCCACCACGCAGGTGCTAATTTCCGGTGAGACGGCCGCTTCAGAAGGGGGAGGACAGGCTAAAACCCTTATCCTGGCCTCTCTTATCGGTGGCGTGTATGATTATATCGTTGCCACTTTCGGCTGGTGGGCGGAAACCGTAACGTCAATGGCTTCCACTGCCGGACAGGCGCTTGCCGAGAAGACGAAACTCGTGCTCAGCTGCAACACCGGAGCCGCTCTTCTCGGTCTCGGCTATATCGTGGGGCTCAAGTATGCATTCGTGATTTTCGCCGGCTCCATTTTTGTGTGGTGGATTGTAATACCGGTGATGGGCACCTATGGCAATGCCGAACTGGCCGCCATGCCAGCCGAAGGCATTTTCCGCGATTATGCTCGCCTTATAGGTATCGGCGGCATAGCCATGGCCGGAGTCATAGGCATCATCAAGTCTTGGCCCATCATTTCGCAGGCCGTCGGCCTTGCCGGCCGCGAACTGAAAGGTAAAGGCGGCGATGCCAAGGAGGTGCGCTGGCAGATGGATATCTCCATGAAGCACATAGTGTTCTTCATCGTCATCGCCCTCGTGGCCGTGTTGCTCTTCTTCTGGTTCGGAGTTATCCACACCTTCTGGCAGGCCGCAGTGGCATGGGTTGTGGTTACTGTGATTGCCTTCCTGTTTACCACAGTTGCCGCAAATGCCATCGCCATAGTCGGTTCCAACCCGGTGTCGGGTATGACGTTGATGACCCTTATCATCGCTTCCGCCATTTTCGTGGCAATCGGACTTAACGGCACCTCCGGCATCGTGGCTTCAATGGTAATCGGCGGTGTTGTCTGCACGGCGCTCTCTATGGCCGGCGGTTTTGTCACCGACCTCAAGATAGGGTATTGGTTGGGTTCCACACCTAAAAAACAGGAAAGCTGGAAATTCCTCGGCACCCTCGTTTCGGCTGCCACCGTAGGAGGTGTGATTATGGTGCTCAATCAGGTTTATGGTTTCACCGGCGACAATGCTCTTGTAGCTCCTCAGGCCAATGCAATGGCGAAGGTAATCGAACCCCTTATGATGGGCGGCGACACACCTTGGATTCTCTACATGGTAGGAGCTATTCTGGCATGCATACTCAACTGGCTCGGCGTTCCGGCGCTTGCTTTCTGTCTCGGCATGTTCATTCCATTGTCGCTCAACACTCCTATGCTTGTAGGCGGTGCGATAGCGTATTATGTAAGCCATTCGAGCAAAGACAGCAAACTCAACGACGCGCGCCGCGACCGTGGCACGCTTTTGGCTTCCGGTCTTATTGCCGGCGGAGCCTTGTTCGGAGTCTTTGCTGCCATCACGAGGTTTGTGGGCTTTGAATACACCACCCCCGGGAGTCCCGAATTCACACAGATTCTCGGTTGCGTGGCCTATGCCCTCCTCATAATCTATCTCATTTGGGATAGCAAACGCGCCAAGCTTACGAAGTGAGATGTCGGTTTTATGGTTTAAAGTTTAAAGTTTAGAGTTTTAAGTTTAGTTTAGATAAGAACTTTATAAATTGATAGGAGAGGGAAGCGGTTTCCGAATCGCTTCCCTCTCTGTTTTTAAGCCATTCGTTTTTTTTCTTTTCGCCATTTGAATCTGGTAGTTGGCGGTTGTGCCTAAACCTTTTGAACGCTTCTTGGTCTTGTATGTATAAACATAAACTATAATAAGCAATGGAAATAAAGAAACTGACATTCGGATCAGTGCTGTCGGTGGCGTTCCTTATGGCCGTTCCTGCGATAGCGTCATGTTCCGGAAATACAAGCAAACAGGGAAGCGACAGCACGGAGCAGAAAGCCCTTGAACCGAAAGGAAAGGGAGGTAAGCCAGGTGGTCCGCAGTTGGGCACTCCCGGCGGAGGCCCTGTCATCGACAAATCGGGGGATGCCGTTTTGCAGGAAATGATAAAGACTGAAGTGCCGGAGTTCAAGCAGTTGACCTACAATGACTCTGAAACCGGGAAATCACTGCAATACAATCTCTTCACTCCGAAAAATATCGAAGCCGGTAAAAAATATCCCCTCGTGTTGTTTATGGCCGACGCCAGCACCCCGGGCACCGATGCCACGCGTCCTCTCACCCAAGGCTACGGCGCCTTGGTATGGGCCACCTCCGAATGGCAGTCCGAACATCCATGCTACGTCCTGGTGCCGCAATATTCCGGCGTTGCCGTCAACGATGCCTACCAGCACACCGACGAGGTCGATATGGTGATGCGTCTTGTGAAGGAAACTGCAAAAGACAAAAATGTTGACGACAAGCGCTTATACACCACCGGGCAGTCTATGGGCGGAATGATTTCCATGTATTACAACGTGACTTATCCCGAAGTGTTTGCGGCTTCTATATTCGTCGATTGCCATTGGGACAGCGCGACGTTTCCTGAACTTGTTAAGCACAAATTCACCTTCATTACCGCCGGAAAGGCCGGTACGTTCGATGCCTTGGAAACAGCCGCCCGCGATGCAGGCGTGAAATATGAATATGAAGAATGGAGCGCGAAACTTACGCAACAGGAACAAGACAAGCTCGCCTCCGAGGAGCTTGCAAAAGGCGCACCGATAAATATAATCAACTTCGAATCGAAAACCGTGCTGCCCGCCGACGGAAAAGGGAGCGAGCACATGTATTCTTTCGATTATGCCTACCGTCTTCTTCCGGTAAGGGAATGGCTATTCCGTCAGTCAAAGTAAAAAAGGTTCATGCAAGGTTTGTAGATTGTTTTAGAAAACGGTCTCCGGAATAGAAATGGCAAGAAGAGAGCCGGTCTCGTTTGAGGCCGGCTCTCTTTTTGCCATCGTAATAATTGGTGTGGTGGGATTGTTATGCCGTTTGGGGCATCGGTTTCTTCTTTTTCGTAAGATGCTTTATCCAGATGTAATATCCGGTTAGCGGCAGGCTTGCTCCGAGCAACGCTCCAAGCAACCAGAGGATGCGGGTGAAGAGCCCTCCTAAACTTCCCGTATGTATGGAATAAATCCATCCACGCAGTTTATCGGCTTCCACGGAATCCGCATACATCGTAGCCGGGGTGATTTCGCCCGAACGCCTGTTGAATTCGTATCGGTCGGAAGCACGAGTGTTGCCTGTTGTTCCCAATGTCACCGTCGCCGATTCCTGTGCTACGGTGATTTGAGGGGCGTCTGGGTTATTGGCTTTAATTTCATCATATACTTGTTGCCAACGCCCGAATTCGGAATGTCTTCTGCCTCCGCCGTGGCGGTTGCCTCGTTCTCCGTTTTCGCCGCGTCCCCTGCCTCGTTCTCCATCTCCGCCGGGTCGGCCTCCTCTGTGTCTTTCACCTCCGCGGCCTCCTCTGGAGTCTCCTTTATCGGAACGGGCATCGGTGTTGGCTTGGGCGAAGTTGCGGGGGGTGTGCTCTACGCCGCAGACGGCATAGAATGCCGAGCGATACCAGTCGAACGACCATGTAAGCCCCGTCAACGCCATGGCGAGTACGAAGACCAGGGCATACATACCTCCGGCCACGTGCAGCCCTTTCCAGAATATCGGCCACCCTTTAGTAACCGAAATCGACAGGCTACGCCCGAATTTTTTGCGAGCGCGCGGCACCCAGATGACCACCCCGGTTATCAGTGCTATCACAAAAACGAGGGTGGAAATCCCCACAAGAAGTTTCCCGATTTTCATGCCGTCGCCGTGGGGGTTGGCTCCGTCGAGCAGCCAACGGTGAAGCTTGAACATTGTCGAGAAAAAGCCGAGGCGTTCGTATTTCCCTGTGATTTCTCCGGAATATTGGTCAACGAAAAGCGATGCGCGCCGGGGTTTCGACAAGTTGACCTGATAGGTGCGTTCTTTGTTGGAGAAAACCGTAACGCCGGTGATGCTGACGCTGTCGGGGAGTGAGGACTTCACGGTTTCCATCAGTTCCCCCATCGGCAAAGCCTGTTCTTTCACGTCAGCCACGTAATAAACGTCGCTTTTTATAGCTCTTGTGATTTCCGGCTCGAAAATCAGCATCGCGCCTGAAAAACACACGAGCGTGATTATGATGCCGAAAGGCACAGAGAGCCATAAATGTATCTTACGAAAAAATTTCATCATAACTTATAGTATTATTCCACAGGTGTCATATATCCGAATCCGGTTATGTCGGTAGCTTCGATTGTAACCCCTTTCGATGCCTGTGCGGAGGTGGTGTTTATGGCGTAAATTGCGGGCTGTTCGTTTTCTACGTTGACGGGTATATATACGTTGCCGTTCTGTGAATATACCGTTTTGCCGATTGAGGAGACATTCTCCGGAAGCCCGGTCACGTAAGTGAGTTTCTTTGTCGATGCGTCGAATATGGCGAGCTCGGTTGCTGCCGGATTGCTTTCGGTCAGTGAGCGGTCATACATCACCATCAGGAAGCGGTCGCCTCCCGCAGGCCAGCAACGCATAAACGAGCGGTTGCCGCCGGGGGTCTGTGCTTCGATGTTGCAATAGTAGTCGTCGAAATCGGTGCTCCCGGCAGGGATGCGGCAAACGCCGGCTGGGAGGGTGGTCTGTTGTCCGGGGTCGGTCATGGTCTTGGCATAACTTGCCGAGAACACATAGATGTCGCCGTTTTCGGCAGCCCATATCGTCTGGTAATATTGTGAACGGAAGCGTCCGCAGGGTGTGCTGATTTTATCCGTCTTGGCGAGCTTGGGGTTAAGCATTTGTTCGTTGTCGTAAATAGCCACCCAGCATTCATCGGGATATTGGGTGCCTATGAGTTCCCCAGCCTTATATCCACCGGCCCCTGTTCCGCCGGCATCCGTATGCACGAGATGTTCGAATCCGGGACGCACCCATTTGCCGTTGTCGTAGGCGGTTCCATACTGGCTCAGCCCCATCGGTATTGCGCCGCAATAAAGTCGCGAACCGCTTTGCTCCGCACCGGCCAGCGTCACGTATTCGCCGTTGCCGAGAAAATTCTCCATGCTGTAGAGCCCGGTCGAGGTGTCGTTGGTTCGCGATGTCTCGTCAAAGACGTTAAGATACGTCACGAGAAGCGTCATGGGTTTGTAGCCTTTCGAGTCGGCAAAAGAAGCCGGGCCTTCCCCGGTTGACATAGTGATTATGTCATCGTTATATGTGCCGTAAGAAGAGAAACGGCTGATGCGGTATTCCGTGCTTCTTGCCTCCATTTGTCCGTTGGCTCCGAGGATATAGCTGCGGGTGGTGCCGGCGTTCCCCTGGTTGTAGGTAAGGGCGTAGAGATAATTCTTGTAAAACACCCATTGGGTTGCGCCGTCGTTCAGCAGACCGTTGTTTACGGTAGAGAGTTTTCCTTCGTCGAGCGACTCTCCCGTCAGAAGCACATAGGAAGTGGCGTTAGAACCTTGAACGGTAGTAGCGAACACGAATTTTCCGTTGCCATCTTCAGGTTCGTTGCCCTGTGTCGGATTGTCTTTGTCCGAGCAGGCCGTCAGTGCGGCACTCGGAATTAGTGCGGCTGCCGGAATCAGTGCGGTCGTCATGACGCGCCATAGATAGTTTCTCTTCTTCATTGTTTTATAGTTTATAATTTATAATTTATAATCTTCTGAATGATAATTATGCATTATGCATTATGAATTTATTTCCCGAAGTAAATTCTTACTTTTCCATAGAATGCGCGTCCGGCCTTTTGCAGGCTGAAATTGTCATACAATCGCGCGTTCGTGAAATTACGGCATTCGAACGAGAAATTATATCTCCCTTTTTTGATGCCGTATGACAAGGTTAGATTGTGTGCGAATTGGTTAGGCACCATATAGTCGCTGTTGTTAGAGCCTATGTTTGCTGTGTAGTAGCAGAATTTGTGGGTATATTGGTTGTCGTAGGTAACGGTCAATACGTTCCCCTTTCTGCCAAGTCCGTGCCAGTAAAAGTTGACGTCGGAGTCCGCGAACATGTATGGAAGGTTGGGCATACGCTCCTTATAGGAAATGTTGGGCGCGGTGCCACCTTGTGCCGTGGACATATTGTCGCGCACGTTCATCTGGGTGAAGTTGCCTCCTACGCTCAGCCATTCCGAGAAGCTATAGCGGGCCGACACGCTGAATCCTTTTGTATCGACTTTGCCGTAGTTCACATAGGTGGCAGCCGATTTTCCACCGCTTAAGGCCAGTATGTTGCGCTGTATATAGTCGCGCGTATCGCGGTAGATGAATCCAGCTTCCACATACACTATATTGCTCCCGAACATGGCGTTGTAGCTTAGGTTGAGATTGACGTTGTGGCTGGCTTCCGGGCGTAGCGATATGTCGCCAACTTCAAGGTCTTCGTCGCCAAACATCTCTTCGATTGTGGGCAGACGGTAGGCCTTTTCGTAAGATGCCTTGAGCTGGAACCCGAGCGGCATGAACCACGTGCCGGCGGCGCCATATCCGAAATAATCTATCGAGCGCGACGTAAGTTCATATACGTCTTGCGCCGAAGAGGTGGCCATCGGGCCCGACACATACTGGTGGTATTGTTTCCCGAACAAAGAAAAACTCAGTCTGCTGTCGGGCATATATCGGTAGGAAACGCCCGCTATGTTCTTGCTCGTCACCTTTGAGTATTCATCGCGCGAGGGTGGGGTGGTCAGTAAGTCTTCGTTCGAACGGTTGAATGCGTTGAAAACGTCGTTGATGGTGAAAAGATGTTTTTCGCCAAGCCTGTAGTTGGCTGTAAAGGCGGCCGACCAGTTGTTGTTGATAGCTTTCGAGAGCTGATAAGATTGTTCTCCCGGCGAATTCAGTCTGTCGGTTTCCTCTCGCCAGTTATATTTCAACGAGGCGGTATCGACGTTGGTCGTGATGTCACGGTTATAGTTGGCGTTGAAAGAAACGTCGAGCCCTTTGGTGAGAAGATCTCTTTTGCCGTATTCTACCGAAGGCATTAGCGAATGTCCGTGGCGGTGTTTTTGGCCATAGACTATTTCCTGGCGTACGCCTGTCTGGATTTCTTTATATACATGCGAGTAATTCAATCCCACCATAAGGCGGTCGGCCCAGGGTTTGTTTACGAAGCCTGCTTTTGCGATTACCGCTTCGTTGTGGTAGGTGTCGTTGAAGCGGCGCACATGTTCCGGCTTCTTTCGGTTTATTGCCCCCGTTTTGAAATCTTCCACCGGCGAATCAACCCAGTAGTCGTTGTCGGAATAATTCTGGAAGGCGTTTATCTCATATTTGAAACCGTTCCCGAGGGTCTGACCGAAGTTTACGTATGATTTATGCGTGTTGAATGAGCCGAATGAATATGAGGCATCCACAAACCAGCTGCGTTGCCGTCGGGGGGTGACTATATTGATGACCCCGCCGATTGCATCCGCGCCGAACCCTACGGGCACCACCCCTCTGTAAACTTCAATTCGGTCGGCGAAATTCACCGGGATGTTGTTCAGGCCGAAAGAACTCCCCACACCCTCCTGCGGCACTCCGTCGATGAAGACTTTCACGTGTTTGCCGCTGAAGCCGTCCATTGTCACCGCCATGTCGGAACCCACTCCGCCGCTTTCGCGTATTTTCATGCCTGGGGCTTTCGCCAGGGCTTCGCTCAAGGTTTTGGTGGTGTTGACGAGTTCCTGCGTATTGACGGCGGTGGCGTTGAATGCCGAATTCTTGACTTTGCTCAGCTGGTTGCCGACGACGATGACTTCCGCAAGCTGTGCCACCGGTTTTAATTTCACGTTAAGCTTTACACGTTCGTTCCCTTTTATCATCACCGGCATTTCTTGTTTTTCAAAACCGCCCGATGAAAAGACTATGGTGTAGTTCCCTTCCGGGGCGTTTATATGATAAAGCCCCTTTTCATTGGTGAAACCGGAAAAGGATGTGCCTTTCAGGAACACGGTGGCATATTCTATAGCTTCTCCGTCGGGCGAGAGCACCTTGCCGGAAACCATGCCTGAATTGTTTTGGGCTATCGAACTTATTGTCACCTGCAAAAACGCCATTAATAACAAAATATATCTTTTACCAAATGACATATACATAATAATTCTACTTAGAAATTGTTATGCAAAGTTCGTCATTATGCCGCTGTCGGGAAATACCTTGGAATAGGTATTGAAAAATAATATAGTGTAAATCAATTCGTTGTAATTGCGGGTGAATTCTTTTAATTGGCGAAATTACCAATTTCGGTGGTTAATGCGCTCTTTTGCGGCGCGGCATTATCCTTTCGTGCAGATATTGGAAAACTACGAAAAACACCGGGACTATGAACAACAACGCCAGCGTGCCGAACAAAAGCCCTCCCACGGTGCCTACTCCTACCGATATGTTGCCGTTGGCCCCCACGCCCGTGGCGAACATCAAAGGCAACATACCGAACACCATCGTGGCCGATGTCATTATGATGGGGCGGAATCGCGCTTTCGCCGCCGAGATTGCCGATGCCACGAGGCCGAGTCCTTCTTTTCTTCTTGCCGTGGCATATTCAGTCAGCAGGATGGCGGTCTTTGCCAAAAGTCCGATAAGCATTATCAATCCGATTTGCATATAGATGTTGTTTTCCAATCCCCACCAGCGCGCGAAAAGGAAGCTTCCCGCCAGCCCGAACGGCACAGCGGCTATCACGGCAAAGGGTATGGTGAGGCTTTCATATAAAGCGCATAAAATCAGATATATGAAAGCCAGACAGATGCTGAAGACAAGCACCGTCGTGTCGCCCGACGATGATTCTTCGCGCGACATACCACCGAATTCATAACCGAAACCGGTGGGAAGGTATTTCTCAGCCGTCTCTTTTATTGCCGCTATGGCTTCGCCCGAACTGTAGCCTTCACCTTGCTCCCCAAACACGGAAACCGACGGAAACAGGTTGAATCTCGACAGGCTTTCCGAACCATACACGCGGGTCAATGTGATGAAATTGTCGATAGGCGCCATCTCGCCTGTCGAAGTTCTCACAAAAATGCGTTTCAGCGACTCTGTGTCGAGCCTTGCCTCGGGCGATGCCTGCACCATTACGCGGTAAAGTTTCGTAAACCGGTTTAGATTCGACGAATAGCTTCCCCCGACATATCCCGAAAGTGCCGACAATACGTCGGAGGGTGAAACGTTGCGCTGAATGCATTTTACGGCATCCACTTCAACCATATATTGGGGATATTTCGTGTCAAACGTCGTGTAGGCGCGCGAAATCTCGGGACGTGAATTAAGTGAGTCTATAAATGTGCGCGTAACATTTAGCAATTCGTCGGTTGTCGCTCCTTTTCTGTCTTGCACATAGAGTTCGAAACCGCTCCCTGTGCCATATCCTGAAATCATCGGCATTTGAGAGGCGCGTATCTGTGCGTTGGTTATTCCGGAGGTCCTTTTGTAAATCTCTTTGATTACTGAGTTTATATCTTGTCCGGCGTCTTTCCGTTCGCTCCAGTCTTTAAGCCTTATGTTGAACGACCCGGCCGATGCCGATTGGTCGTGGCGCGCGTTTTTGCCTGCTACCCTTGAATAGATGCTTATTTCCGGGATGTCTTTTATGGCGGCTTCAATTTCATCCATAATGGCGTCGGTTTCGGCAAGGTTCGAACCTGGCGCCACCTGCACGTTCAGGCTGATGGTGCCCATATCTTCTTGTGGCACGAGGCCTGTTTTCGTGGTCGTCATCAGCCACCATAGCCCTCCGGCCGACAAAGCGAACAATGCCAGGACCACCCATCTGTTTTTGAACAGAAACAATATTCCTGTGCGGTATTGTCCCACCACTGTGTTGAGCGAACGGTCGAACGCATAATGGAAGCGCTTCAGATAGCTCTTCTTTCCCCCTTCCGATTTGTCCGGACGCATGAGCAGTGCGCTTAGGGCGGGGCATAGCGTCATGGCGTTGATTAGAGATATTCCCACGGCTACGGCCATCGTCAATCCGAATTGTTTGTAAAAAGTGCCTGACGTGCCTCCCATAAAACACACCGGGATAAACACCGCCATAAACACCACCGTAGTGGTTATCAAGGCGGCCGACAGACCTCCCATGGCCCCCACCGTGGCAGTGTAGGGATCTTGCTCTCCGCCGTCGAATTTAGCCTGAACGGCTTCCACCACCACAACCGAGTCATCCACTACCGTGCCGATTACAAGCACGATTGCGAACAACGTGAGCATATTGAGCGTGAACCCTACCGCGTAAAGGAAAGCGAAAGTGCCGATGAGCGATACGATAATAGAAATCGAAGGTATGAGGGTGGCGCGCCAATCGTGTAGAAACAGATAGACAATCAGGATTACGAGAATCAACGCAATTACAAGGGTTTCAATTACTTTGTAGATAGAGGCATCGAGAAAGTCTTTTGAACTTTGTATATCCGTCAGAACCATTCCGGGAGTCAGGTTTTGCCTGATTTCGTCGAGTGTTTTGTCGATTTCGAGAATCACTTCGTTGGCATTTGACCCTGCCGTCTGGGCTATCATGGCGTTAGCTCCGGGGTGGCCGCTGGTCTGGCTCAACATGGCGTAGTTCACCGCCCCGAGTTCCACTGTAGCGATATCCTTCAGGCGAAGCACGTTGCCATCGGGAAGTGCCCTCACCACAAGGTTTTCGTATTCGTCCACGTTCTCATAACGTCCGCGATATTTAAGCACATATTGGAATGTGTTGGACGACTCTGCGCCCAGTGTGCCGGTTGGCGATTCTATGTTCTGGTCGGCAAGCACTTTGTCAATGTCGGCCGGCACCAATCCGTATTGCGACATCTTGTCGGGATCCAACCATATCCGCATGGCATATTCCGCACTGAAAATATTCACTTCCCCCACGCCGGATATTCGCGAAATCTGTGGCTCTATGTTGATTTTCATGTAGTTCGTCAGAAATTTCGCATCGTATGTGTCGTCGGGGCTGTATAGGGTGATTGATTTAAGGGTGCTGTTCTGGCGTTTTCTTACCGTTACTCCGCTTTTGGTCACTTCGGCAGGAAGCAGGCCTTGTGCCGATGCCACTCTGTTCTGCACGTTGACCACAGCCATATCCGCGTCGGTGCCTTGTTTGAAATAGATGGTTATAGATGCGGTGCCGGTGTTGGTCGCCGTCGAGGTCATATACATCATGTCTTCCACTCCGTTCAAAGATTCCTCCAGTGGCACGATTACGCTCTTCAATACTGTCTCCGCATTTGCTCCTGTATAGGTGGCTGAAACCCTTACGGTCGGAGGCGCTATATTAGGGAATTGTTCGATTGGAAGTTGCAGCAATCCCAATATGCCGAGAATGACTATCAGCACTGAAATCACTCCGGCAAGCACAGGTCGGTCTATAAACGTTTTTACTGTCATGTCTGTATGATTTTTGCGCAAAGTTAATGGATTGCACACTGTCGCCTTCCATGGCGTAGGACTCTTATTGATTAACGGCTTTGAAATGGTGGTCAATGGTAGTGGCCGCACTCCAATCAGAAATAAAAAATGTTTAACTTTGCATTGTAATAATAAAGAAGTTGTTTTGAAAAATCTTTCTCTATATATAGACCTTGCTTTCTGCATCGTTGTCTTGCCCTTGATGACGCTGATTTTCCCTATAGAGCGATGGTTTCATAACTTTCCATGGTATGTCGTTTCCATCGGTGTATGGCTTTATTTCCTTTATTTTCTCAACAGATTCCTCACCGTCCCTTATCTTTTCAGGAGGGGAAAGTGTTTCATGGCGGGCATAGCGATGGCGGTGCTCCCTTTCCTTGTCACTTATGTCATCTCCTGTGTGACGTTATATCCTCCGAAACCCAGCATCCATGATATGGGCATCGGTCGCGTATTTCCCAACATCCAGCAATACCAGCAGGCCGTATGGTCGCTTTTTATGATTGTCGAGGCGTTCAGTTTTGCTGTTGGGCTACTTACCCAGACCAACATACAGCGCTCGCGCCGGCGTGCCGTCGAGTCAGAGAGGGATAAGGCGGAAATAAGCCTCTATAAAGCCCAGATAAAGCCGCATTTCATGTTCAATACGCTTAATTCGCTATATGGATTGTTTCTGATGAAAGACGAAAACGCTCTCGCTTCATTAGAAAAATTTATTTCGATGATGAGGTATATGCACACAACTTCGATGTGCGACTTTGTTCCTCTTTCGGAAGAGGTCGATTATATAAAGCAATACGTAGGCCTCCAGAAGCTTAGACTCAATGAAATGACTTCCGTAATTCTCGATGTTGATATAGCCGACAGTTCGCTGACCATCCCACCCATGCTGCTTGTGACGTTTGTTGAAAACTGCTTCAAGCATGGGGTTTCTCCTGTCGAAAAGGGTTGTATAAAGATGTGTTTGCGTGAGAAAGATGGTAAAATGGAATTTTTGACGACCAACCATGTCTTCCCGGTCAAACGTATAGGAGGCGAACACATGGGAATCGATAATTGCCGGAAAAGACTCGGTCTCATCTATCCCGGCAAACATCAACTTGAAATAATTAACGAAGGCTCTTCCTTCAAAGTGAAATTGATAATTGATTTAAAGGCATGATAAAATGTATAGCTATTGACGATGAACCGATAGCACTGAGTATCATTCAGGAATATTGTAAAAAATACGGTGACGTCGATTTGGAAACCTTTACGTCTCCGATTGCCGGTATGGAGCGGGTCCGCTTGGCACGTCCCGACATCGTTTTCCTCGACATTGAAATGAACTCCCACAACGGTGTGGCTCTTGCACGCGAACTGCCTGAAGGCACGTGCTTGATATTCACCACCGCATATTCGCAATATGCCCTCGACGGATTCGATGTCGATGCGGTGGATTTCCTTCATAAGCCCATTTTTTATCCGCGTTTTGAACGCGCCATGGAAAAGGCTCTTAAATGGCTCGACAAGAACCGGGAAGTCCATCCTCAGCAACGCGACACGATAACTTTAAAAGTGGAATATAAGAATGTGGTAATCGACACCGACGAAATCATGTTTGTCGAAGCCATGGACAATTATGTGAAAGTTTTCCGCCGCGGCATGCCCATGGTCTTGTCGCAGATTACGATGAAAGAAATGGAAGCCATGTTGCCTGCCGATAAATTCAAGCGTGTCCACAGGTCGTTTATCGTCTCTCTGAAAGAAATCGACAAATTCTCCAACAGAAAAATTTATATGCGTAATTCCGACAGGCTCATTCCCGTCGGCAGGAAATATATCGAGGAATTTAACAGCCTCTACAATATCATAAAGCAATAGATTATAATCTTGCAATGGATTAGAATCATAAATCCATAGATTAAACCGAATCTGTTTTCTTGGTCTAACATGCAGAATGAAATTGTAGGGACATGCATCCGGCATGTTTAATTATGCATTATGAATTGAATTAAATTGAATCAAAAAATAATATCAAAAGAAATGAAAAAATTTTTAAGCTTGATTCTCGTCATCGTGGCATCATCGGTGTCGGCGATGGTTTATGCCGGCACGCCCATCAAACAGACCGAACTGCCCAATGCGGCACAGACCTTCTTGAGCAAACATTTCCCCGGCGACGCTGTCATAAAAGCTGAAAAAGACCAGGGACGTCGTGGCATGGAATATGAGGTTGATCTCCAGAGCGGGGCGGAAATTGACTTCCGCGATAACGGTGACTGGAAAGAAGTTAAAGCTGCCCGTGGCAACGCGGTTCCTTCCGCCATAGTTCCTTCCGCTATCGCCAAATATGTTTCCGCAAATTTCAACGGCCAGTCAATCGTTGAGATTTCCCGTAAACGCGGAGGCTATGAAGTGGAGCTTTCGAACGGCACTGAACTCAAACTCACTGAAGATGCAAAACCGATGCCCGATCGCCAGGGCGGCGGTGGCAGCCGACGCCGTTAAAATCCTTCGCCGGGCTTAAGCCGTGAATTAAGAAAAATAGGCGAGTCAAAAGCAATAAATAAGCAAAAGAGGGGAGCGGTTCACCAAAACCGCTCCCCTCTTTGTTTTAAAGACTTGTTTTCCAATCTCTCCGACAGCCTTGTTCCTTTACCGGGCCTTCGGGTCCGGTGATGCCGTCTCATATTGTCGGGCCGTCACAAAGCTTGTTTTTTCTTCAAGTCTTACGATCCTTCTGAATGTGCGTCTGATTGTTTTCCATTTAGGAAAGAATGCCGCCGGTTTCAGCGAGCTGTAGCTCAGCAGTATAATTGCCAGCGATGCAATCCCCACGATAAGCAGCCAGCCGTAAATCTCCTTCATCGAAACCACCAAAGCCTGCATCTGTACAAGTCCGGTAAGTTCACCGGTCGGGATATGTGCCGTGGAAGGATTGAAATCGGTCAGCGTAGCCCCCAACAGCGAAGCGTTTTTAGCCATTGTGTGTCTTAGGAATTCCCCCACAATGGCGGGACCGAACGTGGCCCCCATCACTGCTCCTGTGAAGCCGTTTACGGTCAGTGCCTGCGGAAATACCTGGAACGGCAGTCCGCTCTGCACGATAGAGGTCAGAAACACGATAGAAATCACCACTGCGGCCGCTCCCCTGAAGAACAGAGGGATAAACAGCATCTCTTTCTCAACTCCATAATCTAAGAAGAAGTAGAAATATGCCAGATATACGGTGGCGAGGGCGAACCCTATTGCCGTCATAGTTTTGTATCTCCATTTGCGCAGTGCGAACGTGAAATAGGTGAAGCCGCAACCCACGACAATGCCTGCGAATACATACCAGTTGAGGTCTATCAGGTTTGTTTCGTCGAAACCGAGTATGTTGGCGGCGTAGGTATGCTCAAATACGTGTTCGGTGGCTATCAGCGTAAAAAACACGAGATATACGGCTGAGGCTCGTATCACGTTCCTGTTACGCATGGCCTGGAAGGAGATATAAGGATGATGGAGAAAGGAGGCCCGCCAAAGATTTATCGCCAGGCATACGAGGCCTAAAAGGGCAGCTCCCCGTATCTCGACGGCGTCCCACCAGTCGTAGAAATTGCCATAGACGCAGATGAATGTGAAGCACATCATGAAGCCGGCCCAAAGAATCGCCCCTATCCAGTCGATGCCCAAAAGGGGGATAAACATCGGGGCGCGCACCGGCTTTATTAGCACTGCCACCATCAACATCATCAATGCCAACGCCCCCGTCATTATCCATTGCATATACTCCCACTGGAAATGGAAGGCTGAATAGATGGTGGTTATGCCGATGAGTTGGATTGCGCCGTCAACCAGCAGATAGACGTAGCAGAAAAATATCGACATGTCTCTCACCGGGGTCAGCCAAAGTTGGATGGTTGAATTGCAGGCGAACGTGGCCTGCATCCTGAACCATCCGGCGATGAAACTGGTGCCTACAAGAAGGGGCATCGAGTCTGTATTGGCACAAATCAGGTTGGCGGCTATCAGCACTATGCCTGACGAAAGAAGTTGCGTGCGGTTGGAGAATCGGAATTTTATACGGAACATTACCGCGAAATTCACGGCGAGACCTATCAGCGAGGCATATCCCGCCATCAGTATGTCTTCCTGCATCAGTGCGGTGGTCCCCACCATGTCGGAGGCCGCCGCCATATACACGCCGCCTGAAAATTGGATTATGACTACAAAGAATATGAAGAGCCACGGTTTCAGCCGGCGTGGGATGTAGTTGGCCACATCCGGTATGTCGAAGGGGCCTTGCGGAGCGTGCCAGTCTGCCATGTCAGTATTTTACTTCACATTCCACATTCATGCCAGCCCTCAGTTTCTGCATTTCCTCAGGCAAATTGTCTGCCGAGAATGATATCCTCACCGGCACCCGCTGACGCACCTTCACGAAATTGCCTGCCGAGTTGTCTTGCGGCAATACCGACAGCGACGCTCCCGTGGCTTTCGATATCGATTCCACTTTCCCCTTGAATTCCACATCCGGGATGGCGTCCACCTTTATTGTCACGTCGCTGCCGGGGACTATGTGCTTCAGCTGCGTTTCCTTATAGTTGGCGGTCACACATACGTCGGCCGAATCAACCACGTCGAGCAGCGTCTGTCCGGGTTGTACGAGTTGCCCCGCCTGTATCTCCTTTCTTGAGGTGTAGCCGTCGCAGGGGGCCGTTATCACGCAATACGACAGGTTAAGTTCCGCCGTTTCCAGGAGTGCTTTCGCGAGTTCTATCCCCGCATCGTTCTGCGCTATTCTCTGTCGGGTCTCAGCAACCACCGACGATGTTGCGGAGCGTTGGCGCGAAAGCATCTCGTAGCGGGCCTTCTTTGCCTCGTAGTCAGTTTTTGCCGCATCATATTGCTGGCGTGTCACGGCATCCTTCTCCAGCAGTTTCTTATAGCGCTCGAAGTCAGTGGCGGCCAGTTCCATCACCACTTTCGCTTCGGCTATCGAGGCTTCCGTTACGGCTACGTTGGCTGAGGCCACACCAACCGTGCGGTCGGCCACGTTGCGCCCTGCAAGCGCGTTCTGATAGTCCGCGCTTGCCTGCGCCACATGCAGACGCATGTCGGCGTCGTCGATTATCACGAGCGTGTCTCCTTTCTTCACCGGTTCATATTCCTCGAACCTTATCTCTTTTATATATCCCTGCACTCGGCTGTTCACAGGCACAATCTGCTGCTTCACCTGGGCGTTGTCGGTGAATTCTACATTGCCGAAACGTACGAACCGGCTGCACGCCCAGAGGGCGGCTGCCGCTATGACCGCTACGGTCACTATATATGAGGCTATTTTTTTGCTACGGTGTTTCATATTTTTCCTGATGTGAATAAGAGTTTGTAATAATAATAGATGATGTTGATGCGGGCGTTCACGAGCATCTGTTCGGCGTCGAGTTTCGAATTGGCTGCGTCAAGCATATCGGTGATCAGCGCCATCCCTTCAGAATAGCGCGTGGAAGTGGTGTTGTAGTTCTTGTCGGCGAGTTCCACGCTTTTCTTCTGGGTTTTAAGTTCTTCGTATGCCTCCATATACCGCACATAATCGGCACGCACCCCTAAGCTTATGTTTTCTCGGGCGGCGTCAAGCTTGTCGATAGCGGTCTGTGTGGCGGCACGGCTCTTCGAAAGCGATTTGTTGCTCTTATAGAGAGAGGAGAGGTTATAGCTTATCCCAACGCCGACATACCAGTAACTGAGGTTTCTGTCAATCGGTGGCACCTCTACAAGGATAGGGCCGTCGAGGCTCCAGGCTACCTGTAGCCCGATTTTTGGCAAGCGTTCGCTTTTCGCGAGCGTTTCGACTTTCTTGCTGATTTCAACGCCCGATTGGGCGAGTTTCAGACTGGGCGACTCCGATTCTGCCGCTTCGTGCCACCATTCTTCACCTGCTGCCGGCAGTGATTTATCCAGAATAGCGGTGTCGGGCACCACTTCGGTGTCATCGCCGAGTCCGGCCGTCACCGCAAGGTTCCTGTTGAGGATGGTCAGCGTGTTGTCTATCTTTACCAATTGGAGTTCGAGGTTCGAAACGAGCAGTTCGTAGCGGGTGATGTCGTTCTGCAACGCCACTCCATGTTCGTAGCGTGCGCGCATCTCTTCAAGCACCTTCCGCGCTTGCTCTATATTGTTCTCCACAACACTGCGGAGGTTGACGAATTTGTATATGTCAAGATAAAAACCTGCCAGTTGGAACCGTATGTTGTCGCGTTGCAGTTCCGTGGCATAACGAGCTGCCGTCGATTTCAGTTCCGCCATTTCTATGCCGGCGGTGATGGCGCCTCCGGAATAGACGGGCTGGTTGATGTGGATGCCGAGCGTGTTCCCCAAATGCGGGATAGGGGCTTTTTGATAATCGGTGAAATCACGCTTTGTGATAAAACCGTCGCCTATGTAACTGAGCGACAGGTTGGCCTCGATGTCGGGAAGATTTTTGCTCCTGGCTACGCTGATTTCACGCCGGGCTTCTTCCTCGGCGCTGAACGACGGACGGAGTTGCACGCTGTTGGTTTCGGCGATTTCAAACAGCTCCTCCATGGTAAGGACCCGCCTTGTCTGCCCGACAACGCACACCCCGCCGCTCCACAGGGCCGCCACAAGCAACCCTGTGAGCAATCGGTGATTGTTCATTATGAAAATTTGTGGTTAATATTTAAAGTAATGTGCAAGGGGTAGGGAGAGGGGCGTTGCAAACCGGTAGAAATGTAGGGACATGCCTCCGGCATGTTTGGTTGCACAGAACTTTCCTGCGTTCTAAAAAAAATGAAAATGTAATTGTTCCGGCTTTTTGCCCGGAAAAGGCTCACTGCAATGAAGCCATGACTGGAGCGGTGCTCTTCCAGTTTTCGAGGTATCCCCAATTCGTCACTACAGGGGAGGGGTAATTGGTAATTATTATATGATTCATGTATGCGCAGCTCTTTGTGAACTGCCCTGCAAATTTATATAAAAAACACGAGATTTTTACACCGGCATAATAAAAAATCAAGG